>ONKF01000002.1 GCA_900318335.1 uncultured Prevotellaceae bacterium
TAATGTATTGTTGTCGTTTCAGCAGCCACCATGGTCGCGTGCCTGGAAGGCGATGGCATAGGCGCGGAGTTGCTTGATCATTGCCAGCAGGCCGTTGCTGCGGGTGGGCGAGAGGTGGTCACGCAATCCGATGCGCTCAATGAAGTAGAGGTCGGCGTCAAGCACCTCCTGGGGCGTGGCACCGTCGAGCACTCGCACGAGCATCGAGATGATGCCCTTGACGATGATGGCGTCGCTGTCGGCCTGCAGGCGCATCTTGCCATCGATGCAGTCAGCTTGGAGCCACACGCGGCTCTGGCAACCGTCAATCAGGTTATCGGCCGTCTTGTACTGCTCGTCCAGTGCGGGCATGGCATTGCCCATGTCGATGATGACACTGTAGCGGTCCATCCAATCGTCCAGACCCTCAAATTCCTCAATGATTTCGTCCTGTCTCTCGTTAATTGTTGACATGAAAAAATAGTGATGTTTTGGTTTAACCTCCAAAGATAGGTCATTTTTTTGAATTAATGGGTTGACAAATCTATAAAAATGTGATTTTCCGCAAAAAACAAATCCCGCAAGAGGATTTCTTGCGGGATTTGGATGTGTCGTTTCTATCTGAATTAGAAGAAATCGATGAGGTGTTTCTTCACCTTGGTAGCCTTGGTGAGGATCTGATAGATGTTACGCGGGTTAGCATAGACCTGGGCACCGCGGCTCTGTGAGTAGCGGTTGTCAAGCTCTTCCTTGGTGGGCTTGCGCTCAGCCTTCTCCTGCTTAACGATCTGGTAAACATAAACAGCGTTTTCACCCTTGACAGGACCCTGCAGGGCACCCTGCTTGCTACCGCAGATACGGCCGATAATCTTGTTCTCAATTGCGGGAAGACCTGCGGTGAATACCACGTTGGCGGTATCAACCTTGACACCCATGAGGGATGCATAGCCGTTCACGTCGTTAGCCTTGCCCTGATACTGCTTCACCAGGTCGTCACCCTTCTTGTTGTTGCGCACGCGCTGGGTGAGCATATCCTTACCCTGAGAGAAGTTGTAGGGCAGATAGCCGTCCTTATAAATATCGTCGATAGCGACTGCTACCAGCACTTCATTGTTGTCGCTGAAGATGGGAGAAACGTCACCCTTCTTGTTGTCAAACGCCCACTTGATAGCCTTGCGGGTCTCCTTGATACCGCCCTGGCCAAACATGCCGAGACCGAGCTGTGCGGTGCTGGGGCTAATGGTCATCTCAACGGCATTGTAACCAGCCTTGGCTGCGTTATCCTCAAATTCCTTCAAGGTCTTGTTCTTGTTCAGGAACGCCTGGAACTTGTCGCGCAGGTCCTCACTGGTCTTGGTGCTTGCATAGGCGTCATAGGTAACGGTTGCCAGCGTGTAGAACGTCTTGGCAGCCTTCTTGTCGTTCACCTTGAGCAGGGTAGCGCCCTGGTCGTTGTTCATATAGGTGAAGTAAACACCGGGAGTGGCGTTGGCAATCTTGGTCTTCATCGAGTCGGGAGCGTTGAAAATGCGCTGCCACTCGCTGGTCTTACCGTCAGCCTTCTGGGGATAAGCCTTCTTGATGTCATCAAGGGTCTTGCCGGCATTGAGCTGGTCGAGAACGGCCTTCTGGGTCTTGGCATCACCTTGGATAACCACATAACCCAGGTCAACAGAGTCGAGGCTCACCTGCTTGTTGATGAGTTTGTACATCACGTGGTGGTTGCCCACGGTGCTGTCGCGACGGGTGGTGCCCACCTCGGCGCTGGCAAAGAAGTCGCGCACCTTGGCGGGAAGCTCCTTCTGCAGCATCTTGGCAGTGTCGACCTGAACGGTACCCAACAGGCGAACCGAGTCAACACCACGACCCTTCTGCAGGGCGATATAGGCAGCGTCAGCAACCTTGTTGGCGGCTGCAATATCCTCCTGGCTGGGATCAATGTTCACAGCAATGTAATGGATGGTGCGAATCTCATCATCAACCTTGAACATGGGTTTGAGCTTCTCCCATTCGGCCTTGAGTTCCTCGTCGCTCACGGGATACTTGTCATCGGCAAGAGTCGAGTAGTCCTTCTTGGCGAACGTTACCACGTTGGTCATGGCCTCATCCTCAGCCATCTGGGCACGATCCAGATCGTTGGCCTGCATACAGCCTGCCATCAGGTTCTGCAGCTTGGCGAACTTGTATTGCTTGGTGATGTCCTCTTTCAGCTTAATCCACTGGTTGCGCAATTCTGCTACCTGAGCCTCCTGAACACCCTGCTTGCCGGGGTTCATGATGAAGTCATATAGGTCGGCAGGTGACTTGGCGCCAACCTGCTGGGCGAACTGCATCACTGCGGGGGCGGGATTCTTGCCAATCATCAGCTGGCTGATCTCCTCGTCGCTAACGAAGATGCCCAACTTGTCATACTCCTGGTCGAGGAGCTTCTCGTTGATCATCTCGTCCAGCACCTGCTGCTGACGCAATGCGCCGTCAACCTGCTGCTGGTTGTTCTCCTGCTGGTCGTTAGCGGCTTCCTGCTCCACGCGGCGCTGGAATGCCATAATGTCAATTTTCTCATTGCCGACTTTTGCGGCTGCGCTGTTACCACCGGAACGACCGATGGCCTCGATACCTACCTCAATAATGAAGGCGAGCAATGCGGCACCGATTACGATGGCAAGGATCTTTTTCCTTTGCCTAATTTTCTCTAATGTAGCCATTTACAATTATTTTTATTACGTTATTTCGTTCTTTTTTAGGGCTTTTCGCCAAATAAACACGCAAAAGTAGTTATTTTTTGCATACTGACAAAAAAGTTGGCATTTTTTCTTCCTTTTTTCTGTTTTCGTCCTGTTGGGGCTGTCTGTGGCGCTATGATAATTTTAGGCGATTTTAGCATTATTTTAGACGTTAGGGTGGGGTGGGTTGACAATTTATTGTTAAATTTGCGGTTAATATTAATGTGAACGGCAGAGCGCGCCCCGAGTTTGCGCGTTAACTATCAGGAAAATAACTAAATAACGATATATGAAGAAGATTAATAAAGTCTTGTTGTCAGCGCTTGTGGCGGCTCCTATGGTGGCTGCCGCTCAGCCTGGCGTGATGTCAAGTGAGGCCGCCGGTTATCTCGAGCGAGGCAGGCTGATGTATGAGTCCCGCAACTATGTGGGCGCTATCGACCAGCTCGAGCACATGAAGCGGTTGCCCAACGACGCGTCAATGCGTGAGCAGGCCGATTACTACATCGCCCTGAGCAAGTTTGAGCGTGGTGATGATTCCAGCGTTGATGCCCTGATGCAGTTCATCGAGCAGTATCCGGCATCGCCACTCGCAATGGAGGCGCAATTGAAGGTGGGTAACTACTACTTCTACCGTGGCCAGTGGGAAAGTGCCCTGTTGAGCTACTCGATGGTGCGTAACCGCGCGCTTGATCTGGATAGCGATGAGGACCTGCTCTACCGTCGGGCCTACAGTAACCTGCGATTGGGCAACTACCGTGAAGCCGAGCGCCAGTATTACGAGCTGGAAAAGAGCCGCAGGTACGGTGGTGCCACAGAATTCTATAAGGCTTATATCGAATATGCCCAGGGTGACTACGAGGCCGCACGTGAGCGCTTCGAGCGCATCCCTCAGGACAGCGAGTTGGGCTATCAGTCCCAGTACCACCTCACTCAGATCGATTATCACAATAAGCATTACCGCCAGGTGATCGACAACGGAATGCAGTTGCTCGATGCCCACATGAATGACTACTTTGACGCCGAGCTCAACAGGCTCGTGGGTGAGAGTTACTACCACCTGGGCAATGACACCCAGGCCCGCGTCTTCCTGCGCCGTTACCTTGACAATCCCGAGGGTGAGCCTTACCGCACCGCAGCCTACACGATGGGTGTGCTCGATTATCGCGACGGTAACTATCAGGCCGTGGTCAATGACATGTTAAATGTCACCGACGGTAGCGACGCCCTCGCCCAGAGTGCCTATCTGTATATGGGCCAGGCCAAGCGTCAGCTTCATGACTTGAACGGCGCCAACATGGCTTTCCAGCAGGCAGCGATGATGGATTGCGACCGCAACGTCAAGGAGACTGCCTATTATAACTATGCCGTCGGCCTGAGCAAGGGTGCCCGCACCCCGTTCGACAAGAGCATCGACCTGTTTGAGGACTTCTTGAACGAGTATCCCAACTCACGCTATAAAGATAATGTGGAGGGCTACCTGGTGGATGCTTACATGAGCACCACCGATTATCAGCGCGCCCTCACGAGCATCAACCGCATCAAGAAGCCTGGTGCCAAGGTACTCAAGGCCAAGCAGAACATCCTTTATAATTTAGGTGTACAGGCTCTGGCCAATAACCGCAACAACGATGCTGCCGACTACTTCAAGCAGGCTATTGCCGTGGGTGACTATGACAAGACGGCCCTCAATGAGAGCCGACTGTGGCTTGCCGAGACCCAGTACCGTGCCGGCAACTACAAGGATGCCGCCAAGTATCAGCAGGAGTACGTCAAGAGCGCTAGCAAGAGTGATGAGAACTATGGCCTGGCCCAGTACAATCTGGGTTACAGCCTCTTGAACCAAAATCGTTATGCTGAGGCCAAGACGGCCTTCCAGAACGCTATATCCAGCAAGCAGCTTTCAAGTGATTTGTCCGCGAGCGCCTATCAAGGCTTGGGTCAGGCACAGTACTACTTGCGTGATTTCAGCGGCGCGCAGTCTTCCTATGACCAGGCGCTGAAACTGGACAAGAACACCAGTGGTGACTACTCGATGTACCAGAAGGGCATCATGATGGGACTCAACAAGCAGTACAACGACGAAATCAAGCAGATGGACGAGCTGATCAAGACCTATCCCAAGAGCGACTTGGCTCCCCAGGCCATGCTTGAGAAGGGCAACGCCCAGGCGCTGCTCGGCAAGAATAATGAAGCGCTCGACACCTATGCCGCACTGCTCAAGAACTATCCCCGCAGTGTAGAGGCACGCAAGGGCCTGCTCCAGACTGCCCTGGTCAATAAGAGCATCGGCAATGAAGACGCTGCCATCGAAGCCTACAAGAAGGTCATCAAGCAGTATCCCACCAGCGATGAGGCCCAGGCTGCAGCCGAGGATATGAAACTCATCTATGCCGACCGTGGACAGCTCGCCGAGTTCGGCAAGTTCCTGAACAGCGTGCCCAATGCGCCCAAAATCGACGTCAATGAGGTCGAGAGACTCACCTTTGAGGCTGCCGAGAAGGTTGCCATCAGCGACAAGCCCTCGATTGACAAGATTCAGCAGTACATCAAGGACTATCCCAATGGCGCTTATGTCGCCAAGGCCAAGTACTACATTGCCCGCTACCACTACGGCAAGGGTAATTACAACGAGGCCATGAGTGCTATCGACGAGGCGCTTAAGGGCGGTGGCGATGCTTCCTATGCCCAGGATGCGCTCGCCATGCGCAGTGATATTCTTGCTCGCCAGGGCAAGTATGAGGAGGCGTTGCAGAGTTACAAGGAACTGGCCGACCGCTCCACCAGCGATGACAACCGCACGTTGGCCCAGTTGGGCGCCATGCGTGTGGCTAAGCAGATGGGCGACTGGAAACAGGTACAGTCCATCGCCAGCACATTGCTTGACCGTGGCGGCCTCACCGCCAACGAGGAGAAGGAAGTGACCCTCGACCGCGCCATGTCCTATGCCCAGATGGGTAATACCAAGGATGCCGAGACGGCCTTCCGCACCCTGGCCAAGGATCCCAATAGCGAGTATGGCGCACAAGCCTCCTACGAGCTGTCGCGCATGCAGTACGAGATGGGCAATTTCAATGGTGCTGAGCAGACCATCAATGCCCTCATCGACGCTGGCACGCCCCACAACTACTGGCTGGCCAAGAGCTTCCTGACCCTTGCCGACGTATATTACAAGAGGGGTGACGTAGGCCAGGCACGCGAGTACTTGCAGAGCCTCAAGAGCAACTATCCCGGTAAGGAGAAGGAAATCTTCAACGAGATTGACTCCCGCCTGAACAAGTGGAAGGGCGGCAATGCCAACTCCACGACCAACTCCAGTACCGACAACGGCAAGAAGAAAGGCGCTAAGAGTACCAAGAGCACCAAGAGCAAGAATTAATCCACCCACACAGCCAATACACATTAAATAATATGAAGAAGATATATATAGCCATGATGCTGGCCGCGTTTGCCCTCAACGGGGCATGGGCCCAGGACAACAAGCAGAACCTGAACAAGGAGATTACCCTCGAAAAGGACATCGCGCCCCTCGAGAAGAAGGCGGTCAAGAAGAACGAACTGCCCAAGGTCAAGAAACCCGCTGCCACTGGGCCAAAGACCCAGCTGGGCTACAGTGATCTCACGACGCCCATCGAGGTTCCTACCTCGATTCCCACGCTGTTACCCTACGGCTACCGCACAGCGCACAACTTCAGCGACAAGCGCGGCTACTTCACAGTGGGAGGCGGTACCCAGGCCAACTTCCTTGTGGACTTCGGTTATCGCATTCTGGAAGAGGAACGTGAGAAACTGGGCTTGTGGTTTAATCACAACAGCACATGGGACGGCAAGAATTCCTCCAAGGTGGTCACTCTGCCCGAGAACCGCAATAAGCAGAAGTTTAATGACAATACCCTGGGTGTGGACTATAGCCGTGACTTGGGCAAGGGTACCCTTAGCTTGGGTCTGATATCCCACATCGACATCTACAACTACTATGGCGGCTGGAACAGGATGGTTGCCAACCCGGAACCTGATGTTTACATTCCCTATGATGTTTATCGTCCTTCCTATAACTGGGACACCGAGAAACAGACTTTCTTCAACATCAACGTGAATGCGGGCTGGAAAAGCCAGTTCATGCTGCGTGATAATCCCTTGGACTACAGCGTCGGCCTCCAGTATGGGCA
This sequence comes from uncultured Prevotellaceae bacterium, assembly GCA_900318335.1. Taxonomy (GTDB): domain Bacteria; phylum Bacteroidota; class Bacteroidia; order Bacteroidales; family Muribaculaceae; genus Sodaliphilus. The sequence goes on from ONKF01000002.1 coordinate 6,872, forward strand.
CGCCAGCCATGACAAGCCTTTCAACGACATCTATAAGAAAGGTGCTCATGACAATTGGGGCATCATCAATCTGGAGGGTTCTTATGACTTGACCGAGTTGACCACAGCGGCCCTGGGCATCAAGGGTGAGTACCTGCGTCGTGGTGCCAAGGCCAGGTCAAACAAAGAATTCGACCTGTTTGACGAGGTGGGAATGATCACGCTATCACCCACTTACACCATCCGTGGTGACATGTTCAAGCTTCAGTTGGGTCTGAACGGTCACATCTGCTTCAGCGACGGTGCCAAATTCCGTCTCTCACCCAATGTCCGCTTCAATCTGGCGTTGGTCAACGGTTTCTCACTGTTTGCCAATGCGCTGGGTGGCAAGGTCCTCGGTTATCGTCAGGGCAAGCACTTTGTCAACTACCGCTACGACAACCCGCTGCTGCTCTATGGTAGTGTATATACCCCGATTGATGCCGAAGCAGGTCTCAAGATCGGTCCGTTCCAGGGCTTGAGCGCCAAGCTCTCGCTTGGTTATGGCATCGTCAAGGACGAGCCGGGTATCATCTACACTGATTTTCCTGTATATTGTGCTCTTGACAACGCCTTCATGTCAAACTACAACGTCATCGACAGTCGTGGCTACTACATCAATGCCGAGGTAACCTATAAGTACCGTAAGCTCATCGAGGCCACAGCGTCTGTTAAGCATGCGCCTCACGACAATGAGCTCTATCTCTCCGATAAGCGCTACAATGGTTACAAGTTGGGTGTGGACCGCGCCTCCACTGTCGCTAACATCGATATCAAGGTTAACCCCTTGAAGCCTCTCTCGGTCAACTTGGGTCTTGAGTACCGCGGTGGCCGCATGGCCCTGTTCGGACCTTTCTTTGGACTTGAGTCCAGCAATTCTCAATTCAAGGATGGTTACAATTTCGTCAACATGGGTGACGTCATAAATCTGCATGCCGGAGCCAACTACCGCCTGAACAGCAACATCAGCCTCTGGTTGCAGGCCCACAACCTGTTGAACCGCCGCTACGACATCCTCTACGGCATGGGTGCCCAGCGCATCGGTGTCATGGGTGGCGCCAGCTTCACCTTCTAAAAGAAGATTACACATCGCAATACTAAAACTGTGACAAAGGGGACGGTTCTCTTTGTCACAGTTTTTTAATGGATCTTGTTGGCTGATGGTTACGGCAAGGTGGGAAGGGCGTCGCAGTGCTGGACAAAGGCCTCGGCGGCTTCGCAGCGGCACTCGAGGCCGCGGAAGTGCTCCATCGTCTTGTGCCAGTGGTAGATGTCATCCATTCCCTGGCTCACATGGCAGTTGCATGCTTCGTGCTTGCGTTCCAGCACGGCCTCGATGTTGACCCAGTGGGTGGGATGGAACATCTGGCTCTGGGTACCTGACATGGCCTCGAAGTAGAAGAGCTTGAAACGACGGTCCAGCCGCCGCCAGGCATCCATCACGAGGATGCCGCAGATGGCGTGGTCGCGGTGCCCGTCGAGTGGCCAGTGGGTCATCACGATGTCGGGGTTCTCGCGGTCGATAAGTTCGCGCATCTCCTTGTAACGCTCCAGGTTCACCTCGGTATTGCCGTCCACCTGGCTCATGAAGATGTGGCGCGCTCCTGTTACCTTGCAGGCATTCTCGCTCTCCACGACCCGGATGGCAGCCGCCTCGCTGTGGCTCTTGCCAGCAATGCCGGCCTCGCCGCGCGTGAGATAGACACACACCACATCGTGGCCCGCTTCTGTCAGCAGGCACATGGTCCCGCCGCAGCACGTCTCGGGGTCATCGGGATGTGCACCGATGGCCAGCACCTTGAGCCGTTTCTTGGTCGTCGGGTTGTTACTGTTGCTGTTCTCTTGGGCCATTGAGCCCATGGGGAAGCCCAGAACTGTGGCACCCACGGCTGCTGCCCCTGTCTTCTTGATCATTTCTCGTCGGTTCATAATTGCTACAAAATTACATCATTTCCTTATATTTACCAAGCCATTTGTGCTGTAAATTTGGAAAGTGTCACCGATTTTGACTATCTTTGCACTTTTCCAGCAATTAATCACCTTTTAATATCCGCCAAGATAATGAATAGAATTAGAGGTTTTATCTTACTTGTGTGCTTGGCCGTGATGGGTACCGCATGGGCGGCAACCATCAGCGAGAGCCAGGCGAGAAACTTAGCTGCCCGATTTATGGCACAGCGTTCAATCCCGTCGACCTCTCTCAAGACCGCCCACAAGGCGCTGTTGCGGGGTGCCGCACCCACGAGCGATAATCAGGCCGCTTATTATGTGTTCAATTCCGCTTCACGCGGTTATGTCATCATTGCCGGTGACGATCGGGTGCCCCTTGTGCTTGGGTATAGCGACACAGGTGTTTTTGACCCCCAGGATATTCCCGTCACCATGCAGGAATGGCTCGATAGCTATTCTGCTCAGATCGAGGCTATCGTCGCTGGTGCCAAACCCGATGTGCGCACCTCATCTCGCGACGCTATCGCACCGCTGCTCGGTGTGAATTGGGGCCAGGGTTTGCCCTATAACGTCTTGTTGCCCCATGTGCCCGGCAGCAGCAACGACCATGCCTATGTGGGCTGTGTGGCGGTGGCTATGGCTCAGGTCATGTCCTTCTGGCAGTATCCTGCGCGTGCTTCCAAGACCATCCCGGCTTACACGTCCTACAGTGGCCGCACCTATGAGACATCCATTCCGGCACTTTCTCCCATCGACTTTGATTGGGAGAACATGCAGAATACCTATTATGTGAACGACAGCACCAGTACCGAGTGCATGGCTGTTGCCAACCTGATGCTTTACAGCACGTCGGCGTTGCAGTCCAGCTTCGGCCTCACCGCGACCAACAGCTATACGCGCAAGATTCCGGCTACGCTCATCGAGTTCTTCGGCTACAAGAATTCAGCCCATTACGTCTACCGTGAGAACTTCAGTACCGAGGGTTGGGAGGATCTCATCTATGCCGAGTTGGCTGCTGGGCGCCCCGTGGCCTATGGCGGCAACAAGCAATCGGCGGGCCACGCCTTTGTCTGCGACGGCTATGATGGCGACGGTCTTTTCCACATCAACTGGGGCTGGAACGGCAAGAGCAACGGCTACTTCCTGCTCAACCTGCTCAATCCCAGTGCCGAGGGCATTGGCAGTGCGGCTGGAGCCTACGGCTACGTCAAGGGTCAGGGTGCAGCCATCGGCATCGAGCCCGATCTGGACGGTACCGACGGCGAGGCGGCTTTCACATTTGAGAATTTGTCCATGAGTTCTCCCAACACGACACGCAGCGCTGCGTCGAGCAACTTTTCGGTACAGGTGTCGGGCAAGTTTGTAAACAACACCAATGTCACTTCCCAGTTCCGTCAGGGATGGGGTCTGTATAACTCCGATGGCCAGCTGGTTGACGTGCTGTTTATTCGCTATACTACCAGCGCTCTGGGCAATGGAGAGTATGTCACGGTATCCAGCCGCACGTTGAATTTCGGCGCCGGCATCACCGAGGGCACTTACCGCATCTTGCCCATTTATTCCATCTACCCCAGTGAGGATTACCGTCCCTGCATCGGCTCGGATGTGAACTATATCGAGGTGACGTTTAATGGCACTTATTCCTGTTCCATCAAGGGTTATGGTACTGCTGGCTCGTTGGCCAAATACACGGTCAACAGCCTCACCACCGAGGGCACGCTTAACCACGGCAAGCCCGTCACGGTTAACCTTAACCTCAAGAACGCGGGCACCTCGACCAATGACCTTATATATATGTTTGTGGACGGCACCTTCAACGCGATGGGCCTGGCTAATATCGCCGCTGGCGAGTCGGGTGACGTGGTTTACCGCTTCACGCCCGCCACGGCTGGCAGCAAGACGCTCACTTTCTCGCTCAACGAGGACGGCTCTTCACCGTTCTATACCCACAAGGTGACCATCAGCACTATGCCCGCGGCAACCCTCGACGTGTCCTATCGCATCCTGGGCATCACCGACGAGGATAACCGCATCATCACCGCCGACCATTACACCATCATTGCCGATGTGACCAACACGGGCACAACAACCTATAACGAGGATTTCTCGGTGCGTCTCTACCGCATCAACAACAGTGATACCAACGTGGGCACCGAGCTCCAGAACCAGACGCAGCATCTCGTTCTTGCTCCAGACGAGTCGGCAAGTTTGCAGTTCGACTTCGACCATGACCTGGTGGACGGCTGGCGCTACTTCTGCTACCTTTACTACTACAGCAGTGGAGAGACCGTGGGCACCGGTACACGCTGGTACACGATCAATCTCAGCGGTGAGCCTGTCACACCCGTCACCCGTTATAGTGTGACTGCAACCAGTGCACCCGTCCAGGGCGGCTCCGTCAAGCTTGGCGGCCCCATTGTCAACTGCAAGGTGAAGCCTGGCGAGACCGTAACCGTCACCACCAAGCCTAATGTGGGCTGGCAGTGCGTTGCCGTTACGATTACCGATGCCGAGGACCACCCCGTTGATGTCACCGTGACCGATGGCGTTCTCGCGTTCGTCATGCCCGAGGCCGATGTGGCGGTCAACGCCGCGTTTGAGCGCTCTACGGGTAACGTGTTTGAACTCGTCACCACGCGTGACAGCATTGTCGAGGGCGGCATCTATGTGATTGCCACCAAGTATTATGACAAGGCGATGAAGTTCCATGCCCAGGGTGAAGCCACCTTTGTGGGCACCGATGTCGTCGAGTGGCTCGATGAGGACAAGTCACGCATGAGGGTCAGCGACGAGACCTGCTTCATCCGGATGCTGGCCGTCAACCCCGACACCATTAAGCACGGATCCACCTCGGGAGCCAGGACTAACGCATTCCTGAGCTATGGCAACGGCTACTTGACGACCAGTAACAATAATCTCATTGTGAGTGAGGCCTGCACCAGCCTGTGCCGTGCGGGAATGTTTGTAAGCACCAACGAGTACAACTACCTCGTGCGTTTCTTCAACGAGGCGTCGGGCGCGTCGAGCGACTATATGACCGTGCGTTACGACTACGAGGGCAATAGGTTCCGCATCATCAACTACAGTAGTGACAACCAGCAACGCGTGTGGCTCTATAAGCTCGTGGACGAGACCCCGATTGAGCCTCAGGTTCTCATTGGTGACGTCGATGATGATGGAGCGGTGACCATCAGGGACTTGACTGCCTTGATCGACAATCTGCTCGGTGATGGTGGCGAGATCAATATGCTCAACAGCGATGTTGATGGCGACAGCGCCGTTAACATCAAGGACGTGACCGCCCTCATCGACCTCCTCCTCTCAGGCACCCTCTAATTTATTATACCAAAGACGACAATTGCCACGAGGAAGTGCCCCAACTCGCCTCTGGTTTTTTAATCGGCCTAACGGCCGAGAAATTAAGCAAAAATTATAAATAAAATTAAAATAAAAATCGTTTTTTGTTTAATTTTTATACAAATTTTGTTTAATTTCTCCGTGCGTAGCACGGATAAAAAAATTACAGGCTGGGATTGTGGCACATCCTCGTGGCTTTGTTGTGTTTTTTATGGGCGGGAAAGCAGGAGCAGCACGCGGGCGCGGTGCAGGCGCCACGCAGTTCCATAGATGCTGTCCTCGTCGCCGTAAAGCGACATCAGCGTGTAGTTGGCCAGGGCCGCAACGATGGCGCTCTTCAGGTCCCGAGCCAGGGTGAGCAGCGGGCGACGCTCCACGCCCACGGTGAGCTGGATGTTCTGGCTCTCGATATTGAAGTTGATGTTTTGGCTGACGATATAGCCGCTGATGCGGGCCAGCAGGTCGTCAAGGCCTTCCCTCACGCGCCGGTCCACGATGGGTTCATTACTGCTGTTCACTCCCCATGCGGTGGCATTTTCGGCGGGGTGCCAAGTACCCTCGGTATAAATGGCTTGCTGGATTTCGTCCAGGTCGATGGCAATTTCAATTCTGTAATTCATGGCAATACTTGTTTAGATTTATGGATAATAGTGAATAATTGATGTCATGTGAATGACTGTGGGCTTCGGGACGGGTCACCTCATTGCCCGGATTCGGGCTTGTGGGCAGATTTTGGTCATGGCAGTGGCCGGTGACAAGAAGAAGCGTGACGCGCGGCAGTGGGTGAGCACATGGTCGATTGCGCTTTCGACGCTCATTCCCTGACTCATCAGCGAACTCACGCGTTGGGTGATTTCATACCACATCTGGCGGCGCAGGCGGTTCTTGGGCAGACCCATCTCGGCCCCAGTGCGGTAGGTGCGGGCGCCGCAGCCTCTTTTCTCCTGGGCGGCCAGCAGATGGCACACGCAGCGGTAGGCGCGTTCGTGGTTCACGTGGTAATGCGGATGTCCGTTGGCGATGGTAAACTCTGCCGCCGCACGGCGGGCTTTGCTCTCAGGCACGCCCTTCTCTATCAGGGCGTCCAGTGTCGGGCAGTACAGGGCCAGGAATTCCTTGTCTCGCTGTTGGCACAGCTCACGTTGTTCGATGGTTGATTGCATGTCGTTCATGGTGATAAATGTGTTTAGAATGGTAAAACAATAATTTTGATGTTGCAAAATTACAACATTGTTGGTACCTTGTCAAGTGATTTAACAATATTTCACACCCAATACACTCTCCAGCCGGCGGATTATACTGATAGGCTAACGCATTCTCTTACAAAACAACTTTATTTATAAAACAACAAGAAATACAAGAAACACAAACTGATAATATAGAGGCTTCGGGGGGGCGGATGTCAACCGTTTAATCCACTTAATCTGCCGACAAAAAAGAAAGTTGTTCCGCCCCTTTAAACTTTAAACTCTAAACTCTAAACTGCGAGCGCAGCGAGCATACCATCGTTCCGCCCCTTTAAACTTTAAACATTAAACATTAAACTTTAAACTGCGAGCGCAGCGAGCATTACGCTTATACCAAATCTCATGTTTTTTGATTGTATTTTGTTAAAAATGCAAATCAATTGTTGTTAATTCGATATTATTTATTAATTTTGTAGGTTGCAAAGTGAATAGTTGTCTGTGGTGCGACAGTACCCCCAAAGACTCAACTTAAGGCAGAACCTTAAAACAGATTTTTTTACTAACCAATAAATAAATTCAAGATGATGAAAAAGTTATTACTATTCCTAATGATGCTCGCTTTTGCACTACCACCGGCATGGGCGGGCTTGCAGACTGTCACCATCAATAGAAATGAGGGACAGTTTGAGGAGTCGAACGGTGTCTATTACTGCTACAAGAGCGGTTTGATGATGACGTTCACCAGTGGTATGAATAACCCAAATTATCTGGTGGAGCACCAGCAGGTGTATTTCGAGGTGCGTTCAGTCAATTCCGAGTACATCATCAAGAAGATTGTGTTCCACTGTGTGGATAATACCACCAGTGATAATCTGGATTGCTTCTACTGGGGTCCCTCAACCATCTCTATTGTACAGAACTGGACCTACCCCAATCAACCAGGAACTTACCGTCACAGCGGCTACACTGGTACTTGGACGGGTACGACCAACAAGATCCAGTTCACCACCATGGCTAAGCCCGTGCGTTTCGGCTCGGTGGACATCACCTTCGAGAAGGAAACCGGTGACATCTTTGAGCTGGTAACAAACGATGACCAGCTGCAGGCTGGTCAGAAGTACACCATCGTTAACCAGTACTATCCTACTAATGCCGAGGACGAAGGTTATGCGATGAGCACTTTAATGAACGATTCCTACAGCACAATAGGCCGAACCAAGGTGTCATTTGTTCCGAATACCAACAAGCACAAGGTGATCGTGAATGATGAGACGAGGATTATCACCTTGCTAACAGGAACAGGTGTAGAAGACCGCCCCTGGTATTTGGGCACTGGAAGTTCAACGGTTAAGATGCGCCGAGCATCGTCTCAGAGTGGAGGACTCGCTTCTACAAAAGGCTACACGCTCAGCTTTGAAAACATAAGCTCTTATCCCGAATTCTTCCCCGTAAAGATTGAGATTGGTGCAGAGGCTGACAATTATCCTGCAAAAATCAGGTTCTGCGATAATTCAGCCAATTATAACAAGCCGACAGATACTAATTATGCGATAGGTCACAATAATGACTATCAATACTTCAAAGTGCTGGATATCACCAGTACTAACTCCTATGCTTCAACTCAGCGTGTACATCTATACAGGCCGGCTCAGAACTACATTATCACTACTGAGCGTATTCCAGAGCAGGGTGGTGAAATCACTTTGACCGACGGCGTGCTGGAGATCAATGGTCAACAAACCTCGCAAGAGTTTGAGAATGTATCCTTCTATGTGAGCGTTAACGATGGCTATACCATCCAGTCGGTAACCGCTACCGATGCCAATAACAATCCTGTTACTATTGATTGTACTCAGACCACATTGCAGGGCAACCGATACACCTTCACCATGCCTGCTGCTAATGTCAACATTGTGGTCAACTATGCACAGGCCAACTATCACGTAATCCATGCTGAGTGTGACCCGACCTACGGCGGAGAATATACCTTCAATAGTGGTACGTTTGACACGAACGATCAGGTCGTTTCTTACAATGGCAATTTAGTCAACTTTGGCATCACGGCAAGCCTTGGCTACGTGTTCACTGGCATCACTGCTACCAGCGAGGACGGCCAGAGCACCGTCCTGCAACTGACGGACAATGGTGACGGCACCTACAGTTTCGTTATGCCTGACAATGATGTGACCTTGAGCGCTACCTTCGACCGCGTGATTGGCGACATCTTCGAGCTTGTGACTTCGGGCAGCCAGATCGTGGAAGGCTCTACCTATATTATTGTGAGTCAGAATCACGATAAGGTAATGAAACATAAGAGCAGGAGCGAGAGCACTTTCCAGGGGGCAACTATTGTGGAATGGCCTCTGGGTGCCGATGACAAGTCTAAGGTGCGTGTTGACGATAACGCTTGCTTCTTCCGCATGGATGACCTTGACGTGAATACGTCCAATAATTATAGATCGGCCTACATGAACACGCTGGTGGGCTATATCGGCTATAACGGGTATGATGGAACTACTGGTAATGTGATTACCACACCCGAATTGAGCGGATATAATCGCGCCACGATGTACATTAGTGGAGCGGCCAATGGGCTAAGTAACTACTTGTGCACCTTTGACTCCATCAAGACCGCTAATAGGACCATCCGTTATGAGGTTGCAACCAATTCGTTTAAGATTATAAATTACAATAATAACTCTGACGAACGTGTATGGCTGTACAAGCTGGCCGATAGTTACCACAACATCTCGACCGTGTGCACGCCTCCCGAGGGTGGTAGCATCACGGTTGATGCCACTTCAGCTCAAGCTGGCGAGACGGTGACGTTCTCAGTTGCCACCAACGAGGGCTATAACTTCAATGGCGTGACGGTAACCTATACCGACGGTAGCACCGGCACAATCGCTATAACTGAGAATAGTGACGGTACCTATAGCTTTGAGATGCCGGATAATGCAGTGACGATTACTGCTGAATTCTCGGTTATCCCTGTTGGATATGCTATTACGACCGAGTGCATCCCGAGTGATGGAGGTTATTGCCACGTTTATGTCAACAATGTAAACTACTATGGCAGCGCTAATGCCATGCCTGGCGAAAATGTGGCTGTATGGGTAGGCACTAACATGGGCTATCGCATCGCTAGCGTTACTGCCGAGAATTTGACCACTGGTGAGGCTGTGACGCTTACCCTTGACCCGAATAACTCAAACGCCGCAGGTAATACTTATGACTTTACCATGCCCGTGGGTAACGTTAAAATCACAGCCAAGTTCTATCAGAACCTGTTCCTGCTCGGTACCGTTATGGGACGCACAACCTGGTGTGCTGCTGGACCCGAGTTCACATTTGACGAAACAAACGATGAGTATTACCTTGATGTCTATTTCAAGGGTATGAGTGCAAACGACCCCTATAACCTATTTAACCTGGCCACTGCAACTGATAACATCGATTGGACGAATAGGGATGTATCTGGTGGCAACTGGGGAGCAGTGCAAGGCCGTTTGTTTGCCGCATCTCCCAATATGAATGTGGGTGATGGCTCGACAGCTACTTTATACGGTGACAACAATCATAATGATATGTCCTTCAGGATTCATGCTGGTGTTTACCGCATCAAAGTAAACCATGCCATGAATCAGATGACGATTACTCAGATCTATCCGACAATGTCGTTTAACCCCGTGAGCAATTCTACAGTTCAATTGGGCGATGAAGTGCACATCACGAGTGATCTCCAGTCTATCGTGCATACAATTGCCGAGCGGTATGGTATGCATGACGATCATGGTGGTCCGTGTGAGCAGAACGCGATCTTCTACAGCACCACCAATGACTGGAATGATGAAGTCCAGCAAGAACTGGAAGGCTCTGTTACAATAACTGAGTTGGGAACCACGACGGTGGAATCGTCGGCTGCAATTGGCCAAATTATTGTCGATGGCATGGCTGTTTATAACGTTGTTCCGGTGAGCCACAGCATTGAGGCCATGTGGTTACCACAGGATGCTGGTTCGGTCAGCGTGGTATCTGCTGCTAACGAGGGCCAGACTGTAACATTCTCGGTACAAGCCAACGCAGGCTATAGCCTGTCATCGTTGACTGTCAGCAAGGACAGCAATGCGCAGCCGATCGATTATACCGACAATGGCGATGGTACTTACACCTTCACCATGCCTGCCGATGATATTATCATTATGGCTAACTTCTCGGCGCAGCAGTACAACATTATCACTCAATGCACACCACCTGAGGGTGGATCGATTGATAATGTGGTTCCCTCTGCAGCAGCGGGTGAGACTGTGACGTTCACTGTAACGCCCAATATAGGATGGACACTGACTGGTCTCACTGTGACCGGCGACAGTGGCGGTGATGTTACTGTGACCGACAATGGTAACGGTTCATATAGCTTCACCATGCCCGAGGCCAATGTGACAGTGACTGCCAACTATGGATTGACAGGTGTCATCTTCAAAATTGTGACCGATCCAAGCGAGATAGTCGAGGAAGAGTATTATACTATAATCAATCGAGAATATGACAGAGTATTGAATAGCATTGCTCCTAATGCCGCTACCAATTACTATTCATCGACCGATATTGTTGGGTGGGTAACACCTGGTGAATATGACTATGTAAAACTTGATGGTCGTGCTTGTTTCTTCTCGCCCGAAGATGTTACTGGCTTTGAAACTGGTGGTCATACTTTACACAAGGTCGGTTATCTTAAGACATCAGGTGGGTATATTGGCCGTGAGCCTAATGTTGAGAATAATGAATATGGTCATTTAGCATTATTTGGCTCCAAAGATGATGTGAAACCGTTCACCATGTCGGTTGATACATATGGTGCCGGCTCCCCTGAGCATTATGCTTATATCTTTTATGATCATGAAGTGGATGGTAGTCATCCTGATGAATGGCAGGTATTCTTTGACAATTATTCCTACTTCGAGTATAATAGCTTCTTGATGAAACATCAAAAAAACTATACCTTTAACACATGGCTCTATAAGCCTGCCAAGATGCACAACATTACCACTGTTGTCACTCCCGATGGAACTGGTTCTTCGCTTGAGTTGTATGGCGGTGCTGTAGGTAACGCTGGTGCTGAGGGTTCTACAATCATTGTTGTTCCAATAGCAGGAGAAGGTTATGCGCCCTCTAGCCTCGTTGTTACCAACGACGGTACAGATCAGGTTGTGGAAGCCACTCCTGATATAGATGGCTCTTACTCGTTCATCATGCCAGGCAATGATGTTACCATTACGGCCCACTTTGAGACAGGATTCAAGATTGAAACAGAATGCGAGCCCGAAGATGGTGGTGAAATTATCGTCGTTCCCTCGGCTATTGCAGGCCGTACTGTAACGTTTGAAGTATGGCCCAATGACGACTATGTAGTAACGTCAGTGACAGTTACTACTAATGGTACTGAAACTTTAGCTGTCGATGTCGTTGAAAATGAGGACGGTACTTACAGCTTTGTGATGCCGGCATCTGACGTCATCGTGAAGGTTGTCTTCGACGTACAAGCCTCAACATTGCAGTACATCGAGAAATGGGATACTTATGCATCCGATACCCGTGTGACCGTGAGTGATGAGCTTATCGGTACGTGGATGGCTAAGCAGTACCTCTGGGCTAAGGATCAGTATCCGCAGCGTTCCAATGTATATCTGGAAAGGGACGTTAATGTTGATCCCAGCGACTTCCTCCGCAACCACCTGAAACGTGAGGTTGACGAGAATTACTTTATCCCGTGGCAACCCGATGAATGGGATCAGAGCAACTGGGTAATGCTCGACTTCAGTCAGATTCCAGGCTTTGAAGACTGGGAAGATAACGTTGAATCTTACTTGGCAATGCGCGAGGCGATGCAAACCTTTGTGGACAACAAGATTGAAGGTGGTACCATTACGGGTAGGTACTTGTGCCAAGGTGAACCTTTGAATGCCGAAGAGGCTCCATTTGATTACCCCAAGGTTCAGCATATCATTGTCCTTGAAAAGCTTCCTGAAGTTGTCAAGCCTGTAACTACCCCACAGACCACGTTGGGCTATCCTGGTTATGTCCGGGATCCCAAGGAGTGGAGAGGCACGTTCTATGACGACCCCAGCGATTATAGTTATAACCACTACATGAGCTATAATTTCCATTCAGGCAATACGTCTTCCTCTGGAACACAGATTGATGAGGGCGCATTATGTTATTGGTATGATAATCATATTGTGCTGGATCCTAACGCACGCTACTTCTTTATGACCCCTAAGGATCAGGAAGTTGCCCAAGTGTGTGGCGTATGGGTCGGTCAGAAACAGTTCAAGTTCAATGGTGAGACGATCTTTGGAGATGTGTTCGACAGTTACGCTTTCAGTCCCGAAGAGGGTGTGAACCAGTTCGGCTTCAGTGGTGCATTCTATGTACCCAGTAGGGTTTCTGGTGATGATTTGGGTGGTTGGAATTACAACCGACTGATTTCTGAAGACGAGCATAATAATCCCAAATATGGTAAACCGGGTATAGATGATGGTGGAGAGCCGTTAGTAGTAAATAACGCTTACATCTTCCATGCGGCTATTCAATATACCCATGAAGATGTTGATGAACCAGTTAAGGCTCCGCGTCGTGACCTCGAGCCTGATGGCTCAGATCCTGAGTACTACATAGTTTATCCGCTTGACTTGATGAAGCCAAGTGACTCTTCTACTGCTGTGCGTGAAATCCGCGCTCAAGAGTCTGTCGAGATCGACAGCATCCGCTTCTATAACGTGATGGGTCAGGAGAGTGAGACGCCCTTTGACGGCATCAACATCGAGGTGATCCGTTACAAGGACGGCAGCATGATCTCGAGAAAGGTCCTCAGGTGACCCCTTGAACGCTTAGGAACTTGATTTCCTAATCCGATAAGTCGCACGGCTCCCGTAATCGCTCGGGGGCCGTGCCCTTTTGTTTCCCGCTGCACTATTGTGGGAATGCCAATTAATCCTTACCTTTGTGCTGTCAATAATAAATCTATTAACACTTTAACATCCTTTTCTCGTTTATGAAGACCTATCGAACCCTATTGCTCCTGATGTTATCCCTCATGGTGACCTCCACAGCGTGGGCCGAGTTTATCAATGAGTCCCAGGCTCGTGCCATCGCTTCACGCTTTATGGCCGAACGCGCTATGCCGTCCACCGGCTTGAAGATGTCCCACAAGGCGTCGCGTCTTGGGACGGCGCCTGGTGAAAAGGCCGCCTACTATGTGTTCAACGGCAATACGGGCTATGTCATCGTCGCTGGCGATGACCGTGCTCCTGCTATCCTGGGCTACAGTGAGCGAGGCTCCTTTGATGCCCAGCAGGTGCCCGAGGCTTTGCAGCATCTGCTCGATGGCTATGCCGCCCAAATCGAGGACCTGGCCCGCGGCGCCAAATCCGCACCTGTCTACCGTGCTGGCTCGTCCATCAGCCCGCTGGTCACTGCTGAGTGGTCACAAAATGCCCCTTACAACACCTTGCTTCCCATGATGTCCAACGGTGAACGGGCCGTCGTGGGTTGTGTGGGTACTGCGCTGGCCCAGGTGATGTATTACTGGCAATGGCCCGTTCGCCCCTCCAAGGCCATTCCTGCTTATACCAGCAACACTTACCAAATTGTTATGCCCGAACTGCCGGTTGTTGGCTTTGATTGGGATGTCATGCAGGACTCCTACCTGACTAACGACCTCACAAGTGATGGCGCGGTTGCCGCCGCCACACTCAGCCTGTATTGTGACCAGGCTTTACAGATGGACTTCTTGCTTGGCGTGTCGTCGGGTAGGTCATTTCGCATCCCTGAGCTGATCAGCACCTACTTTGGCTACAAGTCCAGTGCCCACATCGAGAGCCGCGAGAACTACAGCACCGAGGGCTGGAACGACCTGCTCTATGCCGAGCTGGCCGCAGGACGGCCCGTCATCTACTCTGGCGATAAGAGAACAGGTGGCCATGCCTTTATCTGCGACGGTTATGACGGCAACGGCATGTTCCACATCAACTGGGGCTGGAACGGCTTGAGCAATGGTTACTTTCTGCTCAATGTCATGAATCCTGACGAGCAGGGCACTGGCAGCATCAGCGGTTCCTATGGTTATATCCTCAATCAAGCAGCCATCATGGGCATTGAGCCTGGCGAGGAGAGCGAGACTCCTTTTGCGTTCACGGCAGGCAGCGTCACGCTCAATGGCATGACCACCTCGCGCATTGGCAGCAATTTCCCGTTTACGGTGACGGTTTCAGGCCGTTTCAATAACTACACCAGCCAGGAGATGTCTGCCAGCTTTGGCTGGGGCTTCTACCAGGGTGATAACCTGGTGAGTGTCCTTTACAACAGCTATATCAACAATTTGCCTCCTCACTACTACACGAGTACTGTAAACAAGGAACTGGAGTTTGGCAAGAACATCACTGAGGGCACTTATCGCATCGTGCCCATCTATAGCGAACTGTTTGCCGACAACTGGTGCCCCTGTATCGGTGCCGACAATAATTACATCGAGGTGACCATCAATGGCGACAACTGTACCGTCACGGGTTATGGCTCGGCTGGCATCAGCGATTACATCGTCAACGATGTCACTACCACCGGCAGCATGTGCAATGGTCGACCCGTCGATATCTTTGTCAACATGACCAACAACGGCCAGACGGACAACAGACTGATGTATATGTTTGTCAACGGCACCTTCTCGGCAGCAGGCTACGTCGGCTTGGCTCCGGGCGAGACTGGCGACATCCCCTTCCAGTTCACACCCTCTAGCGCCGGCACCTATACGGTGACCTGGTCGTGGAATGAGAATGGTAGCGAGCCGTTCCTCACCCATGACTTCGTCATCAATCAGATGCCCGCAGCCTCGTTAAGCTCAAGCATCCGCGTGCTGAATGTCACCGACGCTAATAACTACATCATCACCAGCGACAAGTTTGCCGTCGTGTTTACCATTACCAACCAGGGCACAACCCCCTACAACCAGGACATTACCGTCAAGCTGTACAAGAACCTCGATAATAACTATGCCAGCAATGTCCAGACCAAGAATGTGCCCGTCTCTCTGCTTCCCGGTGAAACTGCCACTGTGCCTGTCGAGCTCGAGAACGTCATCGACGGATGGGACTACTTTGTCTACGCCATTTATTATAGCGAGGGTCACCAGGCATTGCTCGACCGCACGGGATTCTACACCATCCAGTTCCCCGAGGTACCCCAAGTGCTTCCTGGCGATGTGGATGGAGATGGCAAGGTGACCATCAGGGACATCACTGCCCTCATCGATTACCTGCTGGGCGACTCGGCCGATGGTGTCAACGTTGACAATGCCGATGCCGACAATGACGGCAAGGTGAACATCAAGGACGTCACGGCCATCATCGACATCCTCCTGAACTAAGGAGTTCAATCACGCCTGTAGTGAGGCGGAATTAAAATAAGGTAGTGAAAATTCAGCATTTGCTGGAATTTTCACTACCTTTGCCGTGTTCTAACAAGATTCATTCTACAATTCAGTTCAATGAAAATGAAAACGATACTTTCCAACCACAGTTGCATGCGGCCTGATTGCCGCATCGTTTGGGCCTTCATCTTTGCCCTGGTCATGTCGCTTGGCCAGGTCGCCCATGCAGCCACCACCTTTGTCACGCTCAACAACGGGCACGTGCAGGTCTTCCCCGATTCCTGTGTCCAGAGCATGAACTCCACGGGCGGCTACTTGACGATTACCGCCCTCGACGGCCAGCAATACAGCTATGCGCTTCACAGCGTGAAAGACGTCGATACCGTCTTGACCAAGGAGATGCCCGTGCTCACCAGTTTCACGATTGACAACAAGCTCAATTATCAGGTGATTACCGATGCCGTCGGCACCATTACGGCCGACAGTGTCAATGTGGAGGTCCTCGGCATCGGCAAGTGGCTTACGCCCACTTTTACCGTGTCCGACTCGACTGCGCTGGTCCATGTGGGCGACGTTGAGCAGATCAGTAGCGTCAACCGTTTCTCGTTTGCTAACGACAGGATCTACACTGTGGGATATGAGGGTGACGACATCCTGCAGCCCATCGGCGACGGGACGTATGCCATGCAACCCTATGGAAGCCGATACACAGTGCACGTCAATTTCCTCACCGACGGCAATACCGCTGTGCCCCGCATCGACATCAACACCGTGGGCGGAGAGAACATCACCAGCCTGGATTATTACCTGGATGCCGAGATCATCATCGACGGACAGGGCATTTTCCCCTCGATGACCGACTCGGTGCAGATCAAGGGACGTGGACATAGCTCCTGGACTGGCGACCCCGACAAGAAGAATCCTTACAGACTCAAATTCAAGGATAAGGTTAAACCCCTGGGTCTCAAGAAAGGCAGAAACTGGGTGCTGCTGGCCAACAACATGTATGGCTCACTGCTGCTCAGCGCCATCGGCATGAAGGCTGCCAGCATCATCGGCACTCCCGCGGCCAACCACATTATCCCGGTTGACCTCTATGTCAACGGCGTTTACAAGGGTAATTACAACTTTACCGAGAAGATAGGTTTCTCCAACAACAGTATCGACCTGGTCGATGAGTCGGCAGCCACGCTGCTTGAGATAGACGTCAATTATGACGAGGACCCCGATCAGAAGTTCATCTCCTATCCCACTCAGATGCTCGTCAACGTCCATGAGCCCACCTTCAGCGATACCGCGTCAACAGTTCTCACCTTGAGGAATGTCAAGAACAGGTTCAGCCAGTTTACTCAAGCGGTGCTTAACAATAACAATGTGTCGGCCCACGTCGACGTGGACTATGCGGCACGTTACCTGATGTTCAACGAGTACATCTGCAACTACGAGGTGCTGCACCCCAAGAGCTGCTGGTGCTATCACGAGAACATCCTCGACGACAGCTCGAAGTTCATCTTTGGACCCGCATGGGACTTTGATTGGGCCTACGGCTACGACACCAACCGCGAGTATTTCACCTGTGACCCGGCAATCGACTATATCAACCAGAAGGATTTCGGGCAGAGGGACTTCTTCGCCAAGTTCCGCAACAACAAGGAGGTGAAGGAACAATTCTATGAGCACTGCAAGGACTTTGTGGAAAACGGTATCGACGAGTTGTGCGACTACGTCAACGAGTACTACGAGTATGCCTTGCCGTCGCTGTTGATGAACCGCTGGTATATCCATGATTACACCGACTATGCCGAACAGACCGGACTGGCCGCCACCTGGCTCAGGGAGCGCGCCAATGCCCTGCTCGCCGCTATTGAGCACGAGCTGACAGTGGTCCCCGGCGATGTTGATGGCAGTGGTAAGGTGGACATCGATGACCTCACGATATTGATCGACTATCTGCTGTCGGGAGGTTCGGTGACTATCGATTCGCTGGCAGCCGATGTGGATGAGAGCGGAGCAGTGAACATCGATGATATCACCCTGCTCATCGACCGCCTGTTGTCCCGCGATTGACTGAGAAACTTATTGTATTTTTACGTTACTGAAAACTAAAACAGATTCAATATGAGAAAACTGATGCTGACCGTGCTGGCCATGATGATGGCAATGGGTGTGATGGCTCAACACAATGTGATGTACATCAGCGACTTTGAGATTGCACCAGGCTCGCAGATTGATGTGCCCCTGATGTTGGCCAACAGTGACCCCACCCGTGGAGTCCAGTTCAATATGACACTGCCCGATGGACTGACGCTGATCAATAGGCAGATGACCCCCTATGCCGAGGTGGAATACGAAATGAAAGATTTCGGGGCCCTCAAGAAGGCGGGGTATTGGCTCATCGGCATGTACCCCGTGGGTGGCGTGTGTTTCCCTCCAGGTGATACCGCTATCATGATCTTGACATTTGCGTCCGCGGCCGACTTCACCGGAGGTGAAATCATCTTGTGGCGTCAACGTGGCTCGACCATCGACAA
The DNA here is from genome assembly GCA_900318335.1 of uncultured Prevotellaceae bacterium. Classification (GTDB taxonomy): domain Bacteria; phylum Bacteroidota; class Bacteroidia; order Bacteroidales; family Muribaculaceae; genus Sodaliphilus. The sequence goes on from ONKF01000002.1 coordinate 25,339, forward strand.
TAAAACCATCTTCTATGACAACGACACAACCACGGTGACTATACCGCAGGCTTCCATCCTGGAGCGCCAGGACGATGCGCTGCCGCTCGATGAGCGTTTCTACAACCTCAACGGACAGCCCGTCGAGTCGCCCGACACCATGCCCGTGGCCATCCAGGTGACCACTTGGCCCGACGGCCGCCGCACCAGCCGCAAGGTCGCTGTCATGCCCTGAGAGGCGCTACTTCCCCCTGTAGACATTAAACCCGTGGCAAGAAACGGGGTCTAAAGGGGGAAACAACATTTAAACTATTGCACGCGATGAAAAGATTACTCACAACGGTATTGCTCATGGTGGCCATTGTGCTGCCGCAGCAGGTGTTGGCAGCAGCCTTCGGTAACGAGACCCTCAACTACGAGATTGTCTATCACTGGGGCGTGATATGGAAGCATGCTGGTGATGCCACATTGTCCCTGCGCAAGTCGGGTAACGGCTACAAGGCGCAACTCACGGGCAAGACACGCTCATGGGCCGACAAGGTTTATCCCGTGCGTGACACGCTCAAGTGCACCATGGACGCCAACCTCAGGCCTCAGCTCTATGAGAAACTCACTCACGAGAAGGACTATTATGCCCGCGATGTGGTCAAGTTCTCCTATAACTACAGCCACACCAATGCCCACTGCACGCGTTACCGCAAGAGTGGCACCACCACCATCGACCTGAGTGCCAACACCCAGGCCTATGACATGTTGAGCGTATTCTACATGCTGCGCAATCTCGACTATGACGAACTGAGCCGCAACAAGAATTACACCACGGTCATCTTCTCGGGCAAGGAGAAGGAATACCTCACCATCAATTACAAGGGGGTTGAGACCATCAAGATGCGCGACGGCTCCAAGCGCAAGGCCCACCGCATCACCTTCAAGTTCACCCAGAAGGGCGGCAAGCAATCCAGCGATGACCTCACCGCCTGGATGTCGACCGAGGCCGACCGCATTCCGCTGCTCCTGGTGGGCAAGCTCCCCGTCGGCGAGGTGAAATGTTACTATAAGGGGTAGGAGTCAAGAGTTGTATTGATTTTGACTCAATTCCGCTCCCGGCATCTGGTTTTTTGACCGATAATTAGTTGTGTAACTGTTCCAAATTTCACTTATAGTGTGATATTTGGCGCAGTTGTTTTTTAATAACTAAATATGTATTAATTTTGTGCCCATAAAACGGACCATCACTAGTGAGAGGGTAGCAATTATGAGAAACATTGTCTTCATAGTATTATGTGTCATAGGCTTGCAGGCATCGGCCCAAGTAGTGACACTCGACTCATGCCGTCACATGGCGTTGAGCAACAACAAGGAGATACAGCAGGCCTCGTTGGGCATCGAGAAAGCCAATTATCAGCGCAAGGAGGCTGCAGCGGCCTATCTGCCGCAATTTGACCTCACGGCGGGTTATATCTACAATTCCCGCAGGGTGTCGCTTGTCAAGGAGGACCAGATGCTGCCAACCAAGTCGTTTAACCTCCAGACGGGCACCTATGACTACAACCTGGTAATAGACCCGCGCACGGGTGCTCCCTTGCAGGTCGATGGACAATACGTGCCCTCGACGGTCGCCTTGCTGCCCAAGAGCGGCTTGAGTTACAATATCCATAATCTCATGGGCGGTGCCCTGACGGTGACCCAGCCCATCTACATGGGTGGTAAAATCACCGCGATGAACCAGATTACCGACCTGGCTCAGCAGCTCGCCCGCGAGATGCGCGAGAGCAAGGTCGAGGACGTTATCTACAACGTCGATGCCGCCTACTGGCAGGTCGTGTCGCTGTGTGCCAAGCAGAAGCTCGCCCGCAGCTACGTCAACCTGGTCGAGAAGCTCTCCAGTGACGTCAAGGCGATGGTGAACGAGGGTGTCGCCACTCATGCCAATCAGCTCGCTGTCGATGTGAAGCTCAATGAGGCCAATGTTGACATGACCAAGGTGGATAATGGCGTGACCTTGTCCCGCATGTTGCTCGCCCAGTTGTGCGGACTTCCTGTCAACACGATGATGACCCTCGCCGATGAGGGCCATGACGAGCTGGATATGACGCTCGCCCCGACCAACTACAATCTGGATGAGGTCTATGGCAAGCGTCACGATGTCCGTTCACTGGAACTGGCCACCAAGATATATGATCAACAGGTAAAGGTCGCCCGCAGCGAGATGATGCCCAAGCTCGCCGCTGTGGCCGCCCTCCATGCCACCAATCCCAACAGCTATGATGGCTTTGAGAACCGTTTCGGAGCCGCCTTCAGCGTGGGCGCTACCCTCAGGATGCCACTTTGGCATTGGGGTGGATTGAGCAACAAGGTTAAGGCCGCCCAGGTCGAGGCCAATGTCAAGCGCCTGGAACTCGATGACGCCAAGGAAAAAATCGCCTTGCAGATCAGTCAGGCCGCTTTCAGCTATCAGGAGGCTTTCAAGACGTGGAATGCCACCAAGGCTAATCTGGCCCAGGCCGATGAGAACCTGCGCATCGCCAATCTCGCCTTCAAGGAAGGCATGGGTACCCTCGACGAGGTGCTTACCGCACAGACGGCATGGCTCAAGGCTAACAGCGAGAAAATCGATGCCGAAATCAACGTCAAGCTCACCCGCGTGTTCCTCGACAAGGTGATGGGCAACATGGCTTATTGATTGATAGAGAAGGTGATGAGATCGCCAAATAAAAACTGACAACCGCAAACAGAATAGATATGGAAAAAGATGAACAGCGGACCGTGGTCCGCAAGAAGGACAAAGCGCTGCTGGCGGCGCTGGCAGTGTTTGCCCTGGTGATGGCAAGCATCGCCATTGTAGGCATTTTGCTCATCCATCCAGCCGACACGCTCACTCAGGGCCAGGCCGATTGTGACGCCGTGCGCGTGAGTGGCAAGTTACCGGGTCGTGTCGTTCGCTTCTATGTGCACGAGGGCGACTCCGTCCACAAGGGCGACAAGCTGGTGAGCATCTACTCGAGCACTGTCGATGCCAAGTACTACCAGGCCAAGCAGATGCAGGAAGCCGCCGCTTCCCAAAACCAGAAGGCTGAGCGTGGCACCCGCGAGGAACTCAAGCAGGGCGCCTACAACATGTGGCAACAGGCCATCGCTGCCCAGACCATTGCCGAGAAGACTTATCAACGCGTCGAGAACCTCTACAAGCAGGGCGTCGCCACCCAGCAGAAACGTGACGAGGCCAAGGCCGCCTATGATGCCGCCACTGCCCAGGTCAAGGCCGCCAAGGCCCAGTATGACATGGCCGTGAAGGGCGCTCAGCAGGAGGATAAGAACGCTTCCAGGAGCATGGCCAACGCAGCCCGTGGTACGGTTATGGAGGTCGAGAGCCTGCTCGAGGACCAGGTGCTCGTGGCTCCGTGTGACGGCGAGGTGAGCGAGATTTATCTCCAGGAAGGCGAACTCGTGGCGATGGGAACCCCCGTCATGTCGATTGCCAAGCTTGACGACATGTGGGTAAGTTTCAGCGTGCGCGAGGAGATGCTCAACGACCTGCCTATGGGTAAGGAAGTGAGTGTGCGCATCCCTGCGTTGAACAACATGCAGACCAAGATGTCGGTTTACTATATCCACGACATGGGAAGTTATGCCGTATGGCAGGCCGCCAAGGCCCAGGGCCAGTACGACAGCAAAACCTTTGAGGTGAAGATGCGTCCCGTGAGCAAGGTGCCCAATCTGCGTCCCGGCATGTCGGTAATCCTCGAAAAATAACTTAACGGCTCTATCCATTTTATCCAATGATAACGAGATACATAGGTCAGTCGTTCAAGCGCGGGCTCGTTCAGCTCGTGCGCAGGCCGATGTATTTTCTGCTCATTGTCATCATGCCCTTGCTGTGCAGCTGGTTCCTGATGGACCTGATCAAGAGCGGCAGCGTGCAGCGTGTTCCCGTGGGCATCGTTGACCTGGACAACAGTGTCATGTCGCGCCAGGTGTCGCGCACGCTCGGTGGTTTCCAGCAGGTCAACATCAGCAAGCGCTACACCAACTTTGCCGAGGCTCGTGATGCCGTTCAGCGTGGCGAGGTGCTGGGTTTCTTCTTCATCCCCGATAATTTGGAGGAATTGGCGTTGGGTGGCCGTCAACCGGTGGTGAGCTTCTATGTGAACTACGCTTATTATGCGCCGGGGTCGATGCAGTACAAGGGCTTCAAGACGATGTCGCTGCTGGCCAACGGTGCGATTGTGCAGACCGCATTGCGCACAGTGGGTGTCCCTGACAGGAAGATTGCTGCAGCCCTGCAACCCTATCAGACCCACGTCCATGCCTTGAATAACCCGTTCACCAACTACAATTACTACCTGAACTCGACCTTTGTGCCGTGTTTCTTGTCATTGTTTATCCTGCTTGTGACGGCATTTGCGCTGGGCATGGAGTTGAAGTCGGGATTGAGCCGCCAGTGGCTCAGGACTTCCGGTAATAGCATGTTCCTTGCCCTGGTTGGTAAATTGGTGCCCCAGACGGTGCTCTTTACCGTTGTCGGCTGGTTCATCCAGTGGATGATGTTCCGCTGCTATGATTTCCCGCTCAACTGCAACCCGTGGAACATGCTCATCGCGATGTTCCTGCTCGTGGTCGCTAACCAGAGTTTTGCCGTGCTGATGTACTGCTTCGTTCCCAACTTCCGCTACGGCACGATGCTGTGTACTCTGCTGGGCATGGTCTCCTTCTCGTTTGCGGGCTTTTCATTGCCTCAGGAGTCCATGTACTCCTGGGTCGAGGCTTTGGGCTTTGTGATGCCCATCAAGTATTACTTCCTCATCATGGTCGATCAGGCCTTGAACGGCGTTGACCTGTACTATTCACGATTCTATTATGCGGCACTTATCGGATTCACGATATTGCCCATGCTGGCGTCTTGGCACTTGAAGAAAGAGTGCCTTAATCCAGTATATGTGCCTTGATGATATATGACCGACAAAGTAAAACATAGCAAGCTCTTCCTCTGGTTTATCCAGGTCTTGAGAGTGTGTGGACGCGAACTGCTGCTGGTGTTCCGCGACGAGGGCGTCGTCATCTTTTTCTTGTTGCTCAACGCGGTCTATCCTGTGCTGTATGCCATCATCTACAACCCCGAGGTGGTACGCGACGAGCCCGTTGTCGTTGTCGATGACAACCGCACCGCTATGAGCCGTGAATTAATCCGTCGCATGGATGCGACCCAGGAGGTTGACATCGTGGGTTATGCGGCCAACATGCAGGAAGCCCAGGATGCGATGCACCGCAAGGCTTGCTATGGCATCCTCTATGTGCCGCGCGACTTCGCTCAGAGCGTTGGGCGTGGCGATCAGGGGCATATCTCGCTTTACTGTGACATGAGCGTGATGATGCGTTACAAGGCGATGTTCACCGCATTGAACGGTGTCACTCAGGCGATGGGTGGAGAGCGGCTGGCAGCCGTTGTCGAGCCGGTGATCAACATGAGCGGCAGCATCATCGAGAGCCGTCAAGTCCCCGTGGGCAACACGGCGATGGGTATTGCGAGCGCCGTGTTGCTGTTCATCTTGCCCCTGGTGTTGCAACAGAGCATGATATTAGGTATAGCCATGCTGCATGGCGGCAGCATTGAGCGTCGCCGTCGCAATGGCGGACGTGACCCGATGGCCGTGGATGCCTGTGTGAGCGCCACCATCATCGGTAAGACGTTGTGTCACCAGATCATCTATGTCATCCCCGTTATCTATGTTCTGCACTATGTGCCGTTGATGTTCGGCTTCCCGCAGTATGGTGATTTCCTGCACATTGCCTGCCTGGCAGTGCCGTTTATCATTGCTGTCTCGCTGATGGGGCAGACGTTACAGGCCTTTGTTAATGAGCGCGAGAGCGTCTTCTTGCTCTTCGTCTTCTCGTCGGTGGTGTTTGTCTTCTTGACGGGCGCATCGTGGCCCCGCTACTTGATGTCACGGCTGTGGTATGTCGTGGGAGACTGCGTCCCCGCCACTTGGATGAGCAATGCCTATGTCCTCATGCAGAGCGATGGAGCCACTCTCTATCAAGTGTCCCACCAGTACTGGATGATGTGGCTTCAGGTGCCCGTGATGTTCATCCTTGCCTATCTGGTTGAGCGCTTTGTCAACCGTCGCCGTTACCGTTCCTGGATTGCCGCAAGTGAGGACAATCCCAACGTTCTCACCCGCATCGAGCTCGCCAAGAACGGTGTGGGCTGACACTCCTGTAAACTTCGTTTTTACCGATATTATCCATTCTATCAGTAATGGAAGATATGATTTTCCCCTGTGGCACCCATGTGCTGATGTGGCGGCTTGATGAAGAGCCGTCGCGGCTTCTGGCTTTGTGCCGCGAGAGGGGAATCCCCGTTGATGACTTGGTAGATCAGCCGGTTAAGCGCCAACGCGAGAAGGTGGCAGAACGGCTGTTGCTGTGTAGCGCTTTCGGCAGCCCTGTTACGATGTGCCATGACGCTCAAGGAGCACCGTCGGTCGAGGGCCGGGATGTCAACATCAGCATCACCCACACGCCACAACTGGTGGCACTGGCATGGAATGAGCGTGTGGCCATCGGCATCGATGCAGAGCGGACCGACCGCCAACAAGTGCTCAAGGTGCGCAACAAATTCCTCAACAGCAGTGAACTGCAGTTCATCGCTCCCGATGACCTGGATGCCCATATCATCGCTTGGACGGCCAAGGAGGCCGTCATCAAGGCCGAGCGCAACAGTGCTATCGACTGGACCGAGGGCATCCGCCTGGAACCGTTTGTCATCAACCCCGATGAAACCACGGTAATCGCTCATTGCGGCAGTCGCGATTACCGCTTGGTGACCCGCATGGTTGAGGAACACTATATCACTCTTGCAACTCCCATAGTAAGCCTAAGGCATGGGGTAGGGCAATAAAGTGGCCCGTTTATCGTTATAAGTTTAGAAACAGAAATGTGCTTCCCGTGGACAGAATCATGGTGAGCACTACAACACTATATAAGTTGCAATGATGAGCAAGTTGATGAAATATTTCGCCCGAATGGTCATGTGCGGACTGCTGATTGCCGCGTGTGCCATGCCTGCTGGTGCCTATGACAAGAGCTTCTATGCCGAGAACAGTAAATTGGCCAGTGGCAAGTGGGTAAAGATATCGGTCAAGGAAAGCGGTATTTATCAGATTACCGCCGAAGATATCCGCAGTTGGGGTTTGGGTACCGATTTGTCACAGATCCACATCTTCGGCTACGGTGGAGCGCCTTTGAGCCAGAAGATGGACGAGAACTACGCCGATGACCTGCCTCAGATGCCTCTGGTGCGTACCGAGGGGCGTATCCTTTTCTACGCTCAGGGTCCCACGACCTGGAAGAGGCTTAGCAAGTCGTTTGAGCAAGTTCAAGAGCAACATCCTTATGCCATTTCAGGAGACTATCTGATCACCAACGACAGCCGTTTCAATGACATCGAGATTCCCAAGGCTGCCAATTCACCCGCTGGAGGAACCCCCGTCACCACGTTCACCGGGCGCCTGTATCATGAGCAGGAGATTGACAATCCTGGCGAAACGGGACGCAGATTTTTGGGCGAGAGCTTTGCCACTACCAAGAGCCAGACGTTCAAATTCACACTTGACGATAGGGTTGAGGGCGAGCCAGTGACGGTTTACACATCGTTTGCCGCCAAGACCGGCAGTTCCTACAGTACAGTCACTTGCAGTTACAATGGTACACAACTGCCTGTGACCGATGGCGATCTGATCGCGAGAACTACCGACCTGACCCATACCCATTTTTTTGAGACGACCGGCTGTTTGAAGTCGTTTGATCTTGAGGGTACCAATGACTTGAATTACACCATCAGCTACTCCAGTAGCGGAACCATCTATATGGCGCGCCTGGACTACATTACCGTCAACTATGTGCGCAGCCTGAGGCTCAGGAACGGTAGTCTGACCTTTGGTTACCATGAGGCGAGCAGTGATAAGAAATATCGCTTGGCTGGGACCGGAAGCACGACCCGCGTGTGGGATGTCACCGTTCCCTATGCCCCGATGCAGCTCAATGCCGTTGCCGATGGTGACAATGGCCTTGCCTTCAGTCCCGCGATCAGTGGCCGCCGGGAGTTTGTCGCATTTGAGGAGTCGGGAACCTATTCCCACCCCGATTACATTGGCGAAGTGTCCAATCAGAACATACACGGTGAACCCACCCCCGACATGATTATTCTGGCTCCCAGTGCCTATCTGGAGCAGGCCGGCAGGGTGGCGGCTCTGCATGAGGATTATGACAACTTCCGCGTGCTTGTGCTCGACCATGAGAAGGTGTTTAACGAGTTCTCCAGCGGTACCCGTGACGCGATGGCCTACCGCCGCTTGTGCAAGATGTTCTATGACCGTGGCGCCAGCAGTGACGGCCACAAGTTTGGGTACCTGTTGTTATTCGGCGGCGGCAGCTATGACAACCGTCTGGTGGGCACCAATGCCAGTGTGCTCAATTTCCCGCACTTGCTCACCTGGCAATCAGTCAGGAGTGATGACGAGAACAACTCTTACACCAGTGACGATTTCTTTGGCATCCTGGATGATGAGAGCTCGATGGGAGTTAATGAGAAGATGAATGTGTCCGTCGGCCGCATGATTGTCAGGAACGTGAGCGAGGCTCGTGCCGTAGTCAACAAGCTTGAGAAATACATGACAAAGCCTATTTACGGTTCTTGGAAGAATCAGGTGATGCTTGTTGCCGATGATGAGAATGAGGGTATCCACATGATTCAGTCATTGGCTATGGACTCCATCATGAGAGCCTCTGGTGGTGCTGACGTGGTGCGTAATTATGTCTTTATTGATGCCTTCAACTACGTGAGCGAGGGTGGCGCACGCACCTATCCCGACGCACGCGCCAAGATGTTCAACCGCCTGAACGAGGGAACACTGTGGTGGAACTACATCGGTCACTCGAGTACCCAGAACTGGACTGCCGAGGGCTTGCTCAAGCGCGCCGATGTCGAGACCAACCTGTTCTACAAGCGTTTGCCGGTATTGTATGCTGCCACGTGTGAGTTCTGCCGCTTTGACAATTCTGTCACCTCGTCGGGTGAACTGGTCTTTACCAATCCTAACGGTGGCGCCATCGCTGTGATATGTCCACCCCGATTGGCTTTGATTCAGTCCAATGGCGCATTAAGCAATGCCATGGCCCGCTATATCTTTTCCCGTGATGAAAAGGGTCGTCCTCAGCGCATCGGTGATATCTTGCGCCTTGCAAAGAAAGATCTCAGTGCATCGACCGACAACCACCGTCGCTACTTTGTGTTTGGTGACCCTGCCATGAGGCTGGCTTATGCCCCCTATACCGCTCAGGTCAAGACGATTAACGGCAAACCTGTCGACAGCAACAATATGCCCGTGTTCAAGGCTCGTGAGCAAGTGGAGTTCGCTGGTGATATCTTGGATTTTTCAGGACAAGTGGCTACTAACTTCAATGGCTCGATTGTGTCAACCCTCTATGGCTGCCAGGAATCTGTCACGACTCATGGCTATGGAGGGGATGATGGCCGTCAGGTGACCTATCTGGATCGTCCTAATCGTCTCGCAATCAATGTGGATAGCGTGAATGGTGGTCACTTCACCGTGCGCGTCATTATCCCCAGCGAGGTGAATAATGAGTATGACAACTACAGCCCGTCGATGATCAACCTGTATGCCTATGACAGCCGTGACACGCTCGAGGCCAAGGGTGCCAACAGTGATTTCTATATCTATGGCTACGAGGACGACGAGGTGGCTGACACCATCGGTCCTAATATCATCACGATGGGATTGAATGACGAGACATTTGTCAACGGCAGCGATGTCAACGAGTCGCCCCTGTTGCTCGCTACGGTGAGCGATGATAGCGGCGTGAACTTCTCGTCGGCAGGCATCGGCCACAGCATGACGCTCACGCTCGATGGCACCATCAGCTACAATGACTTGCTCAGCTACTACACGCCCCAGTTTGCCGAGGAAGGCACACTGGGCAGCATCAGTTACCAGTTGAATGACCTCGCAACGGGTCCGCACACCCTGAGGTTGCGCGTGTGGGATGTTTACAACAATGTGAGCGAGAAAACCATCTCGTTCAACGTTGTCAAAGGTCTTGCTCCCGAGATTGCCGACGTCTATTGCGCCGCCAATCCCGCTTCGGTGGAAACTTCATTCTATGTGAAGCATAACCGTCCCGATGCCGTTGTCACCGTCACTATCGAGGTCTATGACTTGCTGGGCCGCCGTGTGTGGAGCACCACACAATCAGGCCGCAGCGATATGTATACCTCGACTCCTGTGACCTGGGATCTCACCGACGCTGGCGGTCGCCGTGTGCCGCGTGGCATCTATGTGTACCGTGCTACGATATCCACCGATGGTATCAAGGAGGCGACCAAGGCCAAGAAACTGGCCGTCGCCGGCGAATAAATCACATTGACTGTTAATCAAGTCACCAGCCATCACCCTGTTATCGATGGCTGGTGGCTTGCTTTATTATCTTAATGACTAAACACATAAGAATTGTTAAAATTCCACCGTTTTCCACTAAAAAGCGAGGCGAATACCTTGATATATAAAAAAATGAGCTAATTTTGTAGGTTAATTGCATCATTATACGATGAATATGGCCAAGAATAATGAGAATCGGGCAATTCTCCCGGAGCCTACGATAAGGCGACTGCCGTGGTATTTGTCCTATGTGCGCATGCTTGACAACCTGCATGTCGAGTATGTGTCATCTACCCAGATATCCAAGGAACTCAATGTGCAGTCTTCCCAGATTGCCAAGGATTTGTCCTTTCTCAACATTCGCGGTAAGACCCGTATCGGTTACGAGGTGAGCAGTCTCGTCACCGAGCTTGAAGACTTCTTGGGCTTCAACAGGCACCACAATGCTGTGGTCATCGGTACCGGTAGCCTGGGCACTGCCCTGATGCAGGACCATGGTCTGGAGAACTATGGCCTGAACATTGTGGCCGGTTTTGACGTGCGCGACGAGGTAATCGGCCAGTGCGTCGGTGGCGTCCCCGTCTATGACATCAACCAGCTGGAAAGCTGGCGGCATGATCATGACGTGTCGATTGCCATCCTCACCGTGCCTGTCGAGCGGGCTCAGCAGAGTGCCGACCTGGCCATAGCCAGCGGGATGAAAGCGTTGTGGAATTTCACGCCCATCCGCATTAAGGCTCCTGACGACGTGATTATTGCCAACACGTCGATCTATGCCCACCTGGCCATCATCTATAACCGCATGCACGGTAATGATCAGAAATGATCAGGAAAAAGTAAATAGAGAAAGTAGCACTCAGTGACAAGGAAATGAAGATAATAGGTTTCACTGGTAATTACGGCAACGGGGCAAGCGCCCCACAGGCCTACCTCATGGCCGATTCTTCTATCCTGTTCACGGGGAGGCCTTTCTTTGTGCCTGACTTTGCCCGCGCCTTTGTCGCCACACCGACGATTGTGGTGCGCACGGGCCGCTTGGGCAAGTGCATCGCTCCCAAGTTTGCCCACCGCTACTGGGACGCCCTGACCGCGGGGTTCACCGTGCGGGCCATTGAGAGTGATGATGCACGCCTGTCGGTGCTGGACCGGGCATTTGACGGGGCGGTCATCTTGGGTGACTGGGTTGAGACCTCATCGGTCGATGACCCCTTGACGGCCACTGTCCAGGCGATGGTGGGCGACAAGATGTTGTCGAGTTGCTGTCTTGCCGATATGCAGCAGCCTGTTGACGAGCTACTGGCGGCAGTGAGCACGCGGTGCAGCATCAAGATGGGTGACCTGCTGTTGACGGGTGACACCGCAACGGGACACCAGTTGACGCCGGGTGACCGTCTGACGGCAACCATCGCTGGCACCCAGGTGCTCGATGTGAAAGTGAGATTATAAAACTAACAATTATAGATATGCTCAAACTGAACAAAATTCAACTCGTATTGTGCACTGCATTGATGGTGCTGCTTGGCACCTCTGGCGCCAGTGCGTTTGACGTTTCCAGTTACGTTACCCAGTCCAAGCTCAAGTCGGGCAAGTGGGTAAAGATTTCTATCCCCGAAAGCGGCGTGTATGAGATCACGTATGACGAGCTCCGCGAGATGGGATTCAATAATCCCGAATCGGTGCGCTTGTATGGACGTGGCGGTTACCGCATCAGTGAGGTCATGAATGGAAGGGCAGCCGACGATCTGCTCCCTGTTTCGGTGATGCGTTTTGGCAACAAGATGTGTTTCTACGGCAATGGTCCGATCCGTTACATCCTGTCCAACTACACGACCAAGCCTCACTTCACGCGTGAGTTCAACCCCTATTCTCAGGAAGGCTGCTATTTCCTGACCGAGGAGAGCACCCCCGAGCAACAGGTGCCTTACAAGACCCAGGTGGTTGTCACCGACTATGTCAACACGCCTTCAAGCCTCAATTTCTTCTATTACGAGAAGGAGTTGTGGTCTGTCAGCAACTCAGGTAAGGAGATGCTGGGTGAGGACTTTACCGAAACTCCCCTCATGATTGACTACAATCTTCCTAACCTGGCCGACAGCACCATTGTCGTTCACTCTACAATCGCTGCCGTGCCCAACAAGATTGCCTATGCTAACGCAGTGATTCATAGTGGTGGCGGCAACGACACGACCGTCTACACGGCAAGTTCGTCGCGCATCTACAAGCCCTCGAGCGACTATGTGTTATACAACTACGCTTCTCCCTATGCTGAGCTCAAGCTCACTCATCCCAGCGAGCAGGGCCAGTATGAGCCTATCGTGTTGTGTGACTCTACGGTGGCCATGTCCCGTCTCGACTACTTCATCCTGACTTACACCCAACGCAATGTCGTCAGGGAAGATGCCGATAACCAGACGATTATGGCCTACGCTAAGCCTAAGGGTAATGAGCGCTACATGCTGCCCAATGCATCATCAACGACCCAGGTGTGGTTCATCAACGACCCCAATTCGCCCATGATGATGTCGCTCAAGCCCTATAATGACGCTGCCGGCACGGGTTATTCTTACTTCACGAGCTCGTCGAGCTATGCTGTCTATGTGGCATTTGATCCCGCCAAGACCTTGAAGAAGATTTCGCGCTTTGAGGAAGTGCCCAACCAGAACCTTCACGCTATGGAGACTCCCGAGCTGCTTATCCTGACCGATAAGTTGTTCCACGAGCAGGCCGAGCGTGTGGCCGATCTGCATCGCACCATCGATGGCCTGGATGTCGCAGTTGTTGACCAGGACCAGGTGTTCAACGAGTTCTCGAGCGGTACCCGTGACGCTATGGCCTATCGCTTGTTCTGCAAGATGCTCTATGACCGCAACCCCAATAAGTTCAAGAACCTGCTGCTCCTGGGCCCCGGTACGTTTGATAACCGTGAGTTGAATGGTGAGCATCCGGGCAACCTGCTCACTTACCAGAGTGACAACAGCAATTACTCTGACTTCACCTATACCACCGATGACTTCTTTGCTTTCCTGGCCGATAATTCAGGTGCCAACATCTCGTCCGAGAGATTGTCGATTGGTGTCGGCCGCATGACTCCCAAAGATCTTTCCGAGGCCAAGAATGACGTCGATAAGCTGGTAGAGTATTATGCTAATCCCGATTATGGCGTTTGGCGCAATAACACCTTGGTGTTCTCGGATTCTCCCGACAAGGGTGAGTACATGTTTGAGGGCGAAGGCTACAAGAACTTGATTGACAATGAACTGTTGACTGGTATGCATGTGAGCACCGTTCACAACTCCATGTATCCGCGTTCCACCACCCAGCCCAATGTGCAGTTTGAGCGCAAGGATGCCACTGTCGCCAAGCAGAAGCTGGCCAACTCGTTCAAGGATGGTTTGTACTTTGGTACCTATGTGGGCCACGCTGGTTCCGTCGGTTTGACCAAGTATAGCAACATGTGGGTGACTACCGACGTTATCAATACCCGCATTGACCACCTGCCCATCTTGTCGACTTCGTGCTGCGACGTTGCCCGCTTTGATGGCGACCGCCGTGGTATCGCCGAGGTCATGTACCATCAGCGTTATGGTGGTGCTATCGCCCTGCTCACCACGTCGCGACTGGTATTTGCCAGCAACAATGACGACATGAACACCTTCTTCATCAAGTCCCTGTTCAGCAACGCCACCAAGGGGCACATGCCTACCCTGGGCGAGGCCTACAAGGAGAGTAAATTGTGCTTTGAGTCTCCCGAGACCAACAAGCTCTCGTTCTTCCTGCTCGGTGACCCCGCCATCAAGGTGAACTATCCCGTATCGCGTTTTAACATCACCAAGGTGAATAACACCAATATGACCTATAGTGATGCGATCGCCCAGATCAGCCCGCTGATGAAGTTTGATATCGAGGCCAAGGTGCTTGATGACCAGGGTAATCTTGACAGCAGCTTCAATGGCGACGCTACGGTGACCCTCTATGACAAGCAGAGCCTGTTCACTGAGATGTCTTTCACCGTACATGGTGTGAAGATTGACCGCGATATCTATACCGACCGCGCTAAGCTTGCCGAGATTTCCGGCCGTGTTGTCAACGGTGTGTTCACGGGTCAGATGATTGCTCCCCGTGAGCCCAAGGCCAGCAACGAGAGTGTCCTGCTGCGTGTATATGCCCACCAGGATAACAGCACGATTATGGTCAACGGCTTCACCAAGAACATCACGATGTTGCCCTATGACGAGTCATTGGCCATCAGCGATAATACCGCTCCCGTTATCAGTTCGATGTTCATCAATGACGAGGCCACGTTTGCCAACGGTGCCATTATCGCTCCCGAGTCCATTCTGTATATCAGCGCCAGTGATGACCAGGGCATCAGCCTGCAGGCCAACTCGATCGACAAGGACATGACCCTGCTGCTCGACGGCAAGGAGTCCTACGGCGATGTGAACTGCTATGTGACCGCTGGTGAAGATGGCAAGCTGGTCAATATCGAATATCCCCTGGCCAACCTCACCGAGGGCCAGCACACGCTCACGTTCATCGTCTATGACATGCTGGGCAACAGCGCTACCCACACGATTACCTTCATCGTGGGTCAGAATTCCGCATCCAACATCGTTGCCGATAAGCTGCCCGCTTATGTTAACGGCGAGGTGAACTTTGATGTGGAGGATTCCAAGCTGCATGGTAACACCAACTACATCCTGCGCGTGACCGATGCATCGGGCAAGCTCGTGTGGATGACTACCACCGACAACCTCCCCGTCACTTGGGACATGAAGGACATGAACGGTAATAGTGTTCCTGCAGGCCTGTACCGCTACTTCGGTACCTACAATGACGGTATCAACTACGGTGGCACACCCATCAACAAGCTCATCGTCCTTGACCCTGTCAAGACTGCAAATTGATGATTAGCCTCGGCGATTGAGGCAATTCCCAATATAGCGCATCGCGCGGGCGGGGTTCACGAGCCCCCTCGCGCGATGCCTTGTTATTTGGCGGTGTGGGCGCTGGATATCATGCTATGGCAAAAAACTTTAAGTCAGGTTGTTTGTTAGTCCAAAAAGTTTTACTATTTTTGTCGGCTAGAGACAATGATAACATCCTGCAAAATGTTATGATTGTTAAGGGTAGAAACATAAAAAAACTAATGATATGCGCAAATTGACAATATTACAAGTAGTCTGCACTGCCATGATGCTGCTGTTGTGCACCAGCGTCGCCAGTGCTTTTGGTGTGTCCCATTATGCCATCCAGTCCAAGCTTGCAACAGGCAAGTGGGTAAAGATATCCATTGCCGAGACGGGTGTGTACGAGATTACCTATGACGAGCTTCGCGCCATGGGCTTCAACAACCCCTCGTCTGTACGTCTGTACGGTTTCGGCGGCAGCCGCATCAACGAGGTGCTCAATGGCTCGGTCATCGATGACCTGACAGCCGTTCCCGTGATGCGTTACAACAACAAGCTCTGTTTCTATGGCAATGGCCCCGTCAATTTCATCTTTTCCGATTACTTGTACACCAGGCCTTATTTCAAGCGCCAGTTCAATCCCTATTCCCAGGTGGGCTGCTATTTCCTGACCGAGGAAAGTACTGCCGAGAATGTGATGGACAGCAAGCCTGAGATAAGTCTCGGCACCTATGTCAACAATCCCAACAGCATGTGCTACACCCATCATGAGAGCGAACTGGGCTCCTTCAGTGCCACGGGCAAGGACATGCTGGGAGAGGACTTCACCTTTGATAGGGTATTGATTGACTATGACTTGCCTGATCTTGCCGACAGCACGGTGAATGTGTCAACCGGTATTGCATCCTATACGACCAACAACGGATACGCCTCGGCTATTCTCTATAGTGGCGGTGTGGCCGATACCGCGCCTTTCCCTGTGAACACATCGTCTTTCAACGTGCCCAACAGTGACAAGGTTATCTATCGTTATGTGACGCCCCGTTGCAATATGAAGCTCACCCATCCCAGTGAGCACGGCCAGTTCGAGCCGATATTGGGCTCAGACTCGACCGACTTTGAGGCAACGATGGCCCGTCTGGACTATTTCACGATTTCCTATAAACATCGTAATGTCATCAGGGAGGAGTATGATAACCAGACCATCATGACTTATGCTAGGCCCGCGGGCAATGAGCGAATCCTGTTGCCCAATGCCACTTCAACTACACAGGTTTGGTTTATCACCAACACTTATGATCCCATGAGGGTGCCCCTTAAGGCTTATAATGACGCGGCCGGCCAGGGATATGCATTCTTTGCGCCCGCGGCTCAATGGTCACAATATGTGGCTTTTGACCCCACTAAGACGCTGAAGAAGATTGTCAAATATGAGCCTGTCGCCAACCAGAACCTGCATAGCCTGCAGACGCCCGATATGCTCATTATCACCGATTCGATTTTCCACGAGCAGGCCGAGCGTCTTGCCGAGATGCACCGCACGGTGGATGGCATGGATGTGCTGGTTGTTGACCAGGACTTGATTATCAATGAGTTCTCGAGCGGTACCCGCGACGCAATGGCTTACCGCCTGTTCTGCAAGATGCTCTATGACCGCAATCCCAGCAAGTTCAAGTACTTGTTGCTCATGGGACCTGGCACTCTCGATAACCGTGGCATCTTCGGTGAGCATCCCAGCACTCTGATCACCTATCAGAGCGATAACAGCCATGAGGCCAACAAGTCCTACACCAGCGATGACTTTTACGGTTTCCTTGACGACAATTCGGGTGCCGCTCCGTCGGCCGAGAGATTGACCATCGGTGTGGGCCGCATCACTTGTGCCAACGAGGCCGAGGCCCGCAGTGATGTGGACAAGTTGATTGAGTACTACACCAATCCCGATTATGGCGTGTGGCGCAACAACAACTTAGTGTTCACTGATTCTCCCGACAGTGGTAAGTATATGTATCACGGTGAAGGATACAAGAACCAGATCGACAACCAGCTGCAGACGGGTATGCACGTCACCACGGTGCACAACTCCATGTATCCCCGTTCCAACACGCAGCCCAATGTCCAGTTTGACCGCAAGGAAGCTGATGTTGCCAAGCAGAAGATTGCCGAGACCTTCAAGAAGGGTGTGTTCTTTGCCACCTATGTAGGCCACGCCGGTCCCATTGCTTTCACCAAGTATAACAACATGTGGGTGACTAACGACGTGCTCAGCACCCGTATGTCCCACTTGCCCATCGTGTCAACCGCTTGCTGTGACGTGGCACGTTATGACGGCGACCTGCGCTGCATCGCCGAGGTCATGTTCCACAAGCGTGATGGTGGCGCCATCGCCCTGCTGACGACCTCGCGCATGGTGTATGGCGATGAGAACGATCAGATGAACCGCTACTTCGTCAACGCGCTCTTCAGTAACGCCACCACGGGTCACATGCCCACCCTGGGTGAGGCCTACAGGCAGTCCAAGCTCAGCTTCCCCACTTCCAATGACAACAAGATGTCATTCTTCCTGCTGGGTGACCCCGCCATGAAGATTAACTATCCCGTATCGCGTTTCAACATCACCAAGGTGAATACCACCGACATGACCGACACCTCGGCAATGGCCCAGATCAGCCCGCTGATGAAATTTGATATCGAGGCCAAGGTGCTTGACGACCATGGTAACGTTGACACCGGTTTCAATGGTGATGCCACGTTCACGCTCTATGATAGGGATGAGCTCTTTGCCATTGTGGGCGGTTATGTCGGTTTGGATTTTCTCCAGCGCGACATCTACACCGACCGTGAGAAGCTTGCTGAGATTTCTGGACGCGTGACCAATGGTGTGTTCAGGGGCCAGATGATTGCTCCCCGCAATCCCGAGGCAAGCAATGTGACGGTTCTCTTGCGTGCCTATGCCCATCAGGACAACAGCTCGGTGATGGTTAACGGTTTCACCAAGCGCATCACGATGTTGCCCTATGACGAGTCTGCTGCAATCAGTGACGTGACAGCTCCCGTTGTCAACTCGATGTTCATCAACGATGAGGTTACGTTTGCCAACGGTGCCATTGTCGCTCCCGAGGCTATTCTGTATGTCAGCGCCAGCGATGACCAGGGCATCAGCATGCAGGCCAACTCGGTTGACAAGGATATCACCCTGCTGCTCGACGGCAAGGAGTCCTTCGGCGATGTGGACAGCTATATCACCGCTGGTGATGGCGGCAAGGTGGTTAATCTCGAGTATCCCCTGGCCAATCTCACCGAGGGCCAGCACACGCTCACGTTCATCGTCTATGACATGCTGGGCAATAGCGCTACCCACACGATCTCCTTCATCGTGGGACAGAATTCAGTATCCAATATCGTTGCCGATAAGCTGCCCGCCTATAATAACGGTGAGGTGGCTTTCGATATGGAGGAGTCTATCTTGAATAACAACACCAAGTTGATCCTGCGCGTGACCGATGCATCGGGCAAGCTCGTGTGGATGACGACCACCGACAGCTTCCCCGTGACTTGGAACATGAAGGACATGAATGGCAGGAAAGTGCCTGCTGGCTTGTATCGCTACTTCGCTACCTACAATGATGGTGTCCATTACGGTGGCACCCCCATCAATAAACTCATTGTCCTTGACCCTGTCAAGGTGGCTAAGAAATAATTAACTATCGAATATGCTTAAACCGACATTTTTACAAGTGGTCATCACGGCCATGATGGCACTGTTGTGTGTCGACGTGGCATTGGCTTTTGATGTGTCCCAATATGCCATCCAGTCCAAACTTGCTACGGGCAAATGGGTGAAAATCTCTATTCCTGAGAATGGCGTTTATGAGATCACATACGACGAGCTGAGGGCTATGGGATTCTCTGATCCCGATCGTGTGAGGATTTATGGCAATGGTGGTTATGGCATCAACGAGAAACTTGACGGTAAGGCCGTCGATGACATCAAGCCTGTTCCTGTCCTGCGCACCAACGGCAAGTTGTGTTTCTATGGCAAGGGTAACATCCAGTTTACCTTGACAGGAGGCGCGTCCATGCCCCGTTTTGCACGTGCATTGAATTACTACTCGCTGGAGGGCTGCTATTTCCTGACCGAGGAGAGTGCCACCGAGGTGAGTGTCCCGATGTCCGAACCCATAACTGTCACTTCGCCCGTCGACAACTTTAACTGCCTGAATTACTTCTATCACGAGAAGGAATTGGAGTCGGTGTCACGCACTGGAAGGGAGATGTTGGGTGAGAACATGATGCTTGGCAAGGTGAAGGTCGATATCAGGATGCCGGGTATTGCCGACAGCAGCATTGTCGTGTCTACAGCCGTAGCCGCAGCCAATAGCGCCGTTAACTCCTATGTCAACGCCACGATAGCCTGTGGCGGCATTACCGACACAGTGCCGTTCTCCACGTCGATATCGCGCATCGGTACCGTGGGCAAGTATGATTACTACTTCTTTGCAACCCCCTATGCCAGACTTAAACTGTCGCGTCCCGATGAACGCGCTCGTTTTGAACCGTTCTTGACTTTTTCCGCGACTGGTACCCCCGAACTCACGATGGCCCGTCTGGACTACCTGATATTGACTTACTCGCGTCGCAATGTGATCAAGGCCGACGAGAATGGACAACTGCTCATGGGTTATGGCAGGATACTCGGTAACGAGCGCTTCATGCTGCCCGATGCCACTTCCACCACGGTAGTGTGGTCTGTTTCCGACCCCAGCAATCCCGTTTCGATGCCGCTCATCAGGTATGATGAGCACAGCAATCATGGCTATTATTTCTCGGCGCCCAACGAGTTGAATGCGCTCTTCGTGGCATTTGACCCGGCGCAGCAGCTCAAGAAGATCAGCTCCTATGAGCCCATCGAGAACCAGAACCTCCACGGTCTCCAGACCCCCGAACTGCTCATCATCACCGACAAGATGTACCGTGACCAGGCCGAGCGTGTGGCCAGCCTGCACCGTGCTGTGGATGGCATCGATGTGGAAGTGGTCAATCAGGACCAGGTGTTTAATGAGTTCTCAAGCGGCACTCGCGACGCGATGGGCTACCGCCTGTTTTGCAAGATGCTCTATGACCGCGACCCCGGCAAATTCAAGAACCTGCTCCTCTTTGGTAACGGAACGATTGACAACCGTGGCATCCTGGGTTTGTCACGAGGCAGCTTGCTCACCTATCAGACCGTCAACTGCAATACCGAGGACTTTTCCTATACGTCCGATGATTTCTTTGGCATGCTGGCCGATAACTCAGGTACCAATATCGCTTCCGATAAACTCTCGATTGGCGTGGGGCGTATGACCTGCACCAACCTTGCCGAGGCCAAGAGTAATGTGGACAAGCTTGTCGAGTACTATGCTACACCCGACTATGGCGTGTGGCGTAACAATACGCTGGTCATCACCGATGACTCTCCCAATAAGGGCGAATTCATGTTTGAGGGCGAGGGATATAAGAATCAGATTGACAACGAACAGCATACTGGAATGCACGTCACTACAGTGCATGGGTCGCAATATCCCCGTGACAGCACGCGCTATGAGGCGCTGGCTGGCGCTGGCCTGAACCGCATGCCAGCAACCGAGGCCAAGGATTTCTTGACCCGTTGTCTGAAGGGTGGCCAGTATTTTGGAGCCTATGTGGGTCATGCCGGTTCCATCTGTTTCACCAAGTTTATTGATATGTGGACGCTCGGTGACGTGATGAGCACCACCTACAAGAATCTTCCCATCTTGCTCACCTCGTGCTGCAATGTGGCCCATTTTGACCATGGCGCCCGTGGCATTGCCGAGCAGATGTTCCTCAAGCGTGACGGCGGTGCGATAGCGCTGATCACGTCATCGCGCATGGTGCTTGCGGGAGATAACGATATATTGAGCAAACGCTTGCTTCAGCGCTTGTTCAGCTACCACGAGACAGGCAAGATGACTACCCTGGGCGAGGCACTCAAGGAGGCCAAGCTCTTGTACCCGTCGACCAACTATAACAAGATGAAGTTCTTGCTGCTTGGTGATCCGGCAATCAAGTTCAACTATCCCGTCTCCAGGTTCAATATCACTAACATCAATGGCACCGCAATGACAGACTCGACGGTGACGGCAAAGATTGCCCCACTGCAGCGCTTCACTATCGAGGCCAAGGTGGTCAATGACGAGGGTAATGTGGACCGCTCCTTCAATGGCGATGCCACGGTGACCTTGTATGACAAGCAGGTGCTGTTCACCAATATGTCATTCTCCAGCGTGGGTGCCTACATCAACCGCGACATCTACTTCAACCGTGATAAGTTGGGCGAGATTTCGGGCCGGGTGGTCAACGGCGTCTTCAGGGGGTCGATGATTGTCCCCGCCGACGTTAAGGCTTCGCGCGAGAAGGTGTTGCTGCGCGTGTATGCCCACAGGGACAACTCGTCGGAGATGGTCAATGGCTTTACCAAGCAGGTGACGATGCTGCCCTTTGACCAGAATAATGCGATCAACGACAACGAGGCTCCCGTTATCAATGCCATGTACATCAATGACGAGGCGTCGTTTGCCGATGGTGAATGTGTGGGCGCCAACTCGATGCTCTATATCACCGCCAGTGACAATGTGGCCATGAACCTGCAGCCCAACTCGATCATGAACGGCTTGAATCTGATGTTGGATGGTGGTAAGCCTTCCTATAATGATATCGCCAGCTACGTCACTGCGGGTACCGACGGCAAGTCGCTCAGTGTTGAGTATCCCTTGAACAATATTGCCGAGGGTGTACACACCCTCACGTTTACAGTTACCGACCTGATGGGACTGCGCGCTACACGCACTATCACCTTTGCCGTGGGGCAGAAGGGCGTTTCGACCATGACCGCCGACAAGTTGCCGGTATACGGTGGTGAGACGGTCAACTTTGATGTCGAGTCAACCTTGCATGGCAATCCCGAGTATGTGGTGCGCGTGACCGATGCTGTGGGAAAACTCGTGTGGAAAACCACAACCTCCAGTTTTCCTGTAGCATGGAACTTGACCGACTTGAATGGTAATAAGGTGCCTGCTGGCATGTACCGCTACTATGGCACCTATGTCGATGGTCAGGTCCATGGTGGTACCCCCATCAAGGAGTTGATTGTCCTCGACCCCGTCAAGACAGCCAACCGATAGGCTCCCGCCTACAAGAGGGTATATAAAATATTGCGGCTGCATCCAGATGGATGTAGCCGCAATACTTGTTTTGTTGTTTGTAATCGAAATTATTCGCCGGGAGCGATAGCACCAGTGGGGCATGCATCAGCGCAGGTACCGCAGTCCAAGCAGGTGTCGGGATCAATCTTGTAGATGTCGCCCTCAGAGATTGCGTCGGCGGGACATACTGACTGGCAAGTTCCACATGCTACGCAGCTATCAGAAATTACATAAGCCATATTAGTGTGATTTTAAAGTGAAATAGTTAATAATTTAAATAGTAAACAGTGCCACAAATGTACTGCTTTTATTTGATTTGATAAGCTTTTTTTGATTTTTTTTCTTTTGCGATGATTGTTTTTTGTTGATAATGCCTTTTTCTCACTTATTTTTTGTACCTTTGATGTGAGAGAAACATGAAAGTTTAATTGATACCAAATTTTTTTATAGCAATGAACTCCATCGACTGGAAAGATGCATTAGGCAAGGCGTTTAACGTGCCTGTTCCCGACAATAATAACACTGATCCTGAGCCTCAAGATGAGCCCGATAAGGGAGATGCCCTGCAACAGCAGGGTAAGGCACGTCTCGACATCCTGCTCGAGCGCAAGGGCCGTGCGGGCAAGCAGGCCACAATCGTGACGGGATTCACCTGTGATGACGAGGCCCTCAAGGCCGTGGCTTCGCGCTTGAAGTCGACTTTGGGCGTCGGGGGTAGTGCGCGTGGGGGAGAGATATTGATCCAGGGGGACTTCCGCCAGCGGGTACTCGATCAACTCGTCGCTATGGGCTTCAAAGCCCGCATCATCTGATTTTATTATAAATGTGTAATCATTTCCCCATCTCAACTCACTTGACTATAGTAGCATGACAAACGACAATCAGCGCAATCTGCTGGTCATGAAGGCATCGGCAGGCTCGGGCAAGACCTATAACCTGGCATTACAGTACATCAAGCAACTGCTTTTCACCACTGGTGATGGCGGCCGCCTTGTGCCCCGACGTGCTCCGGGCGATGAGCGCATCCTCAACGCCCATCGTCAGTTGCTGGCCATTACATTTACCAACAAGGCCACCGACGAGATGAAAGAACGCATCGTCACCGAATTGTATAATCTGGCCCAGCCGGGCGCCGAGAGCGATTATCTGGATGGCTTTATCAGCCAGTCGGGCTTGAGTGAGGCAGAGGTAAGGTCGCTGTCGCGCCAGGCCCTGAACGAGTTGCTGTTTGATTACAGCAACTTCAATGTGAGCACGATTGACTCGTTTTTCCAGACCATCCTGCGTAACTTCGCCCGTGAGCTGGACCGTGATTTCAACTATGATATCGAGCTTGAGGAGAAGTATGCCGTGAGGGTGGCGATACACAACTTCCTGCTCTCCTTGGGGCAGGAAGGCAAGCCTACTCAAGTGGACAAGTGGGTGCAGGAGTATCAGCGCCACCAGATGCGTGGTGATGCCCAAAAAAAGAGTTGGCGCTTCTTTGAGGACGGCGGCAGCTTCTTCAAGTTTGCCAAGCAGATGAACAGCGAGCTCTTCCGCAACAAGATGGATGAAATCCGTGACTACTTGGGCCACATGGATGATAATGGGGAGTTTGTGAACGATTTCAGCAAGATCACCGCTTTCAAGCAGTTTATCCACGGCACCATCGAGAGCATCAATGACGATGTCAATCAGGTGCTCGATGAACTCAGGCGGGAACTGCAACCGTTTGCCAGTGGACTGAGATATTCGCTAAAGAACTGGTTCTTTGACGAGGATGTGCATAAGCCGTTAACTGACAGCCTGCTGGGTGCAGACCTGGATAAAATCGCTACTCAGTTCAAGGTGGATGTCAAACCCTCCACTGACGTGCTGGAGAGGGTGCAGCAACTGGTGAAGCGCTTTTATGACATCAGGTTATATATCCCTTATTATGAGAAGGTGGAGAGTAAGCTGGGTTTGCTGGGTCTGATAGCGATGGTTGATGTCTTCCTGGAGCGTTACCGTCATGAGACCAACTCTATCCTCATCGGTGACACCAACCAGCTGATTGGCACGGTTCTCGATAGCGGTTCTCCCTTCGTCTATGAACGCGTGGGCACGATGATTTCCCACTTCATGATCGATGAGTTCCAGGATACGAGTACCAAGCAGTACGAGAACTTCCGTGGCCTGCTCCAGGAAAGTCTTGCCAATGGCAACTTCAATATGCTCATCGGTGATGCCAAGCAGTCGATTTACCGTTTCCGTAATGCCGACCCCACGGTCTTTCGTGAGAAAGTGAATGCCGACTTCGCCCGCGACTACTATATGCCGCCCGTCAAGGACGGTGCGCCCTCGTCGGTCAATTACCGCAGTTCGAGAAACATTGTCGAGTTCAATAACAGCCTGTTTGAGTTCGTAAGGCAGCGCTATGCGGGCAATACAGCAGTAGAGATTACCTATCAGGACGTTAAGCAAGGGTTGCCCGATAACGTTGATGTGAAAAAAGTGCCGGGTTACGTCCGTGTGATAACCGATAACTACAGTTTCTTCACTGGCATCGAACAGGATGGACAGCCCGATGTCCTCGAAATCCTGCCCGATTACCTGCTCAAGCTGCATGAGCGTTACCCTTGGGGCAAAATCGGCATTCTGGTCAACGCCAATTCCGAGAGCAACAAGATAGTCGAGCACATCCTGCAGCACAACAGGACCAACCCCGACCGTCGCATCGACATCATTTCGGGCGAGTCATTACTGCTGAGCAACTCCTCGGTGGTCAGGCGCATCATTACCATGTTGCGTTTTATCGACATCAGTCAGTATGGGACCAGCGACGAGGACGATGAGGCAGCGGCCGACCTCAAGGATAAATACATCGCGAGAAGACTGAAAAAAGAGGCCAGCGACCAGCGTCTCTATACTATACTTGGCGAATTTATCAAGCGCCAAGACCCCGAGTTGAGCCATGATGCCGATGCCAACGGCAAGATACTGGAAGAATGCTTGCAGGACCTTGATAGCAACGGCGCTTCTATGGGAGAGGCGGGAGATGCTGCCGACGACCGTTTCCAGGGCCTGTTGCAGAGACTGTTGCCGCCTGGTGATGAACTTGCAACGCTGGTGAGCATCGTCGAGACGATTATTGCCTACTTCCGTGCCGAGCAGGCCCAGGGCAGTGACGTCGATCGTGAAACGGCCTTCCTGCTTGCGTTCCAGGATACCGTCATGCAGTTCTCATCGATGCGCAATGGCGGCACCATTAGAGAGTTCCTGAAGTTCTGGGACGAGAAGAAAGGCACCCTCTCGGTGAATTCTCCGTCTTCGAGCGATGCCATCAATATCATGACCATTCACAAGGCCAAAGGACTGGAATTTGATTGCGTGGTGATACCCTATGCCACATGGGAACTCAATAACAGCAAGCGGGAGGTAGAGTACTGGATGCCGCGTGAGGCCTTCATGGATACCCTGGTGCCTCCTTACATCTGTGATGAGGAACTGGTGCCGCCGCTCATGAATGTGAACAAGTCGGCATTGGCCAAGTTATATGACAACGGTCAGTTGGGGCCACGGGCCCGGGCTTTTGTGGAAGAGCAGCGTTCGGCGGTCATTATCGATAAATTGAATAAGACCTATGTCGCGTTCACCCGCCCGCGTTCCGAGTTGCACCTCTTCTGTGGCACCACCGACAATGACCTGAGGTCGTTACTTCGGGACTTCGCTGCCGACGAGAATAGTGCCTTGTCCGCCATCCTGGATGCTCAGGGTGAACCCACGGGATGGTATGAGTGCGGAGTCATGTCCTCGCGCGAGGAATTGGACAGCAAGCGCAACGAAAAGCCCGTCAAGGCCATCCAGTGCCCCATTTCCCAGTACCGTGTGAGTGACACGACCCTGGATTTGGGCGTCAGGGTGGATCATGCCTCCAGTTCGTGCATCGATTCGGGTATCAGGCTGCACAGTGTCATGAGCGGTATCCGCGACCGTGGTGATGCCCAGCGTGTCATCGCTGCCGCCATCAAGCACGGCGTCATTACCAGCGACGAGGATGACCCCTGCAGTGTGGATAGTGTCAATGAACACGTGCTGCGTCCCATCCTGGATGAGAAGTGCCGTGCCGCCGCATGGTTTGACCCTGCCAACAAGGTGTATAGCGAGCGTACAATTACCACGTTGAGTGACAATATCTGGGCCAAGGACGGTATCGAGAACGTGCGTCCCGACCGCATCATCCTCCGTCCCGACGGGCAGATTATCGTCATTGACTACAAGAGCGGCCAGCGTAATGACAAGGAGCACCTGAACAAGCTGAACAAGTACATGAGAAATGTAAGTGCCGTCTTCCCCGGCGTCCCTGTCGTGGGCCGTCTCTGGTACACCACCCTTGACCTTATTCTCGACCACAACGGCAAGCCACTGAGCTACGACCTGCCATAGACGATGCGCTGTCATCACTTGCCGGAAATGTGTCTGAGGGGGACCTTGGAATACTGTAATACAAGTGAAAACGGCAAAAACTGGCATGCAAAGGCTATAAGCTAACAGCTTTTTTTGTACCTTTGCAGTTTGAATCGTTGATAACAATAAAATCACTTATAGATTATGTCGATTGATAATATACTTGCACAGGCTACCGCAGCAGCGGTCAAGGAGTTGTATGGCGTGGATTTCCCCGCCGAGAAGATTGTTCCCCAGACGACCAAAAAGGAGTTTGAGGGTAACGAGACCATTGTCGTGTTCCCCTTCCTGAAGGCGTCCCATAAGGCTCCCGATGTGACCGCTCAGGAGATAGGCGAGCACATGCTGGCCCACTGCGATGCTGTCGAGAAGTTTAACGTCATCAAGGGCTTCTTGAACATCACCATCAAGCCGTCGTTCTGGACTGGCGTGCTGCAACACGTGGCTTCTACCCCCAACTATGGCTTCAAGCCCGTGACCGACGACAGCCAGCTGGTGATGATCGAGTACTCCTCGCCTAACACCAACAAGCCCTTGCACCTGGGACACGTGCGCAACAATCTGCTGGGTTACAGCTTGTCGTGCATCATGGAGGCCAATGGTTACAAGGTGGTCAAGACCAATATCGTCAATGACCGTGGTATCCACATCTGCAAGTCAATGCTCGCTTGGCTCAAGTGGGGCAACGGCGAAACGCCCGAATCGACCGGCAAGAAGGGTGACCACCTGATTGGTGACTTCTATGTGGCATTTGACAAACATTATAAGGCCCAGATCAGGGAACTTGTTGAGAAGGGTATGAGCCCCGAGGAAGCCGAGAAGCAGGCTCCTCTCATCCAGGAGGCACACGACATGCTGCGCCGCTGGGAGGCTGGCGACCCCGAGGTGCGCGCCTTGTGGGAGAAGATGAACAATTGGGTATATGCCGGCTTTGATGAGACCTATAAGCGCATGGGCGTATCGTTCGATAAGATCTACTACGAGAGCGACACCTATCTGGTGGGTCGCGACACCGTGCTTGAGGGCCTTGAGAAGGGTCTGTTCTACCGCAAGGAGGACAATAGCGTGTGGGCCGACCTCACTCCCGACGGCTTGGACCACAAGCTGCTGCTGCGCAGTGACGGTACTTCGGTCTATATGACCCAGGACATCGGCACCGCCCAGTTGCGCTACAAGGATTATCCCATCGACCGCATGATCTACGTCGTGGGTAATGAGCAGAACTACCACTTCCAGGTGCTCTCGCTGCTGCTCGATAAGCTGGGCTTCAAGTGGGGCAAGGACCTGGTGCACTTCTCCTATGGTATGGTCGAGCTGCCCAACGGCAAGATGAAATCCCGCGAGGGTACCGTTGTCGATGCAGATGAACTCATGGATGAGATGATTGCCACTGCCACCGACATGGCCAATGAGCCTGGCCGCCTTCAGGGTGTGCCCGAGGACGAGCGCGACGACGTGCTCCGCATGATCGGTCTGGGTGCCTTGAAGTACTTCATCCTCAAGGTGGACCCGAGGAAGACCATGCTGTTCGACCCCAGCGAGTCCATCGACTTCAACGGCAACACTGGACCCTTCATCCAGTACACCTATGCCCGCATCCAGTCCGTACTGCGCAAGTGCTGCGAGGACTATAAGGCCATGGATATCAGTGCGGTGGCGCCGAATGAGAAAGAGACATCGCTCATCCAGCGTCTCGCCGACTTCACCACTGTTGTCGCCGATGCCGGCCGCAACTACAGCCCCGCGCTCATTGCCAACTACGTTTATGACTTGGCCAAGGAGTATAACCAGTTCTATCACGACTGCAGCATCCTCAAGGAGCAGGACACCGCTGTGCGCTGCTTCCGCCAGTTGTTGAGTGAAACGGTTGCCGACGTCATCAAGCGGGGAATGTCGCTCCTGGGTATTGAAATGCCCAATAGGATGTAATTTCAGAATCATAGGTAGATAATGGTGCTTGGCACGATTTTTGCTGCCATTAACTGAAAGCAAAGGAGTAAATAATAAAAGTTAATGATATGAACGAGTGGAATAATTTTAACAATGACGGCTATCAGACTGCCGTTCAAGCCGAGAACGAAATCACGCTGCAGCGTTATGTTGCCGGTGTGATGCGTAAGGTGTATGGTAAGATGACGTTGGGCCTTCTGGTGACCGCCATCACTTCTTACCTGCTATTGTCGAGCCAAGCTGCAATGAGCCTCATATTCAGCTCATCTGCATCAATCTGGATTCTTTTTGCCGCTGAGCTCGGATTGGTAATCTACTTGAGTGCCCGCATCGACAAGTTGAGTACAGGCACGGCAACGGCCCTGTTCTACCTGTATAGTGCCCTGAACGGCATTGTCTTGGCCCCCATATTCATAGTCTATACTGGTGTGTCGATTGCCACAACGTTTGCCATCACGGCAGGCACCTTCGGGGCGATGACCATCTTTGGCTACGTGACACGTCAGGACTTGTCCAAGATGGGTTCGTTCCTGTTTATGGCCTTGATCGGTATGATTGTGTGCATGCTTGTGAACCTGTTCATGAAAAACGCGATGTTTGACATGCTCATCAGTGGTGCTTGCGTGCTCATCTTTGTTGGTCTTGCCGCTTGGGATACCCAGGCCATCAAGCGCCAGTGTGCCATGGCCGACCCCTCTGATTTGGGTAAGGTCGCCACGATGGGCGCCTTGAGCCTCTATCTGGACTTCATCAACCTGTTCCTGCATCTGCTCCGCTTCTTCGGCAGCCGCAACTGATGCGAGGATGACCTCATCATAGCCCCGACAACGACAATGCCGTTGCCGGGGTTGTTTTTTATTCGGGTAGTTTTGTTCGTTTGAGATAAAGTAGTATTTTTGTGGTGTTAATAACCAAAACAGAAAGGATGGAACTATGAAACGGATTTATACTATCGCACTCGTTGCCCTGATGCCCTTGCTGATGCTGGGTCAAGGCTGGCCCTCCAATTACAGCGGCGTGATGCTGCAGGGTTTCTATTGGGATTCCTATAGCGACAGCAAGTGGACTGTCCTTGAAGCCCAGGCCGACGAGTTTGCCGAATTTTTTGACCTCGTGTGGATTCCGCAGAGTGGCTATTGCAGCGGATACAACTCGATGGGTTATGACCCCTTGTACTGGTTTACCAACTACAGTAGCTCATTCGGCACCAAGACCCAACTCCAGTCGATGATCAACACCTTCAGGGCTAAGGGCATCGGCACCATTGCCGACGTGGTCATCAACCATCGCAGGAACCTCTCCAACTGGGTGAATTTCCCCACCGAGACCTACAAGGGCGTGACCTACCAGCTCAAGTCCACCGACATCTGCCGCGATGATGACGGCGGAGCGGCACTCGAATGGGCTACAGCCAACGGCTACTCGCTGAGCGCCAACAACGACAGCGGTGAGGACTGGAGCGGCATGCGCGACCTGGATCACTCGAGTGCCAACGTCCAGACCAGTGTGAAGGCCTATATCAAGATGCTGCTGGAAGACTTGGGCTATGCGGGTTTCCGTTACGATATGACCAAGGGCTATGCCGCGCAATATACGGGCATCTATAATTCCTATGCCAACCCCACCTACTCAGTGGGCGAGTACTGGGACGGCAACTTGAGTGCAGTCAAGGCATGGATTGACGGTACCAAGGTGGGTGGCGTTGTCCAGAGTGCGGCATTTGACTTCCCGTTCCGTTACACCATTCGTGATGCAGTCAACAATAACAAGTGGACCAATCTGGCCGGTACCACCAGGGGGTTGAACCTCGACCCCAATTACAGCCGCTATGCTGTGACCTTTGTCGAGAACCATGACACGCAGTACCGCAGTGCGAGCGACCCCCAGGATCCTATTAACCAGTATGTCGAGGCTGCTAATGCCTATATGCTTTCTATGCCGGGCACACCATGCGTGTTCCTCAAGCACTGGATGGACTACAAGGAGAGCATCAAGCAGATGATTTATGCCCGCCAGTTGGCTGGTATCACCAACACCAGTCTCACATCTCAGCTGGTTTCCAGTTCGATAAACAACTACTATGCCCAGCGCACCACTGGCACGCGTGGCATCCTGCTCGCGGCAATGGGTTCAACGACCTATTCGATTCCGTCTTCCTATGTCATCGTGGCCAGCGGCACCAACTACCGCTTGGCACTGAGCAAGAGCACCGAGACCGCTTGGGCCAGTGTGCCCAGCGGCGTGCGTGTGGACCCCTTTGACGTCACCCTGACTGCCGTTAGTGCCACCTCGGGAGCACAGATTGTCTATACCCTCGACGGCACCGAGCCTACCGCCACCAATGGAACTGTCATTGCCAGCGGTTCGGCTGTCAACATCAACAAGTGCTTGACCCTGAAGGCTGGTCTGTTGATCAATGGTGCTGTGACAGGAGTGATTACCCGCAACTACACGGTAGTGAACGAGGAGTTTGACTCCTACGAGATTACCGTTTATCTCAAGGATCCCACCGTGGCACCCAACAATTGGCCCCAAGTGACCTATTACTGCTGGGACAGCAACGATCAGCAGCAGTGCGGCAACTGGCCTGGAACGGTGGTGACCGATACCCGCATGGTGCATGGCGAGAAGTTCTACTACAAGACCTTTACCATCAAGGGCACCGTCTATAGCGTCAACTTTGTGTTCAACCAGGGAGGCAGCACGGCATCCAGCCACCAGACGGTCGATGTGACGGGCGTGCGCGAGACCTCCTTCTTTGAGGTAACGACCCAGACCAACAAATATCAGGTGAGAGATGTGACTGCCGACTATCTGCCTTACCTTAACGATGTGCTCGTGGGTGACGCGAATGCCGATGGCGTGGTGAATATTGTCGACGTGACAGTGCTGATTGACGTTCTGCTAAACGACAATGTATCAGGTTATGACCCCGATGCTGCCGATGTCAACGGTGATGGCCGCATCACTATTACCGACGTGACCGAACTGATTGACCAGTTGCTGAGTTGACCAGTAGAATATTCATGGGCTTATACAATAAAAGACAGTTTTCTAAGTTAATTAGGTAAAGACAATTGTAATTTTTCTAATTAGAAATGAAACTGACAAAATCAATATTTGCCATCGCACTGATGGCTACCACATTAACCGTCTGGGCCCAAGACGACATCAAGAACACCGAGTTCAACCCTGTTACCACAGGTGTTACCTCGTTGAGTATCACTCCCGATGCGCGTGGTGCGTCGATGGGTGACCTGGGTGCCGCTACCGAGGCCGATGTCAATTCACAGTTCTGGAATCCGTCAAAGTATGCCTTTGCTTATAGCAGGGCAGGCGTGTCTCTGTCCTATACCCCCTGGCTGCGCAAGATTGTCAATGACATCTATCTTGCTAACCTGTCGGGCTACTACAAGATTGGCAGCAATGACAACCAGGCAGTGAGCGCCTCATTGCGTTATTTCTCGCTGGGTGAGGTGATGGCTACCGATGGCGATGGTGCCACTCTGGCGACAATCAACCCGTTTGAGATGGCGGTTGACTTGGGCTATAGCCGCAAGTTGAGCGAAAAGTTTTCGATGGGTGTAACCTTGCGCTACATCTATAGCGACTTGGGTTACAGCCAGATGAATACAGGCGAGCAGACCTCGGGTGCCTCGGCTTTCTCGGCCGACCTCTCGGGTTACTATACGACCTATCCCATCATTGGCCGCAACGAGTGCCAGTGGTCATTAGGTTTCAATCTATCGAACATCGGTTCCAAGGTGTCCTATAACAAGGGTAATGACCCTGCCTATCTGCCTGCCAACCTCAAGCTTGGTACCGCGTTTACCTTCCCGCTGGCCGATTATAATAACCTGACTATAGCCTTGGACGCCAACAAGTTGTTGGTTCCCGCCAAGCCTCGTCTGGCCGACTATGAGGATGCGCTGGCCTATGATGACGCCCTGCAGGCATGGAAGGACAAGTCTTCCATTTCGGGTATCTTCGACAGCTTCAAGGACAACTTTGCTAAGCGCATCACCTATTCGGTGGGTGCCGAGTATGCCTATGACCAGAAGTTCTTCCTGCGTGGCGGCTACTACTACGAGAGCAAGTATGCCGGTAACCGTCAATACTTCGGCCTGGGTGCCGGTTTCGCCTTGACTGTCATCAAGATTGATGCCAGCTACATGATCGCCACTGCCCAGAACAGCCCTCTGGACCAGACGCTTCGCTTCACCTTGTCGTTTGACTTGGACGGCATCAAGAGCCTCTTTGGCGGCAACTAATCACAACTAATCATAACTACGAATTACACGAATTAAACGAAAGCATAGCTGAGCTCTATTTAGTTTAATTCGTGTAATTTGTGGTTTCTAATCTATAATAAAAGATATGCCACGCATTGGAATGGGTTTTGACGTTCATCAGCTCGTCGAGGGCCGTGAATTGTGGCTCGGAGGAGTGAATATCCCCTGGGAGAAAGGTCTGCTGGGTCACAGCGATGCCGACGTCGCCATCCATGCCCTGTGTGATGCCTTGCTGGGTGCCGCGGCCCTTAGGGACATCGGTTACCACTTCCCCGACACCGATCCGCGTTACAAGGGCATTGACAGCCGCCTGTTGCTGCGCCACGTCATGCGCCTGCTTGACGAGCATGGTTACCGCTTGGGTAACTGTGACATCACCATCTGTGCCGAGCAGCCCAAGATTAACCCCCACATCCCCGCCATGCAGCAGGAATTGGCCCGCTGTATGGATTGTGAACCCGGGCAGGTTTCCATCAAGGCGACCACGACCGAGAAATTGGGGTTCACGGGTCGTGGCGAGGGCATGGCCGCCTATGCAGTAGCATTGATTGAATCTAAAACGACAGCGCCATGATGACCGGGGCACAACTCCAGCGGCGCATCCCCTATCTGGACATCCTGCGCGTCATCGCTTGCCTGCTGGTCATCTTGATCCACACGCCCATCAGGCAATATGATGCCTACTATAACACGCCATCCGTTGCCAGTGCTGTCTATACTGTGCTGGTAGCGGTTAATTGTAACCTCTTCTTCATGATTACTGGCGCCCTGCTGCTGCCTGTCGCAACAAGCGGCAAGCGCTTCATCAAGCGGCGCCTGCGGGTGGTGCTTTTCCCGCTCATTGTGTGGTCTATCGTCTATCTGCTGGAGCATGCTTTCCTTTTGCACAATTTCACGCCACGGCTGTTGACGTCCATCCTGTTCAACCCTGTCGAGGGTTTGTTGTGGTATGTCTATGTGTTGCTGGTCATCTATGTGACGTTACCGCTTGTCAGCAAGTGCATCGAGGCCATCGGTAAGCGAGGGGTCGAGACCTTGCTTGTCCTGTGGGTTCTCTCGTCGTTTATCCCTTACCAGCACGGCATGTTTATCGAGGCCTCGCAGTATAGCCACAACATGTTTGGCGCCTTTGCCAACTATTACGGCTACGTGCTGTTAGGTTACTACATGCACCATCACGGCTTGCCCGTATTCACCCGTGAGCATGGCTTGAAATGGGCATTTCTGTTAGCCCTTGGCATGGTGGGAATGCCATTGCTGGAGTTCTGTGTTCAAGGCCATTTTGGCATCACTTGGCAGCAGCACATCGACACGGTAACCAACGACATCAGCGTGAACAATATCGCTATGGCAACCTTGTTGTTTGCCCTGGTGCAGCGTTTCAGCCCCAAGCAGTATGACCGCAAGGACCATGCCGCCACTGCCACCTGGTGGCCGCGGTTGAGCGTGTGCACCTTTGGCATCTACCTTAGTCAGATGATTGTCCTGAGGCAGGTCATCTGGCCTCTCACTCCCTGGCTGGCCAGCGCCCACTGGCTCGTTGATTCTCTCGTGAGCGCCCTGCTCACATTCATCGTCTGCTTCCTGCTCGTGCTCCTGCTTCGCCGCCTCCCTTTCCATCGCTTTATCGTCGGCAAGTGACGGTTTATTGACAGGAAAATCGTTTATCTTATTTGTGAGTGTCGTCAGTTAGGGTTATCTTTGCATAACCGCTAACAACTAAATCTCGTGAATGATGATGAATAGAAACTTCCTCATGTTGCTTATTCTCATGGCGCTCGGATGTGCCGTGACAAGTGCTCAATTTGTGATTGACGGGACAACTTATCAAGTTGACACGCTGGTTCACCGCCAGGTGGGGCCTGGCATGGTGAATACCATTGTGCGCATTCCCGATTATCCCCTCAATGTCTATGTGATGGAGGTGGATCTCAATAATCCTAACAACCGCATCGAGACCACCATCGGATTCAACACGGTTGGCCGTACCGAGGCCCTGACCAATGCCTACACCCGCAACCGCACCGCTACCAAGCGGCCGGTAGCCGCCTGTAATGCCAACTTCTGGGTCGTGTCGGGCAATGGGGCGCCGTGGAGCAGTTTCCAGCTGGGCACGCCGCTGGGCGGTGTGGTGCGTAACGACACCACGCTGGTCAATGACAACACGACATGGGACTGGTGGAACGGGGGTCCCACGCGCACGGCTGCCGCTGCCATCACCCATGACAAGACCCTGGTGCTCGGGCGTCTCCAGTGGGACGGCACCATCAACAGCGATAAGTTTGCTCAACCACTGGTTTACCATAACATCAACCGCCGTGCCGTGGCGGGCGACATCTGCCTGTGGGGTCCCAACTACACGCGCACCCGCGAATTTGAGGATGACTGGACCGGGTTTAACGAGCGGGGTAATAACCACACCGATAATTACTATCTGACCTTTGCCAGTGGCAATGGCTGGCAGACCAACGCGCCAATGGCGTTCACCGTCGCCAGCATTGTCAAGGATGCCGACCGGCAGACGCTGGGCGATTATGATGCCTGCCTGACTGTCACGGGCGATAACAACAAGGCAGTGATGGCGTCACTCGCCGTGGGCGACGAGATTACTGTCACATCGGCATGGACAACCATCGAGGATGACGGGCCTCACGTGTGCCCTGACATCGAGAATCTGGTGTGGGGCAACGCACCCATCATGCACAATGGCGAGCTGCTGGGCCGCAATTATGATGAGACCTATAACAGCCAGGTGTATTCCCGCACTTGTTACGGCAGTAGTTCCGATGGCAAGCACCTCTATCTGCTTGTCATCGACAAGTCAACGAGTCCGCTCTATGGCCAGTCGGCTGGATGTCCCACCGCTGTGGCGTGCCAAATCCTGAAGCAGATGTGTCCCAACGTGACCGAGATTGTCAATATGGACGCTGGCGGTTCGGCCGAGATGATGATTGCCGGCAAAATCATCAATACCACCACCGAGGGCACTCCGCGTGCTGTGGCGTGCGGCTGGATGGTCGAAGCCGTGGGCGAGGAGGACAATGAACTGGCAAGCATCGCGTTTGACCTGCATCGCATCGACATGCCGCAATACTCAACCGCCACACCGCGCATCTTGGGCTATAACCGCATCGGCGAATTGATTGACGAGGACGTGCAGGGCGTTACGTTGTCGTGCGACGAATCGTTGGGCACTACAAGCGGCAATACCTTCATGGCCAGTGGCAATGTATCTGATGGTATTCTGATGGCGTCATTGGACGGAATGACGGCGACTGTGCCTGTGCGCATCATTGCAGCTATACCAGCCATCACGCTGCATCCCATCCTTATCGACAACCGTGAATATCCCGTCGAGGTGACGGCCACAGTAAATGCTAACACCTATTTTTACGACCCGTCAACCCTTCACTGGGACATCGGTGACGATGACGTGGCCACGGTCACTAACGGTGTGCTGCAGGGCAAGGCTGATGGCTTGACATGGTTGGGGTGCAGGGTCGGGCAGTATAGCGACACCACCCCTGTGATGGTCGAGATCAGCCCTGAGCCTTATCTGTACCAGCGTTGGGATGGCTGGACCTTTAAGGGCGCAGGCGCTAAGAATATTACCATCAACGAGGCAACTGGCGTCATCAGTTATACTTACAGCAACAACCGCGCCCCCTACTTGCAGATGAGTAAAGATATCCAATTATATAGCCTGCCCGACGAAGTGGCAATTGATTTTTTCTCCACTATGCCCATCGATTATATACAGATTGATGCGCGCAATCGCTATCACACGACATCCAATTTCCTTAGGATCGACCCCATCGACGGTGAAATGTTTCAGCCGGGCCAGGACTATCACATCATCCTCGATCTGGATGCGCTGGGCGGGGCTGACAACCTGGGGACTTTTCCCATCACTATCAAGTCCATCAAGTTCACCTTGAACAAGAGCGGTGAAGTCGGTGACCACATTTTGGCATTGGATCACTTCTATACCCATTATTCCCACATCATCGAACCGCAAGGAATCAAGGGGGACGTCAATGGTGACGGCGAGATCAATATTGCTGATGTCAACGTCCTCATTGACCACATCTTGACCGACACGATAAGCCAGAGGGCCGACGTCAATGACGATGGGGAAGTCAACATTGCCGACATCAACTTCGTCATCGATATCATCCTCAATTTTAATTAACGGTAATCGATTCATCAATAGTTGGGGATTTCGGGTGTGATGTGAAAAAAAAGCAGTACCTTTGTGCCGCTTTTAGCACGAGCAAAGTTATTTTGACCGAATGAAAGAGAACGAAAAACCCGAAAAAGGGAATCAGATTATAGAGGAAGCGGCACAAGCCGAGTACAAGTATGGCTTTGTGACCGATATCGAGACCGAGGTGATCCCCAAAGGACTTGACGAGGATGTGGTGCGCCGCATCTCGTCGCTCAAGGGAGAGCCCGAGTGGTTGCTGGAGTTCCGCCTGAAGGCCTACCGCCACTGGCTGACACTCAAGGCTCCCACGTGGGGTCACGTCCATGTGCCCGAGATTGACTTTCAGGACATCAGCTACTATGCCGCCCCGCGGCAGAAGAAGGCTGGCGAGGTCAAGGAGATTGACCCCGAATTGAAGAAAACCTTCGACAAGCTGGGAATCCCCCTCGAGGAGCAGATGCGCCTGAGTGGCATGGCCGTTGATGCCGTGATGGACAGCGTGAGCGTCAAGACGACCTACCGTGAGCGTCTGGCCGAGTTGGGCGTCATCTTCTGCTCCATTAGCGAGGCGGTGAAGGACTATCCCGACCTGGTGCGCAAGTACTTGGGCAAGGTGGTGCCTTATACCGACAATTTCTATGCCGCATTGAATTCGGCCGTGTTCAGCGACGGCTCGTTTGTCTATATCCCCAAGGGCGTGCGTTGCCCCATGGAGTTGTCAACCTACTTCCGCATCAATGCTGCCCAGACGGGTCAGTTTGAGCGCACGCTCATCGTGGCCGATGACGATGCCTATGTCTCCTATCTGGAGGGTTGTACGGCACCCATGCGTGACGAGAACCAGCTGCATGCCGCCATTGTGGAGATTATTGTCGAGGACCGTGCCGAGGTCAAGTACAGCACCGTCCAGAACTGGTATCCCGGTGATAAGGACGGTAAGGGAGGCATTTACAACCTGGTGACCAAGCGCGGATTGTGCCGCGGTGACCACAGCAAGCTCTCGTGGACCCAGGTCGAGACCGGCAGCGCCATCACGTGGAAATACCCCAGCTGTGTGCTCAAGGGTGACCACTCGGTTGGCGAGTTCTATAGCGTGGCATTGACCAACAACTGGCAGGAGGCCGACACTGGCACCAAGATGATCCACTTGGGCAAGAACAGCACAAGTACCATCGTGAGCAAGGGCATCAGTGCAGGACACAGCCAGAACAGCTACCGAGGCATGGTTAAGATTGCCCCCAAGGCCACCGGATGCCGCAATTTCACCCAGTGTGACAGCCTGTTGCTGAGCGACACCAGTGGAGCCCACACTTTCCCCGTCATCGAGGTGGGTAACGACACATCGGTGGTTGAGCACGAGGCTACGACGAGTAAAATCAACGAGGACCAGATTTTCTACTGCAACCAGCGCGGTATCTCTACCGAGGACGCTGTGGGACTCATCGTTAATGGCTATGCCAAGGAGGTGATGGCCAAGTTGCCTATGGAGTTTGCCGTCGAGGCCCAGAAACTTCTCAGCGTATCGCTCGAGGGTTCGGTAGGATAAACCAGAAATCTAGGTATTCTAGTAATTCTAGACTATCTAGGTCATCCAGAAAAAGAAATCAATAAAACGAAAATATCATGTTAGTAATTAAGGATTTACAGGCCTCAATCGAGGATAAGCAGATTTTGAAGGGCATCAACCTGACCGTCAAGCCCGGTGAGGTGCATGCCATCATGGGCCCCAATGGCTCGGGTAAGAGCACCTTGAGCGCTGTTCTCACGGGAAACCCCGCCTATACCGTCACTGGCGGTAGCGTTGAGTTCTATGGTAAGGACCTGCTCGCCCTTTCACCCGAGGACCGTGCCCACGAGGGTCTGTTCTTGAGTTTCCAGTATCCCGTTGAGATTCCTGGTGTGTCGATGGTCAACTTCATGCGCACTGCCTTGAACGAGAAGCGCAAGTACTTCGGTCAGGAGCCGTTGAGCGCTGCCGACTTCCTCAAGATCATGCGCGAGAAGCGCACTATTGTGCAACTCGACAACAAGCTCGCTTCGCGTGCCGTCAACGAGGGCTTCTCGGGCGGTGAGAAGAAGCGCAACGAGATTTTCCAGATGGCGATGCTCGAGCCCAAGTTGAGTATCCTCGACGAGACCGACAGCGGTCTGGATATCGATGCCCTGCGTGTCGTCGCCAATGGTGTGAACACCCTCAAGAGCAAGGACAACGCCACTATCGTCATCACCCACTACCAGCGTCTGCTGGACTATATCAAGCCCGACTTCGTGCACGTGCTCTACAAGGGACGCATCGTCATGAGCGCTGGCCCCGAGTTGGCACTCGAGCTCGAGGAGAAAGGGTATGACTGGATTAAGGAACAAGTCGATTCACAGCAATAACGCGACACATGAACGCACTCAAGCAATATATCGACCTGTATGACGAGAGCCGCGAGGTGATCGAGCAGCAGTCACCCGCGTTGCTGAACAACCTTCGCCGGATTGCCCGCGAGCACTTGGAGAACGCCCGCCTGCCGCGCAAGGGCAGCGAGGACTATGAGGCAACCGATCTCGAGGAGGTTTTCGCTCACGATTATGGCGTGAACGTGAACCGTCTGCCCTTTGACGCCGACCCTGCCGAGACATTCCACTGTGATGTCCCCAACATGAGCACCTGCTTGTACTATAGCAGCAATGACGCCTTCCACAGCAGCCCCACTGCCGAGCGCAACATCGGCCAGGTGGTGGTAGAGCCTTTCAGCATGGCAACGGTGGACTATCCCGAACTGATGACTTCCTATTATGGCCAGTTGGCGCGCATGAGCGACCCCACTGTGGCGCTCAATACCCTGCTGGTCCAGGACGGCCTGTTCATCTATGTGCCCGACGGAGTTGTCGCCGAGCGTCCCATCCAGTTGGTCAACATCTTCAATGCCGCGCTCGACATGATGGTGCAGCGCCGTCTGCTCATCGTTGTGGGCAAGAACGCCGCCATCAAGCTGCTCACTTGTGATCATACCCAGAGCCCCGACTACCATTACCTGAACAACCAGGTCATCGAGATTGTGGCTATGCAGGGCAGTACCATCGATTACTATGATATGGAGGAGAGCACTCCGCTCACCCGTCGTGTGTCGTCAATCTATGTTGATCAGCACGAGGGCAGCAATGTGCTTATCGACGGCATCACGCTCACCAACGGTTTCACACGCAATAACTACCACGTTGAGGTCAACGGCGAGCATGCCGAAACCCAACTGTTGGGCATGACCATCGCCAGTGGTCAGCAGCATGTGGACAGCCACACGTTCATCAGCCACAACGCGCCTCGCTGCCACAGCAACGAGATGTTCAAGTATGTGCTCAATGACAGTGCGGTGGGTGCTTTTGCCGGTAAGATACTGGTGAAGCCTGATTGCCCGCGTGTCGAGGCTTACCAGGGCAACCGCAACCTGTGTGGAGCCCCAACGGCCAAGATGTATACCAAGCCCCAGCTCGAAATCTATACCGACGACGTGATGTGTTCCCACGGATCGGCTGTCGGCCAGCTCGACGAGGAGGCACTGTTCTATATGCACACCCGTGGCATCAGCATCGAGGAGGCCCGCAGGTTGTTGATGCAGGCCTTTGTGGCCGATGTTATCGATGGCGTGCGTCTCGACGCCCTCAAGGATCGTCTGCACTACCTGGTGGAGAAGCGCTTTGCCGGCACCCTGAGCAACTGCGCCGGTTGCATGGCCGCCTGCAAGAAGAACTAAAAACTGCTTTTTCGAGAATAGAAAACTTTATACTGAACAATGGATATCAACAAGATTAGAGAGGACTATCCCATCCTTCAGCGCCAGATTGAGGGAAGGCCGCTCATCTATCTCGACAATGCCGCCACGTCCCAGACGCCTCGACCTGTCGTGGAGGCCATCGACAAGATGTACTACCACTACAAGGCCAACGTGCATCGTGGCGTGCACACCCTCTCGCAGGAGGCTACCGACATGGTGGAACTCACGCGCGAGAAGGTGCGTGCCTTTATCAACGCGGGCAGTGTCGAGGAGGTCATCTTCACCCGTGGCACCACCGAGGGCATCAATCTCGTTGCCTCGTCATTCGGCCAGATGCTCGAAAATGGCGACGAAATCATCGTCACGGTCATGGAGCATCACAGCAACATCGTGCCTTGGCAGCTCATCGGTCAGCGCAAGCGTGTGACCCTGCGTGTTGTGCCTATCGATGACTGTGGCCAGGTGGATATGGAAGCCTATGAGGACTTGTTCAGTGATAACACGCGTTTTGTCGCCCTGGCCCATGTGTCCAATGTCTTGGGTACGGTCAACCCCATCAAGCAGATGATAGACATTGCCCATCGCCACGATGTGCCCGTGCTCATCGACGGCGCCCAAGCCGCCCCCCACGTCAAGGTGGACGTGCGCGACTTGGACTGCGATTTCTATGCCTTCTCGAGCCACAAGATGTATGGTCCCGCTGGCGTTGGCATCCTCTATGGCAAGCGGTATTGGCTGGAGAAGATGCCGCCTTATCAGGGTGGGGGAGAGATGATAGG
This sequence comes from uncultured Prevotellaceae bacterium, assembly GCA_900318335.1. Lineage (GTDB taxonomy): Bacteria > Bacteroidota > Bacteroidia > Bacteroidales > Muribaculaceae > Sodaliphilus. Next base: position 67,304 of record ONKF01000002.1, read on the forward strand.
CCATGTGTCGTTTGAGCGCACTACCTTTGCCGACCTGCCCTTCAAGTTTGAGGCAGGCACTCCCGACTTTGTTGATATTGCTGCCTTTGGCGCTGCCATCGACTATGTGCAGGGACTTGGCTTGGATAATATCGCTGCCCACGAGCATGAACTGCTCACGGCCGCTGTCCAGGGACTGAGCACAATCGACGGCATCCGCCTGTTCGGTACCGCACCTGGCAAGAGTGGCGTGGTGTCGTTCCTTGTCGGCGATATCAACAGTTACGACATGGGGCTCCTGCTTGACAAACTTGGCATTGCCGTGCGCACTGGCCACCATTGCGCCCAGCCGCTGATGGCGCGCTATGGCGTGACCGGTATGGTCCGCGCCTCGTTTGCCGTCTACAACACACTCGACGAGGTAGCCGCCTTTGTCGCTGCCACCCGCCGTGTCGCCACCATGCTCCAGTAGCGGTAGCGTGCTAGGGGCTTCTGATAATAAGGCTATGAGAAGAATCTTGACTATACTGGCATTAGTGGTCTTGTGCTATGGCGCAAGCCATGCCGACACATCGACGGTGATGGTGAAAATGGTTGATTCGGTATATATTTCCCTATCATCCATCATCAACAAGGGATTACCCGTGTTATATGTCCAAACGGTGGATCAGGAAGAGCCCACCTGTGAATATGTGTCGGCTCCTCCGGGCAGCATGGGCCGCACCATACGCAATGCTACCAAGGTGCCTGGACGCCTCACGATATACCAGTACATCGACGGAATGGATAGTGTGATTTATGATAGCGGAGACTATGAGGAAGACGTGAGCGGCATGACCATCAGGATCCGTGGCAACACGAGCGCCTATGCCGACAAGAAACCCTACAAAATCAAGTTGCAGAAGAAGAAAGATCTGCTCATGCGCGGCAATGAGGGCAAATTCAAGGACAAGGACTGGCTGCTCATCAAGGATCACTACCTGTTTGTCACCGCTGGATATATTGTCAGTGAACTGCTGAACATGCCTTGGACCCCTGGCCACCGTTTTGTCAATGTGATTCTGAACGATGAGTACCGCGGGGTGTACTTGTTGTGTGAATCGGTCAAGCGCAATCCTGACTGCCGCATCAATGTGGATAAAACGACGGGTTACATCTTTGAGTGCGATCCATACTGGTGGAACGAGGATGTTTATGTCACATCGCTCAAGTCGCCGGCCTATAATTTCACATTCAAGTATCCCGACAGTGATGATATCCTGCCCGAGCAATTGGATTACATGCAAGGGGTGGTGACAGATTACGAGAATAGCCTGAACAATACCAATTATCCCGACAAAATCGATGTCGTTTCGTTTGCTGCATGGTGCCTGGCCCATGATCTGATGGGTACTCAGGACTCTGGCGGAGCAAACCGCTACTATTATAAGTATGACAATACCGATACTTCCCGCATTGTGATGCCGGTCTTGTGGGACTTTGATATGGTCGAACGCACTACCTCACAGTGGTCTCGTTGCCACACGAGCCACTTCGATATGCTCTTTAACAACAGCAATCGGCAGTTTGTTGATGAGTTCGTGGCTCAGTGGCGTCGGGTAAAGCCCACTTTTTATGACGATTTTGTTGAAGCTATGAATGCTTTCACATCGTCGGCCGAGGGGCAGGCCCTTGTGGCCAGCTCGGCTCTTGAGTACCAGCGTTGGAATTTCGATTTGGAGGTCTTGGATTGTGCCGGTGACCGCAAGTATTGGTACCAGACGCGTGTCGAATGGATTGATCCGATGATTAATGCCCTTAATCCGATAGGTGACGTCAATATTGACGGCAAGGTGGAAATCGCTGATTGTACCTGGCTCATTGATTGGCTGCTCGACAGTGATGGCCCCGTCATGCATGCCTATGACGTGAATGGTAACAATGTTGTCTCGATAACCGATGTGACTTTGCTTATTGACCTGTTGCTCTCTGGCCATTAGACTTCGGTTTCTAACCTATACAAAATAGAAGAAGACAAGGTTCCCACCTTGTCTTTTCTCTTTTTTAGTGTTCTGAAGCCTAAAAACTTTTAACTAAACCCAAATGCTCATGGAAATTAGAATTAGGTCAAAACAATGTTTATTCTTTGTCGTATGTTCTGATTTGACGTTACAAAGAAAAATAATCATTGGCAAGTAGCAAAATAAATTCTACTAATCGCCCATTTTTTTCGGTAAACCGCCAAAATGATAGAAAGTCGCGGCATCAAAACTCATGCCACGGCTTGATTGATCAAAATTTTAATGAATTGGGAATTAGGGCTTGGGCTGATAATTACGGCCCACTACATTGCACAGGAAGTTGCGTCCTAATAATGACGCGAGAATGCCTTTTTTGTTCTTGCGCCTGACGTTCTTGTCCATGAGGCAGCCCCAGCGCAGGCGCTTGATGCCTTTCCAGCACCTGTCCTGCAATTGCTGGTGGTCGTTCGTCTTGTCTTGATTGCTCAACAGCAGGATGTTAAAGTAGGCGCTCAATAGCCTGCTGCGCACTGCCGGCAGATATCTCGCGTCCCGTTGCTCCATGGTTCGTTCCAGGTCTTCACAGATGTCGAGCACGTCGGCCCGCTTGGGAGAGAAAGCGCCCAGGATGCTGCTTTGGCGCTGGCGGTAGCCGTAGACAGTGTAATTGATTTTGGCCACACGTCCGCACTTGAGCATCAGCGGGTAGATAATTGCCAGGTCCTCGTAATTCTGCCCGACGGGATAGCGTATCCCCTCGAACAGTGAGGCCTCATACAGGCGTCCCCATGCTGAGTGAGTCAACCCTTGTTGATAAAAAATCCTGAGCAGCGCGCGGTGTTGCGGGGAGCGTGAGGCTACAGGGATTTCGCCCTGCTTGGGCCAGGATGGTTTACCTTTCTCGTCAAATGGGATATAGTCACCCACAACGATATTAGCCTGGTTCTTGCCCATGGCCTCCATCATCACCTTGATGGCCGACGGGTGCAGCACATCGTCGCTGTCCACCATCGTCACCATCTCACCACTCATCACGTCGAGTGCGGCATTGCGCGCAGCCGACAGGCCACCATTGGGCTGGTGGATGACACGGATGCGCTGGTCCCGCTTGGCCCACTGGTCACACAGGTCTCCACTGCCGTCGGTGCTGCCATCGTCAACCACGAGGATTTCCAGATGGGTATAGCTCTGGCCGACTATGCTCTCGAGGCACTCGTCCAGATAGTCCTTGACGTTATAGACCGGAACTATGACCGATATCAGCGGATCCACGGTAATGAATTCTGGGTTTTATAGAGTAAAAATAGTTAATAGTTAATGGTCAAGGAGTGTTGAAGGGTTCCAACGGTTGACCGCTAACTATTAACTATTAATTGTTGTTATTTCACTTTCCACTCAAAGCCGTCCTTTGTGTCCTTGACCTCGAAGCCAAACTCGCTGAGTTTGTCGCGGATAAGGTCACTGGTTGCCCAGTCCTTGTTGGACTTGGCCGTGCGGCGCATCTCCAGGAGCAAGTCAACTGCCTTGCGGTAAGGCTCCAGGTTGACGCTGTCACCACCTGCCGACTCGTCACGGATGCCGAGCACGTCGAACAGGTAGGTTTGGAAAATGCTCTTCAGCTCGTCAATGTCACCTTGGCACAGGGTAGCATGTCCGTCATTGGCCTGGTTGATGACCTTGCAGGCGTCAAACAGCGTAGCGATAACCATCGGCGTGTTGAGGTCGTCGTTCATCGCGTCGGCGCAACGCTGGCGGTAGTCCTCGAGCTTGACAGACGATTGCGGTGCAGCGGTGAGGGCATTCAGGCGGTGCCAGCCGTCGAGTATGCGCTCGAGGGCTTTCTCGGCAGCCTGCAGGGCCTCGTTGCTGAAGTCCACTGTGCCGCGGTAATGGGCCTGGAGGATGAAGAAACGGATGGTCATCGGCGTATAAGCCTGGGTCAACGCGGGGTGGTCGCCCGTGAAGAACTGCTCCAGAGTGATGAAGTTGCCTAACGACTTGCCCATCTTCTGCCCATTGATGGTGATCATGTTGTTGTGCATCCAGTAATGAACCATCTCGTCGCCCTGGCTGGCTACGGCTTGAGCGATCTCGCACTCATGGTGCGGGAACACCAGGTCCATGCCACCACCGTGAATGTCAAAGTGGTTGCCCAGGTACTTGCGGCCCATTGCGGTACACTCGCAATGCCAGCCGGGGAAACCGTCACTCCAGGGAGATGGCCAGCGCATGATGTGTTCGGGCTGGGCCTTTTTCCACAGGGCAAAGTCGGCCTGATTGCGTTTTTCACCAACGCCTTCGAGTTCGCGGCTGGCATTCAGGATGTCGTCGAGGTTGCGGCCCGAGAGCACACCGTAGCGGTGGTCGCGGTTATAGGCCTCGATGTCAAAGTAGATGCTGCCTTGGCTCTCATAGGCATATCCGTTGGCCATGATTTGCTTGACCAGTTCCTCTTGCTCGATGATGTGTCCCGTGGCGTGAGGCTCGATGCTGGGCGGCAACACGTTGAGCGCCTGCATGGCGGCATGGTAGCGGTTAGTGTAATACTGTGCCACTTCCATGGGCTCGAGTTGTTCGAGCCGTGCCTTCTTAGCTATCTTGTCCTCACCCTCGTCGGCATCATGCTCCAGGTGGCCCACATCGGTGATGTTGCGCACATAGCGAACCTTGTAGCCCAACTGTTGCAAGTAGCGGAACAGCACATCAAACGTGATGGCTGGTCTCGTGTGACCCAGATGCGGGTCGCCATAGACCGTAGGACCGCACACATACATGCCCACCATCGGCTCATTCAGGGGAACGAAATGTTCCTTGCGCCTCGTCAGGGTATTGTAGATGAACAAGGGATGTTCCATCGTTTATGATTTTTTAGTTTTTAGTCCTTAGACTTTAGTTTTCAGTCGTTAGTCCGTCGGCGGATGCCAACTATTAACTATTAACTGTTAACTATTAACTATTAACTATTTACGCCTGTCCCTTGGGCAGGGGGAAGTCCATGATGCCACCATTGGGACCGCCAGCGGGACGGTTGATCTTGATTTCGCCGAAGTTCTGCTCATAGCGGCGGATGTTGTCCTGCAGGGCGAGCATCAGTTCCTTGGCGTGCTGGGGAGCCATGATGATGCGGCTCTGTACGCGTGCTTGGGGCATATTGGGGCCACGCAGGATCATATCGATAAAGAAATCGTTGGGACCATGAGCAATCATTGCCATGTTGGCGTAGCGGCCCTGCAACTCTTCCTTGGGAAGTTCAATTTTAATCTGGTTTGGATTTTGATTTTCGTTTGCCATAATAATGTTTTGATAATGTGTTTGTATTAATAAATGATTATTTCTTGAAATCGTAATATCCGATTCCGGGATAAGTCACGTCATTGATATAGACCCTCAGACACTTGAAGTAGTCCTTTTTCCATAATGCACCCACGTTGAACGACGCGTAGCAGTCCCGCCAGAATGTGCCGGTCTCTCCCCTCAGGTCGTGAACCAGGTAACAGTCAACGGTGTCATTGGCCAGAGTGGCCTCGTCGGCCACAAGCATAAAGGTGCGGGCCTTGGAGGTATATTCCACCTGGCAATGCAGGTTGATGAACTCTCCTGTGCGCCACAGGCTGCGCAGCTTCACCTCGTGGCGGGGCAGGCTGTCGGGGCTCGTGCCGCTCTTGCGTAGCGAGTCACTGACGATGGCATTGCAGCCATAGACCTCGATGTCGCGGGTAGCGCTGGGCTGGCTATCGGTGAAGTCATAGCGTAGCAGCACGCGTTGCCAGGCCTTCACATCCTTGCCGAGGTCGACGGTCGATTGCAGCTTGACCGATGTCGAGTCGCCGTGTCCCCAGTACTCAAACAGTGCACCCTTGTCGTTGTTCCCGAGATAGGTCACGATGTCGTAACGGTAGTCGGTATAGGCGCGGTCGATGTCCTCCTGCTTGTCACATGAGGCCAGTGCCACGAGAACCGTGATGAGTAATATGGGCAGGTGTCGCAGTGTCTTCATCAGGCGTTGCGGGTCGTCTGGTTAATAATGATGCCGTCACTCATGTGCAGCGTGCGGTCGGCCTGTGCGGCCAGGCCCTCGTCGTGGGTGACAATGATAAACGTCTGGCCCAACTCCTCGCGCAGTTCAAAGAACAGCCGATGCAGCTCCTGCTTGTTCTGGCTGTCGAGGCTGCCCGACGGCTCATCGGCAAGAATGACCTTGGGGCTGTTGATGAGCGCCCGTGCCACAGCCACACGTTGACACTCACCGCCACTCAGCTGTGACGGCTTGTGGTCGAGACGGTCGGCCAGGTGCATGCGCTCCAGCAGTCGACGGGCCCGGTCATAGGCATCGTTGCGGTTGTCACCGCCCAGCAATGCGGGGATGGCGACATTCTCGAGCATGGTGAACTCGGGCAGCAGCTGGTGGAACTGGAACACGAAGCCGATGTTGCGGTTCCTGAAGTGGGCCAGTTCCTTGTCGCGCAAGGTGAGCACGTTCTTGCCTTCATAGCGCACCTCGCCTTCCTGAGGAATGTCCAGGGTGCCGATGATTTGCAACAACGTGGTCTTGCCGGCCCCGCTGGGGCCCACAATCGAGACAATCTCGCCCTGGGCGATGTCGAGGTCCACGCCCCGCAGCACCTCCAGGTCGCCATATCGCTTGACTATGTTTCGAGCCTCAATCATTGTCGATAACGTTTCTAATAATATGCAAAGGTAATAAAAAAACTGGGAACGAAACATGATAAACCGAAAAGTTTTATGTACCTTTGCAGCCACATTTGAGTTAACATGTATTACAGTGGAATTTGGGCTGCTTGCAACCACTTGAAAAAATGCTAAAATGCAATCATCAACAACTCTGTTATTGATTTTCTTTTAGCATTCATTTTCCACCAAAAATGAATGTTTTTTTATGACAATGAACAGTAAGAACAATTATCTTTTCACGTCCGAGAGCGTGTCTGAAGGGCACCCGGACAAAGTCGCTGACCAGATCAGCGACGCCATTCTTGACAAGTTTCTCGCCTTCGACCCCCATGCCCATGTGGCATGCGAGACGCTCGTGACCACGGGCCAGGTCATCATCGCCGGCGAGGTGACTACCAACGTCTATATCGACCTGCAGCGCACCGCGCGCGAGATGATTGAGAAAATCGGTTACACCCGCAGCGAATACCAGTTTGACGCCAACTCGTGTGGCATCCTCAACAGCGTGCACGAGCAGAGCGGCGACATCGCCCAGGGTGTGGAGAAGGCCGAAGACAACAGCGACGATCAGGGCGCTGGCGACCAGGGCATGATGTTCGGTTATGCCTGCAATGAGACGCCCGACCTGATGCCTCTCACCCTCGACCTGGCTCATGCTCTCATGCGTGAGTTGGCCGACATCCGCCACAATCACTTTGAACTGATGCCATACCTGCGCCCCGACAGCAAGGCCCAGGTGACCGTCGAGTATGACGGCGACACACACCGCCCCGTGCACATCCACACCATCGTGGTGAGCACACAGCATGACGACAATGTGGACCAGAAGCGTATCGCCCGCGATGTGCATGAGATTCTCATTCCCAGGACTCTGGCCCACTATAGCGACGAGATTAAGGCACTGTATGATGACAGGACCGAGGAGTTTGTCAATCCCACTGGCAAGTTTGTCATCGGCGGACCTCATGGCGATACGGGCCTCACGGGCCGCAAAATCATCGTGGACACCTATGGTGGCCGCGGTGCCCATGGTGGTGGTGCCTTCAGTGGCAAGGACCCCAGCAAGGTGGACCGCAGCGCTGCCTATGCCTGCCGCCACATTGCCAAGAACGTGGTGGCCGCTGGCATCGCCGACGAGGTGCTCGTGCAGGTAGCTTATGCCATCGGCCGTGCTAAACCCGTCAGCTTCTATGTCAACACCTACGGTACCAGCCATGTGGACATGAGCGATGCCGAGATTGCTGCCGTTATCGAGGAGATGAGCGAGTTTGATATGCGCCCCAAGGCCATCATCGACCGCCTGAACCTGCTCCGTCCCATCTACACCGAGGCGGCAGCCTATGGCCACATGGGCCGCAAGTGCGAGAAGGTGGTGAAGCGCTATGAGTCGCTCTACAACGCGACAGCCGAACTCGAGGTCGAACTCTTCCCCTGGGAAAAACTCGACATGGTCGAGAAGCTCCGCACCGCCTTCCACCTCAAGTGACAGTGGCCTAAAGTGATTTAGATAACAAAGCGGGTCGCTCAACTTAAGGAGCGACCCGCTTTGTTATTGGATAGAAATAGTAGTAGTTTTTACTTGGCCTTCATGGCTTCCTTGATCTTGGTCTCGAGTTCCTCGGCCAGTTCGGGATTATCGGCTACCATCTGTTTAGCGGCGTCGCGGCCTTGGCCGAGCTTGGTGCCCTCATAGGAGAACCAGGCCCCGCTCTTCTTGACGATGCCGAACTCGACGCCCAGGTCGATAATCTCGCCCACCTTGCTGATGCCCTCGCCGAAGCGGATTTCAAACTCGGTCTTGCGGAAGGGGGGAGCCACCTTGTTCTTGACGACTTTCACTCTCGTGAGGCTGCCGGTCACCTGATCGCCGTCCTTGATCTGGCCGATGCGGCGGATGTCCAGACGCACACTGCTGTAGAACTTCAACGCGTTACCGCCAGTAGTGGTCTCGGGGTTGCCGAACATCACGCCCAACTTCTCGCGCAGCTGGTTGATGAAGATGCAGCACGTGTTGGTGCGGCTGATGGTGGCGGTGAGTTTCCTCAGGGCTTGGCTCATCAAGCGGGCCTGCAGACCCATCTTGCTCTCGCCCATCTCGCCCTCGATTTCGGCCTTGGGGGTCAGCGCGGCGACACTGTCGATGACGATGATGTCGATGGCGCTGCTGCGGATGAGCTGGTCGGCAATCTCCAGAGCCTGCTCACCGTTGTCGGGCTGGCTGATCCACAGGTTGTTCACGTCAACACCCAGCGACTCGGCATAGAAGCGGTCGAAGGCGTGCTCGGCGTCGATGATGGCGGCAATACCACCCATCTTCTGGGCCTCGGCGATGGCATGGATGGCCAGTGTGGTCTTACCCGACGACTCGGGACCGTAAATCTCGATGATGCGGCCACGGGGATAACCGCCCACGCCCAGGGCATTGTCCAGACCGATCGAGCCGGTGGGGATGACCTCGATGTCCTCGATGTGGTCGTCGCCCAGCTTCATGATCGACCCGCTGCCGAAGGTCTTGCCTATCTTATCCATTGCCACCTGCAGGGCTTTGAGCTTCTCGGGGGAAACCTCCTTGCGCTGCGGCTGGTTGTTCATTTCCTCTTGGTTAACGATTTCTTCTGCCATAAATCAAATGTATTCGGTTTTATAATGATGTTGATATCTTTGTTTAGGTGCAAAGATACAACAATTCTGACAATAATACAATGATGCGGAAAGCCTAATTTTTAAGAATGTAATCAATGAGTGTACCGACGTCGCTGATAGTGACTTCTCCATCGTTGTCAATGTCGGCCACGGCGATATCTATTGACTGGTTGCCCAGCAGGATATCGATGAGTTCACTCACATCACCGATGTTGACCTCGCCATCACCATTCACGTCGCCGACCAGGGTATCGGGACGGACAAAGATATTGGCATCCACATAGGCCAGACGGCGCCTGATCCAATCAGATATGTAACTGAGCTCGTCGTCAAAGTCGATGGTGCGGCCATACAGGTCGCTGTCTCCGCTCCACAGTTCCGCCTCACGTTCGGCCGCGCCACTCTGCTTGAGTTGGTTGATGGCCTGCTGGAAACGTGAAATCAGGCTGTCGGCATCCAGTATTGACTCGCGCAACTGCCAGTAGCGGTTGATGAGCCGGTCGTGGTAGCTGGTGTGGTTGAACATGTCGAGCAGGGCGACATTATTCATCCAGTTGATGGGGCGCTCGGGCGAATATGTGCTGCTTGACCATTCCTGGAAGTGTTGTGACCCGAAGGTGTTGTCAAGGTCCCATGGCGTCATCGTCAAGGGCGGGTTGATGGCCTTGTCGTAGCAACTGTAGTAGATGTTGATCGACTCGTTTCCTAATGCTTGAATCGTCACGATGAAAATGAAGTAATCCATCATGACAGGCATGTCAAAGTAGTTGCCGATGGAGTCGTTGAGCATCGTCCAGTTGTCATAGGTGTCCATCGTGTTGATGAACAGGATGGACCGTGCCAGCGTGCTCCAGTCGGTGGGGCATACCTCTTCAATGTCGGGATAATCCAGTTCGATGCCGTCCCAGGTGGCCTGGTTGTTGTCCCAGGGCAGGGGATTGGACATGGTGGCTGTGCGGCACCAGGTGCGCGAGAACCACAACTGACCATGGAATTCATTGTTGATGGTGTCGTGCTTGACGAGCTTGAGCTGCTTGCGGTCAACGGGTTCCATCAGGCCATAGATGCCACGGTACTCACCATTGAGGAATACTTCGGTGACCTTACCGCGCGAGCCGTTAATAGCTTCGGGCTCCAGTTCCTGGTACCAGGGCTTGACCGACATGTCCAGCCACAGGTCGTTGCAGATGCGGTTGCGCAGTCTCAGTCGGTCGGCCTGTCCCGCGTCGAGTTTCCAGTGATTGTCCTTGCGCATTCCGTAGAAGCTGCGGTTCTTCTTGTCACCGTTCTTGTCCAGGAACTTGATGTTATAGTTGCGTTTGTGCTTGTCCTCGTTGTTGGAGTAGTGGCCGCGCCACTTGAGCTTGGCGCGCATGTCGTTCTTGCTGGTCGTGTCGGGACCGTTGACCGATACCGTACCCTCGACGTACTCGTAGCCGAAATCTCCGTTGAGCTCTATCACGGGCAGGAAAGTGAATGTGATCTGTCCGCTGATGGGTTGCCCGTCTTCACCTATGGCAGCAAAGGGATACTTCTTGCCTCCGGTGATGTCACGGAATGTCGCGGTTCCGTCGGCGGTCAGGCTTATGCCGTTCACCGTGAAACCGCTCCAAGTGCTGTCCGGCTCCACTACGGCTTCCCAATCGGTGTTGAAGCACTCTTGAGGGATGCTGCACAGCCAGATGCCGTTAGACTTGTCCTGCACGGCCTTGTGGCCATTGATGTAGAAAGATTGCCCCCACGAGAAGCAAGCCGTTAACACACACATCAGTGTGAGCGTAAATCTGTATTTACTCAATTCCAGCATGATATAATATTACAATGATATACATTTGATGGATTGTCATGCAGCAGATTCATAGGGATGTGTTACATGAGACTGCAAAATTACAAATATTATTGGATTTTATGGAGCGCCAATCGCCTGTATCATGACCAAAATGTTTTTTTTAGGCAGAGTTTTAATTTTTGCCTCCCAAATTGGGCGATTATTGAAAAAAAACGAGTACCTTTGTCCAATTATAGACGAAACAATTCATTATTAACCATTTAATAACTTTCATTGCAATGAGGAAAATCTTTACTTTATTAACCATGTTGATGATGGCGGCTACCGTTTGGGGCCAGACCGTCGTGACCTTTATCCCTGGCGAGACCTTTGGTAACAATGAGACCGCTCAGGGTGCTGACTCAATGCAGAAGGACGGCATCACGATCTCAACGACCAGCGGTGGCTTGAAGGCTGCCCAGTATCGTTTTGCCAAGGGCTCGGTAACAACCGTTTCTTCGGCCATTGGCAACATCATCAGCATTGAGTTCACGTGCTCGGCAAGCGGAACTGAGAAGTATGGCCCTGGCTGCTTTGCCGCTCAGGCTGGCTATAGCTACGAGGGCAACGTGGGCACATGGGTTGGCTCTTCCCCCAGTGTGGATTTCACTGCCGAGACCAATCAGGTGCGTGCCACCAAGATTGTTGTCACCGTGGACGGTGGTGGACTTGCCAATCCCACCATCAGCCCTGCCAGTGGAACCTATTATGACCCCATCCAGGTAACCATTACCTGCGGCACCAGTGGTGCTAAGATTTATTACACCACCAATGGCAGCAATCCCACCACTAGCTCAACCCAGTACAATGCTCCCTTCACCTTGAACAGCAATACTACTGTTAAGGCCATTTCGGCCAAGGACGGTGAAGTAAGTGACGTGGTTGAGGCTACCTACGAATTTGCTACCGCCACGGGTGTGCCCGACATCGTAACCTTCCAGAACACTGCCGACGGCACCGTGATCAAGTTCAACAATCCCGTGAGCGTGCTTGAACAGAACAAGAAGTACTTGTATGTGAAGGACAATACCGGCTATGCTCTGTTCTACGGTGAGACCGGCCAGACTTACAAGAATGGTGATGTGATTCCCGCTGGTTTTGCAGGAACCAAGACCACCTACAACGGTGAGCCCGAGTTGCAGGTTGCCGCTGGCTTCCAGCCCGCTTCCAGCAACAGCCCCATCGCCCCCGAGGAGATCAGTGCCAACCAGGTTGGCCACAACATGTTTGCCCACTATGTGCAGTTTATCGAAGCCACCATTACTAAGGTGGATGACCGCAATTATGTATTAACCGATATCAATGGTAACACCTGCGCGATCTATTTCGGCTCGATGGGCGTGAGCGCTCCCAGTGACTTGGATGCTACTTATGACGTGATCGGCATTGTCGGTTCCTATGGCACTGAGAACATCGTTTATCAGTTGCTTCCCACCAGCATCAAGAAGCACCACAAACCCGGTGAGGGCTTCGGTTGGGGCAAGATGGCCGAGGAGGCCGACGGCACCTCGGTTACCTTCGACTATGAGTCTATCGTAATCTATCAGTCTGGCCGTTACTTGTATGCCATGGACGAGACCGGTTTCGGTCTGGCTTATGGCGACCTCGATCAGACTTACCACATGGGTGACGTGATCCCCGCTGGCTTCAGTGGTACCAAGACCACCTACAATGCCGAGCCCGAGTTGGCAACCCCGTTCAGCGGTTTCCAGCCTGCAAGCGGCAACGTAACTATCACCCCCAACGAGATTACCCCCAATCAGGTGGGTCACGACATCTGGGCGCAATACGTGCTGCTCAAGCAGGTTTATGTTAACGATGACGGTACTCTCACCGATGCCAACGGCAACAGCTGTGCTTACTACAATGGCACCTTCAATGCTGCTCTGCCCAGCGACAGGACCAAGCCCTATGACGTTTATGGCGTTGTGGCTTCCTATGGTAAGACCAATACCGTTTATCAGATTCTGCCCATCAAGTTCGGCGGTGCTGATGACAAGCCTGTTCCCGTTGCCAACATCCCCGAGCTCTATGGCTTGAGCAAGGGCGTTCAGGGTGAGTTCACCACCGCACTGACCGCCATCTATCAGAATGGCATCAACCTGTATGTTAAGGACGTTGATGGCAACTACAGCCTGGTTTACGGTAATGTGGATTATCACGACTTCGTTAATGGTGACTTCATCAATGGCGCTATTGCAACCTGGAACGAGTATCAGGGCGCTAAGCAGATGGTTCCCGTATCTGGCTTTGACAAGGCTGGTCACGGCGCGGCTGTTGAGCCCGAGATGATGCCCATCGAGGAGGTTTCTCAGGATATGGTTCACTGGTACCTCGGATTTGAGGATGTCCAGCTGACCGCAACCGATGCTGACAATACCTACAACATGGTTGACGAGACCGGCGAAATGCTCGTGTTCAACAAGTTCAACCAGGACGTTGTCGTTCCCGCTCTGAGTGCTGATAAGACCTATGACGTGATTGGCTTCCTGACCATCTACAAGGGCCAGCTTGAGCTCTATCCCATCGTTGTGAAAGAGCACGGTTCAGGCGTTGTGGGTGATGTGAACGGTGACGGTGAGGTAAGTATTGCCGACGTCAATGCAGCTATCGACATGATTCTGTCGGGCAACCAGGCACCTAACGGTGATGTGAATGGTGACGGTGAGGTAAGTATTGCCGACGTCAATTCCATTATCGACATCATCCTGAACTAATCCCTCACAATGATCATGCAGCCGATAAAACCCACTTCTGGATCGTGTTATCAGACGTTGTCTGGTGATTCCTTACCCATGCCGAATGTAGGGGTTGGCGCTGCACGATGGATTTGAATTACATCGGGGTCCACATTGCGTGGGCCCCGATTTTTTATACCAATACATTCCAGATCAACTATTATACTTGTCCCAATGAAGAGAACCTGTTTGTTATTGCTCGCTTGGCTTGCAGCAATCACCGCTGCAATGGCCAATGTCGTGATCTTTGACCCCACGGTTGACGTAGGCACGGGAAGTACCACAGCCGGTCCTTACGGTATTGAGAAAGATGGTGTAACCGTCAGTATTTCCAAGGGTATGGCCAATGGCATTCACTACCGTGTGTATAAAAACGAGACTATTACCATCTGCTCCAGCATTTGTGATATCGTCAAGATTGAGTTCCAGTGTGTCGCTATGGATGATGCGCAGTACGGTCCCGGTAACTTTGTAACCGATGTGGGGTCCTATTCTTATCAAGGGTATATCGGTGTGTGGGAAGGTGTTGCGCCGTGCGTCACATTCACTGCCGTGGGCAACCAGGTGCGGCTCACCAAGATTGTTGTCACCTTTGAATGTAACGGTGTGAGATCTCCCGTCATTCGTCCTGCGAGTGGCACTTACTATAACCCCATCGAGGTGACGATGACCTGCCCGAACAGTGGCGCGTCTATCTATTACACGACTAACGGGAGCGACCCGACACCCGCTTCAACACCTTATGTGGCTCCCTTCACCCTCAGCGCAGGAACCACTGTCAAGGCTGTCGCGGTTCTCGATGGCGAGATGTCTGATGTGGCGACAGCAACCTATGAGTTTCTTGAAGCAACCCAGGTGAATTGTCTCTGGGATGCCCTTCTCGCTCCTGACGGGGAAGTCATTTTTATCCCCAACCCCGTGACGGTACTGGCTCAGAATAAGAACTACTTGTTCGTCAAGGACTATTCGGCTTACGCCCTTATATATGGTCAAGTAGGCCAGAGCTATGTTCAAGGTGACATCATCCCTGGCGGCTTCTATGTGACCAAGACCTTCTTTAATGGTGAGCCCGAATTATCCTATCCCCAAGGTTTTCAACCCGCTATTGGTAACACGCCTGTTGAGCCCGAAGAAATCTCCGGTGGCATCGGCCATGACCTGTTTGCCCATTATGTCGTCTTGCGCAACGTGAGCATTGTGAAAAATGGCACTCAATATATCATCATCGACGAGGACGGTAATGAGTATCCCGCTTACTTCGGTTCAATGGGATTTCCGGCACCTAATGACTTGACGGTTAAGTATGATGTGTATGCTATTGTGGGCTCCTATGGCCGCGAGAATACGGTTTACCAGTTATTGCCGATCAGATTGCATAGAATAACCGAATACACCCTGTGTGACCTTCCCAGCACTCCTGATGGCGAAACCGTTATCTTTGATCATGAGGCTCAGGTGGTGTATCAGCATAACTATTATTTGTATCTGAAGGATGAGTGCGGGTTTGGTTTGGTCTATGGTAATGTGGGGCAGACCTATGAGATGGGTGATATCATCCCGCCAGGTTGGGGTGGCGTTAAAACCACCTACAACGGCGAACCTGAGATTTCGCACCCCACAGGCTTCCAGCCCGCCATCCGAAACGAGGAAATCATTCCCATGCCGATTGACCTCAGCCAGGTGGGTCATGACTTATGGGCACATTATGTGGAAGTGCACAATGTGATTATCGACCAGGAGCATATGGTTGTGATTGATGAGCATGGCAACTCATGCCCCTATTATCCGCAATTACCTTATCAGGTCGATCCCACTATGCGTTATGATATCCGTGCCATTATTACTTCCTATGGCCGCGAGAATACGATTTACCAGTTATACATTATTTGGACATCCCACATCGTTCCTCCCCCTCCTGGGGCTTGTTGCTTGAACGATCTGTACCTGAATTCATCCCAGGGAGAGGTGACTGAGTTCGTCTGCCCGTTGACGGTTATCTATCAGAATGGAGCATATCTTTATGTGAAGGACTCTTGTGGCGACTATGGTCTGATTTACGGAAGTTGTGGCGGTCCCTTCAAGAATGGTGACCAGATTATCGGCTACGCCAGCTGGACGACATATCAAGGTACTTTCCAGCTTTCGCCCTATCACGATTGGACCAAAGTCGGCGAGACAGATCCTGTCGAACCCGAGGAGATGCCCATCGAGGAAATCTCACATGATATGGTTCACTGGTATGTCCGTCTATCAGACGTGGCAATCAAATTTGGCGATGTTTCCCCGTGGGCCGAGGACGAGACAGGCGTGATGGCCATATTCGACAGGTTCCAGCCCGATGTTGTCAATGGGGTGGCCTGGATTGACTGTGACGTGAATTGTGACAACGAAATCAATATTGCCGATATCAACGCATTGATCGATGCGATTCTACGTGGCTATACCGACGACAGTCCCATGCTGCGCGTTTCGCCCGACGATTTGGTTCCCGACGCCACCTATGACGTGGATGGCTTCATTTACGTTTACAAGAATGAGCTGGAGATTATCCCTGTCAGGATCGTGCGCCATGGCATTGTTATACCACCACCTTGCCCGCCCCCATTCCGATATGACGTGAACGGTGACGGCGAGGTGACGATTGCCGATGTCAACTGCATCATCGAATGGATTTTCAACCACTAGAATCAACATTCATGCGACACAAAAAAACCGCCTGTTAAAGGGCGGTTTTTTGTGTTACTTGAAGAAGCGGCCGACGACGGGCAACTTGGCCAGCATGGGACCCAAGTGTTCCTTTCGGAAGATAAAGCCCACAAACAGGCACAACAGCACAGTGCGGTAGGCCAGGGCGAGCCACATGTTCCCGACGGGTAGCATCATCGCAGCGAAGAGAATGGCGGCCACCACGACATAGAGCAGGATGTCACGCATGGGATACTTGATGGGGTAGTACTTCTGCCCCACGAGATAGCTCAGCACCATTGCAGTAAAGTAACCCGCAAAGCCTCCCCAAGCGCACGCCATGTAACCGTACTTGGGCACAAACAGCACATTAACCAGGATGAGCACGGCACAGCCGATGCCCGAGAACCATGCGCCCCAGATGGTCTTGTCGATGAGTTTGTACCAGAAGGACAGGTTAAAGTAGATGCCCATCATGATTTCGGCTGCCATGACGATGGGCACGACCTTGAGGCCCGACCAATAGTCGGGAGCGATGATGTACTTGAACACGTCGATCCATGCCATCACGGCCAGGAAAGCCAGCAGGGTGAAGATGATGAAGTAGCGCATCGCCTGGGCATAGGTCTCCCGGTTGTCCTTGTCCTTGCTCTTGCCGAACACAAACGGCTCGTAAGCATAACGGAAGGCCTGGGTAATCAGTGCCATAATCATGGCAATCTTGGTCGCTGCACCATAGATGCCCAGTTGTGACTGGGTGTTGGCATGGTCACCATAGATTTTAGGGAACATCATCTTGTCGAATGTCTGGTTCAGAATGCCGGCGATTCCAAGTACCAGGATGGGCCAGCTGTAACCGAGCATCCGCTTCAACAACGACCAGTCAAACTTATATTTGATACCTGTCAGCTCCTTCCAGAAGAAGAATGTGATGATTCCCGTGCATGCCAGATTGATAAAGAAGGCATAGCCTACACCCACGTTGGGATTGTAGATGGTGCCCACGGCATCGGGATAAAGCTTGTACAACGCTGGCAAGACGACGAAGTATAGCAGGTTCAGAGCAATATTCATGAAGATGAACAGCAGCTTGAGCGCGGCAAACTTGATGGCCTTGCGCTGGTAACGCAGGTAGGCAAACGGGATGCACTGGAATGCGTCGAGCGCAACCACAGTAGCCATTACACCCACATACTCGGGATGGGAACTATAGCCCATCCACCCCGCGATGCCCGGCAGGAAGGCCAGCACGAGCAACACAAACAGCAGTGAGGTGGTGCCCACGCTCATGAGCGTTGTGCTATACACGGTGTTTGGATTCTCTTCGCTCTTGTTGGCAAAGCGGAAGAAAGTCGTCTCCATGCCGTAGGTCAGGATGACCAGCAGCAGCGCTGTGTAGGCATACACGTTGGTAATCACACCGTAGCCTCCCGATGCGGCCGAGAGTTTGGCGGTATATAGCGGCACGAGCAGGTAATTCAGGAATCGCCCGATGATGCTGCTCAAGCCGTAGATGGCGGTATCTTTTGCCAATGATTTCAGATTTGCCATTTTCTTCTCTTTATTTAGTCAAACAACAGAAACAACACTAAACAACTGATACAACAAATAATAATTAATTAATAAGGATGTTGTTCAAGTTGTTGTTTGTTGTTATGGTTGTTTGATGAATTAAAAAATAGACCCCACTTCGCCGGGGCGGTCGCGCTTCAGATGGTTGTAGGCCAGGGTGGTCGCTTCACGGCCGCGCGGGGTGCGGTTGATAAATCCTTCCTTGATGAGGTAGGGCTCATAGACTTCCTCGATGGTGCCTGCGTCCTCGTTCATCGCCGTGGCGATGGTGTTCAGGCCCACGGGGCCGCCGCCAAACTTGTCGATGATGGTCAGCAGGATCTTGTTATCGATTTCGTCGAGGCCGTATTTGTCGATGTTGAGTGCCTCAAGGGCATAGCGGGCAATCTCCAGGTCGATGCGGCCGCTGCCCTTGACTTGGGCGAAGTCGCGCACGCGGCGCAGCAGCGAGTTGGCGATACGGGGCGTGCCGCGGCTGCGCAGGGCAATCTCAATTGCCGCCTTGTCGTCGATGGGAACGGACAGCAGGCGTGCCGAGCGTCGGATGATGCCCTCAAGCACCTTGTGGTCATAGTATTCCAGGTGGCAGTTGATGCCGAAACGTGCCCTGAGCGGCGACGTCAGCAGGCCACTGCGGGTCGTGGCACCGATGAGCGTGAACGGTGCAAGCGTCAGCTGCACCGAGCGTGCACCAGGGCCCTTGTCAATCATGATATCGATGCGGTAGTCCTCCATCGCGCTGTAGAGGTATTCCTCCACAATGGGGCTCAGGCGGTGGATCTCGTCGATGAACAGCACATCGTTCTCGTCGAGCGAGGTGAGCAGGCCAGCCAGGTCGCCCGGCTTGTCAAGCACGGGACCCGAGGTCACCTTGAAGCCCACGCCCAGCTCATTGGCGATGATGTTGCTCAGCGTCGTCTTGCCCAGGCCTGGCGGGCCGTGGAACAGCACATGGTCCAGCGACTCGCCGCGCAGCTTGGCCGCAGCGACAAACACGCGCAGGTTCTCGATAATCTTGTCCTGCCCGGCAAAGTCCTCAAACCGCACGGGCCTCAACGCCCGCTCAAAATCCTGGTCGGTCTTCAACGACTCCCGTCTGATATCAAATTCCTCGTCCATACCAACTGCAAAGGTACTACAATCTTTGTGACTTTAAACTACGAATTATACGAATTTAACTAAATGCCATCCGCTTCATTCATATCTCAAACAACTATAACAACGTTGAACAACCATAACAACATTTTTATTTGACCTCCAACGAGGTTTTAATGATTCATTTGGTGTAGAGTGGCCCGAACGATATGCACATGTGATTTAGGAATACAAAAAATTGTTGTTTTTGTTGTTGTTCAATGTTGTTCATGTTGTTTGTTAAAAGGATGCGGATGCCCAAAACAGCGTTGTCAAGGCTGTTTGAAAAAATCCAGATGTCCTCGGATGAATCAGTTGTTTTATTTCAGGTAGGGAGCGGTGATGCTGGTGGGGCAGGTGAGCATGGCGCGGGGGGTGCCGTGGAAGATGACGGTGCCGCCCTGGTCGCCGGCGCCGGGGCCGAGTTCGATGACGTGGTCGGCCGCCTTGATGACATCGGTGTTGTGCTCGATGACATAGACCGTGTTGCCCATGTCCACCATCTGCTCGAACAGGTCGATGAGGTGGCGCACGTCCTTGAGGTGGAGGCCGTCGGTGGGCTCGTCGATGACAAACACGCCGCGCTGGCCGCCTGCCTCGATGGGCATGGTGTATTGCTGGAGGTAGGATGCGATCTTCAAGCGTTGCAGCTCACCGCCCGACAGGGTGCTCAGTGCCTGATTGAGGTGCAGGTAGTGGAGACCGACGTCCATCATGGGCTTTAACTTCTCCTCGATGACGGTGCCCTTGAAGAATTCGCTGGCGCGGCGCACCGACAGGTCCATCACCTCGGCAATGTTCTTGCCGTCGAGGGTGTACTGCAGCGCCTCACGCGAGTAGCGCAGGCCATGGCAGGCCTCGCAGGTCGTCTCGATGTTGTCCATGAAGGCCATTTCGGCAATGACCACGCCCTTGCCGCCGCACACGGGGCAGCCGCCTTTGCCGTTGAAGGTGAAGTACTGCTCCTTCATCTTGTGGGCCCTGGCAAAGCGCTTGCGGATGTCGGGAGCCACATCCATATAGGTCGCTGGCGTGGAGCGCAGGCTCACGCCGATATTTTTCTGGCTGACATACACCACGTTGCCATGCTCACGGCGAAAACACTCCATCAGCGAACTCTTGCCCGAACCGGCCACACCGGCTACGGCGGCAAATACGCCCAGAGGCAGGTCGATGGAAACGTCCTTGAGGTTGTGCAGGGTGGCGTGGCGCAGCGGGAAGGTCGCTTTCACTTCGCGCGGTTGGGCCTTGAAGCTGCCGTGCTGGCTGAGCATCTGTCCCGTGCTCGTGCCGCTGTGCAGCAGTTCCTGGTAGTTGCCCTCAAAGATGATGTTGCCGCCCTGGCTGCCCGGCCCGGGACCCAGATCCACAATGTGGTCGGCAATACCAATCATCTCGCGGTGATGCTCGACGAGCAGGACCGTGTTGCCCGCGTCGCGCAGGCGGCGTACTGAGTGCTTCATCTTCTCGATGTCGTGGTCGTGCAGGCCCGTGCTGGGCTCATCCAGGATATAGAGTACGTCGGCAAGTGACGAATTGATGTATTTGGCGATTTTGCAGCGTTGGGCCTCACCGCCCGACAGAGTGCCCACACCGCGCTCCAAGCTCAGGTAGCCCAGGCCGATTTCCTCCAGCGCAGTGAGGCGTGCGCTGATGGCCTGCTTGATATCCACGGCCAGCGGCGAGGTGAGTGCTTTGACCCACTCGTTGAGGCGAGTGATGGACATGGCGCAGGCATCGGCGATGTTGATGCCCTCGATTTTGCACGAGAGGACACGGGGACTCAGGCGGGTGCCATGGCAGTCGGGACACACGCCCATATTGAGCATGGGATTCAAGACTGCTGCATGCAGCAAGCCTTCCTCGCTATTGATGATGCTGCGGTACATGCGTGGGATGATGCCCTCATATTTCGCTGATTTTGGCCAGTTGGAGGGCGGATTCTTGAGTCTGATCTGTGGGCTGTTGAGGAACAGGTCGAGTTCCTCGGGACTGTAGTCCTTGATTTTCTTATCCAGGTCGAACAGGCCGCTGTGGGCATAACGTATCCAGCGCCAGCCGCCCTTGCCGAAGGCGATGTAGTGAATCGTATCCTCGTCGTTGAGGCTCTTGTCGAAGTCCACCAGCTTGTGGATGTCCAGCTCGCGGATTTCGCCCAATCCCGAGCAGCGAGGGCAACTGCCCTCGGGGTGGTTGAAGCTGAACGACTCGGCATAGCCCACAAATGGCTGACCCACCCTGGAAAAGAGCAGGCGCAGCAGGGCTGCAATGTCGGTATAGGTGGCGACAGTCGAGCGCGAATTCTGCGCTGGCTTCTTCTGGTCGATGACGATGGCGATGGGCAGATTTTCTATCGCATCCACGTGGGGACGGCCGTACTTGGGCAGGTACTGTTGCACAAACGACGGGAAGGTGTCATTCAGTTCACGGCGCGACTTGGCCGCAATGGTGTCGAGCACGAGCGAACTCTTGCCCGAGCCTGACACGCCTGTAAACACTGTGATCTGATGCTTGGGGATTTCCAGCGAGACCTCCTTGAGGTTGTTCTCTCTGGCTCCCTTGATGATGATAGTATCGCCTTTCATGCCTGCAAAGGTAGTGATTTTTTAGCTATTAGCTATGCGCTTTTTGGCCGTCGGCAATTAGCCATGCTCTCCATGTATTGGAAGATTATCGCAGGATGCGGTAGAAAAGCCAAGCGTAGATGAGTTCGACAAGGACAATAATGCCTTGCATAACAACGCTATTCATGTCCTGGCCGAGCATGTACCAGGCAATGGGAAGCAGGAATACCGTCAAGATGCGCACAATCATCCAGATGCCCAAGTGCTGCAGCCGTCCGTGGTACCAGATGGCTAAGAGTATGCCCAGCGGCAGGTAGGCAAGCGGCAGGGCACAGGCAATGATGAAATCCACCTCAGGCCATATCGCTCCTAAGCTAATAGATGCAAAGCTGACGATGTTGAGCGCAATCACCAGTCCCCACCACCATGTGAGGGGACGGTACAGAGGCTTCATGCCGAGCATTGTGGCAAAATACATGATGAGCATACCCACCGTGTTGATGGCGGCAAGGGCCAGTGGCGCTTGCTCCCTGAACCACAAGTCGAGGGCACTGACGGTGCACACGGCTGCCGTTACCATGAGGATAAAACCTATGGTAAGTAGCCACTGGGGGAGGCCACAGTCAAGGCGGTTAATGTGGCGGTTGTCGGCGGAGATATTGTTGAGACTATCGTTGTCTGATGTGCCTTGCTTGATCATGATTAAAAAATGCATTTGTTGAAAGAATGTGACAAAGTTACTAATTCATTCTTGAATTGGAGTCGAAAAGAAAACGGTAATGGCGTTTTATATAAGGAAAATGAACAATTTCGTCGTATTGGGTCCGATTCGGTCGAATAAAAATGGCCGATTTGGTTGTTTTTATTTGATTCCTGCGGTTGATTGCAGTATTTTTGTGACGCGATTCACCAAAAGACGTACCGATGCAAGATCCGTTGACCTTGAAACTTATCATCGTTGCTATGGCTGCCACATTTGTGGCTGTCATCATTGCCCTTATATTATCCTATCGTATTTCCCGCAAGTTGATGGATCATAATGTCGACTTGGCCAGACAGGTCCATGAAGGGAATCATCGGCAGGACCACTCACTCAATGCGCTATTGCAAGCCGAAACCCAACTGGCGACTGTTCAGCGCGAGAAAGATGCCATGGCACAGGAGTTGGTCGATATTGAACACAGGCTCAAGTTGGCTGAGGACAAGTTGATTGGTCCATCGCACTTTATCGGCACGTCTGACCTTTCATCTCATTTGCTGAATCAGGAGATCGAGACGGTCTCTAATGTGGCGCAGATGAGCGACCAGAAATTGATGGACTGGATTGACTCCAAGATGGATGAGATGGGGCTGCATCTCAAGGCAGGAGTGACACTCAAGGAAATTGCAACTGCACTTGGTTTGACTCAGCGGCGTGTCATGCAAGCCATTAAGGCCCGTCGAGATGACAACACCCTGGCCGAATATCTGACCACCAAGCGGCTCATGACAGCCTGCCGGCTATTGACTGAACAGCCGCACTGGACCATCGATGCTGTCGCCCACGATGCGGGTTTCGGCGGTACAACCACCTTTCGTACTATTTTCAGGAAACGGTTTGGTATGTCACCCAAGCAGTATCGCGAGAAAAAGCGTCTGGTTGAGGGCTCCCAAGAAGAACAATAATCATATAATAAATATCTAAATTTACACTAACATGAAGAAAGTAAGATTTTACATGACATTGGCACTACTCGTCTCCATTAACATGACGATAGCTGCACAATTCACCGAAGCCGAGCGTATCACTCATGGTGTGCTCAGTGGTGTGAGCTCAATCCTGGAATCGGCCGAACGCAAGCAGAGGGCTGAAATTTATGCTAAAGAGAAAGCTCAGTTCAAATCCGCCTTTGACGATGCGATGGATGCTGCTCGCGAACTGGAGGAAGACGGCAAATATGCCGATGCCCTTGCCAAGTATGAGGAAGCAGCTGTGTTGAATTGGAAATATGAGTACAGCGACCAGCGTAGCCTTACCCGCAAAATCACCAGCCTGTATGTGCCTGCTGGCCGTACCGAAGAGGGCCCCAGTATCCTCAATAACAGCAAAGTGACGCTGCCTGACTATTCGGGTTACCGCTTCATGAGAGAGAACCCGATCTGCAAGCCGAGCAAGCACGCCGAGCGCATTCAGATCTTGCGTGTATGCTGCTCCGACACCGAGACGCGCATCGAAATGGAATATGAGACCGCGTCAATGAATGCCAGTCCCTACGTTAATCCCGATGCCTACATCAAGGGCAAAAAGAGTGGCAAGTTGAGGATTGTGAGCGCCCAGAACATTGGCGTCAAGCCATCTAAAACCAGGGTTGAACAGCCTTATCAGAAACTACGTTTTGCCCTCATTTTCCCACCTCTGTCACTTGAGGATTCCGAGTTTGAATTCAAGGAGAGCAAGGAGTGGCATTTTAAGAATATCCCGTGCAAGTAATAACTACCACTTCACAATAAAGGAGGGAGGGCCAATTTCAGGCTCTCCCTCTTTATCGTTGTTAGCGGGTGCTAACTCAGTTACTTTTTGTATTTGTACTTCACGCCCAGGTTGTACATGATGAAGGCCTGGATGTCGGTGTACTCGTCGATGATCTTGCTGATGGGCTTGCTGTGGCCGTGGCCAGCCTTGCTGTCGATGCGGATGAGTTTAGGCTGGTCACCGGTGTTGCAGTGCTGCAGCTCGGCGGCATACTTAAAGCTGTGGGCGGGCACGACGCGGTCGTCGTGGTCACCTGTGGTCACCATGATGGCGGGGTAACGGGTGCCGTCGTTCTTGATGTTGTGCAGGGGCGAGTAATCACGCAGGTAGCGGAACATCTCGGGGCTGTCGTCACTACGGCCGTAGTCAGGCGCCCAGTTCCAACCGATGGTGAACTCGTGGTAGCGGAGCATGTCCATCACACCGACTTGAGGCACGGCAGCGGCAAACAGGTCGGGACGCTGGTTAACCACAGCACCGACGAGCAGACCGCCATTGCTGGCGCCGTTGCAAGCGAGTTTCTGGGGACAGGTGTACTTGTTCTCGATGAGCCACTCGGCGGCAGCGATGAAGTCGTCAAACACATTCTGCTTGTTCATCTTGGTGCCGGCCTGGTGCCACTCCTCACCGTACTCGCCACCGCCACGCAGGTTGACGTAGGCGCAGATACCGCCACAGTCCAGCATGGCAAACAGCGTGCGGGTGTAAGTGAAACCGGGATTGAGGCTCACGTTGAAGCCGCCGTAACCATACAGGAACGTGGGACGCTGGCCGTCACGCTTGAGGCCCTTCTTGTAAACGAGGAACATGGGGATGCGTGCACCGTCCTTGCTGTTGAAGAAGACCTGCTCGGTCACATAGTCGTCGCTCTTGAGGTTGACCTTGGGCTGGAAGAACAGTTCGCTCTTGCCCGTTTCCAGGTCATACTTGTAGATGGCGCCCGGGAAGGTGTAGCTGGTGAAGCTGTAGAAGACCTCCTTGGCGTTCTTCTTGGAACTGAAACCTACCGAACCGAAGGTGGGCAGCTGAATCTCACGGATGAGCTTACCGTCGGCACTGTACAGGTAGGGGTGACTCGAAGCATCCTTGTCGTAGGTGAGGATGAACTTGTGGTCGGCCATGGCAACGCCCGACAGGACAGCATCTTGCTCGGGAATGAACTCGGCGCAACTGGCGGGAGACAACGTCTCGGCATCATAGCTGACGATCTTGCCCTTGGGGGCATTCTCGTTGGTCATGACATAGATTTTGCCATTGTCGATGCCGACAATGCCGCGCTCATACTTCATGCCGCCGATGAGCTGCACATAGTGGGGGTTGCGGTCCTTAAGGTCCTTGACATAGATGTCGTTGCCCTCGGCATCGCTCTTCCACAGGATGACATAGCGCTCGTCTTCGCTCACGCTCACTTGGTGGAAATGCAAGGGCTCACTCTTGTCCTGATACTCGACATAGTCCTCGCTTTGGGGAGTGCCCAGCTTGTGGTAATACACTTTCTGGAACTCGTTCTTGGACGACTTGGCATCCTCGGGTGCGTCATAGCCGCTGTAGAAGAAACCATCGCCCAGCCACTGGGCGTCGGTGAACTTGGCCCAGACGATGTGGTCATCAAGCACCTTGTCCTCCTTGAGGTCCTTCACATAGATCTCGTTCCAGTCACTGCCACTGCGGGTGATGACATAGGCCAGGTAGCGGCCGTCGTTGGAGAAGTTCAGCTGCTGCAGTGCCACGGTGCCGTCGTCGCTCAGGGTGTTGGGGTCGAGCACCATCTTGTGGTTGCCGTCGGCACTGTACTCGTAGAGGACGCTCTGGTTTTGCAGACCGTTGTTCTTGAAGAAATAGAACTTATCCTTTACCTTAAAGGGAGCGCCCATCTTCTCGTAGTTGGCGAGTTCGGTGATGCGCTTCTTCACATCCTTGCGGAACGGGATTTTGTTCAGGTAGTTCTGGGTCACCTTGTTTTGGGCGTTGACCCATGCCTCGGTCTCGGCGCTGCGGTCATCCTCGAGCCAGCGGTAGGGGTCAGGCACCTGGGTGCCAAAGTAAGTGTCCACAGTATCCACGCGACGTGTGTCGGGATAGTTGATGCGAGCTTGGGTTGTCACAGCCGACGCTGCAACCAGTACACTGCTCATGAGTATAATCCTTTCTTTTCTCATTGTTTGTTAGATATATGTTTAAGTTTATGGTTTTGACTTCATGTTAACTCCATCCGGCAGATGGATGTCCCGTGATGAGGGCTGATGCCCTCATGGCTAATGGGTAGCAAGTTGCAAAGGTAATGGTTTTGAGTGATAAAATGATTTCGGGAGATAAAAAAGTATTACCTTTGTGCCAAGTTTTTAACTTTGCTGGAGCAAATATCATATTATAATTGAATATCATAAAACAAGAACAATGATGAAGAACTTAAAGACCCAACTCCTACTGTTGCTTGCTGCTACGGCATGTGCTGCCGTGATGACTGCCCAGACTGCAATGGGGCTGCATCAAGAGCGTGCCAATGTCGAGAAACTGTCAATCACGACACAGATGTTTCTCGACGAGCTGGAGCAGAGCAATGGTAATTTCGAAACCCCTGACTTGAGGATGAATTGGCCAGGCCAGTCCCAGTTGCTCACTCCCATGGGACGCCTTTATGCCACGCCCGATACCATTGACGGCGAGGTCTATATTTCGGCTTTTGTCAAGGTGACGGCAAACGACGTGATTGCCCAGTTGCAGGCTATGGGCGTCAGGGTCGAGACCATCTTTGATAACGGGTTGTTGACTGCCATGCTCCCGGTTGAGGGCATCAACAAGATTGCAGCTCTCGACGGCGTGAAACGCATCGAGGTGTCTCAGGTCATGACGATGGCCACCGATAGGGCCCGCCCCGCTATCAATGCCGACGACGTGCTGGCCTTCTCAGAAGAGGCTGCCGCCCTGGGGTTGCCGCATGGCTATGACGGCACTGGTGTGATTGTGGGCGTGATTGACCGTGGCATTGATTTTGACCACATTGCCTTCAAGGACAAGGACGGCAACTGTCGCATTAAGCGCGCCTATGTCTTTAATGGCGTCGAGGTGGATTATTACGGGACTGGTGATCTGCCCCGGGATGGTGTCACCAATACCGACCACGGCACACACGTCAGCGCCATCGCTGGAGGGTCGAGTGTGATTATCAACGAGGATGTGGCAACGGTGACCGATGACCACGCCAGCGCCACCTACGGCGGTGTGGCTCCAGGAGCCGAACTGTTCCTGTGCGGCCTGAATGGAATGAGGGACACGCACATCGCCAACGCTTTCAAGAGGATCTGTGACTATGCCGACAGCGTGGGCAAGCCTGTCGTCATCAGCAACAGCTATGGCAACAATGTATATAACCGTGATGGTGGCGGAGCCCAGAGTGAGGTGATTGCTCAACTCTTTGGTGAGGATCATCCCGACCGCATCTGCCTGTTCGCGACGGGTAACAATGCCGGTCATAGCGCTGGAGGCCCTGGTGGCCTGTACGTGAGCGGCAGCGCAAGCGCCGAAGCTCCCCTGGGTACCATTGTCTGCTCTAACCCGATAGTGTATGAGGTGGGATATCGTTATTATGTGGGCGAGTATATCGCCGATGCTTTCACCCGTGCTAACGATGCCACAGGTATCGGACTGAATATCCATGTGCTAAATAACACGACGGGCGAGGTGGTTGACTCACACAGCTATACCAATGCCGACGGCAACATGACGTTGACATTGAGCACAGACTATTTCACGGGCCGGAACGGATCGTCGCCTAACGTGAAGATATGGTATGACTATATGACCAAAAACGGATGCAAGCAGGTTCTGCTTCAGACGCCCAACGGCCTGATTAGCGAAGACTACACGCTTGCGATTGAGGTGTATCCCATCGGGGGCAGCTCTGACATCATCGACTTGTGGTCAAGCGGAAACTATTCCTTCTTTGACAACTACCTGACGACTCCCGGTCACACTTGGACCCAGGGCACCGATGACATGAGCGCGATTGCCAACGCTTGTTATCCCCAGGTGATTTCGGTCGGCTCCTATGTGACCCGCCCCCTCGAGGACAGCAATGCCATGGGTGACATCTCAGACTTTTCCAGCTATGCTGTCGAGGGAATGGGGCCGTTAGGCACCATGCACCCGTGGATTTCGGCTCCTGGCGAGTATCTCATCTCGGCCTATAACAAGTATCACAGCAACGTCGATATGAATGATGTCGTCGTATCCAATCCGGATTGTCTCTACGGCTTGATGTCAGGCACATCGATGGCAACGCCCATGGTGGCAGGTACTGTGGCCCTGTGGTTGCAGGCTGCGACCGAGTGTGGCAAGCAACTCACGCTGAGTGAGATCAAGCACATCATGAAGGAAACCGCCATCCGTGACTCGTGGGTTACCGATGGCGCTAATGGAAGCCACTTTGGCAACGGCAAGATTGATGCGCTGGCTGGTATCGAGTACATCCTGACTGAGTATGGCGGCCACAATTATCAACTGGGTGATGTGAACCATGATGGAGCAGTGAACGTCAAGGATATTACCGCGTTAATCGACTACCTGCTCGGTGAAGATGAAACCGCTTGTGACATCTGTGCCGACGTGAATGGCATCAATGGCGTGAACATTGTTGACATTACCGCCATTATCGACCTGGTACTCGGCGAATAAGCTCGAGAGCCGTATAGACCAAATTATAATTTCCCCCAAAGATGACACGAAACATCTTTGGGGGAAATTTATTATACTTTATAGTGGTGAGGACTATTTCTCCAATTCGGCGATGACGTTGAGCAGGGTCTGGCCGACTTGGGCGAGTGTGGCGGGATCAATGCTGTCCATGGTGTCGCTGGTAGTGTGCCAAACAGGACAGAACCCTGTCGGGCTGTCGCTGCGCATGTCGATGATGTCAACGCAGGGGATGCCTGCGCGGTTGATGAAGACATGGTCATCGGTCACGGCGCCGCCTTGGGCATTGCTGAAGTGGCTGCCTGCAGCACATTTCCACACGAGGTCAGCAAAGCCGCTGGCATATTGAGTCGAATAGTACTCACGGGTGAAGGTCGCATCGCTGGCACCCACCATGTCGAGCAGGATGCCGAACAGTGGTTTGTAATCTTTCACGTGGGGATGCTGAACCCAGTACTGGGTACCCAGTCCCCATGATTCTTCATTGTCGTCAATACCCATGTCCTCGGCATCAACCAGCACGATGTCCACACCGAGGGTGGTGCCTGTTGACTTGAGTTGGCTGGCCAGTTGCAGCAGCACGCCTACTCCACTGGCACCGTCATTGGCACCCATTACGGGCTTGCGGTGATTGCTCTCATCAGGATCGTTGTCGGCCCAGGGGCGGGTATCCCAGTGGGCAAGGAGCAGCAGACGCTGGCTGGCTTGGGGATTGATGACGCCGATGATGTTCTTGATGTTTAATTTGCCCTCGGTAGCGGTCTGGACAGTACCTGTCTGCATCATGACGGTGTCGCAAGAGGTGCGCAGGGTGGTCATGAGCCAGTCGGCACACTGGGCATGAGACGAGGTGCCGGGAACACGGGGACCAAATTCACATTGCTGGCGCGTCAATGCGTAAGCACCATCGCCGTCAAAGACGTTGCTCACCTTCTGGGTAGCGGTGTCGCTTGAGCTTGTGTCACTGGTTGTGGAAGTGCCTGTGCTGCCGCATGCGGTCATGATGGTGGCAAGCAACATATATAATAATGTCATTCTCATGATAGGAAATAAAAAGATGCGGTATGTCTTGACCCGCTGTGATGCGGATACGACATACCGCATCCTTGATGTTGTTAAGATACGGTGGATAGATTACTTACCCTCGGTGGCAGGAGCCTCGGCGGGAGCAGTAGCCTCTGCCTTGGGAGAAGCGGCAGCTGCGGGAGCCTCCTCGGTCTGAGTGCCGAAGTTGGGAGCCTGAGTCTCGCTGGTGGGTAACTTCTTGAGCTGGGGAGCACCCTCAACGATGCTGGGAGCGGTAACAAATGCCGAAGCGATGCTCAGAACGCAGATGAAGATGGAAAGACCCCAAGTTGCCTTCTCAACGAAGTCGGTGGTCTTGCGAACACCCATAAACTGGTTGTAACTATTCACATTGGCAGCAAGGCCGCCACCTTTAGATTTTTGGATAAGGATTACACCGATCAACAGAATCGATGCGATCACAATCAGAATTGCAAAAATAATGTACATTTTTTCTTATTTTTAGTTGTTTAGTGTCTCATTTAAGACCAATTTGGTCAAAAACCGAATTTGGTCTGCAAAGTAAATACTTTTTTCTGGATATTTCAAACTTAATCGCTTAATAATTTCAAGTGCCTGTGAATATTTGTGTCTGGAGATGTACATTTTAGCCAGACTTTCACTGAGCATGGAATCATCGTTTTGGGTAGGATTGTCGATGGATTCCTCGGCGATTTCGGCCTTCTCTTTGTCATCGATCGGGGTGGTGACGGGGGCCTGGGCCGCCTGTTCGCTCAGTTGCATCTGTTCAGCGATAAACTGGTTGATGAGTTCGTCCTGGGAGTCACCCTTTGAGGGCGGGATACCGCCTTCCTCCTTCTCCTGGGCGGCGAGCACGTCGGCATAGTCGGGCTGCGGGTTGAAGATGGCGCGGCTGATGGCCTCGACCTCCCCAGGACTCGTTTTCCCGTAATTGTCCAGAAAACGGTCGATAGTAGTCACCGTGTCGGGGGTCTCGGGCAGGGCCTCGGGGGGATAGAAATGGGTCATCAGGCCGGTGTCTTCGCCCAGCAGCAACCCCAGCGCATGGCGGTCGGGAAATGAGATGGCGAGCCTTGCGAGCACGTCCTCGTTGCCTTTCACGCCATTGTGCTCGAGGTAGAGCAAGGCGGGCAGCACGCTGTAGGGCGCATCCTGCTCGGCGCGCTCCAGCCACTGCCTGGTGACCTCGCCCTCCATTGTGGCGGCGAGTCCCTTGACTTCCTCAATCCATGTTGTCACATCGTTCATGAATCCGATACCTAATCTCTAAAACCTGACTGTGTCAATAATCGTGCCAATGATAATTGTCGTCACTTTTTACCAGTCTCCGAGTGTCGCGTTAAATATCAGGTCCGACAGGTCCTTGCAGATCTGGTTGCACAACTCGTCCTGAACATCAACGAGCAACTCGCTGCTCGAAAAATCGCGGTAGGCGCTGAAGGAGAGGTCTTTGGACAACGCCTGGTTCTTGTTGTTGATGTACTTGACGCGCACGCTGATGGTCAGTCGCGTCTGGCTGGCATAGGCATCCTCGCCAACGGCTTGGGGCGACAATTGGTAATTGGTGATTTCGCCCTCCATGCGCAGGTCGGCGTTATTGCTGTCGATGACTCGCAGGCGGGTCTGCTGGGCAATCATGTCGGTCATGCGGTTCTCAAACATGGACTGCAATGGCGGATATACCAGTGCGGCACGGATGGGAAACTCTCCGAACGAGATGGTCTTGTAGATGTTATAGTCGATAGACGCGCCGTTGAGCGTGTACCTGGGAATGCAGGCATTCCAGCACAGCGCGGCCATCGCCAGGGTCAATATGATAAGGGCGCGTTTCACTATCGTTCCAGGTTATATTGCTTAATCTTGCGGTAGAGGGTGCGCTCCGAGATTTTCAGCTCCTGGGCAGTGAGCTTGCGGCGGCCGTTATTGTGGCGCAGGGCATTCTCGATGGTCTCACGCTCGGTCTCGTCAAGGGTCTTGACGGTCTCGCTCTCCACGTCCATGGCAGACACCTCGTCGACGTGGCCCAGTTCTTGAGCCTCGCGCTGCATGTTGCGGTAGGGTGAACTCATGCTCATGCTGTCACTGTCGCCATACTCGAGCAGCGGGTTGGTTTCGCGCTTGAGTTCATGCACGCTCGATGCGACATGGGATGTGGGACCAACGCCATCCATGCGTTTCTTTAGGGCCTCGATTTCGGCACGCATCGACAGGATGAGGGTGAACAGTTGCTCGCGTTCGGCATTGTAGTCGTAGTTGGGTTGCGACTGCACGGTGAGTGCGGTCTCGCGGCTGTTGGGCATGTACTGGCTCAGCGTGGCGGCATCGACCGTGTTGCCAGACTCAAAGAGGGCTACCTGTTCGATAACGCTCTTCAACTGGCGCACGTTGCCGGGCCAGTGGTAGGTCTTGAGCAGGTTATGGGCATCATCGCTCAGGGTCACAGGGGCTGTGCGGTTCTCGGTGACGAAATTGCGCAGGAACAGCCTGGACAGCAGTATGATGTCGTCGCCACGGTCGCGCAGGGGAGGCACGTTGATCTGCACCGTCGAGAGTCGGTAGTACAGGTCCTCGCGGAACTTGCCGTCCTTCACGGCCTGCAGCATGTCCTTGTTGGTGGCAGCGACAATGCGGATGTTGGTCTTGCGTACGGTGCTGTCGCCCACGCGCAGGTATTCACCGTTCTCGAGCACGCGCAGCAGGCGGGCTTGGGTGCTCATGGGCATCTCGGCTACCTCGTCGAGGAAGATGACGCCACCGTCTGCTTCCTCAAAGTATCCCTTGTGGTCGGCAATGGCACCGGTGAATGAGCCCTTGACGTGGCCAAAGAGTTCACTGTCGATGGTTCCCTCGGGGATTGCGCCGCAGTTCACGGCGATGTATTTCTTGTGCTTGCGGGGACTGCTCTCGTGGATGATTTTGGGGAATGACTCCTTACCTGAACCGCTCTCACCGATGATGAGCACGCTCAGGTCGATAGGGGCCACAAGCATGGCGCGGCGGATAGCTGCAATCAGCGCGGGCGACTCGCCCACGATGCCAAAGCGCTGCTTGATGGCGCGGATGGTGCTGTCATTTATTGTTGCCATTTTTTCATTTTATAGGTTTCTGCTTTCAGGAATTTTCCTAATTCCTCGGGCGTGGTGTATTGTGCATATTCTTCGGGCATGATGGGATCATGTACCGATACTCTGAAGTTGTAATCCTTTCGGCGGAACATCTCGGCGGGAAGTCTCAGCGTTCTCAGTTTCCAGCTGATGGCACCCAGTAGGAGCGAAATCCAGCTGTTGTGGCCGTGGATATAGATGGGGATGACGGGGACTTTGAGCTTCTGGATCAGGCGCATAATCACGGGTTGCCACTCGCGGTCCTCTACGCGCAGGTGCTTGTTGAGTTTGCTCACGGCGCCGGCAGGGAAGAATCCCACCGGATGACCGGCCTTGACGTGTTTCATCGTCTCGCTGATGCCCTGCATCGACACGGCGCGTTTGGCGGGGTCATCGCTGGCAAGCGCATCGACGGTGATGAAATTGGGCATCATGCCGCCAATTTTACCCAGAATCATATTCACCATGAACTTGTAGTCGGGCCTATGGGTGCCGATGATGTGAATCATCATCACTCCATCAACGGCGCCAAAGGGGTGGTTGCTCACCGTGATAAACGCTCCCTCGGGCAGGTTGTCCAGCACCTCACCGTTATTGTAGGTGATGGTGGCATTCAGGTCCTTAAGTACGCCTGTACAGAAGGGGACGCCTGGCGTGTGGCAGTTGTGGCCGTGAATCCAGTTGGCGTCATCCATGTCGAGCAAGTGGAATAACCACTTGACCAACTTGGGCTTGCCGTCAAAGAACGGCACCATTTTCCTGATGTCATCATAGTCCAGAATGTCGGGCTTGATGGGAGGGGCTTGTTGTGCTTGCTCTTGTTCGGGTTTGTTTTGCTGTATCTTGTTTTCTTCCATTATATGTCAATATTTTTCGGGCTGCAAAGTTACATACATTTTTGAGAACTGACAGCTAAAAACCGTTAAAAAGTGACATTTTGGCAGACTTTTTCCGTCTGCCCAAGTTGTGGTGTTTGACTAATGTATTGGAAATCTGAATTTTATGTATATATTCAAGAAAACAACCACCTCAAGTAGCAATCGATGTGTGGAGCACTATCGAGGGCAACTTGAGGCGGCAGTATAAAGTGATGTGTCCTGTTCCAGCCGGTTAGTCTTTTTTCTCCTCGGCTTGCGGGGCTTTGTCCTTATAGGGGTTTGTCTTGATGAAGTTGGTGTCGCGCTCGATACTGGTGACAACGTGCTTGGAATTGCCGCGCCACAGGACTTTGCCCTTGTATTCGTCATAGGTGAGGACGACGCGTTGTCCGTCCTTGGCCCAGCGCATGGCTTCCAGTGCCAGGCTGTCGTTGGGGATGGAGAAGTAAAAGTCGCTGTGCAGGGCCATCAAGGTGTCCTCAATGTAACTCTCGCTGATCATTTCACCCTCGTAGGTCTTGAATACGGCACCCTCGTTGCTCACTTGCATGATCCAGCCTTTCTCCTGGCTCGTGCGGTAAGGGCTGAAGTAGTGCTGCCACATCCACCATCCTAAAAATACCACCATAGCAAGGATGAGGAGGGCGAGAATCACCTTGAGCGTATTGCCGCGGCGCTCGATGGTGGCCTCCTTGATTTCACGCTCCTCGCGTTCCTGCTCGGTCTCCTGGTGTGACTGCTGCTCCTCCTCGGGAGCATTGTCGGTGAAATAGTCGTCAAAGTTGTCGTCCATAGTTTTGAGTTTTTTTAGTCCTTAGTTATTTTTCAAAGTTTTATTTCATCATTGGTGGTGTCGACCACAGTCTTGCCGCTCTCGATGCGGTTGCGGTCAATCGTCATGCTGATGAAGGCATAGATGCCCAGTGCGATAATCAGCACCTGCTGGAATCCCCATACAAGCATGGCAAATGCCGATGCGCGGGGGTCAAAGTGTGAGGGTGAGAATACGCCAATGCCGTAGAGCGACAGGCCGAAGATGGTGGCGACATGCCATGCGCCCAGACCGCCATTGGTGGGAATGCCCATGCCGATACTGCTCAGGACAAAGACCACCAGCACCGCCAGCACACTCAGGTTGCTGGTAAAGTTGAACGCCTGGCAGGCGAGATACAGCTGCAGGAAATAGCATCCCCAGATGAGGATGGTGAGTAACAGGAACCACCACTTGCCGTCCATGCGGCCGATGCCGGCAAAACCTTCCCACAGGTTGCGGGCCATAAGCTGGATTTTCTTGATGATCTTGTTCTCGGTCTTCATGACCAGCAGCCAGCCAAATGCGATGATGAACAATGCGGCGCCAATCCAGATGCGGGCATCGCTCGCCACGTTTATGAAGTTCTCCTTCATCTGCGGATAAGCGTCAAAGAACTGTCCGAAGGCTCCTTGCGCCAGCAGGAACGTGACCAGTGTCAATAGGAGCACGGTAGCGGTATCGGTCAGACGGTCGGCCACCATCGAACCCATGACCTGAGTCACCGAGGCCTTCTGCCTGTTGGCAATGTAGCCGCAACGCCACACTTCACCCAGGCGGGGAAACACCAGGTTGACGGCATAGGTCCCGAAGATGCTGTTCAGCACAGCGCTGAACGAAGGCTTCACGTCGATGGCCTTGAGCTGGAGGCGCCATCGCAGTGCACGGAAGATGTGGCTCAGGATGCTCACCACCGCCACTGCTGCAAACCACCAATAATTGACATCGTTCTTGAGCGTGTCCATCATGCTTGTGACGTCCACATTCTTATACAGGAAATACATCAATCCAACGCCGATGACGAGAGGAATGCCGTATTTTACCAAATAGGATATTACCTTTTTCACGTTTTTTCTTTTAATGTTGAGTTAAATAGTTCCGTGCATTGCTACAAGTCGCCAAAAAATCGCTATCTTTGCAAATTACTTACGGACCATATTGAGCCTGCAAAGGTAACAATAAAAGAGCAAACATGCGGAAAGTTAGAGCAAAAAAGTCACTGGGACAGCATTTCTTGACCGATTTGTCAATCGCCGAGCGCATCGCCCACACACTGGACGACTTCAAGCACTTGCCTGTGCTTGAGGTGGGGCCGGGTATGGGCGTGCTCACCCAATTCCTGCTTGAAATGGGCCTTGACCTGACGGTGGTGGAACTCGATAGCGAGAGCGTGGACTACCTGGAGGCCGCTTATCCGCAGCTGCACGGCCGCATCATCGGCGAGGATTTCCTCAAGATGGACCTCAAGCGCCTGTATGGGGACCAGCCCTTCTGCGTCATTGGCAACTATCCCTACAATATCTCGACACAGATTTTCTTTAAGATACTGGAATACCGCGACCAGGTGACCTGCTGCAGCGGCATGTTGCAGCGCGAGGTGGCACAGCGCATCGCCGAGCCTCCCGGCACCAAGGCCTACGGCATCCTGTCGGTGCTCTTGCAGGCATGGTATGACATCGAGTACCTGTTCACCGTCGATGAGCATGTCTTCAATCCGCCTCCCAAGGTCAAGAGCGGTGTCATCCGCCTTGTGCGCAACGAGGTGACCGACCTGGGCGTCAACGAGCGCATGTTCAAGCGTGTGGTCAAAGCGGCATTCGGGCAGCGGCGCAAGATGTTGCGCAGTTCGCTTAAGCCCCTGTTCTCGGCCGACCCCACGGTGATGGAGCGGGATGTGTTCCGACAACGCCCCGAGCAATTGGGCGTTGAAGATTTCATTGCCCTCACGCGGCTGGCGATGGAGCAGCCGCAGTCGGTTCCTTGACAATCTTCATCGTTGAATGGCCCTATGGGCACGCGATTGTCATAACCAACCCACATGTTAATCTACATTAGACCCTGAAACCGCAATGAAAGAATACAGCGAGGAATATCTGTCAAAACTCAACGAACTGATCGATAACAAGGATGAGGAGCAGGTGCGCGCCCAGATCCAGGACATGCACCCTGCCGATATCGCCGAACTCGTGGGTGACCTCGATGACCAGGAGGCCCTGTTCATCATGCTCCTGCTTGATGACGAGACGGCAGCCGACGTGCTGGTCGAGCTCGACGAGGACCAGCGGCATGACCTGATGGAACTGATGCCCAACGAGGAAATCGCCAAGCAGGTGGAGCAGATGGATGCCGACGATGCCGTTGACGTGATCCAGGAGCTGGACGAGGAGGACCGCGAGGACGTCATCAGCCATATCGACGACGTGGAACAGGCTGGCGACATCGTTGACCTGTTGCAATATGACGAGGATACCGCCGGTGGCTACATGTCTACCGAGATGGTCGTTGTCAACGAGAACATGTCCATGCCCGACTGCATCAAGGCCATGCGTCAGCAGGCCGAGGACATGGATGAAATCTACAATATCTATGTTGTGGACGATGATAACCGCCTGAAAGGCATTTTCCCCTTAAAGACCACTATCACCAACCCCTCGGCCAGCAAGATCAAGCACGTCATGGAGCCTGACCCCCTGAGCGTGCGCACCGACACCCATATCGAGGACGTGGCCCTCGACTTCGAGAAATATGACCTTGTGGCAATGCCCGTTGTGGACAGCATCGGCCGCCTGGTGGGCTACATCACCGTTGACGACATCATCGACCGTGTGCGTGAGCAGGGTGAGGACGACTACCAGTTGGCATCAGGTATCTGGGGCGACATTGAGACCGATGATAACGTGTTCCGCCAGGTGCGTGCCCGATTGCCATGGCTGCTCATCGGATTGGTGGGTGGTATCATCAATGCCTTGATTCTGGGCGGCGGCGAGGGCGATGCCGATCTGCTGCGCATATTGCCTGGCTTGGCGCTGTTCATTCCCTTGATTGGTGGTACTGGCGGTAACGTGGGCACTCAGTCGAGCGCTATCGTCGTGCAGGGTCTTGCCAACGGCAGCCTGGACATTAAGCACGTGGGTAAACACTTGTTCAAGGAGTTCAGCACGGCGCTCATCAATGCACTGGTGATGGGACTGCTCATCTTCCTCTATACCCGTTTCTTCCCGGTCGATGCCGATCCCACTAAGTCTAACATCGCCGCAGCCGCCGTGACGGCATCTCTTTTCCTTGTGGTGATGTTTGCCTCGCTCTTTGGCACAGTGGTGCCGCTGGTGCTTGAGCGTATGAAGATTGACCCCGCCATTGCGACGGGACCCTTCGTCACGGTGACCAACGATATTGTGGGCATCACCATCTACATGGCCATTAGTGGCTGGCTCATCAACATCTTCACCAGCTGGATGGGCTAACGAGTAGGCTTATTCAAATAATTGATTACCTGTTACTTGCCTTGCCGCTTGTCGGGAATAGGCGTTGTTCAATAGTCCATTTGGTGTGATAAAGACCGACGTTACTGATTTTCTGGTTTTTGTGACTTTCTTGAAAATCCGCTGACGTCGATTCATCAATGTATTGTAATCCTTGGTGATTTCATATTCTCCTCGGCTGTACTTCATTTCGCAGATAGTGATAGTTTGGTCAGAACGATCGATCAATAAGTCGATTTGTGCTCCATGCTTCAGGTCGTCATCGACTTGATTGTCCAATGATATTCCTTTTGTGGGTTTGTAAGTCCACGAGCATGGAGTGTTGATGCTGCCGTCAATTCCTAAAGCATGAACAATCTGATCCAAATGGTTGAGGCATACTATCTCGAATGCATATCCGCACCATGAGTAGTAATTGCTTGTTGTTTGCATCTTCTGCCAGTAGTTGCTCAAGAAGTGTTTCTCTCCGTGCATAAACCTGAGGTAAAATAGTGTGAAGGGATCAATAAGCTGGTAAATCTTTTCTTTTTTTTGTTTATTGAACGGGATATAACTACGTATGAATGAACACTCTTCTAGCTCACTTAGAAGTTTTGTCAAATTTCCGTTATTGGTTTGGTTGGCTTCTTTGATGATTTCTAATCTCGTCATACCCATACCCTTCTTGTGCAATGCGGTGATTACAGCAAGGTGCTTGTCTGCTTTCTTGAATAGTGATCGGAATATTTTTTGGAACTCGTCAACAAGCTCACCACCGCGTGTGAAACACAGAGATTGAATGTTTT
Source organism: uncultured Prevotellaceae bacterium (assembly GCA_900318335.1). Taxonomy (GTDB): domain Bacteria; phylum Bacteroidota; class Bacteroidia; order Bacteroidales; family Muribaculaceae; genus Sodaliphilus. Next base: position 106,450 of record ONKF01000002.1, read on the forward strand.
CGGCGACACTTTTTTCTCGCTCGAAAAGTGAAAGATAATAAGCCACGCCTCCCACTGCCATGTAGCACTCTATGAGTTCTTGCCTTTCATAGGGGAAGTCAAATGACCTGAAAAACTCTTCTGTCTCATGGAGTGTAAATGGCGAAAGCAGGATTGTGTGGGTGGCACGGTTGTGAAGACCGCCTCGGGAGTTGATGACGTTGTCGAGCATCCATGTCGTGGCACTACCGCAAACGATTAGTTTTATATCACGACGATAGGCAGCCCAGTCGTTCCAAAAGTGTTCTAGTGAACTGATGAAGTTGGAGCCGTAAGTGTCAAACCAGGGCAGTTCATCGAAGAAGATGATTTTTGGGCCTTCTTCCACTTCGTTGGCGATATAGGATGAGAGCTCGTGAAAGGCCTGCGCCCAGTTTTTTGGGGTCTCGGCCTGTTCCTTGAAACTGCCGAGCGCAAAGCCAAAGTTTTCTAATTGTTCCTTAGTGCTGACATTTTCCTTTCCTGTCATGCGGAAAGCGAACTTGCCTTCAAATAATTCTTTGACTAGAAATGTTTTGCCCACTCGGCGACGGCCATATATCGCGATAAACTCTGAGCGGTTGCTTGTTATGTATTTTTCGAGCCGCTCTATTTCGGTTTTGCGTCCAATGATGTTCCTTTTCATAAGCATTATATTTTGGCGCAAAGTTATATTTTTTTTAAGATTGCGCCAAATTTTGTTGTGGTTTTTGGCGCAATCTATGTTTTTTTTTAAGATTGCGCCAAAATTTATTGATTTCAGGGAGGACGGTTGCTTTGTATCGGTTGACGGGTTAATGCTGTGGATAAAGTAAATTACCCTCAGAAAATTGGGTCCAGGTGGACGGTGAGGTTATCGATTGAGGATGCTGTCGATGCGGTGGGTGAGGGGACTCAACGTGGTGAGGCTGTCGGGCTGGAGTTGCGGTTTCCTGAAATCGGAAACTTCAGGCTCTTTACCGTCGGAATCGTTGTCGCGGGTGCGCTCATCGGTAAAGGCAATGACTTCTTCTTCACTGATGCCTATCAGTCTCATGTTCTTCTTGTTGAGGTAGCGGCAATAGGCTGCTACATAATCCAGCCAGTTCTGTCGAGTGTGGAAACTCTCTATCATCTGCCTTACGGAATTGTTGCTGAGCAGTTTGGTGTGAGTGTGCTCACCTGGCCCCATCTTCGCAATCACTCCGTTGACGGTTGATGCGTATTCATTGACCCAGTCGTTCCAGTATTTCTCCATGTCATTCATCTCCGAGAAGCAACGCCCCACATTGTCGATGAACTGGAAGTTACCCAAGTTCTTCCATGTCTCGATGTTGTTGCCGAAGATGTTCTCGGCGGTTTTGTCACGCGACATGAAGTCAAGGGCGACAATCATGTTGATAGGGTTCTTCATTTCTTCGATGGGGATGTCGTCGAGTTTTTCGACAGGCAGATTCAGCATCCATGTTCCGATGGAGTCACGGAGGGCCATATCCTTGGACATCTGTTCAAGTTGCCTCGAGAAGGTCTCGATGTTGCTCATCACCATCATGGCCGACATCTTGCGGTCCTTGACGCGCTGCCGATAATCAAGCAGGGCTGCGGTGCCAAATGTCAGGATAATCGAGATGGTGGTCGCAAGGACGGTAAGAAATACTTCCCTCATTGTGGACCCTTTGGCCCAAGTGCGTGCAAATGAGGGTATTCTGACTCTAACTTTTGGTGGTCTCATGTTTGTGTATTGTTTTAGTTATTGATTGTCTGTTGTTTTGCGCAGTTCCCAGAAGGCGACTGCAGCGGCAGCGGCGACGTTGAGCGAGTCCACATTGTGTTTCATGGGGATGCGCACGACGTGGTCGGCAGCGGTGATGGCCTCATGGGAGAGACCGTCGCCCTCGGTGCCCATAATCAGGGCCAGGCGGGGTTCGCGTTTCAAGATGGGGTCATCGAGCGCGATGGAATCGTCGCTCAGTGCCATGGCGGCGGTAGTGAAGCCCAACTCATGCAGGTGGGGGGTGACGGGTTCGTCAATCCAAGTCCATGGAACGAGGAACACCGACCCCATCGACACGCGCACGGCGCGGCGGTTCAGTGGGTCGCAGGCAGTGGGTGTCAGCAGCACCGCATCGATACCCAGTGCCGCTGCCGAGCGGAATATGGCACCGATGTTGGTCGTGTCGGTCACACCGTCAATGACAACGACGCGGCTGGCATCGCGGCACACTTCACTGGCGGGGCGGGGCAGGGGACGCCGCATGGCGCATAGCACACCACGCGTCAAGGTGTAGCCCGTGAGTGTGGCAAGCAGTTCTCGCTCACCCGTATAGACAGGAATGTCTCCGCAGCGTTCGATGATGCTGGCGGCATCACCGGTGATGTGGCGACGTTCACACAATAGTGACAGCGGCTGGTAGCCCGCGTCCAGGGCAACGTGGATCACCTTGGGACTCTCGGCGATGAAGATGCCCTTGTCCGGCTCCAGCCGGTTGCGCAACTGTGCCTCGGTCAAGGTCCCATAGACCTCAACCCCAGGCTGCTCCAGCGATGTGATTTCTATTATCGGCATATCGTTTATCTTGAATTGTCCTCTATAGTACAGTACTTAAAGGTCCATTGGCCAGCTGTGACAGTCTGCTCGGACGGTGTATCGGGAAATACTGTTGCAGTCGTGCCCACAGGAGCGGTTAGACGGACTTCGTCCTGATTGATTTCCACGAGGATGTCGCCATAGGGCGTAGGCTTCGAGGCCTTGACCCAGGTCACACCGCTGGTGGGCTGCGGGTCGACGTAGAAATGGCGGTAGCCAGGTGCTGCTGCATCGGGACGGATGCCGGCGATGGCTTGATAGAACCATGTGCCGATGCCATTGTAGCAGTTGTGGACACGGCTGCGTTCCGAATCCCATGATTCCCAGGTGGTGGTGGCACCGTGGTTAATCATGTAGAGGTAACCCGGGTAGTCCTCTTGGCGCAAGATGGTCGCCATGAGGTCGGACTGACGCTGTTCAGTAGCCCACTGGGTGAAAATGGGCACTCCGAGCAAGCCCACGGCGATGTGCGCATTGTACTTGCCGTAGGAGTCGCTGATGAGTTGCTTCTGCACCTTGCGGGCGATGTCACCGTCGGCGGGCACTCCCGCCAACAGGGCATAAGCGTTGTCAAGGGGCGTCCCGTTGGCATAGCTGTGACTGTCGGCATGGTAAAACCGGTTGTGGATGGCCGCCTTGAGACGCTCATGCCAGGCTGCAAACTCCTGGGCATCCTCGGGATGGCCGAGCAGACTGGCGATGTGTGTCATGTTACCCAGGCACTCGCTGATGAAGCAGTTGCTCACGTGGAGCACCGACTCGCCTTGGACGTCGACACCCTTGGGGGCAAGCCAATCACCGAGGAACCAAAAACGGATTTTGGTGTCTGGCCAGGGCTGCAGCAGGCCGTCAACACTGTATTTCTTGACATAACCCAGCCAGCGCTTCATCTCGTCGTAGTGGCGCTCAAGCAGACGGCTGTCGCCATAGTTGAGATAGGTGCGCCAGGGAGCCTTGATAATGAATCCGCACCAGTAGGGACCGCCTCCGCCGCTGCCAGCCGGCGCCACATGAGGAATGGAGCCTTCCTCGTCCATAAGGTCGCTCCATGCGGTGAGCCAATTCATGTAGGTGGGCAAGACGTTATACATTGTCTGCAGCGTCATGGTTGATGAGTTGCCGTCGCCACCGTAGCCCATGCGCTCCAGGTGGGGGCAATCTACCATGTATCCGCTTAATGTGAGGCACTGCATGGTGTAAAGAATCAGGTCGTGCACGGCATTAAGGCGCTCGTCAGAGCAGGCGAAGGAAGAGGCTTTCCATGGACTTAATGCGCTGATTTGTAACGCCTTGATGCTGGCGATGTCGCCACCCGTGACACGCACGTGGCGAAAGGCATGGTGGTGAAACCTGTTGCAGAACTGCTCGTTTCCCTGACCATTGGCGATATAGATGTCGCGTTCGCCTTCCTGGCACTCGAATGTGCCACCTTCGGGAATGTGGTCGCAATACTCCATCGAGACTTCTTGTCCTTGGGCCAACGCTGCGAAATCGACCTGCAGCCATCCGGTGATGACACGCCCGAAGTCGATGAGCCACGAGCCGTCTTCCTGACGGGTGACGCTGCGGGGCGAGAGCGTGTCGATGATGCGGTTGCCCTCAAAGGCTTGAGGCGTGGCAAGCATGCCACTAACCTGGAATGTGGTTGCGTTGTGCCATCGGGGTTGCACATTGGCGTCGAGCCGTTCGCCGCCGAACCGTAGCGGTGACCAAGTGTCGGTGTAACTGTAGCCGCTGGAAGCGGTTTCCCAAGTGCTGTCGGTCGCTGCCAGCGTTTTCCAGCCATTGCCGACACGTTGACAGACCTCGGCCCTCAATAGGGGACCGTCGTACTGTGCACCGAAGGTGGTCTTGCGGTACCAGCCTTGTCCCGTGCGGATGAGGATTTCGTTTTGCTCATCATGCAGGTAAGGTGTGATGTCATAGGTTACGATCAGGGAATGCCTATCCAATTGGGAAACGGCAGGTTGAAGAACCTGGTCGCCCACTCGCCTGCCGTTGACGAGCAGGTCATGATAGCCCAGCGAGTTGATGTGAATAAACACCGGGGCAATGCCCTGCTTGCCTCGGGCGACGATGATGGTCTTGCGGAACATCGGGGTCGTGGCGAGGGTGTCACCTTGCCAGTTACCGATGTAATGACCGTTCATGCCGCTCAGGATACCCACGGCAAAGCGCTCAATGCCGCTCCAGGGTGAGCACTGCCCTTGTTTGTCCCAGGTGCGTACCCGCCAGTAGCATAGTTGCCGCTGCTGCAGTGCGGCACCTTGATAAGGTATCATCACTTGGTCGCCACTTGTCACTTGGCCGCTGTCCCACAGGTCGGCAACGCCACGGGCCAGGTCAGCGCTGTCGCTGGCCACTTGTATCTGGTAGGCAGTTTGACTCTGGCGGTTGTGCGAGAGCTCGTGTTTCCAGCTGAAGTGGGGTGTCGTCGTGTCGATGCCCAGCGGAGCGGTAAGGCCCTCGCATTTTAAGTCAAATACCTTGCCCTGCAATGGCAGGCCGCACATCAGGCACAGCATGAGCGCTAAGCCCAGACTCCTCACTGAGGCGATGCCTGCTGGCCGCGATGCATGAGGTCTATTGTCCGGATTGCCCATAACTGTACACAGTGATTATCGTTGAGAGATTCCGTTGGGGTGTCAGGCCTGTGTCGAGGTTCCGGCGCCCTGGATGGCGCGTACTTGGCGCTGGAATTCCAGGGGGCGCTTGATATATTGCAGGATGATGGTGCCTGCGCCAGTGCCTGAGACCTTGACGGTGCCGTAATTGAACACCCGGCCCCAGAACCCCTGCTCGACGAGGATACTCTCTACCTTGCCGATGACAATCTCGTGGGCATGGCGGTGAATCCAGCCGTAACTATGGAAAAAGCGCTTGTCGCTCACAAAGATAGTCGTCGTCAGGTTGCGGATCAGGCTACCCAGATGCAGGTAGGCCCATCGCGTGAGTCGGGGCTGGTAGAGAATGGTCTCGCCAGGCGCGATAATTCTGTTGATTTTCATAACTTATCCTAAAAAACGTTTCTTATTGGGCAAAGTTATACATTTATTTCCACATTATTTCGTAATTTCGCAGCAAATTTTACTAAATGCAATATTCACATGGCAACCGACTTTGACAACAACAAGGATAAGAAAGAAGAGTATGTTAGACAGACTGGCTCGTTAAAGGAGCGTTTGGGACGCGTCAAGAAGACCCGCTGGTGCCGCTTTGGCATTGTAGCCCTCATCTATATTTTGTGGACCATCTGGATGGGCAACCCCTGGTTGCTGCTGGGCTTGTTGCTGCTGGGCGACATCTATCTGACTCAGTTTATCCCCTGGGGCGCGTGGAAGGGTATGAAGAACAAGACCCTGCGCACCATCATGAGCTGGGTAGACGCTATCGTCTATGCCCTGGTGCTCGTCTATTTCCTCTTCCTGTTCATCGGGCAGAATTACCAGATTCCCTCGTCATCGCTCGAGAAATCGCTGCTCACGGGTGACTTCCTGTGGGTGAACAAGGTGACCTACGGCCCCCGCGTGCCGCAGACGCCGCTGCACTTCCCGCTGGCCCAGAACACCCTGCCCATCCTCAACTGCAAGTCCTATATCGACCACCCGCAGCTTGAATACCACCGCCTGAAGGGCCTGCGCAACGTCGAGCGCATGGATATCGTGGTGTTTAACTTCCCCGCTGGCGATACCGTTGCCACCAAGATGCCCAACCCCGATTACTATACCTTGTGTCAGGAGCGTGGCCGCGACGTGGTGCGCAACAACAAGGACGTCTTTGGCGACATCATCTATCGTCCCGTTGACCGTCGTGACAACTATGTGAAGCGCTGTCTGGGATTGCCGGGTGAGACGCTGCAGATACGTGACGGCATCGTCTATGTCAATGGCAAGGCCGTGCCTCAGCCCAAGAATGTCCAGTACTTCTATTATGTTGAGACCGACGGCACCTTCATCGACGAGGAACTCTATGACGAACTGGGCATCAGCATGGACGACCGCCATGCCCAGGGTAACCAGTATATCCTGCCCCTTACCGCCGACATGAAGAAGACTCTCCAGTCCAAGCCTTGGGTGAAGATGGTTGAACGGATTCAGCCCAATCCCGAGGAGTCGCTGGTCACCTATCCCGTGGGTGTCGATTACGGTTGGACCCATGCCAACTACGGCCCCATCTGGATTCCCAAGAAGGGCGCCAAGGTGGACTTGACCTTGCAGAACCTGCCGCTGTATGAGCGTTGCATCAAGAACTATGAGTGTAATGACCTGGAGGTCAAGAATGGCCAGATTTTCATCAATGGCAAGCCCGCTACCAGCTACACCTTCAAGATGGACTACTACTGGATGCAGGGCGACAACCGCGACAACTCGCTCGACTCCCGCTACTGGGGCTTTGTGCCCGAGGACCACATCGTGCACAGGCTCTTTGACGGCGGCATCCGCTGGAACCGCATCTTCAAGATGCCCAACCCCGACAAGAAGTAGTTGGGAGTTAGAAGTTAGAAGTTAGGAGTTAGGAGTGCTAACTAAGGACTAACAACTAAAAGCAAAACAAATCCAATGCCCGATTCATCGGCAACAGTAGTTGTGATGGGTAGCATGTGCGCAGCCTCTGTGCGCTGTTACGCTGCAGCCATCCAGGCCGGCACTTTGCTTGTCGATTTGGACGAGACGCGCTTGCCGTTGCGTCACAGCCACCACCGTTACCGCGTCGATGGCCCCAACGGCATCCAGACGCTCACCGTGCCCCTCGTTGGCTCTACCAACAACATGATGACCCCGCTGCGCGACGTGCTCATCTCGGAGCATGGCGACTGGCGCCGTCTCCACTGGGGCGCGCTCTACTCGGCCTATGGCCGCTCTCCCTACTTCGACTACGTGGCCGACGACCTGTCACGCATCATTCACGGCAACCAGCGTTATCTGCATGAATTCAACGCCCAGTTGCATGGGGTCATCGTGGATTTTATGGATCTGCCGCTGGTGACCCACTATCCCGATAAGTTGGCAACCCATGATCAGGAAGGTGGTGTGGCCGACCTGCGGGGGCGCATCGCCATGAAGAGGCCCGACAGCCTGCCAATAGCCAACGTCCCCTATTACCAGATGTGGCAAGGCTGTGACGGCTTCAAGGCCGACCTGAGCATCCTGGACCTGATGATGAACATGGGACGGGAATCAGTACTGACGCTTATCGGGATGACAAAGGGTATATAAAAAAAGAAAGGTCTAGGCAATCACTGCTGAGACCCTCATAATTACTAATACTTGAAAACTATATTTACCCCATAAAAGCATTTATCTTTTGTCATCTAATAATGCGATACATTAGATGTACTTTCCTTTTGACGTTGCAAATTAAATAAAAATTTCTCTAATGTCAATGTGTTTAATGCTTAAAAAATGTAAAAAAAACGCATTTTTTGCACTTTTTGTGACCTTTCATGCATTTTTTGCGGAAACCATCCAGCAATTTGCCATCATTGCTTGCTTTTTGCCATTATCACAAAAAAATACCACCCCAAACGGTTGCCAGTTCATAAATATTTTGTACCTTTGCATCCGCTTTCGGTGGGCAATATCGCCCCAGGAGCCGGTCCTATAGCTCAGTTGGTTAGAGCACCTGACTCATAATCAGGGAGTCCTTGGTTCAAGCCCAAGTGGGACCACAATGAATCGTCGACGCTTGATGGTGCCGGCGATTTTTGTTTTTGTCCGTTCGTTCGTTTCGTTCGTCGGGTGTGTGCGTGCCCTTATGCCGACTGCGGGGTGATGACACCGTGAATCCTATCGATATACTTGGCGAGGGGCAGCATATAGGGTGTGAAGACCGATAGCCGCTCATCAAATGGCGACTCGTTAACGACGATCTCCTTGGTGATGTCACCGTTCTCACAGACGTAGGCGATAATGGTATTCAGGAAGTCCTCTTGCTCGGCATTCAACTCGTTGCCTGAAATGAACTCAGAGAAGCGTCTAACCGCATTCTTGCGGTCAACCCCCACCAATGAACGAACAAACATAGCGACATTGCTACCACAAAGCATCCCATTGGTGAACTTGTCGTAATCATCCTTACTGCCAAGTTCTTGCCACAGGATTCGTTCAAGTTCGGTGAAGTCGGCTGCTGTCAATTGTTCCATATCGTAGATCTTTTGGAGTACGGGCAGGTTTCTGTTCTTCGACAGGAAGTCCAATACACTCTGCTTGTATGACACACGGGGTGTAATGCCTTCCATTGTGCCCTCGTCGCTAATCTCGTCCTCGATGTCCACAGTGAACCATTGACCACCTTGACCAATAAGGAACTTGATGAGATCTCTCAGGTCATTCCTGACCTTTTCAAGCCATTTGAGCGACACGTTCTGCCATGCGACATCGGTCAATACTTCCTTGATAGTGCCCATCTTGGCTTGTACCTGTGGCAAGGTGGCTTTTTCTTGCAGTTTCTCGGCAATCGTTTGAACCGAGTGCACCGCTTTGGTGGCATTGCCCTCCCCGCCAATCAGCGACAGTTCAATCAGCATCACCAACAGGTCAAATTTCTTGGCACTCTCGTCGAGGGTGTTTTTGGGCAGCAAGGGTGCGATGACATTGCTCAATGTGTTGACATCAACTTCTGAAATGTATGTCCATGAGTCGTTGTCTTTGAAGTGGCTTACGTCAGCCCACTTTTCCCTTACAGAGATATGGCTGTCAGACAGCGATGCGACCTGTTCTTTCAAGAGCGTTTTGATTTCGTCATGCAGCCCCTTGGCATACTCATCTTCTTGCCATTGCTGATGCTGCAAGTGAAACGCAATCTTAGCCCGAATGCTGAAAATCTTCTCGGTCAACGACGGTGCCACGGCTGCTGTCTGCCCGTCAGGGTTCTTGTCGAAATACTCGAAGTTCCTGCACCAGTCAAAGATGTAGAAATGCTCCTTGTCCTTCCCCGGGCCGAATATGCCCTGTGACAGACGTGTGCCCCGGCCAATCATCTGCATGAACTTGATTCTGCTCTTGACCACCTTGAAGAACACGAGGTTCAACACATCGGGAACGTCAATGCCCGTGTCGAGCATATCGACCGAAACGGCTATCTGCGGGTTACCGTCCCTGATTTCGAATTTGTCGATGAGGTCTTTGGAGTAGGTGACGTAGTTGTCGATAAGGGCACAGAAGTCTGACGAGTATTCAGGATAGAGGTAGTAGAACCGCTCGACGATCATCTCGGCGTGGCGGTGGTTGTAGGCAAAGATGATGCTCTTGCCGATGCGCTCTCCGCTCTGCACCTTCAGGCCGTTCTCCATCAGGTCTTGCAGCACACGGTCGATGGTGTCGAGGTTGAAGATGTAACTGAATATCTCCTTGGTCTCAATGTCTCGGGGTTGGGGGTCTCCTTCAATGGCCTTGACCGCCTGTTCATATTCCCACACCTTCTCGAGTTGTTCTTTTTCCTCGGCGCTCAGGTTGTTGTACTTGATGCCCTCCTTGAGGATGAGTGAGCCACGCTTGAAGCCCTTGTAGTTGACCAGGTAGCCCTCGGCAACGGCATCCTCCAGTTCGTAGGCATAGTTGGGCACGCCCTGTTCCATCTGGAAGGTCTCATAGGTGCTCTTGTCCACCTCGTCTCTTGGGGTCGCCGTCAAGCCCACAAGCAGCGCGTCAAAGTAGTTGAAGATGGCTGAATACTTGCCGAAGATGCTGCGGTGGGCCTCGTCGATGATAATCAGGTCAAACCGCCCGACGCTGAAGGCTTTCTCATCAGTGTCGATGTAGTTGATCATCGTCTGATAGGTCGAGAAAGTGATGCGGGCATTGGTGTCGGGGTCCTTGTCCTCGCTCAGGACGGAGGTGGTCATGTGGGGCAGCAGTTTCACGAAGTTCTTGTGTGCCTGGCTGACCAGGGGAATCCTGTCGGCAAGGAACAGGGCGTTTTTCACCCATCCGTTGCGGGTCAACACGTCAACCAGCGAGATGGCGACCCTTGTCTTGCCCGTGCCTGTCGCCATCACCAGCAAGCCTCGGCGGTGCTTGCTGTTGAAGTGCTCGCACACCGATTTAATCGCCATCTTCTGGTAATGGCGGTCGGTGATATTGTTATTCACACCGAGATCGGTGATGTCGTGCCGCTTCCTTTTCAGCAGCAGCAGTTCCAGGTCGGCCTCGGTGTGGAAGGCGTAGAGCGGCCGGGGAGGATAGCCCAGCCCGTCGATGATATGGGTCTCAAAGCCGTTGGTATAATAGATGACAGGCTTCACGCCGTAGCGCTTTTCCAGGCACTCGGCATACAATTCAGCCTGGTGTTTGCCCTTGACGGGAGACACGCTTGTCCGCTTGGCCTCAATCACTGCCAGGGGCAGACCGTTGCTGCCGAACAGCACATAATCACAATAACCCTTGCCCTCGGCATTGGGCATGCCTTCGACCTCGACCTCGATGCAGGCCTTTGAGGGCTGGATGGCACCTTTAGTCTCCAGCACGTCCCATCCTGCCTCTTTCAGCATCAAGTCGATGTAGAGCTTGCGGGTCTCGGCCTCCGATATGTCCGATTCCACTTCCACCACGGGAGTCTTGTCCTCGACGGCCTCTTTGTCGGCTGCCTCGACGATGGTCGATGTGGGAGTCACCTCTACCTTCGGGGGCGTGATGACCGATGCCTGGGGGCTGTTGGGGATGAGGTTCCTGTCAAAGGGGACGACCTCCTGGATGAAGGTCAATTTGTGCAATATCGCGGCAACCACATTGTAGAGGTTGAGCAGGCAGAAGAACGATTCGCTCCGTGACACATGCTTGCCATGTGCCCCGTTGTTGCCCACCTTGCGCACATAGTGGACTCCCTTCATCACCCGCTCATCGCCAATGAACTCACGGAATACCTCGCCATCCACAAGTTCAAACAGGGATACCCGCTCGGGTACATCGATGTTTTTCATCACATAGAGTGCCCTGACGATATACTCCAATGCCTTCCTGGCGCTGACGGCACTCAGGTCAGGATTACTCACCTGCATTTCCTCGGCTGCCGAGCAGAAGCGATGCAGGTCAGTCAAACCCAATTCCTGTAGATAATCGAAGTTCCTCATATAATCATTGTTTTTTTTAGTGATAGGCCCTAGAGGACTTATGAGTCTTATAGGCCCTAGAGGCCTATAAGCCATTCTATTTCTCTTTCTTGCCTCCTGTTTTATTGCGGTAATTGATTCTGGCCTGATACATCCGTTCCTTGATGCCTCCGTTTTTCACAAAGTCATCTTGCAAACGGTTGATGAGATTGCGCAGCATGTAGTCCTCCTGATGGATGAGCGTGATGGCGATATTTGCTATCGTCTCGGCACTGCGTGTTTCTATCGCATCCCGGTAAAAGGCGCTGTCATTGTGCTTGGCACACACTCGGCGGGTCTGCATACTGCGAGGGTCATCGGTGGCCCACTGCTGCAGTTTCCTCACCCTCAGGAAGTCTTCGTAGTCAATGAGCAATTCATGCAGACTGGCTTTTGCCACATTGGTGAGTTTTAGTTCCGTCTCACTTGATGTTGCCGATGCCGCACTGCCCTCGGCGATGTTTTGCTTGCCGCTTCGTGCCGCTTGAATCATCTGGTCAATCGTGCGATCTCCCTTGGCCAGGAACTTGTGGGCAAAGTAATAGGTAATATCATAGATGCACTCAGCCTTTTGAAAAACGATGAGTGATTGGTAATTGCCTTGATTGGGTAAGAAACTTTCCATGTTCACCTATGATTTTTTTATCCGAAGTATTTATCCATCGTGTAGTCAAACATCGTTTGTATTTCCTCAATGGACTGTTGAACAAGTGCCTTCTGCCGCTCAATCGCCTCCACCTTCTCCGCAAACTCCTGCTGCAACGACAGAGGAGGAACAGGTATATCAAATAACTTAAAATCTTTAATATTCACATGTGCGACCGTGCTACTAACGTTAACAGCATCTATTTGCCTTTTTACCCATTCTGAAAGAATGGTTCTGTGAAGGAATACATTAGAAATTAATCTACCATTGGCTCGAAGCAGCATTGTTCTTTGTCCCAAACTAAAATGATAACCTTTTGGCAAAATAACAGCATCCCCTATACTCCCTTCACGGCCGAAAACTATATCACCTACAATCGGCTTTAATCTTGTAATTCGTTTGTTATATTCACACTCGTCAAGATACTGCATAGTTTCCCATTGTACGGTTCCTCCTTTTAATTCAGATGTCCTTATACAAGGATATTGTGTAACATAGTCAACCTTCTTTGGTGTAGAATGTGGGCAATCAACTATTCTGTCACATAATGCTTCTAATTTCTTTATTTCCCATCCTTTGGGATTGTCGATGGGGTCGTCGCCAAACATGGTGTAGAAGATGGACTGTGCGAGTTGGTCGTAGGCTTTGAGTTGTTCTTTCTTCTTCTCGATAATACCCGAAAGCAAATCCAATTCCGCAACAATCCGCTCTTGCTCCCCAATCGGCGGAACAGGAATAGGAAAATCGAATATGTCGCTTTTGCTGAATCCTGCTTGTGCAGCCCTTGAATTACATACAGTCTGTAAGTAATGCTGAAATGATGGTGAAAGGAAAAACAACTTAGCAAAATCCTTAGAAATAACAGATTCATCAGGGATTGTCTTCATAATGGCAACATTATAGGCACCCTCTTTTCCTGTCAAAATCTTTCCGACGGATGCGCCATACCTGCCGATAAGGATATCATCTTTATTGCAGGTTTTAATACGATTTGTGATTTTGATATATTCTTTGGTAAATGTGCGACTTTGTGTGAAGTCACGGATTTGGAGCATTCTGATATATCCTTCTTTATACTCGTCAATCCACTCTTCTTTTGGAGGCTGTGAACCACCTTGAAAATCACAAACTTCTCCTAGTTTTTTATATGTCCAGTCTTGTTTGTTCATTGGTTATTGGTCGTTTGGTGCAAAGTTACAAATTTCTGTTGAATGGGGTTGGCTTTGAGGTGGAATAATGCTTAATAAAAAAGGTGGTGCCCTTTTTGTCGAGAGCACCACCAATTCGGGGCTATCCGTCCATTCGTTCGTACAGACGTGCATGCGGATTAATCTTGAGGCGTGTTTGCCTGCTCGGGTGTTTCCTGCCAGTCGATGATTTCACAATAGGGACCGTAAGGCATTACCTTGAAGGCGAACTTCACCGTGTTGCCGTTGCGGGAATTGCTTACTGAGATGGTCTTTACCTCACTGTCGCTGTCGACGTTGATACTAATGCCAGCAGTAATGTAGTCGGCAAGCAGGTCAACTAACTTGGTTAAATTGATTTGGTTCTTCATGGTGAATGAAAGTTTTAAAGTGTGAATAGAATGTGTATTTAAGAACGAACGAATGAACGGATGAAAGGGGTTAGGAATTATTCTTAAGGATTGAAATTGTTGTGTCAAAACTATCGATGACACAATTTCATCCGTTCATTCGTTCGTTCAATTTTTATATATTATAGCGGACGAACGGACGAAACGTCGTCGTCGGCAGCCTTGAGCCTTACCCTTGACCTGTCCACCTCTTCGAGCCACCCCATTGCCAGGGCTTGCTTGATGAGTTCGTAGCAACGGGTTCGCTGGAACGGCTTCTTCTCGGTGAGTTGCTCAACGATGTCGCTGCGCCTGATGGGTGTGCCGTCCTGGGGAATGACGTCGGCGAGTATTTCCCTCACTTGCTGCTCGCTCTGCTGTCTCTCGAGTTGCATCTGCCGATGGCGGTCGGCTGCGCCGTCCTTGGGGATGACATTCTCGTCGAGTTTGAAAACCAGTCCTTGGCTCTGGCGATGTCGCGACACGGGATGGGTGACGAGAAAGATGTCGCCGTGCTTCTCGACCTGGAACACGTCGCTGCACTTCTGGTAGAGCATGGTGCCGATGTGTCCCTTCATCATCTTGTCGTGGCTGCCCTTGTTCTGGTGCATGACCACGACGATGCAGCAGTTGTTCTTGTTGGCGAGGGTGGCCAGTTGGTTGACCATCTGCTGGCTCTCGAACACGTCGTTGTAGTTGTAGATGAGGTCGGCGATGCCGTCGATGATGACCAGGTCGGGGTGTTCAATCTCGATGGTCTGTTGCACGAACTCATAGCGGGAAATCCCATCACTCTCGTTGCCGGTGTCGATATCGGCGTCCCGCAGACAGGAGACCTCGATGTCGCCATGCCTGTCCTCGGGTGTCATGGACCGGATGGTCTTGAGGATGCGGGCGGTGTCGTTCTTTGCCTGCTCGGTGTCGATAAACCGCACCTTGCCCTGCTTGACCAGGCTCTCGCAGTTGGTGAACGTGTCGGAGCCCAGGAAGATGGCGCTCAGGATGTCACAGAAGAAGGTCTTGCCGTTTTTCCACTTGGCACTCACGGCTACCAGGTTGCCCTTGGGCAGAGTGGGTACGTCACCGATGCGGATGAGGTACTCGGGTTCGGGATAATCGGCGTTGCCGTCGATCACAAATTTTTCTTTGATGTTGGAGAATTCGTTCACGGCATTCGCCTCGGCAAGCAGTTCGGCTTGCCAGCAATAAGGTTCTTGGAATGTGTTCATGGTAAAAATTTTTTAAAAAATGAGACTTAAGGAATTGCGTGTTTCGCAATTCATGGTGCAAAGATAAGGTAAAAATACCATAATTTGCAAGAAAAACGGTGAGAATAATTGTAAAATAACAATAACTATTATTATCGGTAGTTGTTTGTTGAGGGCCTGTGGGGGTGGTTATCTCAAGATGGAGGCGTTGCCGTCGAAGGCGCAGATTTCGGCGGCAAGATGGTTCATGTTATGGAAACGGCTGTAGTCGGTGTCGGCAGGTACCCCGTTAACCGGTGCCATCGCATCGAGTCCCCATGGAGCGAGAATGAGCAGGCTGCCGTTAGCGCAGGCCTCAAATCTCATCCGTTCGGGTTTCCAATAGGGCGTGATGGGTTCTTTCTGGATATGGATGAGAGGATAACCGTTCTTGAGGCATTCGTTTTTCATCATCAGTTCGCCCTGTGAGATGCCGGGGGTGACAATCACCGTGGCGCCACCGAGGATGGCATCGACCCATTGCTGATGCTGGCGGGCATAGTCGGCCGTGGTCTCGTAAGGCTCCCTGCCGACGGGATGCCGACGGTGGCATTGCACTTGCACCTTGCCAGGCCACCGCAGCAAGAAGAGGTTGCCGAATGTGCCATAGTCGCGGTCCCCGATCTGGACATGCAGGGTGCGCTGCATCAACTGCGGCAAGGCCCGCCGCAAAATGGCCCGCTGCGGGTTATCGTTAACGTAGGCGATCATGGCTTGGCGGTGCCGCTGGTCGAGGCACACCGTGTCGTCGTAATTCTCGTCGAATAGCGGTCGCTGCTCCCTGCCTACCAGCGCGTAGTACTCCTGCCGCTGCCGCTTGGACATGGAGCGGATGAGGGCGCCCTCGTTGTCGTAGCGGCGGGCCTTCTCGCGCAGCCATGCCGGGGCTTGCGGGCTGGAGCAATCGTCCGATATCGGACGGTTGACAGAGGGCCCGTAGCCGTGCTGCCGCTGCCAGTAACTGGTGCATGCCGCCTTGAAGGCCTGGATGATGTCGCCCAGGCTCCACTGCATGGGTTCCAGCACCTCGAGCACGCCATGGAAATGGTCGGGCATGCAGACGCAGGCGTGCACTGCCACGCGGTTGCCATGGGTCACCTGTTTCCCGGGTATGGCCGACCACGTCTGCCTCACCACCTCGCCCAGTGGAGAAAGCGCCACCTCGGGGTGCTTGACGTCATCGCCCAGCCGTCCAAGCAACGGCAGCCTCCCGCTCACCACCAGCGTGATGAGGTAGGTGCCTCGGCCGTAGTAGTCGTGGCCCGGGTTGCGAGGACGATAGGATGTCATCATCATTGCTACAAGAACTTCTCCCTGAACTCCGCCATGGCATCGTTGATGTCCTGTTGCAGGGAGGCTATCTTGTCGAAGATGACTTCGGGGGCTTCATATTCGACCTTGACACGCTCCACCTCCTTGTATTTGTTGATGGAGAGGTCGTAGTCGTTGTCGCGGATTTCCTCGACGGGAACGAGGAAGGACTGCTCCTTGCGGGTCCTTGTCGCCTCGGCATCCATGTTCTTGAAGCGGGCAATCACGTCGGGGATGTCGTTCTCGGGGCACTCGATACGCTTTTGGTCGAGGGTATAGCCATCGGCCTTCATGTCGTAGAACCACACCTTGTCGGTGCCGCCTGCATTGGTCTTGGTGAACACAAGGACAGCAGTGGAAACTCCTGAATAGGGTTGGAACACGCCCGAGGGCATCGAAATCACCGCTTGCAGCCGTTGATTGTCGATGAGTTCCCGCCTCAATGCCTTGTGGGCAGTGCTGTTGCCGAACAGGACACCATCAGGAACGATGGAGGCGCAACGGCCACCCATCTGCAGCATACGGATGAACAGGCTAACGAACAGCAACTCGGTTTTCTTGGTCTTGGTGATGGCAAGCAGCGACTTGCTCACCGCCTCGTTGTCGAGACTTCCCGTGAAAGGAGGATTGGCCAGGCACAGGGTGTAACGGTTCTCGTCGGTATTGTCGGTCGAGAGGCTGTCGCGGTATTGGATATCGGGGTTATCGACACCGTGCAGCATCAGGTTCATCGCTCCGATGCGCAGCATCGTGAAATCGGTGTCGAAGCCGTGCAGCATCCCGTTCTTGTAGTGGTGGGCATTCTCCTTCTTCAACAGTTCGGACTTGTAATGCTCACGCACATACTTGGCACTCTCGACGATGAAACCCGCACTGCCCATAGCGGGGTCACAGATGGTGTCCTTCAAGGTGGGCTGCATGATTTCGACCATCATGCGGATGATGTGGCGAGGCGTGCGGAATTGGCCGTTGTTGCCCGAAGCCGCCATCTTGCTGAGCACATACTCATAGACATCGCCCATCGTGTCACGGTTGTTCATGTCCAGGTGGTCAATGCCCTCGACAATCTTGGTGAGGGTTCGTGGACTTTGAATCAGGAAGGTCGCATTCTCCATGAAACGGCTGTAGGCCGACTCCTTGCCGCTGCTCAACGTCTTGATGAACACAAACACGTCCTTGCTGACGATGCGGTACATCGTCTCGGGGTCATAGTTCTTGAACGTGCTCCACCGCAGGTCTTCATAGGGGACGT
>ONKF01000016.1 GCA_900318335.1 uncultured Prevotellaceae bacterium
TCGCGCTGCCCCTCGACTTGCATGTGTTAAGCCTGTCGCTAGCGTTCATCCTGAGCCAGGATCAAACTCTTCGTTGTTGTATCTTGTCTTTTTTCTTTTTCAAGAATAATGAAAACGCAACACTCGACCGAATTTCCAGTTCTCATTTCCTGGCCTCTATTCAGGTTGAATCTCGTATCTTATCTGCCTGTTGTACATCGTTTTAAACGACTCGAAATCGACGGGAACTTCTATTGAAATTTCCCTTGTTCTCTTGTACTACTCGTTGCTGCAAACATGTCAAAGAGCTATTGTTTGACGCCACCGTTGTGGCGAAAAGCGGTGCAAAGGTACTGCCATTTTTGAAACTGACAAATTTTTTAGCAACTTTTTTTCTCAAAGTTATTAACAGGTCTTCAAAAATTAGGATTCAACAGACTGATAACCAATCTATTGAATCCATTAAAAAATTTTTATTTTTTTGTTATCCCGAAGGATAAAAACTACGGCATCATGCGGAAAACGCGAATTCCGATGTTAGTCTTGGAGTTCTCAAGATACTTAAACAGAGGCTTACGCTCAAGCATGACTTTGCCACCCGACATCGACGCGTCGAGCAGATAAGGGTCACCCTTCTCGTCAACGATGATGATACCGTTGTGGGACACGTCCAGGCCTTCGGCCTTGGTCACCAGCGATACAAAATCACCCGACCGCAAAGCCGCCTTCACGTCCTTGTCATTAAGCCAGGAGCGTTTCAGGTATGGGAAACGGTGCTTGCGCAGCTCATGGCGGCGTATCTTCTCCACCATAGCGGTATCGTTCTTGAGCTGCCGGTACTTCTCGGGATTGCGCGACATGTAGTCGATGTCCTTGATCATGTAGTCGGCATGGGGCAAGTCGGGGGTAACCTCGACGAGGTTGCCGCGCACGTGGTTATCGATAATCCACTCGCTGATGTAGTGAATCCTTGTGGAATAGTCACCCATTTCACCGCCACGGTAGCGCACGTTCTCGATGTTGGCGGCATAGTCACGCCACGAGTAGCGTCCGGCCAGGGTGGCCTTGGTCAAGGCATAGAGCGACTCTATAAAGGTCAGGCAGTCGAGCTCATGGATGTTGATGGTGAGTATCTCCTTGTCGGATTCAAGCGTGTGGGCGACATAAGGGGTGCCCAGCAACTGACGGGCATAGAACTCAATCAGCGCATTGGCATCGCTGAGGCCACTTTCATACCCTTTCTTGAGCAAGTCGTTGATTACTGTGGTATCGCTATCACAATGGAAGCGCATCTGGGTCATGGTGGCGGCATGGGCCACCTGTTGAGAGGTCTGCTTGGAACCGCAGGCCATCAGCAACACGATGAGCAGCAATAAAGTCTTCTTCATTTTGGTTCAGCATTATGATTTGTGTCACAAAGGTAATTAAAAACCTTTCACCTGCCAGCATTTGGGACTGTTTTTTCCATCTATTTATATATATAATGTATATGCACATTGCCAACTATACCTGAAGGGGGGGCAGTAAAGCTGTTTTCGGGTGATTTTTACACCCCGATTTGGCTGGATGGCGAAAAAAATGTAATTTCGCACGTTTTTTAACCAGTCAATCATTAAACAGGATATGAAAAAGATATTTTTGATGATGCTTGCCATCGCCGCACTGACGGCATGCAACGGCAACAAATTCCGCGTTGACGGCACTATTGAGGGCGCCAACGACACCACAACACTCGTTCTCGAGCAGTCAAGCAATGGCGAGTGGTTCATTATCGACAGCATCGATGTGGACAAGAACGGCAAGTTCAGCGTGAGCGCACCCGCCCCCGAGGTGCCTAACATCTACCAGCTGCGCTTGGGCAATCAGTCCATCTGCTTCCCCATCGACAGCCTGGACCACCTGACCATCAATGCCAAGCTGCCTAACATCGCCAAAGACTACACCATCAGCGGTAGCGAGCATGCCGAACAGGTGATGAAGATTGACAAGGAGGCCATGCAGTTTGCTGGCGGCAAGGGCACGGCAGTCCAGCTGCAGGCATGGAAAGACCAGTTGGCCAAGCAGATCGTCGCTGACCCGAGCGGCATTGTCGCCTACTATACCATCAACAAGTACATCGACGGCAAGCCGCTGTTTGACCCACTGAACGACAACGACTTGCGCATCATTGGCGCTGTCGCCAACTCCTTCAACTCGTTCCGTCCCGACGATCCCCGCACCGATTATCTGGTCAACCTCCTGCTCGACGGCCAGCGCCGCCGTCGCGCCAACTCAGCCCTTGCCGATACGGTATATGCTGACGTGACCTCCCTGATTGACATCAAGTTGCAGGATTATGACGGTAAAGATTACAGCCTGTCGAAGGTGGCTGCCGACAACCGCATCGTGTTGCTGGACTTCACTGCCTACACGACCGATATCTCTCCCCAACTGAACAAGCTGCTCAATGACATCTACCAGAGCTATCACAACCGCGGTCTTGCCATCTACCAGGTGAGCGTGGACCAGGATAACGTGGCTTGGCGCCAGGCTGCACAGAATCTGCCGTGGATCACCGTCTTTGACCCCATGAGCGTCAACTCACAGACTGTGGGCGCCTATAACGTCACAGGCATTCCCACCACCTTCATCATCAAGAATGGCGAGATTGTTGAGCGCGTGGAAGACGCAAGCAGGCTCAAGGCCGCTGTCGCCAAGTACATGTAACACTCTACAGCAACCATAAAATAACGTGGCTGGCACCTCATCAGGAGTCAGCCACGCTTTTATTTCAACGATACAGGATCAATCCAAACTTTTCCAGAAGTCGAGGTAGCGCTGCGCCACGATAGGAGCGGCATTATGCTTCTCGACAAAGGCACGGCTGGCACGGGCCATCTGGGGCAACTGGTCACGATGCTCGACCAGCCACGAGAGCTTGTGGTCGATGTCCCCCTCGACCAGCGGCGACACATTGACGATGGGTTTGTTGGCGGTCTCGCCTATCAGGTCGTAATACTCAGGTTCAGCACCCGATACGGCCACCAGACCCTGGGCCATCGCTATCAAGGCATTGGTACCCGGTGTGTAGCTGTACAACTGGTCAAGGATGATGTGAGAGTCACGCATACGCCGTGTATATTCCTCATAGGGCAGATTCTCAACCACCTCGAGCTCGGTGATGCCCGGATAACGTTCGTGAACACGCTTCATGGCGGCCAGCAGGCGGTCGGTGCCCTTGATGACATGGCGGTCACGCTGGATGCCGATAAACATGCGAACCTTTTCAGGGGCCTTGTCAATAGGGCGGAACTCAAGGGACTCGGTGTCGATGGGGATGCCACCGTAGGCCACACGGTCGCCCAACAGGGGCTTATAGGCCGCATAGTATTCATAGAGGCAAGCCACTGCGCCGTCGATGTCTGACAGGATGTGGTCGCTGTGTTCAAGCATGAACGGCTGTTTCCAGTTGTCCTGATGCTGAAGGATATACTCCGACGACCCCACATAGGGCGAAGGCTCATCTCCCAACTTATAGTCACTGTAGCGGAAAGTGTGTCCATCATGACAGGCATCGTAATACACCCTGTCGGTCGCTAAGGCCGACAGCACCACATGGCGGTTGTTTGCCCTGAGGTAATCAAACACCTTGGCGACACGATGCGGTTTCAACCGCAAGAAAATGGGTGATGCTATTTCTACAATGTCATAACCTGTCATCAAGGGCAACGCACGCTTGATGTCAAGCAGATAACGAAGGGTTCCCAAGAAACCCGGACGCCTCGACAAGTCGATGTCGCGGTGGGTGTCCATCCAGCGTGAACCGTCGGATGCCACCGTTGCGTCATGGCCCAATTTGCGTAATTCATGGGCAAGGGCATTGTGCAAGTTGCTTGCGTCTCCAGCAAATAATATTCTCATTGCGGGTGCAAAATTAGAGTAAGTCGGACACAAAAGCAAATATTCATTTTGATTTTGTCAAGGCTCAACCAAATTTATCCAAAAGTGAGACATTTTTTGCACTTTATTAAAAAAAGCAGTAGCTTTGTCACATTCAAATGGAGTAATTGACCGTCATGAAGGAAGTCTCAATCATCATTCCCGTGTATAACCGCGCTACAGTGGTCCAAGCCACACTCGACAGTGTGGTGGCTCAAACTTACCGCCCGTTACAGGTGATTCTGGTGGACAACTACAGCACCGATGACACGCTTCAGGTGCTCGAGACCTTCAAGAAGGAGCACCCCAGCTTGGACGTCGTCATCACTCGCGAGAAGCACCACACGGCTGGCGCGGCACGCAACCGCGGCTTCGATCAGGCTACGGGAGAGTGGATTCTCTTCTTTGACAGCGACGACATCATGGAACCCGACCTGGTAGCCAACTACGTGAAACTGATTGAGAAAAGAAGTGATGACGGAGAAGAGCCGGACCTGATCAGTGCCCGCTCAACGCTCGTTTTTCCCGACGGGAGCCAGCGCGAGGCGCCTTTCCACAAGAAGGACCTGTTTGCCAACCACATCCTTCACGGCCAGTTGGCCACCCAACGCTATGCTGTCAGGCGCGAGTTTTTTGCCTCGACCGACGGATGGAACATCGATTTGCCTGGTTGGAACGACTGGGAATTAGGGCTGCGGCTGTTACTGGCATCGCCTCGTGTGGCTTATATGGGGAGGAAGTCCGACATTATCATCAACCACAATGGCGCCGACTCCATCACGGGCACAGAGTTTCACAGCCGCCAGGGCCAGTGGGAACACGTCATCGACATCATGATCAACGAGGTGCGCTGCTCACACCTCAAGCCTGAACTCAAGACCCGCTTCGAGCGGTTGCTGGAATATCGTCGCATGGTCCTCGCCGCCCAGTACCAGCGCGAGGGCTTCCCTGAGCTGGCCAAGCCCTTGTGCCAGAAAGCCTATCAAGCCTTGCGTGAGAGTTACCACGGCAACCGCCGCTGGCGTTGGCTTGTGGCCCCCGTAACCAAGCGCCTGTTTGCCCGCATCGCCGCCGGCAAGCGCGGATCGGCCCGCATCGCCCGCATCCTTTACTGAACAAGTTTGCAACCCGGTTGCACGGAATTGTCCTTAACTTTGTCGCCGTAAAAACAATTAAACGGAGGCAAAGACATGGCACATAGTCACGAAAACGAACACAAGGAAACATGCCAAAATCATAGCCACGGCTGCAGTTGCTGCTGTGAGGGGCATTGCCACGATCATGTCGAGGAAGAGGAAATGAGTTGGTGGAAGCCAGCATTGTCGCTGGCATTACTGCTGGCAGGTATCATCATGAGTGCAATGGGCGTGCAGTGGTTCCAGAACCGCTGGGTACAGTTCGCATGGTATGCCGTAGCATGGTTGCCCACGGGACTTGGGGTGCTGCGCGAGGCCATCGAGGAGGCCCGTGAAGGTGAAATTTTCAGTGAATTCCTGCTGATGTCGGTGGCCAGCATCGGTGCTTTTGCTATCGGTGAGTATCCCGAGGCAGTAGCCGTGATGGCATTATACTGCATCGGTGAGGCGCTGCAAGACCGCGCCGTCAGCCGTGCAAGAGGCAATATCCAGTCGCTGATAGCTTTCCGCCCCGACCATGCCGTGGTCGTGCGTGACGGTAAACACGAGACCATCAATCCCGCCGACGTCAAAGTGGGCGATATCGTCGAAGTCAAACCCGGCGAGCGTGTCCCAGTCGATGGAAACCTCATGGGCGAAGCGGCAGCCTTTGACACCGCTGCGCTCACGGGCGAAAGCATGCCACGCGTCATCGAGGGTGGCGACGAGGTGCTTGCGGGCATGATTGCCAGCGACAGCGTCGTTCGCCTCAAGGTCCTGCGTCCTGCCAGCGAGAGCGCCGTTTCCCGCATCCTGCACATGGTCGAAGAGGCCACCGAGCGTAAGGCTCCCGCAGAATTGTTCATCAGGCGTTTTGCCAAGGTTTACACCCCCATCGTTGTGGCTCTTGCCGTGCTGGTTGTAGTCCTGCCGTGGCTCTATTCACTGGCCGTGCCTTCGAGCCCCTATGACTTCAGCGAGTGGCTGCACCGCGCACTCATCTTCCTGGTCATCTCCTGCCCGTGTGCCCTGGTCATCAGCATTCCGCTGAGCTATTTTGCCGGCATCGGAGCTGCATCCAGACGTGGCATCCTGTTCAAGGGCAGCAACTATCTCGACGCCATGGCTCATGTTGACACCGTCGTGTTTGACAAGACAGGAACCCTGACCACAGGGCGTTTTTCGGTCACCCAGGTTGAGGGGCTGAACAATGAACAATTGGCCACTGTAGCCGCTATCGAGCAAGAGAGCACCCATCCCATCGCAGCCGCCATCATCGAGCATTGCCCGCCCGCCCAAGTGAGCGTGAATGACCTCAAGAACATAGCGGGTTACGGCTTGAGTGCCACTCTGGACAGCAAGACGTGGCTCGTGGGCACAACGCGCTTACTCGAACATGAGGGTGTACTCTACCCCACCGGGTTAAAAGATGTTGCCGGAACCATCGTGGCTGTGGCTGTCGACGGGAAATATGCAGGCCACATCCTGCTGAGCGACAAGCCCAAAGAGGATGCAGCCCGTGCCATTGCCCACTTGAACCGCGAGGGCATCGAGACGGTGATGCTCTCGGGCGACAAGCAGGCGCTTGCCGATCAGGTGGCAAGCCAATTGGGCATCATCAGTGCTCACGGCGACCTGCTGCCCCAGGACAAGGTGGAACACATCGAGCGCTTAATGGCTGGTGGCGAGAGGCAGGTGGCCTTTGTGGGCGATGGCATCAATGACGCACCGGTGCTGGCCATGAGCGATGTGGGAATCGCAATGGGCGCCCTGGGCAGCGATATGGCCATCGAGACCGCCGACGTGGTCATCCAGACCGACCAGCCTTCACGCGTGGCCGACGCCGTCACTTTGGGCCGACGCACGCGGCGCATCGTCATGCAGAACATCGCCTTTGCCATCACGGTGAAAGTGCTTGTGATGATCTTGGGCGTCCTCGGCATCGCCAACATGTGGCAGGCCGTGTTTGCCGACGTCGGCGTAGCCCTCCTCTGCGTCCTCAACTCCCTGCGCCTCATGCATAATCACAAAGCCGAGGACAATCCGACACAAAGCCGCTGAGTGTTTTCAGACAACATGAACAACAGGGGTTGACAACTTGGACAACTTAAAATTATTTGCATCCGCGTTCGTTGTTTATTGTCGACGGATGATATGGATTAGGCGGAGGGCAACCGCACACTATATGACTCACGCTACGCCGCTAAGTTTTTTCGACCTGTGACTGACAATTGACGCAGAATCGAGACAACCCTTATCGGGAATAAAATCGGGACCCTGCCACAAGTGGGCAAGGTCCCGATAAATCTTTTGGGTTGCAGGGTTACTCTAACCCTAATCTTTCAATTTGGGCTGGTGCCCATTATTGAAATCACTTCAGGCCGCGGTTGCGGAGCAGGGCTTCGGAAGTGGGCGCCTGGCCACGGAACTGCTTGTAGAGCTCCATGGGATCCATGGTGTCACCCGATTCGAGCAGCTTACGGAAGGCGTCGGCAGTAGCCTTGTCGAAGCAGCCAGCCTTCTCAAATGCCATGTAACCATCGGCCTCAAGTACCTGCGACCACAGGTAGGTGTAATAACCGCAAGCATACTGGTCGTCGGCGAAGATGTGCTTGAAGTAAGGGCTGCGGTAGCGGAACTCGACCAGAGCGGGCATATTGATCTGGTTCTTCACGTCCTGCTCAAAGGCCTTAACGTCGATATTCTTCACCTCATCGGCAGTCCAAGCTTTCTTGTGCCAGTACATATCCAGCAATGCGGCGCCCACCAGCTCGGTGGTCATGAAGCCCATATTGAATTGGGCGGTCTCATTCAGTTTCTGCACGAGGCTGTCGGGAATCACCTCACCAGTCTTGTAGTGACGGGCATAGTTCTTCAGCACCTCAGGCTCAAATGCCCAGTGCTCGTTGATCTGCGAGGGCATCTCAACGAGGTCACGGTCGGTGTTGGTACCGGCCAGGCCGCGATACTGAACGCGGGTGAGCATGCCGTGGAGGGCATGGCCGAACTCGTGGAATACGGTCTGTACCTCGTCCCAGGTGAGCAACGAGGGAGTGTCGCCTGCGGGAGGCGTCATGCTGGCCACATTATAGATGATGGGACGGATGTTCTCGCCACCGTAGTTGTAGGCCTCCTGCATGGCTTCCATCCATGCGCCCTGAGCCTTAACGGGACGGGGCAGGTAGTCGGTCATGAAGATAGCGAGGTGCTTGCCCTCGGCATCCTTCACGTCATAGACCTTCACCTCGGGATGATACTTGGGAGCATCGGGCAGTTCCTCAAAGGTGAGGCCATAGAGCTTGTTGGCGGCAAAGAAGATACCGTTCTTGACCACGCTGTCGAGTGCGAAGTAGGGACGCACGTCGTCCTCGCTGAAGTTGAATTTATCTTTCTTCACCTTCTCGGCATAGTAGTAATAGTCACAGGCCTCAATCTGGGCGGTGTCACCATGAGCCTGGGCATAAGCCTGCATATCGGCAACCTCCTCTTCCACTTTCTTGGTGGCGGGACGGAAGAGCGACATCAGCAGATCCTCGGCAGCCTTGGGAGTCTTGGCCATGTAGGGATCGGTTGCATAGTCGGCATAGGTCTTGAAACCAAGCAGGTTGGCCTTCTGCTGACGCAGCAAGAGGATGTTGCGGATGTTCTCGCTGTTGTCCCACTGGTCACCGTGACTGGCGGTGGTGGTGTAGGTCTCATACATCTTGCGGCGCAAGTCGCGGCTATCGGCATAGGTCAGCACTGCCAGGCGGGTCGAAGCGGTAGCGGTAAACGCCCACTGGCCCTTCTTGCCCTTGTCGGCAGCAAGCTTGGCAGCATTGTCGATGATGCCCTGGGGCAGACCCTTGAGATCCTCTTCCTTCTCGATGAAGAAGACGCAGTTGTCCATGTCGTGCATCACGTTGTTACCGAACTTGAGTTTGTACTCACCCAGCTTGGTGTTGATGGCCTTGAGGCTATCCTTCTGGGCTGCGGTCAGGAGGGCACCATTGCGGACGAACTCCTTGTAGTACTTCTCGGTGAGGCGCTTCTGGATGGGATCCATACCCAACTTGTCGGCGTTGTCATAGACGGCTTTCACCTTAGCAAACAGGCCGTCGTTCATGTACATGCCATCGCTCTGGGCGGTCAGCTTGGGGAGCAATACCTCAGAGAGCTTCTGCATCTCGGGGGTGTTGTCGCTGCTGCTCAAGGCATTGAATACTCTCGACACCTTGTCCAGGATGCGGCCGCTGTTGTCCAGGGCGAGGATGGTGTTCTCGAAGTTAGGCTCGGCCGTGTTCTTGATGATGGAATCAATCTCGGCGTTCTGCTGCTCGATACCGGCGTCAACAGCGGGCTCATAGTCAGCATAGGTAATCTTGTCAAACGGCGGAATGCCGTACTCGTTTTCATACTCCGACATAAACGGATTGTTCTCGGCTGATTTCTTCTCGCTGCAGCTCACGAGGACGAGGGCTGCAAGGGCGAAGACGGTGAATAAAACTTTCTTCATGTCACTTGATAATTAAAAATTGAGTTATTATTTGATTCTCTTTTTATCTCGGGCAATGGTGTCGAAGTCAAAGGTCACCATCAATGGATAGTGATCACTGCTTCCCCCCACCAGGCGCTGTGCCCTCAAGGCCTGCACCTCACCGCGGTAGAAGATGTGGTCGATACGGAACTTGAGGTGGTGGCGGTTATAGGTGTTGGCATATCCTCGACCGGCGTTACACCAGGCGTCTTTCAAGTCATTACCCCGGATGACACGATAAACGTGGGACGAGGGAACATCGTTCATGTCACCGCACACGATCAGGTTGGCGGGGGAATCATCCAGCGCCTTGCGGACCTCGGCCGCATTGTCGCCACGCAGGGCAAACGAACGGCGCATGCGCTCCAGCGCGGACGGCTTGACATCGGGCGAAACGCGGACATTCATACCCTTGCCGAAACTGAGGTGATAGGACTGGAACCTGAAGTCCACCAGACGCAGCTGCTTGCCGTTGGGCAACTGCAGGTCATAGGCCCGCGCCAGATGGGTGTCCATGTCACGGTTGTAGCCAAGTGGTGAACGGCTTTGCTGGGGCTCACACAGCGGTTGGGTCGTGAATGGGTACTTAGACATAATGTTCAGTCCCTCAGGGCTCGAGTAGGTGTACGGGAACTTGCTCTTGATTTCACTCATGAGCGGTGCCAGTGACGGCATGTCCTGCCATTCCACTCCGTTGGACGTTCCCTCCTGCAGGAGCACCACGTCGGGGTTGGCGTCAAGTATCAGGCGCATCGTGGCCGATGGCTTGTTGTTATATTCCGGCTCATTGTAATTAAAACCCAGCACGTTATAGGTCATCACTTTGAGCGTCAAGGTGGTGTCGGCGGGCATGGGTGGCAAGTTCTCGATGGTGTTCAAGGGGACAAAAATCTTGAAAGTGGACAACGAGGCCAACATGGACACGACAATGATCAGGATCGACCACCAGCGACGCCACAAGACAGAAGCCGCAAGTAACACCAGTGACAGGATGAGCATGGGCATGAAGCCCAACACCATGAATGGGGCCGGGAAAAAACTCCTGGGATCAATCTTGCCCGCATGGGCACAGGCGATCATGATGACAGCGATGACTATCACAATGATCTCAAATATGCCAAAACGGCGTTTCTTTTTCCGGCGTCTATTTCGGTCGTAGGTACTACTACTCATTATAATCTTATCTTATTGAAGGTTAATTGCTTATATATTGATTCATCATGGAGTGCGGCGACGCGAAGCCTTAAACAGCGCATCCTTCTCCTCGTCGGTCAAGGCATCATAGCCTGCCACCTTGATTTTGCCCAAAATCACATCCAATTCCTCCTCACTGATGGTGTCGGCGGGGCGATTGTGGGACGGGGCTTGTTGCTGCCGATGGCTTGACGAAGCCTTAGGCTCCTGTTTGCGCACCGGGCGCTTGAACTTGGGCATTGAGCGGCCGTTAAACAAGCCCACCACCGCATCGATCACGGCATTGAGCGGACGAGTGATGTCGCGTCCCTGCTTGATGCGCAACGCAAACCAGGCACCCATGATAGCGCCGCCGATGTGGGCGATGTAGCCTCCCGCATTGTCACCATCGATGCCAAACAAGGCAATCAGCACGGTCACTATGGCAATCCACTTGATGGAAACCTCGCCCAGGAAGAGCAACCCTATCTTGTAATCGGGGGCATAAACCGCGGTAGCCACCACGATGGCGACAACCGATGCCGACGCACCGAGCAGATAATACTCAGCGGGATGAGTCGTGAAATAGGGCAGCAGATTGATTGATAAGAGGTACAGCAAAGCGCCTCCCCAGCCGCCCAACAAGTAAAGTCCCGTGAGCTGCTTGGCCGAGAAAAACTCCATGAAGATGCGCCCTAACCAGTAGAGCCACAAC
This sequence comes from uncultured Prevotellaceae bacterium, assembly GCA_900318335.1. Taxonomy (GTDB): domain Bacteria; phylum Bacteroidota; class Bacteroidia; order Bacteroidales; family Muribaculaceae; genus Sodaliphilus. Next base: position 11,417 of record ONKF01000016.1, read on the forward strand.
ATGTTGAACAGGATGTGCAGCAGACTATAATGGGCAAACATGTAGGTCACCAGGGTCCAGGGACGCCTCAGCAAGAGGCCTAAGTTGGCTGGCAATTCCACCCAGTGCAGCATGTCATCGCTCCACACGTTGAACAGCAGCATCACAATGGCTACCACATGCAGGAGCACAAACACACCGATGTTGATGAAAATCAGTCTCATCAACATCGATCCCTGCCGATAGGCACGCTTAATGTCCTCAATAAAAGCCATTACCTCTTGTCAACGTGCCGTTATGCTTCCAGTACAATATCAATAGGATTCCCACAAGCATTCCGCCCAGGTGTGCAAAATGCGCCACACCGTTCATCGTGTGAGAGATTCCGAAGAACAATTCAATAGCGCCATACCCGAGTACGACCCACTTGGCCTTGATGGGGAACGGGAAGGGGATGATGTACATGGACATATTGGGAAAAATCATACCAAACGCCAGCAGAATGCCGAATACAGCACCCGAGGCACCCACCGTCACGAGTAGATTATAGAACTGGTCAACGGGATATCCGGGAAACTGCGCGCTGATGGAGTTGAACATATCCTGCCACGAGAACTGCCATACCAACTCTTGAACGAGTGCGGCACCCAGCCCACAGGAAATATAATAGAACAGGAAGCGTTTAGAGCCCAGCACTTTCTCAATCAGGCTACCAAACATCCACAACGAAAACATGTTGAAAAAGATGTGGGCAAAGCCTCGCGTGTCGTGCATGAACATATAGGTAAACAACTGGGCAGGGTTGAAATCACTTCCCAACCAGAAGTGCAACCCTAAATACTGTTCCAGATCTATAATGCCCGCGCGACCGAAAGCTAAGGTGGCAAGCCACACTATCAGATTAATAATCAGCAGATGTTTGGTTACCGGCATAATTGAGGAACCAAACGATCGATTATTCAATTGCATATTCTAAAGTATTAATTAACGCACAAAAATAGCGAAAAACTCCCTATCTAAAGCATTTTTCATGCCAAAATCGCCATAAAACATCGTTTTTTGGGCATTTAGGGCATTTTTTTTGCCATTTTTTTTGCAGAAACTGTTGTTTTACTTATATTTGCGCTTACAATTTCGTATTCATTTTATTCACTTATTATATTTTTAAAAAATTTACACTATGAACAAGACTGAATTAGTACAAGCAATCGCCGAAAAGGCCAATCTTAACAAGACTCAGGCTAAGGCCGCTCTCGATGCTATGCTCTGCTCTGTAGGTTGCGCATTGAAGGATGGAAAGAAGGTTGCCCTCATCGGATTTGGCACCTTCCAGGTAGTGAAGAAAGAGGCTCGTGAGGGTATCAACCCCGCAACCAAGGCTAAGATTAACATTCCCGCAAAGAACGTCGTTAAGTTCAAAGCTGGTGCTGAGCTCGCCGAGAAGGTTAACAAGTAAGAACCTGTACTAAGAAGACACGAGGGCACGTGCCCTTGACAAACGTCTAGCCGTCTGCCATGCCTCCTTGTGGAGCCATGGCAGACATCTTTTTGTATCATATAGACTGGCCCAACCCCGCCACCAGATTGTGAATTGTAAAAAAATCGAAGACAATTTGCCCAAGAAATGATTTTTTGCTTATATTTGTGGGTTGAAACCATCAGGTTGTCACCGTTTACTGGAAAATCAACTGAAATATATAACCAATAACAGTAAAAGCTTATGAAACAACTTATTACTTACAATCACTGGTTGCGTCGGCTGATATTGGCCATCGTTTGTATCAGCGCAGCGACTGCCCTACAGGCCGCCAGCATCACCTATGACGGTATCAACTACACAACCTCGGGTAACAAGGCTACCATCGCCAAGTACACCATTGACAAGACGGTGACGCCCTATGACACGCTATTTTATAGCGGAGACATCGTGATTCCCGAGACGTTCACCTACGAGGGCACTGAATACACCGTTGTAGCCACTGCCGCCAACTCATTTCTGGACTGCCGCAACCTGACCAGCGTGAAATTACCTGCCTCCTGTGTCACCATCGCGCGCAACACCTTCAAGGGTTGCTCGAGCTTGACCACAAGTCCTATCCCCGAAACCGCCACCAGCGTGGGCAGCGGTGTGTTCAACGGCTGCACCAGCCTGGAGGAAATCACCATCGTTCCTGGCTGGAACAAACCCATCAGTGAGGAGTTTGCCAACTGTGACAACCTCAAGCGCCTCATCATCACTGATGGCGAGACGCCCGTGGTGATGAAGCTCACCGCCTTCGGTTCCAGCCCCGAAGCCCGCACGGCTCTCTCCAGCATCGAGTACATCTACATGGGCCGCAATGTGGACGCCAGCGCCTACACCAACGCCGAGCAGCCCTTCCACAACATGTCGGGCCTGAAGACTCTGGTCATCGGTGGCGAGACCACGACTATCCAGAGCACCACCTTCCAGGGTTGTACCGCATTGACCAATGTGACCTTCAACGAGGGCAACAAGGTATCGAGCATCGGCACGAGCGCCTTTGCCAGCTGCACCTCGCTGACGAGCATCGACATTCCTCATGCCGTCACCGTTATCGAGCAGAGCGTGTTCAACGGTTGCCGCAGCCTCAAGAACGTCACCATGGGTGACGGTGTGACCGGCATCGGCATCACCGCATTCTATAACACGGCGTTGACCACGTTCAATTTCCCGAGCGCATTGACCAGCATTGGCCAGAGCGCCTTCGAGAACAGCCAGCTCACGGGCAACATCGAGCTGCCCACCGCCTTGACGGCTATCGGCACCCAGGCATTTGCCGGGACCCAACTCACAGGCGTGAGCATCCCTGCCAGCGTCACCAGCATCGGCCAGGGCGCCTTCGCTCCCATCCCCACCCTTGCCAGCATCTCCCTTGCCGAGGGCAACGCCACCTTCAAGTTGGATAACGGCGTGCTGCTCAATGCTGGCGGAACCCGCCTGCTGGTTACCGCCCATGAGGGCAACATCGGCACCACTTACAGCAACGCCACAGTGACCACCATCGATAACTACGGTCTTGCTTATGCCCCGTTCACCAGTGTCGACCTGCCCGCCTTGACCACCATCGGCAACTACGGCTTTGCCTACAGCGACATCGAGGCCTATACCCTCGAGAGCAACGTCAACGTCGGTCAGAACGTGTTCGCCGGATCTGCACTGCAGTCCATCGTCATCGCCGAGGGACGCAACGAGATTCCTCAGGGCCTGTGCGCCGGGTGCACCAACCTGACAAGCGTAACACTGCCCACCACAGCCACCAACATGATGCGCAACTGTTTTGAGGGCTGCACCGCCCTTGAGGAAATGGAAATCCCCGCCAATGTCAACTATATGGAGCCTGGTTCGGTACCTGCCACCATCAAGGTGCTGCGCGTGCTCAACGTCAACACTCCCGCCCTGGCGGCTGGCGTATTCAACGAGACCCAGAGCGACGTCATCTGCAAGGTGGCTCCCGAATCGGTCAACTTGTTCAAGAACGCCAACCAGTGGCGCTATCTCAACATCGTTGCCGATGAGACCATCTCGGGCGAAGGCTCGACGCTGGGATGCCCCTCTGGCCTGTACTTCGCGACCACAAGCGGCGCCCTGATGTACAAGGACGAGGACGGCAACATCGTGAATACCAACTTCAACGCCGGCAAGCATGCCTTGACGCTGCAGAGCTACAAGAACCGCGTGTATGTTGCCGTAGCTGGTGAACGCTTCACCTATCAGGATCCCAACCAGCCTCTGGGCGATGGTGAGCTCTTCTATGTGAACAACACCAATGGCATCTTCTACCGCGTGACCGTGCTCAACAACGTGGGCTACGCTCCCAGCGAGGACCCCTTCACCATGTTCATCGACGAGAACGAGAACAAGATCTACATCAGCGACCGTAACGTGGGTATCCACGAGTTGAATGCCGACACTACCGGCCTGTATGGCTCGCAGCCCTTCCTGTTGCAGAACCAGTGGCTCCCCTACTACAATGACGAGATCAGCTGGGGCTCCATCACCGGTGGTTTCACCCAGGACAAGCACGGCATCTTCTGGATGAGCAAGAAGTTCAACGGCATCTGCCTGCTGCGCTTCAAGAAGAACGACATCTATCCTGATGGCGGCCAGGGCCACACCAAGCACTACAACGCCCTGTTCAAGGATGCCATCATCAAGACCTTCTATCTTGACGAGGAGAACGGCTACCTGTATATGCAGGTACAGACCGACCCCTATGGTTGCGTGCCCGGCATCTACCGTATCGCCCTGAACAAGATCGAGAACCTGCAGACCGGTGCCGACCTTGAGGGCAACGAGAATCTGCGCATTGCCGACTGTGAACTCATCGACGACTCCCCCATCTTGATGGAAGGTGCCGAGGATAGCGGTGAGCTGGCCAACGTGGCTCAGATCAACAGCGACGGCAACTACATCTACTGGAGCTACATCGCTCCCCCCGACGACAGCAAGGCCATCCGCAACAGCGTTCCCCTGGATGTAAACAACCCGTTGCACCACAGCGGCATCAAGTGCCTGCCCGCAAAGGCCAAGGAGGATGGCACCATGCCCACTAACGTGGGATTTGCCATCGAGGGTGTCGAGGCCTATGGCGTGTGCGGTGCCACTTACACCGAGCCCGTGGATCCTCAGCCCGGCGTCAAGGGCGACGTGAACGGTGACAACGAGGTGAGCATCGCCGATGTCAATGCGCTCATCGACATGATTCTCTCGGGCAACCAGATGCCCAATGGTGACGTGAACGGTGACAGCGAGGTGAGCATCGCCGACGTCAATGCCGTCATCGATATCATCCTGAACTCATAACCGCGTCGCTCTACAGCGAACAGCGACAGAAAGCGAAAGCGCGGGCACCCTCGGGTGCTCGCGCTTCTTGATAAATCGGCTAAAAAAAATGGATTAACCATTCTATTATACCAACAGTATAGTTAATCCGAAACTCTTTGATAAATCTTAATGATTCTTTCCTTTATGCGCTACAAAGATAATATCATTTTTTCAATTACAAAATAATTTAGACTTTTTTTTGAAAAAATTCTATCTTCATTGAAAAAAGCAGTTTTTTTTCATATTGGCTAACATAATCTCGCCTCCCATGCCCAAAATCATCATGATTCAGACGACTGGCGGGCACCGATTCGCCCATAGATGCGGTCCACCACAAGGGCTATCGCGCCGTCGCCAGTCACGTTGCAGGCGGTGCCGAAACTGTCCATCGTGATATACAACGCAATCATGACGGCCTGCTGATCGGGAGTAAAGCCCAGAATGGACTGCAGCACGCCCAGAGCTGCCATAATGGCTCCGCCAGGCACACCGGGAGCAGCCACCATCATCACGCCGAGCATGAGGATGAAACCGGTAAACAGACCGATGTTGATGCTGCCGCCCTGCATGATAAGCAACGCCACGGCACAGGCCGTGATTTTCATCGCGCTACCCGACAGGTGGATTGTCGCGCACAGGGGCACTACAAAGCCCGCGATGCCGTCACTCACGCCGTTCTTTTTCACCTGGTTGAGTGTTACGGGAATCGTCGCTGCCGACGACGCGGTACCCAGGGCGGTAAAATAGGCAGGCAGCATGTTATAGAGCGCCTTGAAGGGGTTGCGCTTGGATATGGCACCCGCAATAACGTACTGGAACACGAGCAGGAGGATGTGCATCACAAAGATGACACCGATAATCGCGATAAACACGTTGATGATGCGCCAAGCCTGGCCCGTGAAGGACATATTCAGGAATATCGAGAAGATATACAGGGGCAGGATGGGAATGAGGGCCACCTCGATGGTCTTGGCGATAATATCGCGGAACTCTTGGAAACACTCCTTCAACCGTTGGGACTCAAAGAAGGAAATGCCCAAGCCCATCACAAAGGCCGAAACCAGCGCGCTCATCACGTCAAACAGCGGCGGTATCTCGATGGTGAAGAAGGGCTTCAACTCTCCCGCTGTCGCCACAGCCTGGGCCGCTTTGCTCGGGTCAATGAGAGCGGGGAAAATGCCCGTGCTCACAAAATAGCTGAGATAGCCCGAAAATACCGTGTCTCCATAGGCAATTAAGGCCGTGATAACCAGTAGTTTGCCAGCGCCCTTGCCGATGTCGGCGATGGCAGGCGTCACCAGTCCCACAATGATGAGCGGGATGAGGAACGACAGGAAATGACTGAACACACTGTTAAAGGTGACAAAGCACCTAACAGCCCACTCGGGGAAGAACATACCACACAGCACACCCAGCACAATGGCGATGAGGATGCGCGGCAACAGACCTATCTTAATGGATTTCATCAACATTTATTGATTGAATATTAATATTTTTTGGCAAAGGTAATATTTTTTATCGTAAATTTGCGTTTTTAATATGAACGACTTGTCCTTGATGGGCTTAATGCTGGAGGACAACCCTGTTTACATAATACATTATATATATTATATATCAAAGCGTACTTTATTGTGGTAGAGATTATCAGATATGACGCCTCGATGGCTGCCCGATGGGACGAATTTGCCCGGGCGAGCCGCAATGCGACTTTCCTGCATCAGCGCGGCTATATGGACTATCACAGCGACCGTTTTACCGACTGCTCGCTGGTAGCCCTGCGCGATGGCAAGCTTTGTGCCCTGCTGCCCGCCTGTGTGGACGGCGACACGCTCTATTCCCACCGCGGCCTCACTTACGGTGGCTGGCTCGTTCCCCTCAAGCACTATGACACCACCGTGATGATCGAGGTGATGGATGCTGCCATTGGGTGGATGCGTTCCAATGGGCTTAAGCACCTCATTTACAAGGCCGTACCCCACATCTACCACCGATACCCATGCGAAGAGGACCTGTATGCCCTCTTCCGCCACCACGCCTCGCTCATCGAGGTCAACATCTCGACCACCATCGACCTGGCTCATCCCCTCCCCCTGGACCGAGGCAACAAGAGCGGTGCCAACGCGGCACGCAAGGCGGGCATCACCGTCGGCACGAGTGACGATTGGGAGGGTTACTGGCATCTGCTGTCGTCACTGCTTGACGAGCGATACGGCACTCGCCCCGTGCACACCCTCAACGAGATGCGACTGCTGCATGGCCGTTTCCCCAATGACATCGTGCTGCACACAGCCACCTTGGGCGGTGAACTCCTGGCAGGAGTGGTCATGTACCTATCGCAACCTGTCGCCCACTGCCAGTACATCGGCGCATCGCCTGCCGGCAAGGACAGTAAGGCACTGACTCTGCTGTTTGACCACCTCATCACCGAGTACAAGCAAGCGGGATACCGCTACTTTGACTTCGGCATCTCCAACGAGGACCACGGACGTTACCTCAACGAGGGCCTCGTGAGGCAGAAGTCCCGTCTGGGTGGGCGCGGCATCGTCTATAACACCTATCAGGTTGATCTCTAACCCACGCGTTTATTCATGGCAGGCAAGGGCAGCAGCATATCACGCATGGCGATGAAGGCGATGGGCCTCTTCGGTGGGGTCCAGATCGCGGGCATCCTGTGTTCCATTATCCGCACTAAGCTCGTCGCCATGTGGATCGGTCCCGTCGGGGTGGGACTGTTCGGTCTATTCAATAACGCCCTCGAGATGATCTCGACAGGCACCAACCTGGGCATCCGCTCGAGCAGCGTGCGCGACATCTCCCAGGCTCTCACGGGACGCAACCCCGAACTCGTTTCCCGCATGGTTACGGTGGTCCGCAAGTGGTCGATGTGGCTTGGACTCGCCGGAGCATTGGTCACGCTGACGTTGGCGCCGTTACTGAGCCAACTCACATTTGGCGACTCGACCCACATCTGGGGGTTTGTCGCCCTGAGTATCGCCGTATTGCTGCAGGCGCTTACCAATGGCGAATATGCCATCCTGCAGGGCACCGCGCGTCTCAAGCGTCTGGCCAGTGTCACCCTGTGGGGAACCATCGTGGGCTTGGCTGTGTCCATCCCGCTGTTCTACTGGCTGCGTGAGCGCAGTATCCTGCCGTCGATTCTCGCCTATGCCGCAGCGCTGGCCCTGTTCGCCTGGGTCTTCCGCAACCGTGACTATCCAGCCGTGGCGATGAACCGCCGCGAGACCTTCGACATGGGCAAGGGCTTTGTTCAACTGGGCATTTTCATGACCCTGGGCAACTTTGCCGGCATCCTGGCCAGCTACGCCTTCAACTCGTGGCTTAACGTCAATGCCGGCACCGAGGCCGTGGGTTTCTATCAGGCCGGTTACACACTCATCAACAAATACACGGGGCTGATTCTCACCGCACTGGGCATGGAGTACTACCCTCGCCTGGCACGCGTTGCCGACAGCCGCATCCGTCTGCGCGCCTTTGTTTCCCAGGAAATCAACCTCGCCATCGCCGTCATGGCTCCCGTGGTGGCCCTGTTCATCCTGCTGCGCGAGCTCATCGTGTGGATTCTCTACACCCCTGAGTTCAACGTCATCTTCGCCTTTGTCTCGTGGGGCATGATAGGTACCGTGCTGCGCACCCTGTCGTGGTGCCTGGCCTTCACCATTCTGGCCAAGGGCGACGGCAAGACTTACCTGTGGACCGAGGTCGCAAGCGCTGTCATCAACCTGGTGCTCAACATCGTGTTCTACCGCTGGTGGGGGCTCACAGGACTGGGTGTCGCATTCCTCGTGTCCTACCTGCTCTACACCCTCATCATCGCCGTGGTTTACTTCAGGGTCTACCGCCTGCAGGTCACCCGTGCATGCCTATACAACCTGCTGTGGACGCTCGTCGTGGCGTCGGGTGTGATGGCAGCCATGCAGTCGGGCCAGACGCTTATCGCCTCTATCATCACGGCTGTCAGCATCGTCATTGCCATTCGCCAGATCATCGTCCTGTGGCGCCGATAATGGCAAAATGCTATCACAACTACCATAAACGGTAGCTGCGCTAACTAACATCAGTTAATTTTTAATAAACGAGGATGAATTTATTAACAATCTGGTGCTTTATTTGAATATTATTGTGTACCTTTGCACCGTTAAACCAAAATATTAACCGCGAGGGATCTCACCTGCAATATGTTGAGATTCTTCTAATTTTTTGAATCTTAAAAATTAAAAAACACAGTATTTAGCATGGCTATTACTTACATGACACAGGAAGGTTACGACAAGAAGATGGCCGAACTGAAGCATCTTGAAAATGTCGAACGTCCCGATGTTGTCCGCGCCATTGTCGAGGCCAGGGACAAGGGAGACCTTTCAGAGAACGCAGAATATGATGCCGCCAAGGAGCGCCAGGGCATGCTCGAAGCCAAGATTGCCGAGCTCAAGTCACTCATCGCATCGGCCCGCATCATCGACGAGAGCAAGATTTCGACCGACGAGGTACAGCTGCTCAACAAGGTGACCATACGCAACCTCAAGAACAAGGCCACGGTGGCCTACACCATCGTTACCGAGACCGAGGCCAACCTGCGCGAGGGCAAAATCTCCATCTCTACCCCCATCGCCAAGGGTCTGCTCGGCCACAAGGTGGGCGATACCGTCGAGGTACAGGCTCCTGCCGGACTGATGAAGTTTGAGATCCTGAAAATCGAAGTCGGCTAATCATCCAAAACGCGAATTAATCTTATAGAGATATGGCAACTATTTTCAGCAAAATCGCCGCTGGCGAGATTCCCAGCTACAAGGTGGCCGAGGACGACAACTACTTCGCATTCCTCGACATCAATCCCATGGCAAAGGGTCACACCCTGGTCATCCCCAAGCACGAGGTGAACTACATGTTTGACCTCGATGAGCAGGAATACATGGGCCTGTGGGCCTTTGCACGCAAGGTCGCCATGGCACTCGAGCAGGCTGTGCCCTGCAAGCGCATCGGCATCGGTGTGCTCGGTATGGAAGTGCCCCATTGCCACATCCACCTCGTTCCCTTGCAGACCGAGAAGGACATGGCTTTCGGAGGCCCCAAGCTGACCCTCCCCGCCGAGGAGATGCAGGCCATCGCCGACGCCATTGCAGCCAAGCTCTGATCCAAATCAGATTCATCCACAGCATCATCATGGGCGCCAGACCGTTTCTCGACGGTTCTGGCGCCCATGCCTTATCACCTATATTCACTTAAGTCTACCACACCATCAGAAATCATGGTTTTTCACTAAAAATACAAAAATTATTACTAAATCTTCCCATCTTTCCACAAAATCGATTATATTTGTAACTTGTAATAACCAAAATCCCCAATCACATCATTGCACTATGCGCCATCAAATTCATAGTGATACCAGTTTTTAGTGATTCAGAAAGTTGATAACCAAAATTTAGAGACATTAATATAATAACAACATGAGAAAATTTCATTACTTAATTACGTGCAGCCTGTTGATTGCAATAGGCTGGGCTAATGCTTTAGCCCAGGAATCACCCACCGTGAATCCTGCCCAACGCCTCAATCTCGAGCTCATCAATAACCAGAGCACCTTCGTCATCGATGAGGTGAACGGCAACCGGAACGAGTACACGAACACCTTCCGACTCACCCAACCGACCGACTACAAACTCACGGCCGGCATGCTCAAGCAGGGTGACAACTACATCACCCTCACCCGCTATGACGATGAGGCCAATGACATCCCCTTTGCCCGCATCAACCTTAGCGCCACGACTACGACGCCCAAATCGGAGGTCATCGACATACTCGACTTTTACCAGGACGGTGAGGGAGCCCACTCTGGTTCGGTCACGCTCACCCAAGCGGATTTAGGCAGCGACAGCAACTGGGGCACCAACGGAACCAACCTCATCTGGCAAGCCAGTGGTTATGCCTACATCTCAGGTGCAGGTGGTTTCACCTTTACGGTTCCTGCAGGTTACAGCGATGCTCAGATGCAGTTCATCATCTACAACGGCACGGACGCCCGTGGCGGCTATTGGGCCTACAACCTCAATGATGAAGGGTGGAGGGTTGCCTCAACTGCGACTGCAAGCAGCTCATCATCGTTTGTACTCACTGGGGTGAATAGCGGCGATGTGATCAGTTTTTACGGTGCGCGTGTTTATAACAACCAATATCAGTTGTATCAGTCTCCAGACATTGAGCTCATTGGTGTAGTGCATTTGCCCTCTTCCTATGTCCCCACCATCGAGGTGACACCGACCCTCAGCTACTGGGATCAGAATAATGGTGACTGGAGCACCCCAAGTTCACTGGGCGGCAGTACCACCTATACTCCTAACGATGCTATTGACCTGCCCAGCCTAGGCATCATCTCAGACCAATTTGCTGAGCAAACTGACAATAACAGCCATTCGGACTACTACAATTACAAGGCCGACTTAGATGCCAACGTTATCATACCCACGAACGGTGAGACGGGACTGGACTTCTATGCAAGCGCCGATTTCACGGCCTGCACTACAACCAACCCCAGCTCTGGAACCTTGACGGGACACAACGGCTGGTCATTCAATAGCGCCAGTGCATATATGGATGACAATAACGGCATCTGGGCTTATATAGCTTATTATGGTGCCATTATATTCCAAATGCCCGAGACATTTTTGGGCAACAGTGTCACCGTTACTGTGACATCAGGTCCAAACCTTGATAATTCTGACAACAATTATACAGGCATCCTGTATGTCAATGATGTCCTATATACTTTCACCGGCAGTGGAACCCACTCCTGGACTGTACCCGTCAGCGCTGGCGGCATCATCGAGTTTAAGACCGACGGACAGACCTACTCGACCGATATCGCAAGTATAGTTATCAGTAGTGGCAACGGTCATGCCATGAGCGCACCAGCACAAGCTTCCAACGGGGAGTTCACATCTCTTCCCCGCGAACTGAAGGTCAAAACGGCTCTGCCTATCGAACAGAGCAAGAAACAGCGTGAATTCAAGGCAATCATTAACGACAAATAAGACATCAAGATATGAAAACGATAGTTAACAAATTACGCTTCTTGCTGGTTCTGGGCTTTATCGCCCTAGCCATGTCATCATGGAGCCAAGCCGTGCCCTACATCAACAAGATGTCCATCACGACCCAATTATTTCTTGAGGAAATGGCAGGCAACATCACCTTTGACCATAAGGCCCTTCCTGCCAAGTCCACCAGTACAGGAGTAAAGCCGCTTCCAAAACCTCGTCGTCCTATTGCCGCTCCTGACACCATAGACGGCAAAGTATATATTGATGCTACGATTCGCGTTACTAACAACACTGACATTGAAGACCTTCAAAGACTAGGCGTCATCATCCAGTGTAAATTTGACAAAGGATTATTGACAGCAGCTATCCCCATCGACATGATTGACGATGTTGCAGCCATTGAGGGTGTGAAGCGAATCAACGTTTCAGCCATTATGAGACCTTTGACTAATCGGGCACGCCAGACGACCAACGTTGATGACGTACTTACACATTCAGCGGATGCAATTGCAGCTGGTTTGCCTAGCATCTTTGATGGTTCGGGTGTCATTTTGGGAATTATTGATACGGGTATCGATTTCCAACATAAGGCATTTACTGACAAAAACGGAAACACGCGCATTAAGGGTGTTTATTGCTATGATGGTGATAATGACAATGTGGTAGATTGGGCTGGAAGTGGAACGCTACCTACCACCGATGACAACTCAGAAGACCACGGGACCCACACCAGCAGCATTGCTGGTGGTTCAAGCGTTATCATTAGTGGCTCTACCGTAACAGTGACTGATAATCACGCCAATGCGACATACGGCGGCATGGCTCCTGGAGCAGACTTATACTTGGCAGCTACGCGGTTATCTATGAACCATATTCTTAATTCTTTCCAAAGTATGGCCAACTATGCGAACGCACAAAACAAACCTCTTGTTGTCAATAACAGTTGGGGTAGTGCAGGTTGGTATTCACGTAACGGATACTCTGATATCTCTGACGTGATAGAACAATACTTTGGCGACAGTCATCCCAATCACATTTGCTTGTTTGCATCGGGTAATGAAGCAGGCCGAGGCCTTGAAAGCGGTTTAGGTGGCGGTATGTATGTTACGGGAACATCATCTCAACAGCATCCATTGGGCACTATTGTTCGCAGTAATACTAACGTCGAGAATTCAAACCTTCAATATTATTATGGATTGCTTGCCAATGCATGGACCCGCGCTACTGATGCTACTGGTATCGGCATCAATATTCATGTCATCAACAAAAGCACCGGCGCCCTCTTCAAGAGCTATTCTTATTCAAGCACCGTCAACAATAGCCAGAACAATTTCACCTTAGAAGGTCTAAACCTGTCTGTGTGGGTTCTTTTTGACTATGTAGGTGCACAACAAGGACGGCACCAAGTAGCTGTTTATACAGAGGATTATACTTACACCAGCACTTACGTTTTTGCTATTGAAGTATATCCCATCGGTGGTTCAAGCTCCATTGTGGATATCTATGGTGGAGATTATACATATCTTATCAGCAACGTAAACACAAGTAATCATACTTGGGTAGCTGGCACTGATGATATGAGTGTAGGTGATGAGTGTATGGATTCCAATGTCATATCTGTAGGTTCTTACGTAACCCGTAACGGTGCGACCAGCACTGGCGATATTTCTTACTTTTCGAGTTATGCCACCACTGGTTCTGGCCCTACTGGTGTTCAGCATCCATGGATTACTGCACCAGGTGAGGTTATAACCTCGGCATTTAATCACTACGTTTCATCCAGCAACCACACCGTCACGGCAGGTAGCTCTAATGGTATTTACGGAGACATGTCGGGCACATCTATGGCAACGCCAGCTGTAGCTGGTATCGTTGCCTTGTGGTTACAAGCAGCCCAACAAGTGGGAAAGGACCTGACCCTCAGCGATGTTAAAAACATCATGGCTGAGACTGCTATCCATGACCAATGGACTAATGGCACAAATGCCAGCCACTTCGGTAATGGCAAAATCAATGCCCTAGGTGGTATTGAATATATCTTGCGTGAATATGCTCAACCCATGATTTTAGCTACACCCAGTACTATCACCTTTGAGGGTGCACCAGGCGGTTCCTATACCGAAACTGTCACTGTTGGTGGCATCGACCTAACAGGCAATATTACAGCTACACTGAACGACGCCAACGGTGTTTACAGCATCAATACGACCAGCTTTGATAGTAATGGGGGCAACTTAGTTATCACTTATTCACCCTCGAGTCAAGGCACTCACAATGCCACTATCACGTTGAGCAGCCAAGGTATTGACCCCGTGACCGTTACTATCAACGGAAGAGCAAGAATAGTTACTGATGCCATCGTAGCCGATGCGACAAATGAAAACAATACTCTTCCTGTTTACGGTACTAATCATAATCGTACTCAGACTAACCAAATGCTGTATCCCGTAACAGAGTTCACTGGGAAAGGCATGGAAGGCAAGACCATCAAGAAGATAACATTTTACCCAAGAAATGGAATTAACTTCCGTGGTGGTTCCGTAACCGTCAAATTAGCCAATATGCCAGCAAACACATCAGGTTACACTAGCAATAATCCTACTCGTAAAACTGCGACCTTTGTCACTGTTAAGACTTTGAGTGTGCCCAGCACAGCTCAGACAAACTTGACTGAGTGGGTATTTGAAGACCTGACTGGTGACTTCACCTATGAAGGCGGAGACCTACTCATCGAGGTGACAACAACTACCGGAACCGCTGCAGATACCTATTTCTATGGCAAGAGTTACACTAATTCTTATCCAAGTTATTATTCATACATAAGATCTGGTCGAACCACATCTGCCGGCCAGAGGTTCTTGCCTAAGGTGAAGTTTGAGTGGGATGCTCCATTTATTGAAGGTGAAGTTGCTCCAAACACGTTGACCTTTACTGATGTGATCATTGGAAGGAGCCAAGAACAGACGGTAACTGTGACCAACACGGGCAACATGCCCTTCACGCCAGTGATTGACACGACTAACCTTCCTGCTGAATTTACTGTGACTGGTGGTGACGTTGTTGCAGTTGGCGGAAGCCTTGGCCTGACGGTGACCTACACTCCGACCGATGAAGGTCCCCACAACGGTTCGTTCACCGTGACCATAGGTGATGCGACCTACACTGTGACTGTAACCGGAAATGGTATCGTTGTCAACAGCACGCTGTTCAGTAATGAGGTGATGGTGCCTGTTTACAAGAGCGATATCAGGGCCAATGGTGACACTTACATCTTTGCAGAGAGCGACGTGCTCGGTGACATTGATATGAACCTTGAGTATCCCGCCAATTCCAGCAGCATCGAGGTTCTCGCCAAGGCCGATGAGCCAATCTTGCGTTACGATCTGCATCACAAAATCGGTGAAGACGGCAACTGGACTTATCCCGATGGTGCAGCCGTGGCCACCGCTACCCACAACGGCAACTCCTATGTCGTGAATAGTGAGACGTTCACCTTCCCGCAGGATGCTACCGAGATGTGGATTTCGATGAACGACAGTCAGCTCAACAACGCGACCGAGGTGACCTACTACGTTCCCGTAACCGTTGCCAATGGCAAAGTGACTACCGGTGAGCCTAATACTTACGGTGCACCCTTCGCCCAGAGCCAGCTCGATCCCGTCTCGATCGAAGTCAGGGTGGGTGGTGTCAAGAGCAGCGTCATCGACCATTATGGCAACCATACCGGTGAATGGGAAGGTCCCAATGGTGTCAACTATTGCGTTTACATGCCCGTTGTCACTGTATTGTGCCAGCAATTGAATGGAACCACCCATGTGCCCTACTTGTATCGTGCATGGCTCCTCGCCAACGATTTCGTCGATTATTACAATTACGCCCACGATCCCCAGGAGGGCTTCTATGGCACGACCGTTAAACAGATGCCCTATCTGCTGGCCGAGAAGGGAATTGACGACATTGGCGATCCCACCTATGTGACTCTCGGTGAAGCCGGTGATACTTATGAGGGCCAAAACACCTTTGGCGCTCCTGTTGACGATCCCGGCATCGTGATTGCCGTACGCGTCTATTACCAGAGGGCCGACGAGCTGTCCGGACACATGCTGCGTGCCGGCGGCGGATACGGTTTCGGTCAAGGCAGTGGCCGTGGCGACGGCATCCAGACCGGCATCAACGAGCTCATCAACGGCAAGCAAGTGGTTGATGTGCAATATGTCAACACCTTAGGCATGCAATCGAGCGAGCCATTTGACGGCGTGAACATCGTGATCACCCGTTACAGCGACGGTTCAACCTCGACTTCCAAGGTGGTCAAGTAAAGAGAAAATCATAATTCACTAAATAACTCTTTGCATTACATTAGCGAGGGCCCGCCGATGATGGCGCGCCCTCGTTTTTATTGGCTCTGACCTCATCAGAGCGGTATAAAACTAATAGAATATCAGGCTGAATATCACTTGTCACGCAACGTGAGGATGTAATAGCGGGATTCTCCCTCAAACCGCTTGCCGCCCTTGGTCTCCAGGTACCAGGCGGGCTCGTTGTTCCATGTTTCCGATGGCAATTCCCTATCGCCCGCCTTGATGGTCTGGATATATTTCCAGAGAGGCACAATCTGTTCCTCGCGGTACAGGCCGTCCCAATCGTCATTGACCCACAAGATCTGATCAGGCGCCAACACGGCGACACTGATGCTGTCGGCCTCACCATAATAGGTGGTCACGCTGTCGCTCTCGACGATGGCATAGCCGCCATAGGAAGACTTGAGGATCTCCTTGTACATGACGACCGACACCGTGTCGCTGGTCTTGTTGTATAACTTAAAATCCACCGATGACACGGGGTCACACGACACCAGCGACATCGATATCACAGCCAATCCGGCCAGCCACAGCGGCATTTTAAGATTCTTCATGTTACTTATCGCAATGCTTAATTGTTCTTGTATTATTAACGGCGACGGGCCTGATTTCTTGCACAATCGGGGAGATAATTGTGACTCCCGGGGCATCCAGAGCCTGAGGAGGACGGGTGAAATCGTTAATAAACCTTATAGATGAGGGGCTATGGCGGCAAGTTTGCGGGAAATTTTGTAAATTTGCAGGTTAAAACGCAGATTTTTTTACTGAAAAGCATGTCACAAGACAAACAGAACAATATACAAGAGCCCGAGGTGAACACGGGCCAACCGCAGCAAGGTAGCGACTTCGGCGGATATGACGAGCTGATCACGCTATCGCCTCGCGAGCACATCCGCCTGCGCCCTGGTATGTACATCGGCAAGCTGGGCGACGGCTCGCAGAACGATGACGGTATCTACGTCCTCATCAAGGAGGTCATCGACAACAGCATCGACGAGTTCAACACGGGCTACGCCAAGCCGGTCATTGACATCGACGTGGTGGATGGCATGGTGACCATCCGCGACTACGGCCGCGGCATCCCTCTGGACCAGGTCAAAGCGGCCTCGTCCAAGATGAATACCGGTGCCAAGTATGACACGCAGACCTACAAGCGCTCCGTCGGCTTGAACGGTGTGGGCATCAAGGCCGTGAACGCCTTGTCCACCGAGTTCTACATCCGCAGCGTGCGCAACGGGCAATGCTCATCGGTGCTCTTCAACGAGGGCATATCCAAGGAGGAAAGCGGCATCATCCCTGCTGCCGAGGGCGAGGAAAACGGCACACTCGTGCGCTTCAAGCCCGATGCCACCATATTCAAGAACTATGAGTTCCATGAGGAGATCATCGAGCAGATGGTCAAGAACTACTCCTACCTGAACACGGGTCTCACGCTCACCTTCAACGGCAAGAAATACCACTCGCGTAACGGCTTGAGCGACCTGGTGAAGGAAAACATGACCAACGACCCGCTCTACCCCCTGATGCACTTCACCGGTAGCGATATCGAGGTGGTCATCACCCATGCGGCACAGCTGGGCGAGGAGTTCTACTCGTTTGTCAACGGCCAGCACACGACCCAGGGCGGAACCCACCAGAGCGCCTTCCGCGAGGCATTGTCGAGGACCATCAAGGAATTCTACGGCAAGAACTTTGAGTACAGCGACATCCGCAACGGCATCGTCGCCGCCATCAGCATCAAGGTCGAGGAGCCCGTTTTTGAGTCACAGACCAAGATCAAGTTGGGCAGCAGCATCATGTGGAAGGACGGCCCCACCATCTACAAGTACATCAACGACTTTATCAAGAAGGAGCTGGACGACTACCTGCACAAGGCGCCCGAGACCGCCGAGGTGCTGTTGAAGAAAATCCAGGACAACGAGCGTGAGCGCAAAGCCATTGCCGGCGTGAGCAAGCAGGTGCGTGAAAACGTCAAGAAGGCCGCGTTGCACAACGACAAGCTGCGCGACTGCCGCGTCCACTTCAACGACTCCCGCGCCCCCAAGGGCAACGACCGCCGCAACGAGAGTTCAATCTTCATCACCGAGGGTCTGAGTGCAAGTGGCTCGATCACCAAGATACGTGACGTGGAGACCCAGGCTGTGTTCTCGCTGCGAGGTAAGCCGTTGAACACCTTCGGTCTCGACCCCAAGAAGGTCATCACCAACGTCGAGTTCGCGCTGCTGCAAGCCGCTCTCAACATCGAGGACGGCATCGACGGCCTGCGATACAACAAGGTCATCATCGCCACCGATGCCGATGTCGACGGCATGCACATCCGTCTGCTGCTGTTGACCTATTTCCTGCAATTCTGCCCCGAGCTCATCAAGACGGGCCACCTGTATATCCTGCAGACGCCCCTCTTCCGTGTGCTCAACAGGAAAGAAGCCAAGCGCAAGAACCGCTCAACCAAGCGTGAGGCCAAGCCCCAGAAGGTAGAGACCTACTACTGCTATAGTGACGAGGAGCGCCTCGCCGCCCTGAACAAGCTCGGTGACGATGCCGAGATCACCCGATTCAAAGGATTGGGTGAAATCTCACCCGACGAGTTCAAGGACTTCATCGGTCCCGATATGCGTCTGGACCGTGTGTCGTTGCGCAAGGAGGACTCGGTGAAGCAGATGCTCGCCTTCTTCATGGGCAAGAACACCATGGAGCGACAGAACTTTATTATTGACAACCTGAAGAACGAGGACGATGAAGACATCACAGTGCACTGATCAAGACAACACGTGCGGGTGCCGTGTGGCACTCTTTCCGGGGTCATTCGACCCGTTTACACGTGGCCACGAGTCTATCGTGAGAAGGGCGTTACCGCTGTTCGACAAGTTTGTCATCGCCATCGGCGTGAATGCCGACAAGCGGTCATTCATGACCATGGAGCAGCGCAAAGCATGGATCGAGGCCGTCTTTAAGGATGACCCGCGCGTCGAGGTCACTTCCTACACGGGCATGACCGTTGACGTGGCACGCGAGGTGGGCGCTCAGTTCATCGTGCGTGGCGTCAGGCTCATCCAGGACTTCGAGAACGAGAAGCACCTGGCCGAGGTCAACCGCGACCTGACGGGCATTGAGACCATCCTGCTCTACACCCTGCCCGAGTACAGCCACATCAGCAGCAGCATCGTGCGTGAGCTGTACCGTTACGGCCAGGACGTGAGCAAGTATCTCCCCGATGGTGTCGACCTCAAGGAATTAGGAATCAGTTAGGAATTAGATTCCGGTAACTAATAACTTAAAAACTGACAACTTAAAACTCAAAATGAAAAAGATATTGCTTGCCATCCCCCTGTGCTTGGCATTGTCACTGACCTCTGCGGCCCAGCGGTCGATGCCCCAGTTGCTCCAGAAACTGCTCAACGCCGAGTATGCCATCAGCAGCCTGTATGTGGACTCCGTCAACGAGGAAAAACTGGTCGAGGATGCCATCAGAGGCATGCTCGAGAACCTGGACCCCCATTCGTCTTACACCGATGCCAAGGAAACCAAGGAACTGGAAGAGCCCCTGCAGGGTGAGTTCAGTGGCGTGGGCATACAGTTCAACATGAGCCAGGACACGCTCTATGTCATCCAGACCGTGCCCGGCGGCCCCAGTGAGCGCGTGGGTGTGCTGGCTGGTGACCGCATCATCTACGTCAACGACACGACCATTGCCGGCGTGAAAATGAAAAACAGCGATATTCAGAAACGCCTGCGTGGCCCCAAGGGTTCCAAAGTCACCATCCAGGTGAAACGCCCGGGTGTGAAAGAACTGATCACCTTCCGCATCACGCGCGACAACATCCCGCTGCACAGCATCGACGCCCAGTATATGCTCGACGAGCGCACGGGCTACCTGAGGATCTCACGCTTTGGAGCCAAGACCCATGAGGAAATGATGGAAGCCCTCAAGGAGTTGAGCAAGCAGGGCATGACCCAACTGGTGATGGACCTGAGCGACAATGGCGGTGGCTACCTGAATGCCGCTATCGACATGTGCAACGAGTTCCTGGACCGTGGACAACTCATGGTCTATACCGAGGGTGAGAACAGTCCCCGCAACGAGGCTCATGCCAACGGTTGGGGCGACTATAAGGGCCTGCACATGGTTGTCATGGTCAACCAGTACTCGGCATCGGCAGCCGAAATTTTTGCTGGTGCCATGCAGGATTGGGACCGTGCCGTGATTGTGGGCCGCAGGACCTTCGGCAAGGGTCTGGTGCAGCGTCCCATCAAGTTTGAGGACGGCTCAATGATGCGCCTGACCGTTGCCCGCTACTACACACCCAGTGGCCGTTGCATCCAGAAGCCTTACAGCCGCGGTGACAAGAAGGCCTATGAGAAAGAACTGCTCGACCGAGCCAACGAGGGCGAGTACTACAGCCTGGACAGCATCCAGTTTAATGATTCGCTGCGCTACACCACGTGCCTGAACGGCCGCACCATCTACGGCGGCGGTGGTGTGATGCCCGACGTGTATGTGCCCATCGACACGACCGAGTACACTACCTATTACCGCGACATGACGGCCAAGGGCATCATCAACCAGTATGTCATCCAGTATGTGGACAAGAACCGCAAGCAAATCTCCAAGCAATACAAGAAGCTTAAGGACTTTGACGGCGGTTTCACCGTCACCGACGAGATGATGCGTGACTTCATTGCCATGGGCGAGAAGGACAGCGTGAAATATGATGAGGAGAAATACCGCACCAGCGAGAAATTGCTTAAGGACATCATCAAGGGACTGATTGCACGCGACATCTATGGCGACCAGAGTGCCTACAGCGTCATCATCAACCACCGCAACCGCGACCTCAAGGCCGCTTGCGACATCCTTAACGACCGCGAGCGCTACGACCGCATGCTGCGCGAGGGCAACCCCGAGTATGAGCGCCTGGTGAAAAAGCACGACGAGTAACATCCACCAGATAGCCCGCACCACATCGTTGGTGCCAAGAAAAACATAAGGCTGACATACGAAAGACAACTCACAGCCATTAAGGCTGCTTCAAGGGGACGGTTCCGTTTGTAACAAAAGAACAATCTTTTGTTGTTAACGGAACCGTCCCCACGTAATAGTCAAGTGAAGAACTGATCGTATCCTATGTCTTTTTAGTCTTTAAGGTGACTTCACGGCAGGGGTGGCGGCATTACCGGACCGTTGCCGTCATGGTATGGAGGCGGGGGCGGTGTCATGCCGGTCCTGTCCTGTCGCTGCAGTTCGTCAATGCGGCGCATCGTGCTCCTGTACACACGCCAGATGAGCAACACAAACAGCACATTGATAACCACCGACAAGGCGGGGAAAATGCCCTCGCTGAATGCTAATGCGTCATAAATCCAGTGAATCAACACAGGCACAGCCAGCACACAGATGGCCGTGATTGTCGAGCGGTCGCCAAAGTGGCGCTTGCTGTAGAAATATCCCATGGCACAGGCAATGGCAAAGTGGGCGGGAACGGCCGTTATGCCACGCATGATACCCGTACCCAGCCAGTTCTCGCTCTGCACCAGATACAGGATGTTTTCGGTTCCGGCAAAGCCCAGTCCCACGCAGGCGGCATAGACAATGCCATCAAAGCGCTCGTCATAGAAAGGATTATTGCGCAGGAAGAGCCATAGCATGAGCAATTTGGCCATTTCCTCGGGCAAGGCCGCGGCAAACAGTGCAGTGCCTACTGCGCCGGCAAACGATCCCAGGTCATACACGAACAACCCGATCATGCCCATCAATTGGGTAATCACCAGAGTGACAAACGTCGAGCCCACACCATAGAGGAAAGCCTTGATCAGCATGCGCAACGGCTCCGGGTGCAATGAATCCTTCTGATAAATCCACCAACCCAGAATCACCGCAGGGATTAACGCGGTTACAATAATCAGTAACATAATGAGTTCACTCTTTTTAAAATGCACCCGATGAGACACAAGGTGTCATCACCGGGTGCTGTGGATCATAATGATTAATTACTTGATTACAGGGCAAGGCGGAAGCCGAGCGAGTAGTTGCGGCTACCGGGAGCCTCGTAATTACGGATAGTCGTGCGGCAATCAGCAGCGATGCTGAACCAGCCACCGCCACGGGTCACGCGGCGCAAGCCAGTCTCGGGACCGACGGGATCGGTCTGGGCCTCCTCGGGATAGTTGCCATACCAGTCGGCGCACCACTCGCTGACGTTACCACTCATGTCATACAAACCAAGCTCGTTGCCACGCATGCTGCCCACAACGTGGGTGCCATAATCGGGGCTATCAACACCCATGGCATAGCTGTTGAAGTAGTACCATGCCACCTCGTCGAGATTCTCACTGCCGGCATAGGCATAGCCATGACCCTTGGCGGCTCCACGGGCCGCATATTCCCACTCAGCCTCAGTGGGCAGGCGGAAGGTCTTGCCCGTAATGGCATTCAAGCGTGAGATGAACTCCTGGCAGTCCTCCCAGCTCACCTGCTCAACAGGACGCTGCAAGTCGCCAGTGAAGCTGCTGGGATTGGTACCCATCACAGCCTGCCACAATTCCTGGGTCACCTCGGTCTGGCCGATGCTATAGGGCGACAGGGTCACCTCATGGGCGGGCAGCTCGTCGGCGTTAGCAAGACCCTGCTCAACGGCAACGCTGTCAACACCCATCGTGAACGTTCCGCCCTCGATGGCTACCATCTGGAAGGACACGCCATTGACGGTGAACATACCGGGAATGGTGTTATAGTTCTGCATGCGCTCGATAAACGAATTGGCTGCGCCCTGCAATTCGGCAAAGTTGTCGTCAAGCACTGAGCTGCAGTCCAGCAGCAACATCACGAGTGCGCTCGAATAGGTGCTCTCGACGTCTGGCAGACGGTCAATCGAGAATTCAGTGCTGAGCTCCCATGTGGTCTGGTCCTCTACCCAGTACCACTCCTTGATGTTCTTCTTCTCGATGCGCTCCTCGCTATCAAGCTGGATGCCGTCAAACACCAGGGTTACAAACATACCGTCAACACTCGAAGCGGCCACACTGTCGCCGGCATTACAGGTCATGCCCTGATAAACGATGTTGGTCAAGCTGCGGGTCTTGAGCGAGAAGGTACCCTCGATATAAACCTGGGAATCATCAACGTTATCAGCGCCCACCTCGTCAAAGGTGAAACGGATGCGCGTGCCAGTACCCACACCGGGGAAGACAAGAGTCAGATTCTCGGACATGTTGCGGCGAACCAGGTCATCGGCAATGTTCTGGAATCGGGTGTTCACCTCAGCCATACTGCTCACTTCCATGGCCTTGGTCGAGTCGCTCGACAAGGCATAGAGGTTGTTGCGGAACTGGGTGGTATCCTTCACGTTCTCGTTGATCAAGCCCACGGTATAAGCCTTGATGTTGCGGCCATAGACACGCTCGTTGGTGATGCGCTCCTTCAAGGCGGCAGCATACTCGGCCTCGGTCTCATAGTTGTCGGTCATCATCAGCGAACCCTGATCCAGACCCTCGGTGAAGGTAACAATAGCCACATTCTGCAGGTTCTCGGGATACATGGCCTTGTTGAGATCGGTCAGTGCCTTGTCCACCGAGTGATACAGCAAGCGGCCAGGCTGGGTGGTCAGTGAGGCCACAAAGTCATTGAACTCGGGAACCGACGTGGAATCGAGCAGGGCGATTTCCTTAGTGGTAAGTGTCTGGTTGAATCCCGTCACTCCCATGTACATACCGGTGTCCACAGTGATTATCTGAGGACCGTCAAAGATAATGTCGATCAGGAGGTTTACATCGGCAATCGTGATATCTCCATCCTTGTTCACGTCACAATTAGCGTTGAACTTGTCTGTCATGATGGCATCAATCACCACATTGATGTCGGCGATAGTGACATCACCATCGGCGTTCACATCGCCTTCCACATTACTCGAATACGGGCGCGGACCAGCCAACGCCATCATTGTTGATATTAGAATCAACGAAAAAAGAGTAGTCAGTCTCATGTTTGCTATCGATAATTTAGATTATTAAGTTTCTTTCTTTTGCCACACGTTGATATATAATACTACAATCAACCTACAAAATTACAAACAATTCTCTCATAGTGCAAAATATTTCATCATTAGTTATTAACATTAAACGGGATTTGATGGGATTTTGGCAACGTGGATTCAAAATAATTATCCCAATACGGTTTTTTGCAGTATCTTTGCACTCCGAAAAACGGTAAGCCCAAGAAATTCGTCCGTCATGGTATCAATCATACACCTCATCGGAGTCGTGCTCACGGTAGCCCTGCTGCTGGCGGTCAGCTGGTGGTCGGGCCGTAAGGTCAAGGACGCACGCAGTTTCACCACAGGCGGCACCAGCGGCAGCTGGATGGTCTGTGGCGCGCTGCTGGGCACCCTTGCGGGCGGACAGTCCACCATCGGCACCGCACAATTGGCCTTCTGCTACGGTTTGTCGGCATGGTGGTTCACCATCGGTGCCGGATTGGGGTCACTGGTTTTGGGGCTGTTCTACGCGGGCCCGTTGCGACGCAGCGGATGTTCGACCTTGCTCGAGGTCGTCAGCCGTGAATACGGCCACAAGGCCGAGACCGTGGGCTCCATCCTTTTCCTGATCGGTATCTTTATCAGTATCATGTCACAGGTGCTGTCTTCATCGGCAATGATCGGCAGTCTGTTCGGCCTATCCTCGTTGTGGGCGTCCATCATCGGGGCTGTGCTTATTATGCTCATGGTGCTTTATGGCGGCATCCGCAGTGCCGGCGTGGGTGGCATTGTCAAACTGATTTTGCTGTACTTGTGTTCGATTGTGGCTGGTATCGTCGTGTGGCACATTGCGGGAGGTCTCTCGGGCCTGCGTGAGGGCGTGGACAGCGTTTACCAGTCCCCTGCCCTTGCCCAGTTCAACGGTCTGACCGATGTCGAGAGCATTCACCACCGCTACGGCAGCCCCTTTGCCCGCGGTGCCTTTAAGGACCTGGGCGGCTGTCTTTCGCTCATCTTGGGTGTGGTGTGTACCCAGAGTTACGCCCAGTGCATCTGGTCGGCTGCCAGCACGCCTAAGGCACGCCATGGCGCCCTGTTATGCTCAATATTCATGCCCATCATCGGTGCTGCATGCACCCTCGTGGGCATATACATGCGTGGCCACTATGTCACAGCCGACGAGGTCAAGGCGCTGCAAGCTGCCGGCGAGACCCTGCCTGTGGGATTAGGAATCATTGAGAATTCAGCACAGGCATTTCCCGAATTCATCCTCAAGCACTTGCCCGCCTGGCTTGGCGGCCTGATGCTTGGAACGATGCTCATCAACATCCTGGGATGCGGCAGTGGCTTGTCACTGGGCGCTGCCACCATCCTCGTGCGCGATGTTTATGGCAACTTCAAGCGTCGCATGGGCATGGCATCATCGCCATTGTCACAACTGGCCCAGACGCGCCTGTCCATCGTGGGCATTCTCACCGCTGCGGTAATTGCCACCCTGCTCTTCCACAGCAGCTTCATCAACGATTTGGGCTTCCTCTCGTTAGGCTTGCGTGCCGTGGCCATCCTGTTCCCGCTGTGCTTCGCCTTGTGGTGCCCTGGCCGATTCCAGCCCGGCCGCGTCCTGCTATCGATGCCCGTGGGCGTCACAGCCATGCTGCTTGCCAACTTCACTTCCCTACCCGGTGACGCCGTCTATTACGGCCTCGCCGCCTCCCTCCTCATCATCCTCACCTCCCAATCTCACACTAAGGCGCGAAGCCGCTAAGTTCTTCAAACAACAATAACAACTATGTATAACAACTATCACAACTTAGTTGTTGGCATCCGCAACCCTTTGGTGAGAGCACGCTAAAACTCTTAGGTCTAGTTTTTTGTTGCGCTTATAAGCGAGAAACCAAATGATATTTGATAAGCAAAATCAAAATATATCTTCCCAATCTGCTCAACATATGCCTTATCTAATCGGAGCTTAAATATAAAGCAAAAAACAAATATCCCCCTATCCATTATTCAAGATCACAAAAAGCTTTGTATATTTGCAAAAGAGTTTTGTAACTAACAACTGTAATGATATGGAAGCAGATTCATTTGTGGCAATTGATTTTGAAACAGCGACCAGCGATAGATATTCTATCTGTGAAATTGGTCTCTGCATAGTCAAAGATGGCAAAATTGTGAATTCTATTTCTTGGCTGGTACAACCACCCGAAAACGAATATGATGATTTCAATACTTACATCCATGGTATAGATGCTAAAAAAACCGCCAATTCGCCCTTGTTCCCCGTGGTATGGAAAGAGGTTCTCCCGCTCATTGATCATCAAGTTGTTATTGCTCACAATACAGCGTTCGACATGTACGCATTAAGGGACGCTCTAGACTACTACAAAATTGAATATCCAAACATACGGTGTTTTTGTTCGATGAGGTTAGCAAAACAGCTTGTTACGGGAACACCAAACTACACATTGCCTGTACTATATCAGCATCTTACTGGCAATGAGATTGGTGAACATCATCGCGCTGAATCTGATGCAAAGAATTGCGCCACAATCTTCTTGAAATGCCTTGAACTATCAGAAACTAATATCGATGGACTAGAAGAAAAATACCATTTCTCATGTGGCTCATTTTCTTCTGATTGTTTCATACCACAACGTGCCAAAAAAAAGGATAAAAAACTCATCATCCCTGAAGCAGCAGACACAAGCCACTTCGACGAAAACAATTATTTCTATGGCAAATCTGTTTGTTTTACTGGCACCTTTAGTTTTGCCAATCGCCAGCAACTTCTCCAGTGGGTTGCAGACATTGGGGGAACTCCCACTAATTCTGTAACCAGTAAAACTGATATTCTAGTCGTGGGACAGCAAGATTTCCGTATCGTTGGTAGCGATGGCATGAGCAGCAAACAAAAAAAAGCCCTTCAACTACTTGAAAAGGGACAAAATATAGAAGTATTATCTGAGAGTGATTTTCTTCAATTAAAGTAAACTAAAATTACCTAATCATGGAAAAAAAGGATATTATAGAGACCATCGACCGCATTAACGATTATAGGTTCAAACGTTTCAGGCGAGATAACCTTAAAGAACAATTTGAGCGAATGAACTCCTTAGGGTATGAAATCACAGCTAAAGACAGAAAAGAACTTCTGATAAAAGCCCAAAATGACTTAGATCTTATTGAGTCAGAAATTAAGGAATTGATTCAAGATATCAAACAACGATACGTGCTACATCCTAAAGATATAGGACTGAAGCTCATTATTCTCTATATTGACCTTCTTGACATGGAGCCAATGCAGATGGAGAAGCACCGTCAAAAAATCAATACCCTTCGTCCAAAGGTGCTTGGTCTCATGAATGATATTGATAAGCTACGTAATGATAACGGTTTATTCGATGACCAAAAGTCAACCGAATAAACCTCATTCATCAATCATCACTATTGGCAATCACATCTGTGATGCCAATAGTGTCACTTTTCCTGTGATTGGAGAATATCCATCATTTCGGCAGGGGTCACCACAATGGGCTGCCTGGGGAAGTGCTTGATATTACCTGTCACAAGATAAGCACCCTCCTTGGACAGAGCCACCTCATAGAAAACAGCATCATCCAAATCCGGGAATGTTTCACCACTTGACACACGTTCAGCCGAGATGCCTTTTTCAAGTATCGCATTTATAAAATAATCAACAATCCCAGATGTAAACCGAAATTTCGCACGCCCCAACACGTCCTTATATTCGTTGATGATTTCAATATTATACAAAGGAACAATTCTATCCCTTAAAAAGGCTTCGATAACTCTGAGCGTTGCCGACTCGACATTACGAGTCAACAATGCTGATACAATCACATTTGTATCTATTACTGCATATATCATTTGTGGGCTGATCGAGCTAAACTGATTTCCTGATTAATCTCTTCTAAACTCATCTCTGGAACGCCATTTCTCTGTGCCTCAGCTCGCAAAGCATAAAAAGCTGACAAACCATTCATAGGTTCTTCTTTGGCGGCTTTGATTTCAAAGGGGATAGCCCGTTCACGGACTACCGCCTTGGCAAAGATATTCATTGCCGTATTCACACTCATGCCAAACTGCGAACACAACTCATCAAACGCAGCCTTTAAACTAGCGTCCATGCGGACCGTAATTGATATTTGTGCCATAGTATTGAAATAAATTTACGTCATTACGACCGCAAAATAAATATATTTTTAATTAATTTGCAATCAAAATGACGTAAATTTCACAAAAAATCGCTACTCAGTGATGCTAAACAAAGATTTAGTCCTCAGCAGAGTTTGAGATTACAGATTTTTATCTGTTCAGGTGCTCAGGATAAAGTCGATGAGGGCGTTGACGTCAGCGATGTTGGTTTCGCCATCACCGTTCACATCTCCTCTGTCACTTGCCGTTCCCGACAGGATCATGTCGATAACCGCATTGATGTCGGCAATGTTGATCTCGCCGTCACCGTTGACGTCGCCCGATTGGTATGGCCTGTTCCTATAGACAAAGGATATGATAGGCCCATAGGCCGTATTGTGGCTGTTGCCGTCGAAATCCAGATAACTTGTCCTGCTACGGGCATAATAGGTGACACCGTCCTCCATGAGTTTGCCGTTCACCTTCATCTCTCCAGCAGTCAATGTGGTGGCATACTGGCCATTTTTCAACGTCTCGATAAAGCGGTTACGTGCCCATGTCGTCTCGCTTGGCGACACCTCGATGACATAGGAAGTAGCCCACGCCTGGGGCTTGAGGGTAACGTGCTGGTCCTTATACAGTTCGCCGCCATCAATCGGGATTGCAAAATGCGCTGCCGCATGAGCCACCGAGAAACGCACCACGCCGCTGGTCATCGTCACGCCATCAACAGTGAGGATGACGCGGGCAAAATAGGTATTACCAGGCTCAAGCGATTCCTCGGGAATGACCAACGAGCCGGTGGCCGAAGTGCCTGTGAACACCATTTGGGTGAAGGCATCGTCGCTGGATACCTGCAGCGTCGCTTCATCATCACTGCCACACGTGTACCACTCGACAGTGACAGGCACATCCAGGTCCTCGCTGCCGTCGGCAGGAGATGTGATAGTGAGCAGCATCGGCGTGAAGGCACGCACCTCGCTCACGCCACTGTAGCAACTGTCGGCACACGACTGCACACGCCAGTATTGCGTTGTACCGTGAGAGAGCTTATTGAACAGCTGTGAGCTGGCCTCGGTTGAGGTGACCCTCACGCTCTCCACCACATAGCTGAAGTCAGGGCTGTTGGCCAGTTCGACAAGAAAACTGGTCGCTCCGAGCAACGGATGCCATGAGAAATTGAAGGGGGCGTCCACAATCGCGCCGTCGCTGGGACTGATGGGCACGGGATTGTCGAGCTGGTCAAGCTCCACGCTCAAGAAGGCTGGTTCCCACTCGTTGCCCACCCGGTCAAGCACACACACGGCAAACTGGTAGCCCTGGCGGAATTGTTCGGGAATCTCATAGGACGGCTCATAGGTCATGCCCAGCAGGTAATCGATTTGCCCCGTGAAGGTGCTCGTGTTCATCGTCATGGGGAAAGCATAGACCGTGTAACGGACATCGTCATAGCCCTCCCAGCTGATGGTGTTGCCCGTGCGGGCCAGGCCCTGCACCGCTCCCGGGTTGTAGCCCTCCTTCCATGGCATGACGGGCGGCAGCGCGGGATGGGTGAACACGGTGTTCTTGAGGTAATGGGCCAGCGAATAGCTGTTGAGGGCATACAGGTACTTGCACGAGTAGAAGATGGCACCGGGATTGCCGTCCATCGAACTGGTACGGTTGAGTTCGACCTCGTTGGCAAACTCCTTATACTGCACGTCGGTCGAGGCATTGGTCAACGACGATATCGACGATGAGATATAGACCTGGCGCTCAAACTTGGCCGCCACTTTACCCCACCAGGGCGTGATTTTACCATAGTCGGCCGTAGCGCCGATGGGCCAATAGACCTGAGGCGAGATGTAATCGATGCTCTGGTCTGAGAGCCAGGCCAACGGGTCGCTGAAGATGCCGTTATACTGCCAATCGCTGCCAGCAGGACACGGGTCCACGCCATACTGGCTTGCAACTGCCGAACTCGTGGCGGCCACACCAGCGGGCGAAATGCCATAACGCACCTCGGGACGGGTTTCCTGAATCATGTCATAGACGGCGCGCACCATGCGGTTGACAT
This sequence comes from uncultured Prevotellaceae bacterium, assembly GCA_900318335.1. GTDB lineage: Bacteria > Bacteroidota > Bacteroidia > Bacteroidales > Muribaculaceae > Sodaliphilus. The sequence continues at coordinate 41,842 of ONKF01000016.1, forward strand.
TATCACGGCGCCAGTCGCCAAACGAGAGCGTTGTGCCTGACGCCTGCCACTCGCCGTAGTCCTCGGCACTGGCATCGGTGGGGATGTTTTGCGGATAGAAATAGTCGTCATAGAGGATTCCATCCACATCATAATTGGTGATGATCTCCTTGCAGACGGCAACGATGCGGTCGATGGTGCGTTGCTGGCCAGGGTCAAGGATAATGGTTGAGCCATAGGTGAGCAACCAGCCGTCCTCCTTGAGTTCCTGGTCCTGAGGCGTGTTCCAGTCGGTGCCTGTGCTCCAGCGGTAAGGATTGACCCACGCATGGCACTCCATGCCGCGCTTGTGGCAGCCCTCGACAACATACTGCAAGGGGTCAAATCCGGGGTCCTGGCCGCGATGGCCCGTCAAGTAACTCGACCAGGGCTCCAAGCTCGACTGGTACATCGCGTCACACATCGAGCGCACCTGGAAATTGACCGCATTGAAATTGTTGACTTGCAACGAGTCGAGCAAGCGGTCCATCTGCTCCATCTGCTTGGTGGCGCCAGCCCCCTGTGAGGGCCAGTCCAGGCACCATACGGTAGCTATCCATGCTGAGCGGAACTCACGCTTGGGCGTACCATAGGCCCAGGCCTGCATCATCCACACCGCTGCCAGTGATACCATCAAAAAAATTGACCAAAACCGTTTCATATCCTAAATTATTGTAGTTAATCGTTAAAATACATTTACACACGGCAAAGATAGCGCAAAAAAAGCGCAACCACAAGCGGTTGCGCTCTTACTTATAGTTATTTAACGATTCTACGTCCTACAATCTGTCAAAGGGGATACGCGCCAGCAGTTCGCCAAAGCGGTTGGCTCCCTCTTGAAGCTGTCCCTCGACCATCTTGCGCAGGAAGAACGGCAGCTGCAACTGCAACTCGGCAGTGCTCATCGTCGTGGCATCTGGCTGAGCCTCGAGGTTGATGACCATGTTGATGGGCACGGGAGACTGCGATGCGGTATAAACCACGCGTTGCCCCTCGACGCTGTTCTCATGGTCGAGCGCAAGGGTCACCTCGCCCATGGGAGACTGGATAGAGATTGAATCCTCGCCAAACTTGACCGTATCAAGGTGCTGACGGGCTTCGCCCTGAATCTTGTCGGCATGCTCTTCGATGAGCTGCTGGATCAGCGAGGGATTAGTGAGTTTGCCATATATAGTTGCTGCATCACACGCGATAGCGTGGGGAGTGCTCTTGAATGATTCCATTTCAGTTGTCAGTTATAAGTTTTCAGTTTACAGTCTTAATCAACGGCATCAAAGCCTGCGGGTGCCCAATTCTCAGGGTCGCTGTGCCACTGTTGCAGAGTCTCGGCATCGGCCTGGGTAACGTTGCCGCTGTCCATGGCCACATCAAGCATCGTCTCAAAATTGGTCAGCGTGATAATGGGCAGTTTGGCACGCTTGAGCCCCTTGGCAGCGCCCGAGAACTGATAGTCAAAGATGACCACCGCTCCCAATACGATACCCCCGGCCTCGCGCACGGTGTTGAGGCACTTCAGGCAGTTATTTCCAGTCGAGAGCTGATCCTCGATGAGAACAACCTTCTGACCAGGCTTGATATCACCCTCGATGAGGTTTTCCAGGCCATGGTCCTTGGGCGTGGAGCGCACATAGACCATGGGCAATGCGAGGGAGTCGGCAACGAGGGCGCCATGGGCAATGGCACCTGTGGCGATACCGGCAATAACGTCAGCATCCCCGAAATTCTCCATGATGAGCCTTGCCATCTCCACTTTAATCAGGTTACGCACCTCGGGATAGGACAGGGTCATTCTCAGGTCGGTATATATCGGTGAATTCCAGCCTGTGGCCCATGCAAACGGGCTGTCGGGCTGTAACTTGATTGCACTGATCTGCATCAGTTTCTCGGCAAGTAGGGTATCTAATTTTTTCATCTTGGTCATTAAAGGTTCAAAAAGATTTGCGAAATTAGCAAAATAATTGCGGTTACACCACACTTCTCAACAAGAAAAAACCAAAAAACTTGTTAAAGCGGCAACAACTGCCCAAAACATGACTCGCCGACAGATTATTTGCCATGTCAGAAATAATCATTAACTTTGCAGTGAACAAACTACACATCTGTTATAGAATATGACAAATGGCAAAACGGGCATCGTACTGGAGGGCGGTGGCATGCGCGGCATGTACACGTGCGGCATCCTGGACGTGCTCATGGAAAATCACATCTATCTCGACGGCATGGTTGGCGTGTCGGCGGGTATCGCTTTTGGCTGCAACTTCAAGTCCGGGCAAGTTGGCCGCGCCTTGCGTTACAACGTGCGTTTCGCCAGGGACCGCCGTTATAGCGGAATGTGGTCCTTGCTGAAAACCGGCAACTACTACAATGCCTGGTTTGCTTACCACATGGTACCCAAGCATTACGATATATTCGACTACAACGCCTTTGAGGACTCTCCCATGGAATGCTACGCGGTCTGCTTCGACGTGAACACGGGTGAAGGCGTCTATCATCGGCTGGACCGGGTGAATGACGATTTCTTTGAGTGGATTCGCGCTTCGGCTTCCATGCCCGTGGTCGCACAGCCAGTCGAGGTGGGCGGACACCACTTGCTCGACGGGGGCCTGGCCGATTCCATCCCCCTGGAGTTCATGATGAACAAGGGATATGAACGCAATGTGGTGATTCTCACGCGCGAGGACGGCTACCGCAAGACGGCCGAACACGGCTTGTGGCTCATGAAACCGCTGCTACGCAAGTATCCCAAGGTCATCGAGGCTCTGCAGCACCGTCCTGCCCTGTACAACAAGCAGCTGCAGCTGGTGAAGGAGCAGGAGCGCAAGGGAACGGCATTTGTCTTCAGGCCCTTGAAGCCGCTGGACGTGAGCCGCACCACCCATGACACCAAGGAGATGAACCGTGTCTACCAGCAGGGTCGTGAGGAGGCGTTGCAACGCCTCGGTGAACTCAAGAAGTTTCTTGCGGGAGAGGAAGAGACGTCCACACCTGACCAGAACCATGAATAACCCCAGACAGCCCCTCACTCCAGCCCAGGCGATGAACCGTGCTGCCGCACTGTGCGCTCGCAGTGAGCAGGCGCCAGGCGACATCCGCGAGAAGCTGTACAAGTGGGGACTGAACAGCAATGACGTGAACCAGATTCTGAACCAGCTCATCGGGCAAGGCTTTCTTGACGAGCGGCGGTATGCCACAGCTTTTGTCAAGGACAGGTTTGCCTTCAACGGTTGGGGCAAGATCAAGATAGCCCACCAACTACGGCAAAAGAGCATCCCCACCGAGGTGATTGACGAGGCAATGAACGCAATCGACGACGAGGCCTACCGTGAACGCCTCATTGAATTGCTGCGCAGCAAGTGGCGCACAGTCAAGAGCCGCGAACCTCGTGCAGCATGGGCGGCGATGATGCGATTTGCGGCATCAAGAGGTTTTGAGGCGGCGCTGTCCAGTGAGTGTGTCAAGCAAGTGACCCGTATTGATGCTGAAGACGATTAAACAATGGCTGAATGCTGCCACCGATGTGGTGATGCCACGTGTCTGCCCCGTGTGCGGAAAAGCCCTCGACAGCGATGAGCAGTGGTTGTGCCGCAAGTGCCTGGCATCTCTGCCGCGCACCCATTATGAGGACGTGGATTTCAACACCATGGAACAGCACTTCGCCGGCAAGGTGCGCATTGAACGTGCCACTGCCTATTTCTTCTACGAGAAAGGCTCTCCCTATGCCTCTATCCTGCACGATATCAAGTACCACAGCACGCCCAAGATGGGACGATGGCTCACGGCACGCGCCGTGCGCGATATGGAAGCGAGCCATTTCTTTGACGGCATCGACATGGTTACCGCTGTCCCCCTGCACCGCAGCAAACTCGCCCACCGCGGCTACAACCAGAGCGAGTACCTGGCCCGAGGCATCGCCGACGCCTTAAGTATCCCCTATCTCGAAACGCTGAAAGCCATTCGCCCCCACTCCACCCAGACCCACAAAGGCGCCCTTGAACGCTGGCAGAACATCCAGGGCAACTACGCACTCAACAAAAATGCCGACCTCCTGGCCGGCAAGCACATTCTCCTGGTTGATGACGTTATCACTACGGGTTCGACACTCATCGCGTGTGCCACCCAACTCAAGGCGATTCCCGAAGTAAAAGTGTCCCTCTTCACGTTAGCCGCAGCAAGACTCGAGTGATCCTTCGGTAATATGGTGGATAGGTGGATGGGTGAATGGGTGGATAGGTGGATGGGTGAATGGGTGGATAGGTGGATAGGTGGATAAGTGGATGGGTGGATGGGTGGATGGGTGGATGGGTGGATGGGTGGATGGGGTTATAGTTGATTCTTCTTTGCGCGGTGTAAACCGTTAAGCATATTTGAAGTTGACTGGATAAGAGGCTTAATTTGATTAAACTCTTCTTCAGTAATGTATCCTAAATCCATTGCAATCTGCAGTTGGCAATAGACCTCCATCAATGAGCCAAAGGCGATTTCAAGAAAATGAATCGTTTCTTTGACGGCTACCCTGCTAACACCTTCGGCGATGTTGGAAGGAACCGAAATTGCGGCACGACGCATCTGGTCGCATAGGCCAAACCTTTCATCAACTGGAAATTTCTTGACAAGATTGTAGACAGCCACAACCACCTGCCGAGACTGCTGCCACACATCAAGTTTCTCAAAATGATATATCTTCGTCATACCCATTTACTCCTTATACACAAATACACCCATACACAAATACACCCATACACAAATACACCAGCAACGGCGCCTCGATGGGCGCCGTTGACTTTAAAACTCTTCCTTTTCCTTTGCCAAGTTGCGGTAGGCTAACTTGTCCTCCAAGTATTCCTGAGTTGCTATCAGGGTGGGCTTGGGAAGTTTCTCGTAATACTTCGAGATCTCGATTTGCTCACGGTTCTCGCTGATTTCCTCAAGGTTGTCACTCATTGAGGCAAATTCCTGAAGCTTCTTCTCAAGGTCAGACTTCATCTCAGCTGCAATCTGGTTGGCTCGCTTGCTGATAATGCAAACGGTCTCGTAGATGTTGCCCGTGGGCTCTGCCATCTCAATGATGTCATGAACTGTCGTAGTGAGCGGCGCGTTAGTTTTCTTGTAATCCATGTCTTACTTGAAGTTTATAATAATGTGTTGATGATTTCGGCTTGATGATCAATTGCCATTCACATGCTTGTTGGCAATCTTATAGATGTTGTCGGCTTCCTTGCGCATCTTGCTCTCGGGATAGTCGTTGATAAACGAGTAATACTCGTCGATGACTGTGCGGAAGCGATCCAACTTCTTCTCGACAACGCTCTCGCTGGCCTCCTTGAAGCGGGCGCGCAGCACGAGCATCTCCAGTTCCTCTTTATACTTGCTGTAGGGATAGGACTTGATAGCGTTCTTGGCTGTTATCACAGCGCTCTCATAGTTGTTACCCATGTAGTTGCCCAAGTTGTAATAGAGCGTGGCGTTCTGCAACTCCTTGAGCACCAATTTGTCCTGCAGCTCAAACACCGCACTCTGGGCAATCGAGGCCTTGTCACTTTTGGGGTAGTAGTCCAGGAATGCCTGCAACTCCTCCATCGCACGGATGGTCTCGCTCTGATCCAACTGCGCTTCTGGCGAATCGAGATAGAAGCCATAACCGGCATAGAACCGCGCCAACTCAGCATACTGGCCGCGCGGGTAGCGCTGATAATACTGCTTGAAGTAGGAACCGGCACTGATGTAGTCCTTGTTCTCGTAGTAGCTGAGCCCCAACAGGTAGAGCGATTCTTCGGCCTTGGGGGTACCACGGAAGATGGGCACCAGCTCGCTCAGAATCGTGTAGGCCTGGGCGTAGCGCTTGTTCTCAAACGCCTTTTTGGCATAGACATACTTGTACTCAAGGTCATTGCTCTTCATCACCTTGTTGTACTCGCCACAGCTCATTAGGACACAGGCCAGAGCCAATATTATCGTCAATCTCTTGATCATTACGAAGTCGATTTTGCGCATTTAGCCCGCAAAATTACTCTTTTTTTTTAAGATGTACAAATTCAATATCCAAAACCATAAATTATTTCGCAAAATTTAACAGCCTTGATTGGAAAAATAGAGTGCCGTGACCCATGTTTCAATGTTTTGTTGTAAATTTGTGGGATTAAACAACTTTAAAACTGAATCATATTATGAAGATTGGAGATAAGATTCCCGAGATGTTGGGCGTTGACATGAATGGCAACGAAGTGAAGGCCAGCGACTTTGCAGGCAAGAAACTGATTATTTACTTTTACCCTAAGGACAACACGCCCGGCTGCACTGCCGAGGCTTGCAGCCTGGCGACCGGCTACGGCGCCCTCAAGCGTGCGGGCTACGCCCTGCTGGGCGTGAGCAAGGACAGCGCCAAGAGCCACCAGAAGTTTGCCGAGAAATACAGCCTGCCCTTCCCGCTCATCGCCGACGTGGACACGACGCTGAATCAAGCATTTGGCGTCTGGCGCGAGAAGAAAATGGCGGGTCGCACCTATATGGGCACCGTGCGCGCCACCTTCATCATCGATGAGCAGGGCATCGTCAAGCACATCATCGAGAAAGTGAACACCAAGGACAGCGCTAACCAGATTCTGGAACTTGGATTTTAATCATTAGGTCAACTGTGCCGTGACTCCGTCACGGCCCCAAATCAAAGAGCAAACATGAAAAAGATAGTTCTCACACTCGCAATGCTGGTGCTCGCCATCAGCGCCAACGCATTGACCCTTGAGGAATGTGTACTGCGCGGCAATTCTCCCCGTGGCATCGGTGCCATGCAGCCCGCCAAGAACGACGGCCGTTACTTTTACCGCTTGAGCGACAACGGCAACAGCATCATGCGCATCGGCTACGCCAAGGGCGACGAGAGCGTCCTGGTGGACACCAGCAACGAGATGGTCACGGGCTGGGACGACTTTGAGGTGACTGCCGATGGCGCCTACGTGCTGCTGTGGAACAACTCACAGGAGATATACCGTTACAGTTTCAGCGCCGATTACTACGTCTATGACCTCAAGAACAAGACCATGAAAGCCCTGAGCGACGGCGGCGGAGAGGAGATCGCGACCCTTTCGCCCGACGGCAAGCGCGTGGCCTATGTCAAGGGCAACAACGTGTTTGTGCGCAACCTCATCGACGGGACCACTGTGCAGGTGACCCGCGACGGCGAGAAAAACAAGATCATCTATGGCGTGCCCGACTGGGTTTATCAAGAGGAATTGGGAATGCTCAACACGCTCAAATGGTCGAGCGACAGCCGTTCGCTGGCCTTCCTGCGCTGGGACGAGAGCCAGGTCAAGATGGCGTCGATGGTCATCTACCAGGGCACGTGCAACCCGCGCGACGAGTATGCCCTCTACCCCGGCCGCTACGACTTCAAGTACCCCGTTGCCGGCGAGAAGAACTCCATTGTGAGCGTTCACTGTTATGACGTTGTAGACGGCACTTTCAAGAAACTCAACGTGCCCCTTGACGAGGAGGATTACGTCTGCCACATCACCTTCAGCCCCGATCCCCAGCGCCTGATGGTACAGCGCCTGAACCGCCACCAGAACGACCTGCGCATCTATGCTGTCAACCCCATGACAGGCGATGCCAAGCAGGTCTATCAAGAGACTTCAGACACCTGGGTGGACGCCGAGACCAGCCAGCAGGTGCAGTATGAGGACAATTTCTTTGTCATCCCCAGCGAGCGCTCGGGCTACATGCAGCTCTACCAGTATGACCTGGACGGCAACCTGATGCGCCAGCTCACCAACGACAACAACAAGATCGTGTCACAATTCTATGGCTACGACAAGGCAACCAAGCGCTTCTATTACCAGGCCTCATGCGGTCCGCTCAACCGTGTCGTCGAGTGTGTGGACACCAAGGGAAAAGTGACCCGTCTCGCTCCGTCAACGGCTGATGGCCAAGGAACTGCGTCCGCCATCTTCAACGGAGACTTCAGCTACTACGTGGGACGTTACAGCGACGCGTCCACGCCCGACCAGTACCGCATCTACGACCGCAAGGGCAAGCGCGTCCGCGACCTGCAGCTCAACGAGGAGTATGCTCGCCGCTACACCGCCGTTGATATCCCCAAAAAGGAATTCTTCACCATGGAGCATGACGGCTTCACCCTTAACGGTTACATGATCAAGCCTGTGAACTTCGACCCGTCCAAGAAATATCCCGTCATCATGGAGCATTACAACGGCCCCGGTTCACAGGAAGTGCTCAACAAGTGGCGCATGGGTTGGGAGCAGTATTTCGCTACCCAGGGTTATATTGTTTGCGAGGTGGATAGCCGTGGTACGGGCTTCCGTGGCAAGGATTTCGAGTCTATCACCTATCTTAATTTAGGTAAATATGAGACCGAGGATGCTGTTGCCGCCGCCAACTACATGGCCCAGCAGCCGTGGGTCGATGCCGACCACATCGGTATCATGGGCTGGAGCTACGGTGGTTTCCAGACCCTCATGGCAATGAGTGAGCCGGGCAGCAACTACGCCTGCGGTGTGAGCATCGCCCCGGTGACGACGTGGCGTTACTATGACAGCATCTACACCGAGCGCTACATGCGCACGCCTCAAGAGAATCCCGAGGGCTACAGCAACTTCCCCCTGAACCGTGCCGAGAATCTCAATGGCCGCGTGCTCATCATGTTTGGCAGCGCCGACGATAACGTGCACATTGTCAACTCGATGCAGTATGTCTCCAAACTGGTTGACATGAACCGCACCTGTGACATGATGGTCTTCCCCAACATGAACCACAGCATACGCGACTGCTCGGCCCGCTACGTGGTCTACAAGCGCGCCCTCGAGTTCTACGACCAATACCTCAAGTAAACCCTAATAATAAGAAGACAAGAATGACAAAAAAGACAATTATTAATAATATCATTTTGTCCTTCTTGTCTTTCTTGTCTTCATAACAATTCGCATTTAAAAAAGAGTTGCAGATGGATTACAGGGATGTGTTTTTTGTCATCACGGGGCCTACTGCGACGGGCAAGACGGCCCGGGCGGTGCATCTGGCCAAAGCGATAGGCGGTGAAATCATCAGCGCCGATTCACGCCAGATTTACCGCGGCATGGACATCGGCACGGGCAAAGACCTGGCCGAGTATGACGGCGTGCCCTATCACCTCATCGACATCCGTCCCGCGGGCTACCGTTATAGCCTCTATGAGTTCCTTGAGGACTTTGAGCGGGTCTATAACGACATCCGGGGCCGCGGCAAACCCGTCATCATGTGTGGCGGCACTGGGATGTATGTCGAGACCGTCGTCAAGGGCATCAAGCTGCCGCCTGTGCCCCGCAACGAGCAACTTCGTGCCGAATTGGCAGGCAAGTCACTCGAGGAATTGACCGCCCTGCTCAAGACGATGAAGACCCTGCGCAACAACAGCGACATCGACACCGTGGCACGCGCCACCAGGGCCATCGAGATCTGCCGCTACTACGAGGCACATCCCGAATTGAAAGCCCTCACCGAGCCCCACCCGATGGAGAACGCCTTGGTTATCGGTGTCGAGGTGGACCGTGACACCCGTCGTGAGCGCATCAGCCGACGACTGCGCGCCCGCCTTGACGAGGGCATGATTGACGAAGTGCGCCGTCTGATCAACGATGAGGGCATCGACCCCGAGGACCTCATCTATTACGGCCTGGAATACAAATTTGTCACCCAATACGTCATTGGCCAGTTGACCGAAGAAGAGATGTTCCGCCAACTCGAAATAGCCATCCACCAGTTCGCCAAGCGCCAGATGACCTGGTTCCGCGGCATGGAAAAACGCGGCACCCCCATCCACTGGCTATCCAGCACCCTCCCCCCCGACGACTTCACCACCCGCGTCCTCACCCTCGCCGACACTTTATCAAACAACAAGAACAACCAATAAATTGACAACTTGAACAACATTTAATACAACTCGAAAAATGACAATGGAAACCTTTTACAAAACCGGCAATTCTAAAGGTGAATACAGTTGTGGAGACATTGGAATCTCCGCCGAAGAGTGGTTTGAGTTGTTAAAAGACAATGAAGCCAAACCCTATCATGATACTTTATTCTGTTTCCTTCGTGAACCAGAACACGCTGGGACTTGCTCTACTATTGCGAAGAATAATGGAAAAACGTATGAGTATTACAACGCCAAAGTGACCAACTTTGCAAAGTGGGTTCGCAATAAATTGAATAGATTCATGGTTGTTGACACTGACGGCAAAGAAACTTTTTGGTGTATTCCCATGATAAAGGGTTGGGACTCCAAGCAGGGATTCGTGTGGCAACTCCGTGACGAACTTGTTGACGCCCTGCGGAACTACTTGTTGAAGGTCCTCATCATATGGTACCGTGAAAAAGAACCGTTCAATGGATATGATGAAGAATATAAATGGGCACTTCTTGACAAGACCGAAGGCAAAGGCGCTTTGGACATTGTCAAAAGCCTTCAAGGGCAAATTCATGGTCAATCAATCAACCTTGTTGATAATGCTCGTGTTAATAGCGTATTTAATTATTTGCTAGAATTCAAGTCTGGTGAGTTTAACTTAGTCTTGAACTATTTGCTCGATGAAAATAATCCTATTGACGAGCGTATCGCAGCGTTCAAATCTGAGATGCGATCACTTTGCCCGAGTAATTGGAAAAACTGTGCAAATGACGAACGCACAGCATCTGCCATTCTGACTTGCAAATATCCTGAAAAGTATACGTTTTATAAGGATGAAGTATATCAAATTGTTTGCCAGTATTTCGGCTTCGAAAGTCGTAAAGTTGGAAAGAAGTTCAGTCATTTCATGGAAATCATCAATGGCTTTGTGAAGCAATATGGCGATAAAACCCAGGAAGCCATGATGCCTCAGATTAGCAAGTACAAGAATAAACCCTTGAACCTAGCTATCCAAACGTTGCTTTGGTGTATGCGTGAAATCATGAGGACCAAGCTAGAGAAGAAAACCAAGAGTTATTGGCTTGCGGGTTACAGTTTTGGAGGGGATCAATCACAGATTGACCGATTTGTTAATGGTAGCATTTGGGAAAGTTGGTATGATGAAACCAAGCCTGGTGACCAAAAACTTCTTGCTGAAGCCAAAACGATTAAAGAGGGTGACATAATTATTCTTAAATCAACCTCTACGAAAGGTCCTAATCATGATCAACCATTCATGCGCATTAAGGCGGTTGGAATAGCGACGAGTGATATCACTATAGACCAATCTGAAGGTAATACTAAATGTGAATGTGACGTCCAATACATAAGTACTGAAGAGAAAGATTTTGATGGGGCCGTGTATGGCTCTTACCGAAAGACCATCCACCGTGCCGACAGCAAGATTAAAGATGTTATCAATTATGTTAATGGCTTACTAAACGACGAACCGATGCAAAAGATACAACCAAAATATAAAGAGTATATCGATTTACTCTTGGAAACTCATAACCTCGTTTTAACAGGTGCACCTGGTACCGGAAAAACCTTCATGGCGCAAGCTATCGCTGATGAGATGCATGCTGAAACAACGTTTGTTCAGTTCCACCCATCCTACGATTATACTGATTTTGTTGAAGGCTTACGTCCTATCGAGAAAGACGACGGCCAGATGGGCTTTGAACGCAGGGATGGCGTATTCAAAGAGTTTTGCCGTGAAGCTATCAAAAACATGCTCGATTCAACTAAATCCGTTGAAAGCCTGACTAAAGAATTGTCATGGCAAGAACAGTTGGATCAATTTGTTGAAGACGCGATAGAGACGGGTGAAAAGTTTGAGACCGTTACCGGAAGTCAGTTCGTCATCACTGAAATGAAACGCCATAGCATTATCATTCATAACGAACAGAACGAAAAAACGACTCAAGTCTCCGTCAATGTTGATGAAATACTTGAACTTCTCACAAACGAGGTAACCTTGAACAACGTGAGGAATATCCGCAACTATTTCCGTCGTAAATTCGGCACCCAAGCAGACTCTTATGCTTTTGTTATCACAAAAGCCGTCCGAGCAATGAAAAAGAAAACTCCTATGGTGGCAGCAAACAAAATCAATGTTAAGCCGTTTGTTTTCATCATTGATGAGATTAACCGTGGTGAGGCATCAAAAATTTTTGGCGAACTGTTCTACGCCATTGATCCAGGCTATCGAGGTAAGAAAGACCACCTGGTACAGACACAGTACCAGAATCTGGTCCCCGAGACCGACGTTTTTGCCAAAGGCTTCTATGTGCCGGAGAATGTTTACATCCTTGCCACCATGAATGATATCGACCGTTCTGTGGAGAGTATGGACTTCGCCATGCGCAGGCGTTTTACTTGGCGTGAAATAACTCCAGAAGATACCGAGTCCATGCTTGATATGCTACCGTGCGCTGATGAAGCCAAGGAAAGGATGCATCGCCTGAATAATGCCATCGCTGAAACGGATGGTCTGGGCGCTGCATACATGATCGGTCCTGCTTATTTCTTGAAACTTGGTGAGAATGGAGGTGATTTTGAAAAACTTTGGAAAATGAACATCCAGCCATTGCTGAAAGAATATCTGCGCGGATTCCGCAAGACGGATGAAATACTTGATAGGTTCAGCAAGGCCTATTTTAGCAAGAATAACGAAGCAGCCGTAAGCCACCCTTTGCTAGCAGATGAGGATTAACCTGATCGACAACAATGACAAACAGACATTCCGAAGAAAGGATGTCACCGCCCTGTTCCCAATCGCAGATAAAACGATTGCTGACTTGTGTCGGGAAAATGAAAACTTGCTCATTTTCCCATTCAGTATCGAAACATCTAGCGATAAGATTGGGGAAGCATCTGTCATGAGCATTTTAAACACTGCCGACCCAGATACTGTGCGTATCAGTACGAGCAATGTGATGGGATTCATCGGAGTGGGTGACCTCCAAGTCAAGATTAAGTCTCGTTTCGATGTCGGCCGTGATGACTATCTACTGCACTACATGCTTCAGAAAGTGTTCTCGTTTAACCTCTTCGACTTGAGTCACAACAATGAGCAGGAAGATGTGTTTGACTTCATCATGTTCATGTTTCCATACTTCTTGAGATCTGCTTTGCGCCAAGGCGTTTATCGAGAATATCAGAATTATAAGTACAACGATTCGAACCTGAAAGGAACGATTGATGTTGGCAGACACATCGCCAGGAATGTGCCCTTCGTGGGCAACATTGCCTATTCAACCCGAGAATACAGCCACGACAATAATATGACGGAACTCATTCGCCATACAATTGAGTTCATGAAAACCAAGAAGTATGGTAAGTCAGTGCTGAATATTGATCGGGAAACGATTGAAAATGTCAAGACCATTATCGAGCACACGCCTTTATACAACAAGAGTGAGCGGAGCGGTATAATTAGTAAAAACCTTCGCATGAAGATTCATCCTTATTATACTGAGTACCGCCCATTACAGACATTGTGTCTCCAAATTCTCAGAATGGAGGAAGTAAAGTATGGAGAGAACGATGAAGAAATCTGCGGTATCCTTTTTGATGGAGCCTGGCTTTGGGAAGAATACGTCAACACCATCCTTTGCGAGCTCGGCTTCACTCATCCACAAAACAAACTGGGTAAAGGCCGAATTTACATTTTCGGTGATCATAGTGGTGCTAGCTATCCTGACTTCTATAATGATGTCATGGTACTTGATGCCAAATACAAACGATTGGGTGGCTATGAAAAGGTGGCCCAAGTGGGCAATGCCGACATCTATCAAGTGGTAACGTATATGACTACACTTCATGTAGATAAGGGTGGCTTTATTGCGCCTTTGGAGACCCCTCAACTCAATGTGCCAACTTCACCTCTGAAAGATAAATTGGCAACCCTCTCCATTTTTGGCATCGAGATTAGCAAAACCGCATCATCCTATGCTGAATTTTGCGACCAGATGCAAGAAAAGGAAAACACATTTGTCAAGTCATTGATGCTATAGTCCAGATTTTTAGACTGATTTTCTCCTACAGTCTATTGACATAAGATGGGGATAATAATGGGGAACAGGAGGATTTTATCGGCTTGACGTTCATCAATATCAAGATGGATAAAGTCTTGTCGTTGTGATGCAAATCAGTATGGGAAAGAACAACCAATAAACAACCCCTAAGCAACAACGATTTTATTTCTGAAATGCTGCATTTTTAAAGCATTACCGGAAATAAAACAGTATTCTTATGACTTATAGTGGGAGATGAGTGATAGGCAGATTCAGCGACTGTCTTCTTCCTCTTTTTTCTTTTTGATGTATTCCTCGCGGGCGTGGCGCAGGCGGCGCTGCCGCTCTTGTTCGCGACGGCGACGACGCTTCTCGGCGTCCTCCTGGCGATATGCGAAATCGTTGTCAGCCATTTAAAAACAATCTGATAAAGAGAAGACAATAAGCACAATAAATACAATTGAATATCAGTAATTTATACTTGTCATTATTGTATTTATTGTTTTCGGCCCAGGGTCAATTCGTCGGTGTATTCAATCTCGTTGCCCACGCTGACGCCTCGTGCCAGGATGGTGATCTTGACGTCGGGGTACGGCGCCAAGCGACGGAAGATGTAGAAATTGGTCGTGTCACCCTCCATAGTGGCGCTCAGAGCCAAGATAACCTCCTTGATGCCACCGGCCTTGACCCGCTCCTCGAGGCTGTCCACCTCAATATCGGTGGGGCCGATGCCGTCCATGGGCGAAATAAGGCCGCCCAGGACGTGGTACAAGCCACTATGCTGGTGGGTGTTCTCGATACTCATCACATCCTTGACGTTCTCGACCACACAGATGGTCGAGGCATCACGCGACGGGTTGCTGCAGATCGGGCACACCTCGGTCTCGCTGATGTTGTGGCACACCTTGCAGTAGCGTATCTCACGCCTGAGCCTGATAATGGCCTCGCCAAAGCTCACCGCCTCCTGCTCGTCCTGCTTGAGCAGATGCAGCACGAGGCGGAGCGCTGTCTTACGCCCGATGCCCGGCAACTTGGCGAATTCACTGACTGCCGACTCCAACAACCGCGAAGCAAATTCCTGTTCCATACTTTTATTAATGTTTGGAAGGGCAAAGTTAGTCATTTTGTCACGTGTCGGAGCTGATTTCACAATATTTAATCTTAATAAGTTGCATTTTGCTTGTGGCAGTCGGTGGAAATGCCTACCTTTGCAGTGGTAAAATTTCAAAGTAACAATAGCATTAATTTATAAAAAGATAGAATCATGGCATTAACTAACGACAAATTGGTCATCGTCGGCGCTGCCGGAATGATCGGTTCCAACATGGTACAAACCGCCCTGATGATGGGCCTGACAAGTGACATCTGCCTGTATGACGTTTTCTCACCCGAGGGCGTTGCCGAGGAGATGCGCCAGAGCGGATTCGGTGACGTGAAGATCACCGCCACCACCGACGCTAAGGAAGCTTTCACTAATGCAAAATATATTATTTCCAGTGGTGGTGCTCCCCGCAAGGAGGGCATGACCCGTGAGGACCTGCTGAAGGGCAACTGCGAGATCGCTGAGGGTCTGGGCAAGGACATCAAGACCTACTGCCCCGACGTGAAGCATGTGGTCATCATCTTCAACCCCGCCGACCTGACCGGTCTCGTGACCCTGCTGTACAGCGGCTTGAAGCCCTGCCAAGTCACCACCCTCGCCGCTCTCGACACTACGCGCCTGCAGAGCGCGCTGGCCAAGAAGTTTGGCGTGATGCAGAGCGAAATCACCGGTTGCGCTACCTATGGCGGACACGGCGAGCAGATGGCAGTATTTGGCAGCCACGTTGAGATCGCTGGCCGCAAGTTGACCGATATCGTCGGCACTCCCGAGTTCCCCAGTGAGGAATGGGAGCAGATGAAGGTCGACGTGACCAAGGGCGGTGCCCAGATCATCAAACTGCGTGGCCGCAGCTCGTTCCAGAGCCCCGCTTACCTGTCGGTAGAAATGATCCGCGCCGCAATGGGTGGCGAGAAGTTCCGCTTCCCCGTGGGCACCTACGTTTGCAACGACAAGTACAACCACATCATGATGGCGATGGACACTACCCTCGACGAGAACGGTGCCTCCTACAAGGTGCCTCAGGGTACGCCCAACGAGAACGCCAAGCTCGATGCCAGCTACGAGCACCTGTGCAAGATGCGCGACGAACTGGTTCAACTCAACATCGTTCCTCCCATCAGCGAGTGGAGCAAGATCAATCCCAACCTTTAATTACGGCGATTAATCTTAAGTAAATATATTAAGTGTGTAAGACTGAGGTGCCCACGCGGGCATCTCAGTCGTTTTTACGGCTTTCAATCATTGTTAACGCACTGTGACTCACCACTTCAGTAGTCTCGGATAATAATTTTTCTTAATTTTTTGGGAAATATCAAACTTTGGAGTAATTTTGCAGTGCCTTTTGACACATGAGGTCCCAACACGGGCAGTTAGCGCAGTTGGTTCAGAGCATCTGCCTTACAAGCAGAGGGTCGGGGGTTCGAATCCCTCACTGCCCACCACAAAAGCATCAAAAGTATACAAGAATATATATCTACCTAATGTGTTATATATAAAGTTGCTATCGGCCGAGAGGCCTCTAATTATTTATTTTACAACGTATTAAGTCAACAAAACAACTGTAACCATTCAATTATTATCAAACGATGGACGAAAATTTGAAAAAGCCTAAAAGGCCCAGAATCGGTGAGAGCAATCCCAATTTGGAGGAGAACTTGGAAAGCGGTCGCTATGAAAAAGTAGAATATAGCGCCCATGAGTCTCAGCAGCCCGAGAATGAGTCGGCTGCCGACGGTTACCAGCAACAAGAAGGTTATCAGCCCCGTCAAGGCGGTTATCACCGTCAAGGTTACCAGCCCCGTCAAGGCGGCTACCAGCAGCGCCAAGGTTACCAGCCCCGTCAGGGCGGCTACCAGCAGCATCAGGGTGGCTACCAACCCCGCTATCAGCAACGTTACCAGCAACCTCAAGGTACTGAAGAACAAGACACCAATGCCGAGGGCAACACCATGCCGACCGAACAGCAGGGCGGCTACCAGCAGCGTCCCGGCTATCAGCCCCGTCAAGGTTACCAGCCCCGTCAGGGTGGTTACCAGCAGCGTCAGGGCGGCTACCAGCAGCGTCAGGGCGGCTACCAGCAGCGCCAGGGTGGATACCAGCAGCGTCAGGGCGGTTATCAGCCCCGTCAGCAGGGTGGTTACCAGCCCCGTCAGCAGGGTGGCTATCAACCCCGTCAGCAGGGCGGCTATCAGCAGCGTCCCGGTGGCTATCAGCAGCGTCCCGGTGGCTATCAACAGCGTCCCGGCGGCTATCAGCAGCGCCCCGGCGGCTACCAGCAGCGCCCCAAGCGCCAGGGTCCCAAGCCCCAGATGCGCTTCACGCCCAAGCCCCAACGCGTCATCTACGAGGAGCCCGCTATCGATCCCAACATGGAGATCCGCTTGAACAAGTTCATGGCCAACGCCGGCATCTGCTCGCGCCGTGTGGCTGATGAATACATCCAGAAGGGTCTCGTCAAGGTCAATGGCGAGGTGGCTACCGAACTCGGAATGAAGATCACCCCCAAGGACATCGTTGAGTACAACGGCGAGGTAGTGACCACCGAGAAGAAATGCTACATCCTGCTCAACAAGCCCAAGGATACCGTCACCACCAGCGACGACCCCAACGGCCGCAAGACCGTCATGGACCTCGTCAAGGGTGCATGTGAGGAACGCATCTATCCTGTGGGACGACTCGACCGCAACACCACTGGTGTGCTCCTGCTCACCAACGATGGTGACCTCGCGGCCAAGCTTGCCCACCCCCAATATGTCAAGAAGAAAATCTACCAGGTATGGACCGACAAGCCCATCAGCGAGGAGGACATGCAGCACATCGCCGACGGCGTTGAGCTCGACGACGGCCCCATCCACGCCGATGCCGTGAGCTACGTCTCCCCCACCGACCGCAAGCAGGCCGGTATCGAGATTCACTCGGGACGCAACCGTGTCGTTCGCCGCATCTTTGAGGCCCTGGGTTACCATGTGGTGAAGCTCGACCGCGTTTACTTCGCCGGTCTCACCAAGAAGAACCTGCCCCGCGGCCGCTGGCGCTACCTCACCCAGGAAGAGGTTAACTTCTTGAAGCAGAACTCATTTGAATAAACATTTCAATAACCTCTGACACGAAATGGACTCACGCTGAATCGCTACAGGCGCTGGCATTGATGTTACATCATCATGACTTAGCGGCTTGGCGGCTTAGCGTGAGGGTCCAGTATCAGAAAACAATTAAACGTATTATATAAAGACAATGGATTTGAAACGAACCAAAATCGTTGATATCTTTGATCCCGCACTGGTGGGTCAGCAAGTGTGTGTCAAGGGCTGGGTACGCAGCCGCCGTGGTAACAAGTTTGTACAGTTCATCGCATTGAACGACGGCTCGACTATCCACAACCTGCAAATCGTCGTTGATCTCCAGAAGTTCAGCGAGGAGGAGCTCCGCCCCATCACCACGGGCGCCAGCCTGCACGTCGAGGGACAGCTCGTCCAGTCCCAGGGTAAGGGTCAGACCGTCGAGGTTCAGGCCCAGACCATCGAGATCTACGGCACATGCCCCGACGATTATCCCATGCAGAAGAAAGGCCACACCCTGGAGTTCATGCGCACCAAGGCTCACCTTCGCATGCGCACCAACACCTTCGGTGCCGTGTTCCGCATCCGCCATCACCTGGCATTTGCCATCCACAAGTTCTTCAATGACAAGGGCTTCTTCTACCTGCACACCCCGCTCATCACCGCCAGTGACTGTGAGGGCGCCGGCGATATGTTCCAGGTGACCACCCTCGACCTGGGCGACCTGCCCAAGACCGAGGACGGCAAGACCGACTACACCAAGGACTTCTTCGGCAAATCGACCAGCTTGACCGTTTCTGGCCAGCTCGAAGGCGAGCTGGGCGCCACCTCGCTGGGTGCCATCTACACGTTTGGCCCCACCTTCCGCGCCGAGAACAGCAACACGCCGCGCCACCTGGCCGAGTTCTGGATGATTGAGCCCGAGATGGCCTTCTATGACATCACCGACAACATGGACCTGGCCGAGGAGTTCATCAAGTTCTGCGTCAACTATGCTCTGGAGCACTGCCAGGACGACCTGGAGTTCCTCAACAAGATGTATGACAACACGTTGATCGAACGCCTGCACAGCGTCCTCAAGGAGCCGTTCGTTCGCCTGACCTACACCGAGGGCATCGACATCCTCAAGGTTGCCAAGAAGAAATTTGAATTCCCCGTGGACTGGGGTGTGGACCTGCAGAGCGAGCACGAGCGCTACCTCGTCGAGGAGCACTTCAAGCGCCCCGTCATCCTCACCGACTACCCGCGTGAGATCAAGGCCTTCTACATGAAGCAGAACGAGGACGGCAAGACCGTTCGCGCCATGGACGTGCTCTTCCCCATGATCGGCGAGATCATTGGTGGTAGCGAGCGCGAGGCCGACTACGACAAGCTCATGAGCGAGATCGAGCGCCGCGGCATCCCCATGAAGGACATGTGGTGGTACCTCGATACCCGCCGCTTTGGCACCGTGCCTCACAGTGGATTCGGTCTGGGATTCGAGCGCCTCATCCTGTTCGTGACGGGCATGGCCAACATCCGCGACGTCATCCCCTTCCCGCGCACGCCCAACAACGCAGAATTCTAATATTCGAGCAGACAAGCCCGCTCGAAGTTTAGAGCTTAGTGTTTAAAGAGGCACTCGCACGAATGCTCGCTGCGCTTGCAGCCCACTTGTAAACACGCCACTTAATTAGATTATTACCAGCCGCGACAGCCCAACCGCTGCCGCGGCTGTCTTGTTTCATAGTCATTTTACTTGATCTGAATTAATATTCTTTAGATTTATAGTGCAATAAAGTTGCACTCGGCTTTTATTCCTTTGCATAGTCAAGCGACGGGCTACGCGTTAGCCAAGAGCCGCAGGCAAGCATTCTTTCAACTATAAACATTAAACTCTAAACTGAAATAACGACTATGACTGAGCAGATTTTGAAACAAGAAGTGATGATTGACGGGCAGCAGGTGCTGAGCATCGCCACGCCCGACATTGTGACCAACCACGTGAGCGAGGTTGCGCCCCACTCGCCCCGCACCATCGAGGTGGACCCCATGAAACTCCAAGTGATGCAGAATGCGGTCGCAAAGATTGAGAAAGCCTTTGGCACCTGCGCTATCATGCGCATGAACGACGAGAGTGTCGAGGACGTTGATGTCATCCCCACCGGATCCATCGGGTTGGATATGGCCCTGGGAGTGGGAGGTTACCCACGCGGGCGCATCATCGAGATCTATGGCCCCGAGGCATCGGGCAAGACCACGCTGGCACTCCACGCCATTGCCCAGGCCCAGCAGATGGGCGGCATAGCGGCCTATATCGACGCCGAGCACGCCTTTGACCGCAACTATGCCGAAGCCGTCGGCGTGAACACGCGCAACCTGTGGATCAGCCAGCCCGACAACGGTGAGCAGGCCCTCGAGATTGCCGATCAGCTCATCCGCAGTGCCGCCATCGACGTCATCGTCATCGACAGCGTCGCAGCGCTCACCCCCAAGGCCGAAATCGAGGGCGAGATGGGCGAGAGCAAGATGGGACTGCAGGCCCGCCTGATGAGCCAGGCACTCAGGAAACTCACCGCCACCATCTCCAAGACGCGCACGTGCTGTATCTTCATCAACCAGCTGAGGGAAAAACTGGGCGTGCTGTTCGGCAATCCCGAGACGACCACCGGCGGCAACGCGTTGAAGTTCTACAGCAGCGTGCGCCTCGACATCCGCCGCTTGGCCCACATCAAGGACGGCGAGCGCGTCCTGGGTGCCCAAACACGCGTCAAGGTCGTCAAGAACAAGGTCGCCCCACCCTTCCGCAAGGCCGAGTTTGACGTCATCTACGGCCGTGGCATCAGCCGTGAGAGCGAACTCATCGACATGGGTGTCGAGGCGGGCATCGTCAAGAAGAGCGGCGCCTGGTTCAGCTGGCAGGATATGCGCCTGGGCCAGGGTCGCGAGGCCGCCAAGCAATATCTCATCGACAACCCCGACACCGCCGACGCCATTGCCGACGCTCTCCACTCCGCATAAACCTCTAAATCTGATACCACGCGAAAACCACAATCGGGGATGTGCCATAATTCGTCGCAACAGCAATCGCGCTTCGGCCGATTAAAAACGCGACATTGAATTATGGCACATCCATTATTTATTAGCGAAAATCATAGTTTTATTGCAACCGATTGCACAAAAAAAATTCATCCACTTAGACAAAAACACACATTATCTAAAAGAAAGTCGTTTAATTTTGAAGCTTTTTTGTCTCATCTGTCATTGAGAAAAAAGTCACATGCAGTATTAAACCGAACAATCAGACAACGAATCCATATCGAGGATATAACCAACTAACAAACAATTAATAACCAATTTTTAAGATGAAAAATTTAAAATTACTGACTAAGAAGAGGCTAAGGCTACTTGCCCTACTCCTCTGTTTGACTGCATCCATCCCGCAGCTGTGGGCGGATGATTTCTACATGTTGAGCAGTGCCACAACATGGGAAAGAAACAATCTTCTCAATGACGCCTACAAGATGACCGAGTCTAACGGCGAATGGACATGGTCCTTCACACCCACATCAGATGGGGACTTTTTCTTCCGAATCGTTGGACGATCGTCAAATGGATGGTATGGCAATGATATCGCCGCATCCTACGACCAACAGCTTATAACGACAACTTATCAAAGCAGTTCTTGGAATACCTCTAATGCTTGGAAACTATCTGTTACGGCAGGAAGAACTTATACTTTCTATAAAAACGGTAGCCAGCAGGTAAAGTATTCCGTAACTGATGTTGTTGTTCCTGACACCTATGTTGTTGCAGGTCCGACTGAAGTATTCGGATCCTATTGGAATGGTTCTGATGCCAACAACTTAATGGAAGAAGGCAATGATGGCAAGTACACGCTCGAACTGAACAATGTTGCCCTTACTGCCTCAGTCTACAACCTTTATAAAATTGTCAAGAACGGCTCCACATGGATTGGAGACCCCAACAATAATGGCAATAACTTTAGGTTTGCTGTTCCCCTCAACGGAACTTATGATGTGACTTTTAGTTTCGATCCCAGCAATAATAATTGCACCGTAACCTATACGTTACTGAATGCTACTGGAGGTGAAATTTATACCGTTGCTGGCACAAACACCACCATATTAGGTTCAGAATGGACCCCAGAAAACACTAACAACGATATGGCATTGCAAGGCAATGGACTCTATCAGCTCACAAAAAACAATGTAGAGTTGGGCGATAATCCATCTTGCAGCTTTAAGGTTGTTGTTAACCACGCTTGGGGCACTGCATATCCCAGCGACAATGCCAGTGTCACTGGATTTAATGGAAGTGGAACCTACGACATTGTATTCACTTACGACCCAAGCACACATGAGGTAACTGGTGTCGCAACCAAACAGATTCCTCCTGTTGATTACTATGTTATCGGTGACAATAATGCGTTGTGGCCTGGTGGCTGGAGCACTACCGACATCCCCGCTTCACAGTTGATGACGAACAATGACGGCTCCTACACCTGGGCTGTCAAGAACGTCCATCTGGATTTTGGCGATTTTGGTTTCAAGGTCTATGACAGCAATGCTGTTTATCACCCGTCAGGCTCTGACAATGTGCAGATTAATGTCACCGAACCTGGCACTTACGACTTGACCATCACCTTTGATCCAAGCAACAGCGACGACATGCCGGTTGTCACACTGACCCCTGTCACTCTTGACCCGTTGACTTATAGCGTGGTTGGCTCGGCTGCCTTGTTCGGTGGTGATGACTGGGCCAACGCCCAGGCCATGACCGACGACGGCGATAACACCTACTCCTGGGATTCGGGTAACAAGCAACTCACTGCAGGCACCTACTCGTTTAAGGTGAAGGACAACATGGGTCACTGGTTTGGCACTGCCGGCAGCGACAATGGCGACAACATCGAGGTTGTAATCCCCGCCGATGGCACTTATACCCTGCACATCGACTTTGACGGCAACAATGCACCCACCTATCAACTGCGCCGCATCGACATCCCCACGATGTATATCACGGGCGACCTCGGTTCGGGTTGGTCACCCATGCCCACTGCGATGACCTATGACAGCACGACCGGGTTGTACTCCTACAACTACAACGTCATCAATCCGGGCACATTCGGCTTTGTGTTTGCCGACGGACAAGGCGACAATGCCGATGACTGGGATAACTTTAACAACAACTACCGCATCGGCCCGACCGACGGTAACGTGACGGTCACGCTCAATGGCGACTGGACCAGAACCCAGCACTCCCAGGGCGATCACGGTTCTTATCTCGTGACTCTGGGCGTGGGCAATTACACCATCTACTATGACCCGACCAACATGAAGTTCAGGGTCGTTGGCAGTGAGCCCGTATACATCACGGGTGACCTCGGCCTGGGTTTAGGCTGGACCTACAACCCCACAACGGCAATGACTTATGACGATGCAACCGGCACCTATAAGTACACCTACAGGGTGCCCAATCAGGGAACCTACGGCTTTGTGTTTGCCACGGGCCAAGTGACAGGAATCGACGACCAGGGCCAAGCCTGGAATACCTTCAACAGCAACTACCGCATCGGCCCGACCAGCGGTGACCAGACCGTTACGCTCAATGGCGACTGGGCTGATACCCAATTTGCCGGCGGCGACCACGGCTCCTACCAGGTGACGCTGCCTGCCGGTAATGTCACCATCATCCTGGACAAGTCGAGCAACCCGATGAGGTTCAAGGTCATCAGTGACCAGCAATTGGGCTATGAGCTCTACATGGTGGGTGGCCTCACCTATGAGAACGAGATCCACCACTATGCCCCCAACGACGGTATTCTCATGAAGTATGACAACGCCAAGAAGTTGTACTACCTGAACCACGTCACGCTCAACACCAACTCCACCTTCTGCTTCTCACATGAGCTGGGTAGCAACGACCAAGACTGGCCCGGCATGGGCACCCGCTACGGCAACGACGACACCAACGAGCACTACTTTGTACCCAGGGAGGGCGACATCGCTGCCCACCTCAAGGTCACTGGCGACAAGATTGACGTCAATATGCCCCTCGACGAGTGGGATGACGATAAGGGCGAGTGGATGATGTACACCGCTGGCATCTACAACGTGGTGGTCAACCTCGAGGACGGATGGGTGAAGCTCATCAAGACCGACCACTTCTCACTCTTCCCCATGAACGTCTACCTGGAGAAGACCGATAATGTCGAAATCAGCAACGTGGGCGAACACGGCACCGTATATTCTGCCGAGCAATTCATGGGCAACTGGCCCCTGATTGCATGGAACCGTACCGATGTGCAGGAAGGCCAAACCGAGGGTACATGGGATCCTCATGGCAACCACTACTCAGTGACTTACATTGGTGACACCATCACCGCCGACGGCAAGCAGTGGTGGCACTGGCAGGTGAGCGCCTCGATTGCCGAGGTTGTGTTCACCCGCACCAACCAGACTCCCAACCAGAGCCCCACTATCGCCCGCAAGTCGGGTGTGCTGTGGTACACTTGGGAGGAGGATAACACCATGACCGACCATAGCCGCGAATACTTTACCTCGTCGGCAACTTCACTGCCCGGCAACGTGGTGGTTGAGGAAGGTCACTACTACGTCTACTTCATCAACACCGTGGGATGGGAAACCGTCTATTGCTATGCTTGGGACGGCCCGACCTCACCCTACATCGACGGCCATGGCAAGAACCTCGAGTCCTGGCCCGGCCAAGTCATGACCTGCGTCGGCATCGACCCGATGACCGGTTATGAGGTATGGGAATATGACTTCGGTGCCATCGATGACAGCAACGCCCCCGGCTCCCTGCTCTTCCATGACGGCACTCCCGTAGCCACGACCGATGCCAAGGAGCAGACCGGTGACTTCGTGTACGTCAATGGCGGTGTATATGACTACCTGGGCCTGTTTGATGACGCTTACACGCTCAACAGCCTCATCCGCACGGCCAAGAAAAAGATACGTTACACCATCAGCAACGACCTGCTCGGCGTTTACTATGATCCCGACGCCAAGACCCCGGTCACCTATCCTAACAGTAGCGGCACCAATGTTACCGAGACCGTAACAGGCGCTCTTTATGCTAAGGACTTGAACGACTACGGCGAGAAGTCCGTTATGCCTGATGGCGACGAGTTCACCGACTACGTTTATGACATCTGCGGCACCTGGGGCACCGACGGATCCAGACCGTCGCAGATCATGGACAAGAGGACCGAGTATGACCAGAGTAACTGGATCAAACTCGTGGTATCGCCCAACTACGATGGTGCGACCAACCTGCCTAATGTTCCAAAGCCTGACTTGTCACAATATGTGAATCGCATTATTCCTGGCAAGACCCTGCAGCTGTACATGACCGACAGCATCAACCCGACGGCCCGTGTGATGGCTATCCAGATGGGTGACGAAATGACCTATGAGCCTAACGTTTACATCTCGTCCCACTTCAACGACACTGTGGTGTTCAATTACACCCACCGCGAGTGGCAACCCTATCCATATGCTGGCAACTACCGTACCCAGCCGTTTATCACTTGGCATGAGAATGGCGAGGGTGGTAACATCTATGCCACGGTTGAACGCGTCCGTGTCGATGATAATCCCTACAAGATGTTCTATGTGGCTCCCAAGCCTCAGGAGATAGCTTACATCACTTGGGTTGTCTATGACAACGACAACATTCCCAACAGTGAGGGCATTCCGCCCTATGGTAACTACAAGCCAGGCGTCTATACTCCCTACACCCCCGAGGGTCGTTTCCTGCCTGAAGATCCCGGCCGTTTCTATGCTCCGCGCAACTTCGACCGCAGTGAGACCATTAGCTTAGAGTATCTTGAGGGTCTGGTTGACAAGGGCATCATCACCCAAGATCAGCTTGACGAACTGCGCGTCGGCGGCTACCTGAGCGAAGACCAGCTGAATACCATCTGGGGTGGCTACGGCCAGCAGTATGGTCCTTACACCAACGGCTACATGCAGTATGGCGCTATCAAGGTCAACTGGTCACTGTTCGACATCAATAAGAGCGGTGGTGAAGCCTGGTGGCAGATCTTCAGGCCTGGTCAGGCCTATAAGTTCAAGGCCATCATCCGTTATGCTCGCGGCAGCGTGGGCAAGGACAGCGCCGACAACTACTACTATGAGCCCAGCAGTGGTGAGGGTAACGACGGAACCATACTGAGTGGTCCGCGCCGTGCAGGTGAAAACGACAACACCTACTATCCCAACCTGTACTTTACCGGTGACTACAAGAAGGAAGATCTCACCAGAAGCAAGTTCATCATCTTCCCCATCGAGGCCCGTAGCGGTGTTTCTAACGGTACTGACATGGGTAACGTGACCACCGTCAGGGAGGTCATCCAGGATGTGACGGCACCGCGAACCATCTCATCGGTACGCTACTTCAACCTGATGGGTGTGGAGAGCGACAAGCCGTTCGACGGCATCAACATCGTCGTTACTACCTACAGTGACGGCAGCCGCACCTCCAAGAAGATCCTGCGTTAACAACTGTTCCCGCAACAGACCATAATCTACTGCAGCCGCACCTTTACAACCAGGGTGCGGCTGTTGTTTTATCATTATGTTGAAAAAAATCGGGCCAAGGATAGATTATTGACGGGGAAAAACATTACCTTTGTAAGTTAAAACAAGAATTGAGAGAGAGAATATGCAAGATACCAGCAAACAATATGATGAGGCGATTGCCCAGTGCCGCGAACTGTTCATCAACAAGATGAAGGATTACGGTCCCTCGTGGCGCATCCTCAGGCCGCGATCGGTAACCGACCAGATTTTCATCAAGGCCAAGCGCATACGCACCCTGGAACTCAATGGCGAGACCAAGGTGGGAGAAGGCATCTGGCCCGAATTCATCGGCATTATCAACTATGGCATCATCGGCCTCATCCAACTCAAGTTGGGCTACAGCGACACCGTCGACATCAGCAAGGAACAAGCTTTGGAACTCTATGACAAGTTCATCGCCGACACCAAGAACCTGATGATTGCCAAGAATACCGACTATGGCGAGGCATGGCGCGACATGCGCATCTCGAGCTATACCGACCTCATTCTCACCAAGATTCAGCGCACCAAGGAGATTGAGAACCATGGCGGAGCGACACTCGTGAGCGAAGGCATCGACGCCAACTATCAGGACATGATCAATTACAGCGTGTTTGCTCTCATCAAGCACAACGAGAGAGAAAATAGTTAATAGTTAATAGAGAATAGTTAATAGTTGGACTAAGGACTAAAAACTAAAAACCAAATGACCATCAAAGCCATCATCAATGCGGTCAAGGGCGAGAAGTGGTGCCTACTGTTGACGATGCTCATGCGGCTCACCGTGGGTGGCGTGTTCATCTTCTCGGGCTTCACCAAGGCAATTGACCCCTGGGGCACCGGCTACAAGATTACCGACTACCTGAATGCCCTTGGGATGACCGAATGGGCGGGCACGGCACTGTTCATCGCCGTTGCACTCGCCGCAATCGAGTTCGTCCTGGGCGTGGTCATCGCCGTGGGTGCCTATCGCCGTGGCGGTCCCGTGCTGGCCTTGGTTCTGATGATCATCATGACGCCGCTCACGTTGTGGCTGGCCGTGACGGGCGCAGTGCCCGACTGCGGCTGCTTTGGCGACGCGTTGCACTTGAGCAACTGGGCGACATTCGGCAAGAACGTGCTGCTCCTGTTGGGCATCATCTACTTGCTGGCGTTCAACAAGTCGTTGCGCGGCGTTTACGGTCCCGCAGTGCAATGGGTGATACTGGCGTTGTCATTCGCCCTGATGATGGCGGTGGCCTACTATGGCTACTTCGTCCAGCCGCTCATCGACTACCGTCCCTATCCCGAGGGTACCCGCCTCGTTTCATCGACAATCGAGGACAACGATGAGAGTGAGGATGATTTCATCTTCATCTACAGCAAGAACGGTGAGGAACACGAGTTCACCATCGACAGCCTGCCCGATGAGGAAGACGGCTGGGAATATGTGACGCGATACCACGCCCGACGTCCCCAGACCAGGGTCATCATGCAGCACGGCAATGCCGGTGACGGCATCGCCATCGCCGACAGTGACGGTAACGACGTGACCTTGGATTTGCTGGGCGACAGCCACCGTACGCTGCTGTTGCTCTTCCCTGACCTGCCCCAAGTGGGTGTCGTCAACTCGTTCACCCTGAACGATCTTCACGATGCGGCACTCGTAGCCCAAACCGACGTCATCGGGCTCACCCCCGCCACCGACGGGGAGATAGAGCATTGGAAAGACATCTCGATGGCCAGCTATCCCATCTACCACATGGATGACAGTGAGCTCAAGATGATAGCACGTGGCAATCCTGCTGTGGTCTATCTCGAGGACGGCGTGATCAAGTGGAAGCGCACACTCTCCTCGCTCGATGGCGAGGAACAGACCATGGAGATCAGCGAGATGGGCAGCACATTTGATGCCGACAACACCCTGACCAACCTGACGCTCACCTATCTGGCGGCCATGCTGGCTCTCCTCATCATCAATCGCACCCACCTCATGGTGAGGTACTTCTACTACAAGCGCAACAAGAAAAAATCCAACAACCAACAACCGACAACCAAGGACTAAACAATATGATTCTCAAACAAGGACAACCCATCGGTGACCGATGGCACGTGGTTTACCTGATCAAGGAAAACCCTTATGCCGAGAGCTATCGCGTTGAAGACGAGAGCGGTAATCCCTATTTCCTGAAGATTTACCGACTCAAGGACACCCCCGACAAACTCTTACATGACGGAGAGGTGGCCGAAATCGTCGTTTCACGCCAACTGAAACACAAGAACATCGTGAGCTGTATTGCCGACGGCATCTACAGCGACGAGGCCGGCGAGTGCCGCTACATGGTGGCAACCTACTTCAGCGGTGAGCTGCTGAGTGAGATGCTTCAGCGCAAGAAGAAGAACAAACTTGAGCCGAAAACCGCCGTCAAGATCTTCATTGATATACTACAGGGCCTGCAATACCTGCACACCCGCCCCGGAGTGCTGCTCCACAATGACATCAATCCCACTAACGTGATGCTGAGCAGCAAGACCCGTGGCACTGCCGAACTCATCGACCTGGGCCATGTGTCACCATGCTTCATGGGCAATGCCCCGTTTGACACTGCCGACCTGGACCCCCGCTACGCCAGCGGCCAGTCGTTCCTGGGCAAGTATGACGAGCGCAACGACATCTTTGCCGCCACGGGCGTGTTCTATACCATGCTCACGGGCAAAGCCCCCTGGGGAGTGGAATTCACACCCCAGATGTCACGTAAAGAGAAAATCAGGCTTGTGCAGAAGGCCCGCAGCGAGCAGGGCGAAATCGACGTCGATGACATCCATGACGAGAAGCTACAGGCCATCGTGGCGTGCGGCTTGTCGCTGAGCTATGTCGAGCGCTATGAGTCGGTCGACGAGATACTCAACGACCTGCTGGTCGACGATGACAGCGACATGGCACAACAGATACGCAACCGCCTGGCTCAGCGTGAGCAGGAGGCTGGCCGTGGCGAGAACGAGAGCACCGAGAACTATCGGGGTGGCAGTGACCGCACCCAAGCCGCTGCCGAGACCAGCGCCGACGTCGAGATCAAGCGGGGTGGCGGTAATGGATTTGCCGACATCGCCGGTATGGACGACCTCAAGGAGATGCTGCGCAAGCGCGTCATCCTCATCCTCCAGGATAAGGAACTGGCCGAGAAATACAAACTCACGCCACCCAATGGCATGCTGCTCTATGGCCCTCCCGGATGCGGCAAGAGCTTCTTTGCCGAGAAGTTTGCCGAGGAGACCGGCTTTAACTTCATTCTGGTCAAGGCAAGCGACCTGGGGTCTATCTACATTCATGGCTCACAGGGCAAAATCGCCGACCTGTTCAAGAAGGCCGAGGAGAATGCCCCCACGGTGCTCTGCTTCGACGAGTTTGACGCCTTTGTACCCAGCCGCTCGGGCGATCTGGGCAGTAACCAGGCGGGTGAGGTCAACGAGTTCCTCTCGCAGCTCAACAACTGCTCCAAGCGAGGCATCTTTGTGATCGCGACCAGCAACCGTCCCGACAAGGTGGATCCCGCCGTGCTCCGCACGGGCCGCATCGACAAGCAGGTCTATGTCCCCATGCCCGACCTCACGGCACGCCGCCTGATGTTTGAACTGTACCTCAAGGACCGTCCCTGTGACGAAATCGACAGCAACGCCCTTGCCGAGAAGGCCGATGGCTATGTAGCCAGCGACATCGCCTATGTGGTGAACGAGGCTGCGACTATCGCCGCCTTCAACCGCGAGAACATCACCCAGGAGTTGCTCCTCAAGACCATCGAGGGCATCAAGCCGTCAATCAGCAAGGACCTGTTGAAGGAGTATGAGGAAATGCGCAACAAGATGGAAGGCATCTCCCGCACCAACGCCCTCCCCCGTGTCGGCTTCCGCCAATAAAAAACAACTAAGGACTAACAACTAAAAACTAAAATAACATGGATTTAAACAAACTGATGATGGAGTATCTGGCCGAGGAAGGGTTCCGTCCACACGAGACCCCCTTTGGCATCGCGTTTAAAAAAGAAGGCATCAATTTCCTGTATTTCAAGGATGAGGACGACGAGCAGTACTTCAGGCTCATGATGCCGGCCATCTTTGTCGTTACCGAGGACAACGAGGACATCATCATGCGCGCAATGAACGATGTGAACGGCAATATCAAGGTCGTGAAACTCTACACCATGGAGATGGAAGACGAGCAGGGCCAAAAGGAGACCAGTGTGTGGGTAGCCTTTGAGATCCTGGCCGACACCACGCCCGAGTTGGGCGATATCGTTCCCCGCGCCATTTCTCTACTGCAGGGAGCACGCATCGCCTTCCTCGCCAAGCTCGAAGAAGTGGCCGATCATTAATTCCGACAAGCGGAATCACCTCATGAATTTTAACCGATTTGGGCATTTTTCGACCAAATCGCCTATTTCATGCTCCACATCCTGCTTTTTCCCGTAAAATACAATTATTTTTGCACACGCTATTTCAAGCAAGTCTAATAACTATTTGTTCAACATTTAATATCAATTTTTAAAACTTAAAAAACAAATGAAGAAATTCTTTTTTATGAGCATCATGGTGCTCATGGCAGCACTCACGTTCACCAGCTGTGGTAGCGACGACAACAAGAAAGATGAGCCCGAACAGCCCAAGGACAAGACCGTTAAGTATGAGATCACGGCTCAATTCGATCAGGTACTTCTCGACATCTGTGACATCACCGCCAACTACAAGGATGCAAGTGGCAAGAATGCACAGGAGAAGGTCACTTCCACCACCTGGACCAAGACCATCAATCCCACCAGCCTTCCCATCCAAATGGGTGTCAACTTTGTATACACTGCGAAAGAAGACAAACTGACTCAGGACAAGTACAGCTTCTCGGCCATCTTAAAACATGTCGGCCAAGCCTTTGGTGGCACTCCCAGACAGAGCACTGAGACCCTCATGATGGCCAGTGGACAGACTAAAGAAAGGATTATCGAATTATTCAACAGAAGGAGTCAATATACCTACGGCATGTATATTGATACCGATGGCACTATAACCGAAAAAGCTCCCACTTTCTAAATCGAACGATCTCGATTTCACTAAGTGAATTTTTAAGTTAACAAATTAGCCCCTGTCGACATTTCTATCGGCAGGGGCTAAATATTTCATTTGGTGGTGTCCTCATCAATGGTGTCCGTCAAAGACGACCAACAGCGGCCATTAAGGCCGCTTCAAGGGGACGGTTCGGTTTGTAACAAAAGATCAATCTTTTGTTGCTAACGGAACTGTCCCCACGTATTAGGCAAGAGAAGAGAGGAACTTCATTATTGACAGGATTTGGGCAGATGTGGAAGTTCATCTACGACGCACTTTCCACTTGATATGGCTGCAACCAAGCTGCGCTCATCTTCGATGAGCTTGCATGGTGTTTTCCATAAAAGTCGAGTCTTCGACCCGACTTGCCTCTTCGAGGCAACAGCCAAGCCCATGTTACAGCAGAAATGCTTATTCGATTCAGATATAGTGAATTATGCCGATATTGAAAATCTTTACCGGACAACAACAGAAAAAAACATGTCCCCACCGACAGACATCGGCAGGGACACGCTATAATGATAAAATTATCTACAGATTACAAGTACTCCTCAATGACGCTGTCCTTAACGCGAACAAAAGTAACTGCAACGGGGAACTCATCGTAAGTAAGCATCAATTTGTCGCCCTTTACTTCAAAAGTCATGGATTCGGTAAGGGTATGACCGTCCTCAGTGTAATTTACGTTAATTCTATTACCAGAAACGGTATATGTGCCACGCTCAACATCGATGTCGATCTCAGAGTCGTCGTTGTAAATTTCCACTGAATTCCACTGACCGTTCTTGGTGAATTGAACCAGATTCTCATAGGAACCGCCATCCTCATCGATAGCCTTAAGCTGCCAGGTGCCAACGAGGTCAGAACCCTTGGGCTCATCATTGTCATCACCACATGAAGTAAAGCCAACGGAAACCAGAGTCAGTAACATGACTGACAAGAACAAATAAAACTTCTTCATAAAATAAGTTGTTAATTAAAAAGTTAATAAAAAAGGTATTTATCTATATTATAAATATATCAACAGTTCTCTAGAGCCAATAACCCATTACTGTGTTTTGTGATCTGAAACAATATCGCAAAATCATCAAACAATTGAATCTCTTTATCACACATGAGAAATGATTGTTTAAAAAAATCGTAAAATTCGCGATATTCGTGGTTCGAAATCACTGGCGCATGTAGGCTGCTTGGTCCTCGGGGTTGAAGCCGCCGATGAAGCGCGCGTGGCGTGCCACCTCAGCCTCACCCATGTTGACATAGACCTTGGCGCTGTCCATAAACAGGTCGGGCTCATTGCTGGCATCACCGATGAGCAGGTAACCCATGATGATGTGACCCAGCATCTCGACCAGACGACGGGCGTGGAAGGTGATGTACTCGGGATCCTCCACGGCCTGTACCTTGGCGAATGTTTCCTCATAGAGGGCGGTCATAGCCTCGAGTTTGGCCTTCATGGGAGCAACAGCCTCACTATACTCACGAGCGGCATACTCCTTGATCTGGTTCAGATAGGTGCCGGTAGTGACGTGGCGGATGGCGGCTACCACCTGCAACTGGGTCGTGCCCTCGTAGATGCTGGTGATGCGGGCATCGCGGTAGATGCGCTCACAAGCGTAGTCGCGCATGAAGCCGCTACCGCCGTGAATCTGCACGCAGTCATAGGCGTTCTGGTTGCAGAACTCGCTGGTCATACCCTTAGCCAGCGGCGTGAAGGCGTCGGCCAGGCGGTTATAGGCCTTCATGGTCTTGCGCTCCTCGGGGGCGAGGGTGCGCTCGCGGCTGATGGCCTCCAGCGACTTGTACATGTCCACAAAGCGGGTGCACTCATACAGCAGGGTGCGTGAAGCATCCAACTTGGCCTTGATGTTGGCAATCATCTCGCTCACAGCGGGGAAATTGATGATGGCCTTGCCGAACTGCTCACGGCTGCGGGCATAGGCGATAGCCTCCTGATAGGCAGCCTCGCTCACGCCCACGCTCTGGGCAGCGATACCCAAGCGGGCACCGTTCATCAGCGACATCACATACTTGATAAGACCCAGCTTGCGGTCGCCGCACAGCTCAGCCTTGGCATTCTTAAACACGAGTTCGCACGTGGGGCTGCCATGGATACCCATCTTGTCCTCGATGCGGCGAATGGTCATGCCGCCGTCGCGCTTGTCATAGATGAACATCGACAGGCCACGGCCGTCGCGGGTACCCTCCTCACTGCGGGCGAGCACGAGCGAAATGTCACCGTCACCGTTGGTGATGAAGCGCTTCACGCCGTTCAGGCGCCAAGTGCCGTCCTCGTCCTGGGTAGCCTTGAGCATAACGGACTGCAGGTCGCTGCCCGCATCGGGCTCAGTCAGGTCCATCGCCAGGGTCTCACCCTTGCAGGTGCGGGGCAGGAAACGCTCCTTCTGGTCCTCGCTGGCAAACTCGTTGATGGTCTCGGCGCAGTCCTGCAGACCCCACACGTTGACGAAGCCCGCATCGGCACGGCTCACCATGTCGGCAGCCATGATATAGGGAATCGACGACATGTTCAGGCCACCGTACTGGCGGGGCAGGGTGATGCCCATCAGGCCGGCCTGGTTCAGGGCCTTGAGGTTCTCCTCGGTGCCCTTGGCATAGCGCACGCGGCCGTTCTCGTGGTGCGGACCCTCCAGGTCAACATCCTTGGCGTTGGGGGCGATGATGTCACCGCACACCTCGCCGATGATGTCCAGCACGCGCTCGTAGGAGTCCATAGCGTCCTCGAAGTCGAGAGGCGCGTAGTCAAATTTCTCGCTCTGTGTATAGTCGCGCTCGCGCAATGCGACAATCTGCTTCATCAACGGGTGACGCAGGTGGTACTGGAGCGCTTTATTGTCGGTATAAAAGTTAGCCATATCGTAATTCTTTTATTCTACTTGGAATTCTTCTTGTAGTGCTTGATCAGCCTGGGAATCACATCCTCGACACTGCCAGTGATCACATAGTCGGCAATCGCGTTGATGGGCGCGTCGGGGTCGGTGTTGATGCTGATGATGATGGAACTCTCGTTCATGCCGGCGATGTGCTGGATCTGGCCCGAGATACCACAAGCGATGTAGAGCTTGGGACGAACGGTCACACCCGTTTGGCCAATCTGGCGCTCATGGTCGGTGAAACCGGCATCCACGGCAGCGCGCGATGCACCCACCTCGCCACCGAGCACGTCGGCCAGCTCATGCAGCATCTCAAAGTTCTCCTTGCTGCCCACGCCGTAGCCACCAGCCACGATGATGTGGGCGCCCTTGATGTTCACCTTGCTCTGCTCAATCTCGCGGTCGATAATCTTTACCACGAGGCTGGCGGGGTCGATGTACTTGTCAGGGTCAAGGTTGATGACCTCGCCCTTGTAGCCCTCGTCAAAGATTTCCTTCTTCATCACGCCCTCGCGCACGGTAGCCATCTGGGGACGGCACTCGGGGTTGACGATGGTGGCGACGATGTTGCCGCCGAATGCGGGACGGATCTGGTACAGCAGGTCCTTGTACTCCTTGCCCTTGGCAGCATCGGTGTGGTCGCCGATCTCCAGCGAGGTGCAGTCGGCGGTCAAGCCGCTGTGCAGACACGATGAAACGCGGGGACCCAGGTCACGGCCGATGGTGGTAGCGCCCATGAGGCACACCTGCGGCTCGATTTCCTTGAACAGCGTGGTCACTACGCTCGAGTGAGGCAGCGACGTGTAGGGGAACAGGCGCTCGTCCTGTACCTTATACACCACGTCAACGCCATAGGGGAACAATTCCTTCTCGATGCCGTCGAGCTTATCGCCCAGCACCAGTGCCTCAAGGCGGCAGCCCAGGCGGGTAGCCAGCTGGCGGCCCTTGGTCAACAGTTCGAGGCTGACGTCGGCGATGCGGCCCTCGTCATACTCACAATAGACTATCAGATTATTCTTGTCTTCCATTATTCTAGTCTTCAATCTAATTTCTCTAAACTTTAAACTCTAAACCCTAAACTCGGTTAATCAATTTTCCAAATTGATTAACCGATAATGTGGTCGGCGATGAGTTCCTTAACGAGGCCCTCGAGCTCTGCGTCGGCAGCGGCGTCGATGCGGCGGGCTTCCTTGGCCTGGAAAGCGACGTTGACGATGGTCTTCACCTTGGTGGGCGAGCCAGCCATACCGATCTGCTCGGGGTCAGCTTCAATCTCTTTCACACCCCACTCCTTGATGCCAAGGTAGGGACGCGCGTCGATGAGCGCCTGGCGGTCGGCGGGCAGGGCAGCCTTCTCGCTGGGCGTCACGGCATATTTGTACTTCTGCACCAGGCGGGCGTTACGGGGACGGCAAGCGTCGGCGCTGCCGTTAACGGTAACGACCAGGGGCAGCGGGCACTCCACGGTCTCAAAACCGCGCTCGATGCGGCGCTTGATGGTTGCCTTGCCGTCAGCGACCTGGATGCTCTCGGCATAGGTCACCTGGGGCAGGCCCAACTTCTCGGCAATCTGCGGACCCACCTGAGCGGTGTCGCCGTCGATGGCCTGGCGGCCACCCACGATGATGTCAAACTCGCCCATGTGCCTGATGGCCTGGGCCAACGAGTAGCT
This sequence comes from uncultured Prevotellaceae bacterium, assembly GCA_900318335.1. GTDB lineage: Bacteria > Bacteroidota > Bacteroidia > Bacteroidales > Muribaculaceae > Sodaliphilus. Next base: position 78,198 of record ONKF01000016.1, read on the forward strand.
CGTGGCAAGGGTGTCGGCGCCACCCAGGGGGCGGTCGGTCAGCACCACACCGTCATCACCGCCACGGTACAGGCTCTCGCGCACCATCTCGGCGCTGCGGGGCAGACCCATCGTCAGCAGCGTGATTGTCGAGCCGGGATGAGCGTCCTTGAGCTGCAATGCTTGCTCCAGGGCGTTCAGATCCTCGGGGTTGAAAATTGCGGGCAGGGCGGCACGGTTGATGGTGCCGTCTTCCTTCATCGCATCTTTACCCACATTGCGGGTGTCTGGCACTTGCTTGGCCAGAACAATGATTCTTAAACCCATTGTTTTTCAATAATTATGGTTAGTTTGTTGATATTCCGATTTTTAATCGGCTCCCGCGTGCTAACGCACGCAAAAAGCGCCGCAAAGGTACAAAAAATCCCGCAAACATCCCCACCACTCCCCCTTAAAGTATATTAATAATGTATTCACAACCCCTTTGATTCAACCGATATCGCTATCTTTGCGGCTCATTTAACAACCATCAACTCATGTACACACTCAACTATAAAGTGACCACCAGCTGCTGTGACAGCGAGGGAAAGTTAAAACTCTATTCGGCCCTGCAGATGATGCAGGACTGCTCCGAAATGTGGATCGACAGCGAGCCCGCGGCCCGCAAGTACTTCAGCGACAACAACATGACGCAACTGCTGGCGACACGCCAGGTCGAAGTGGTGCGCGTGCCGCGATTCAAGGAGGACCTGACGGTGACAACATCCATCTATGAGGTGATGCCGATGTACGGCTTCCGCAACACCTTTATCCGCGACGCCCAGGGGCAACCCTGCTACCGCACGTGGAGCATGGGCGCATTTGTCGACCTGGCCACGGGCAAACTCGCACGCCTATCCGACGAGGCCATAGCCTCGCTCACCCTCGAGCCCAAGCAGGAGATGAACTACCGCGGCCGCCGCATCATCCTGCCCAAGCAGGACGGCACCGTCTTGGAACCTGTACTGGTCATGCGCGCCGACATCGACTACAACCGCCACATGAACAACGCCAACTATGTGCGCATCGCCATGGAACTGCTGCCCGAGGGATTTGAGGTCCGCGACATGCGCGTCGAGTACCGCATCGCCGCCAAACTGGGTGACCGGCTCACCCCCACCCTCTACCCCATTGACGGCGGCCACATCGTCTCCCTCGACATCGACAGCCAGCCCTGTGCCATCATTGAGTTCTTGTCTTGACCTCAAGGAATATATTAAAAGTTGAATTTGTTATTCACAAGTTGTTCCCGTTGTTTGATGAATTCAACAAAAGGTTGTACCTTTGCGGTTTCCAATCACATAATAGTTTTTCTTTTATAGAAACACAAAAATGAGTTCCGTACAAACCAGCAAAAGAATTTTTGGATATGACCTTATAAAGGCTTTAGCCATGTTCATGGTAGTATTTTATCATTTCTTGATGCTGGATTTTTCTTATCAACCGGGAGAGTTTTATATCCCGAATTTTAATAAAGTCATTCAGTTAATTTGTGCAGCTAGTGTACCATTGTTTTTCATGGTCAATGGTACGTTGACGATTAACAACAAGATAACGCTTAACAAAGTGGTTAACAAGGTCGCAAGACTTTTCCTGATAGCCATTTTCTGGACCCTGGTATTGAGATGCGGAGTCATAGGCTTCTTATTGGGAAGCGACCAGCCACACACCATCTATGGATTCATCAACTACTATTGGTTTCTGATTTCATTAGCCTATGTGTATATCCTTAATTACTTGATTCAGATATTGCCTAAGTGGTGCGGATATTTGTTGGTTGCCGCCATTTTTTGCGTGACTTTCTTGAACAATTTCATTTGGGACATCATTATTTTTGTTAATCCTGACCATGTATTGCCCAAATGGGGGCATACAGGTCTTTTCACCCTTTACGGTCTTGTCTATTCAAGAATTGGAGCCTACCTCAAGAACAAGAATCTGAGCACTCCCATTTGCATCCTTATTTTCCTGCTGGGTCTCGCCCTTAACATTTTCACAACAATCTCAATGACCAATCACGATGGCGCAGTGTATGACGGTGTCAGTGGTTCGTTACCCACTTTTGGCGCCATGTTCTTGAGCATCGGCCTTTTCGGCATGCTTAAAGATGTAAAAGACAACTTCTGGCCATCACAACTCATTAAGACCGTCGGCATTAACTCGGGCGGTGTATATATCTTTCATCTGGTGTTTGTACTAGTAATCCGAGACCAAATGATTGCCACCTTCGATCAGCGCACATTCCCGATATATGTTATTCTTCTCATAGCATTAGGAGTAACTATTTTGTGTGCATATATCTCCGAAGGGATATCCCGAACCCCAGCCAAAGTGTTGCTCAAATTATAGAGCTAACAAATACAATAAAAAGTTGTATGCGTTGTCATCAGGTTGTCTGAGTTGTTTGAAAAACATTAACGGGTTGTTTGATGGTCTCGCGAAAAGGTTGTATCTTTGCGCTATTGAATCAAATCACAGTTATTATTGTTTAACCGATAAAGAGAAAAATGAGAAAGAACATTGTTGCGGGTAACTGGAAGATGAACACCACAGTTCCCGAGGGCGTACAGCTCGCCAAGGACGTATGTGCCGCTGTTGCTGCAGAGGCTAATCTGAAGTGTGACGTCATCATGGGCGTTCCCTTTACCCACCTGATGGCCGTCAAGGAAGTCATCGGAGACGCCAACGTGGGCCTGGCCGCACAGAACTGCGCCGACCACACCAGCGGTGCCTACACGGGCGAGGTTTCCGCACCCATGGTAGCATCCACTGGCGCCAACTACGTCATCCTGGGACACAGCGAGCGTCGCGGCTACTACCACGAGACCTATGAGATGCTTAAGACCAAGGTTGACCTCGCGCTGGAGAACGGCCTGAAGGTCATCTTCTGCTGCGGCGAGAGCCTCGAGGAGCGCGAGAACGGCTCGTTCAAGGACGTTATCGGTGCTGAGATCCGTGACTCACTGTTCCACCTTACCGCCGAACAGTTCCAGAACATCGTTATCGCCTATGAGCCCATCTGGGCCATCGGTACCGGCAAGACCGCTACCAGCGACCAGGCACAGGAGATCCACGCCTTTATCCGCGGCCTGCTCGCCGACAAGTTTGGCGCACAAGTGGCCGACGACACCACTATCCTGTATGGTGGCAGCTGCAAGCCCAGCAACGCTCCCGAGCTGTTTGCCAAGCCCGACATCGACGGTGGACTCATCGGCGGCGCTTCATTGAAGGCAGCCGACTTTATGGGCATCGTCACCGCGTTCTAATCCCTGACGGGCGACCACATTACAAGTTAAACAGCGACCGGCCGCGACTCCACGTTACGGCCGGTCGCTGTTTTTTGCCCGATTGCCGCCAGCCAAGCCACTCGGGCTTCTCGGGTAAAAACCCGTGCAAAATCCACCCATTGCAGTATAAATTCTTAAAAAATCTTACTTGATAAGGAAATTTGCAGTATCTTTGCGGCAAAATTTGACACCAACACAATTATAGCTATAATGTTGAAACGATTACACATCCGCACACTGTCACTGTGCCTTATGCTCATTGTCGCCCTGGCAGCCTCTGCCCAGCGCGGCCAGATTGCCGACCGTCTGAACAAGAACGGCCAGGTCACAGTCGACGCCCCCAAGGAGCTGGTAAAGCGCAACAACGCCAACCTCAACAAGCCCCAGTCCAGCAAAGACAAGGACAAGAAAGTCAAGGAAAAAGACAAGAAAAAAGCCGAAAACGTCAACGAGGACGAGAAGCTGAACGAGCTTGACGAGGACACCACCAAGGAAGACAAGAAGAAAGACGAGGATAAGAAGAAGGAAGAGGAAAAGAAACGCGAAGAGATCACGCCCAAGAAGCCCAAACTCAAGCACACCTCGCAGCAGACCATCGAGGACCGCAGCGTCGGCTTCCGCATCCAGGCCTATAGCGACAACAACTACAAGACCGCCAAGGCCAGCGCCCAGAAACGCGCCCGCGACATCGCCATGAAGTTCCCGCAGTACCGATCCTACATCTCCTACAAGGCCCCGTCTTGGCGCCTCCGCATCGGTGACTTCAAGACTCGCGGCGAGGCTCAGGCTGCCCTCGCACGCATCAAGAAGGTATATCCCAATTTTGCACGTGAAATGGTCATCGTGCGTGACCGCATCAACATCTGGAGTAATGATTAAAATGAAATTCAGCGACGAGGATATCCGCCTCGCCGAAAAAATAGCTGAACACTACCGCGCCATCATCGAACTCATCGGTGAGGACCCCAACCGTGAAGGCCTGGCCAAGACGCCCATGCGCGCAGCCAAGGCCCTCATCGAGAACACCCGTGGCTACAACGAGGACGCCGACGCCATCGTCCACAGCGCCATCTTTGAGCACGAGGGAAGCGAGATCGTCATCGTCAAGGACATCGAGTTCTACTCCCTGTGTGAGCACCACATCCTGCCCTTCTTCGGCAAGGTGTCCATCGGCTACATCCCCGCCGGAGGCATTGTCGGCCTGAGCAAACTCGCACGCATCGTCGACACCTTCTCACGCCGCCTGCAGGTCCAGGAACGCATGACCCACGACATCTGCGAGCTCCTTACACGCGTCCTGCCCAACCGTGGCGTCATCGTCTATGCCGAGGCACAGCACATGTGCATGAAAATGCGCGGCGTCGAGAAACAAGACTCAACCACCATCACATTTGAGTATAGTGGTGAGTTTGAGGACATTCACCGCCAGAACGAATTCTTCACACTACTCGGTGTGAAAAAATAATTTAAGAAAAAAGCGATTTTTTTTGGCAAAAAATTTTGTCAGTTCAAAAAGTCGCTGTATCTTTGCACCGCAATTCTCGAAAGCACCCCTGCAAAGGGGTTAGAATTGACTGCGAAAGTAGCTCAGTTGGTAGAGCACGACCTTGCCAAGGTCGGGGTCGCGGGTCCGAGTCCCGTCTTTCGCTCACGTTCTTTGAACTTC
>ONKF01000003.1 GCA_900318335.1 uncultured Prevotellaceae bacterium
GCACCACGAGATGGTAGATTTATTGAGAGGATTGGTTCTTATAACCCCAACACTAATCCTGCTACCATCAGTTTGAATTTCGAACGTGCACTCTATTGGATCAACGTAGGTGCAATTCCCACCGACACTGTACGCAACATTCTCTCCCGCGAGGGTGTGATGCTGATGAAGCACCTCCAGGGTGGCGTCAAGAAGGGCGCTTTCACCGAGGAAGAGGCTCAGAAGCGTTTCGAGGCCTGGAAGGCCGAGAAGCAGGCTAAGCTCGACGCTATCCGTAACAAGGCTCGCGACGACAAGAAGGCTGCCGACAAGAAGACCATCGCCGAGGAGGCCAAGAAGAACGAGGCAAAGGCTGAGGCCGTAGCCAAGAAGAAAGCCGAGATCGCTGCCGCTAAGGCTGCTGCCGAGGCTGAGGCACCCGCTGCTGAAGAGGCTCCCGCCGCTGAGGCATAAAAAGAACCCCGTTCTTTTTAAAACCACAAGTTGCCGACTCCCAACCGCAAGGTTGAGAGCCGGTGCTTTTTGTTATCCATGACCGCCACAGCCATCCCATGTCAAATATCAAGGCATCGTTGTCTTTTTCAAAATATATACTTACCTTTGTGCTCATAAATCATCACTCTAACAAACTTATTACAAGATGGGCAATACCGTTAAGATCATTCGCCACCAAGATGTTGTTAACGCCGGCATCTCTCCCAAACAATGCATTGAATGGGTAGAGGAATCCTTCATGATGAAATATGAGGCAACCTTGCCACCCAAAGTCAGTATTCATCCCCAAGGAGACGATTTCTTCAACACCATGCCGTGCCTCTTGCCTGAGCGCTATGGCCGTTTCACCATGAAGGAGGTACACCGCATTGCCGGCCAAGAGCCGTCCCTGGGCAGTGACATCCTGGTCTATGACTCCAAGCAGGGCAACCTACTGGCCATCATGGACGGCGACTGGATCACCAACATGAGGACAGGTGCCGTCGCCGCGCTGTCGGCCAGGATGTTCAAGCCATCGGGATGCAATGAATATTCGTTTATCGGGCTGGGCAATACCGCCCGTGCCACTGCCTTGTGCCTTCTCGAGGACAATCGCGACCGCAAAGTGGTGTTCAGATTATTGAGGTACAAGGACCAAGCCGAGCTCTTCATGCAGCGCTTCAAGAACTATGACAATCTTGAAATAGAGATTGAAGACGACATCGAAACGCTGGTCAAGCAATCCAAAGTGCTCATTTCCTGTATCACCTCGGCCAATGGCATACTGTGTCCGGACGACAGCCTGTTCCAGCCCGGAATGTTGCTCATCCCCGTCCACACACGCGGTTTCCAGAATTGCGATTTGTTCTTTGACAAAATATTCGGTGACGATACCGGTCACGTGCAAGGTTTCAAATACTTTTCACGTTTCAAGAAATATGACGAATTGAGCCAAGTCCTGCTGGGCAACATCCCTGGACGAGAGAATGACACCGAGAGGATTATCTGCTACAACATCGGCCTGGGCCTACATGATGCCGTGTATTCCAGCCATCTGTATGACATGCTGGCCGACAATCCTGAAATTCCAAGTTTCAACCAAGACAAGGAAACCTCAAAATTCTGGATCTAATCCTCACCATTTCAAAAAACAAACAATCGTTCCTGCGGTATTCTTTGCAGGAACGATTGTTTTCTAATCTGTGATATCAGTATCAACAGTATGTCATCAGCGCATCGACCAGGCGGTCGTTGTCCTTCTTGTCACGAATTGCGATTCTCACAAAATTCTTACCCTCAAGACCAGTCTTGGTGTCGCAGTCTTTGATCAGTATGTTATGGTCATTCAGCAACCTCTCGGTCAACTGCCTTGACGTGTAATGCTTGGTCACTTGACACAGGAAGTAATTGGCTTGTGAAGGGATGACCCGTAGATAAGGGATTGAAGACAATTGCTTGGCAAAACGATTTCGCTCGTTCACAAAGTTCACACATGCATTCTTGTAGAAAGACTCATACTTGTTGAAAATCTGCATATAGAACTCGGCAAATGAGTTGATGTTCCAGATGGCTACATCCTTTTTCATCTTGTCCAGCAATGCGGTATCGGCTCCAGCCAGTACACCCAACCGAAGGCCGGGAACACCGTAAGACTTGCTGATGCTCTTCATCACCAACAACTCCGGGTATTGCTCAAGGATATCATCATTTAGCAGAGAATTTGCCGGTCCCTCGTCTGTAAAGTCCACAAACGACTCGTCGACAATCAGCCTGACACCACGTTGAGCACACCAGGCGGCTAAATCCAGCACATCCTGCTTGGGGATGCAATTACCTGAAGGGTTGTCGGGATTGACAAGCAACAGTGCCTGAATATCCTTGGATTCATAGAATGCCCTTAAATCATCGGCTGAATAACGCAAATCCGGATTGTTTGGGTAAAATGGAACGATGGATTCCTTAGACAACCGGTGCGGATACTCTTCAAATGTCGGATACACGACACCCACTTTACTGTCTTGCTCCAGGAACTGTTCCATCAGGCTCTTAATCAACTCGGCTGCGCCGTTTCCCACGATGATATACTGACTGCTGACACCAAAATACTTGCCTGCCAATAATGAATTGACAGCCATGCCACTTGGATATTGAGTCAATAGCACATCAAAGTTGGCCCGCATTTCCTCGCGCATGCGTTTGGTCGGGAAAAACGGATTGACGAGATAACAGAAATCCAGCATTTGCGGGAAACGCCAATAACCGCCGTAGCGAGCGTTATACTTCTGCAATCTGTCTTTCTCGGGTGAGAAAATGGCCTCAGCGATATCTTTGTCCTGAACGTCATCAATCTCATACCACGGCTTGTCCCCGATGGGCAATGCCTTGAGATTGGCCTGATCCAGCAAGGTAATTACCCGCAGCACCTGCTCATAATACTCGTTATCACCCATCACCTTGCAATATGCGTCAAGGAACGGCACATAGACCCTTGTCGAGAAGTCCTTACTGAATTTATAGACATTTACCGTCTTGTAGTAAGTGTCCACTTCGGAGTATCTGAAAGCCTTCTTAGGAACAAAGTTCACGATATTGTTATCCTTATCGATGCGAACCATTGTGCCATCCATCCAGGTTTCATACTTGGCTACCAAAGCCAAATTAGGGGATGGATCATCAAGTATCATCTGAAACATGCTGTCATCAAGAATCAAGTCGCTCTCGATGAGCAGTGTGTCATCTTCGGTCAACTTATCCTTCACGAGAGCAAGAGAATAGATGTTATTTGTCTTGTCGTAAATGGGATTGTTGGCATATTCAATATGTAAACGGTCTTCATAACGGTTACCGATATGGTTTATCAATTCCTGACCTTTATAACCTACCACAATCACCAGACGTGACAAATTCAGGTGGCACAACTGTTCCAACATGCGGTCTACCAACCTAATACCGTTGACAGGCAGCATACACTTGGTGTTATCACGGGTATACTTACCCAAACGACGGCCCATTCCTGCCGCTAAAATTACTGCTTGCATTATACTATTGATTATGTTTTTTTATAGAAAAATGATTTATCGTAAAACTCCAGGCGCTCGACGTGGTGATAGACATGGTCGAGGTCATCAGGAAGTTGCATGTAGTCGCCAAACATGGTTTGCAGCATGTGATGGCTATTGCCAGGGACTGGGAGCTGGACGCCCTCAAACACGTGGGTGGTCAAGGGAAAGACGTCCCTCAAGTCGTAGATGTTGTGAAAAGGGATTCCGTAATCGCACATGAGCGCTTTGGTACCACTCAAACGGCTGATGCAACGCAACAACGGAAATGAAACATGACGATTGAACCAGGTCAGGACCCGAATCTTTTTCATTGATGATTCATTGCCGTCGCCCTTGCGGAAGAAGTTGTAAGCCACGCTCTGCAAGCGCAGTCGCTGAGTCCATGGAAGAAGCCTCTCCAGCGGGAAAATGTCGATGAAGATGCCCCGTTCCTTGAACACCTTGTCAAAATCGCCTTCATCAAGGAATGAACGCTTGTCCCTCAGTTTGCCGACAAAGAAAAAATAATTCTTGTCGGTATCGTTTGTTTGCAGGACAATGTTATCAGGCAACTCAGCAGGCAAAACTTTCAACAACCGCTTATAATCACGACGCAGCATCGCCACATCAAGATCGTCGTCCCATGGAATGAAACCATCGTGACGGAATGCCCCCAACAAGGTGCCGCCATACAGGAAATATGGTATGTCATGCTTTTTACAGATTGCATCAAGCACTTCTACCATCTGGAGCATGACCATCTGTTGGCGGCGCAGGGGGGAGCCCTCGGGGTTGAATCTTGCCCTGAGTTCCTCTTGATTGAATGTTGCCTTGTCGCTCATCAGGAGAATACCTATTTATTACTACATGATGCCGCGTTCGCGGAGTTTCTTCTGCCAGTTCCAGGCGCTGAGCATGGTGTCGTCGAGAGAAATCTCGGCATGCCAGCCCAGGACCTCGTTGGCGCGTTTGGGATCGGCCCAGATTTGGATGATGTCACCGGGGCGGCGGGGTGCGATCTTGTGGGGCACCTTCACGCCAGTGGCACGCTCGAATGAATGCAGCAGCTCGAGCACCGATGCGCCGTTGCCGGTACCGATGTTGAAGATTTCAAGCGCCTCATCGCTCTTGTCCTCAAGCATGCGTTCGAGAGCCTTGACGTGTGCCTTAGCCAGGTCCACAACGTTGATGAAGTCACGGATGCATGAACCGTCACGCGTGGGATAATCGTCGCCAAAGATGCTCAACTCCTTGCGCACGCCGATGGCGGTCTGGGTCAGGTAAGGCACCAGATTCTGGGGCACGCCGTTGGGCAGCTCGCCAATTTCGGCACTGGGATGTGCTCCGATGGGATTGAAGTAGCGCAACAGAATGGCCTTGATGGGGCTACCGCTGCGGATGACGTCGGCGATGATGTCCTCACAGATCTGCTTGGTGGCACCATAGGGCGAGGTGGCCTTCTTGGTAGGCGCGTCCTCGGTGATAGGATTCTTGTCGGGCTCACCGTAGACTGTGCACGAAGACGAGAAGACAAAGCCCTTCACACCAAACTCGGGCATCAGCTCCAGCAGGTTGAGCAGGATGTTGATATTGTTGCGATAGTACTTGATGGGCTTCTCGATGCTCTCGCCCACCGCCTTGCTTGCGGCAAAGTTGATGATACCACTGATGTCGGGGTTGTCCTCAAAGAGTTTGCGGACAACAGCGCGGTCGGTACAATCTCCCTTAACAAAGACGGGACGAATGCCAGTGATGCGCTCGATACCGTCCAACACCTCAATATTACTGTTACTCAGGTCGTCGATGATGACTACCTCGTATCCTGCCTGTTGCAGTTCCACTGTCGTGTGGGAACCAATAAATCCGGTTCCACCAGTTACTAAAATTTTACCTTTCATATTATTTGATTGTTTATGATGATTTATTTTTTATTTTTCTTGAAACGAGAGAGCAGAAACTCGATGCACTCCTCGAGGATTCTCGCGTGCAACATTTTCATCACCATGACATATAATGCCGCAGCGATGAGCACACGCGCGATCAGCAAGATGTACATATTGACGATAAAACGTGTCACAAGATAGGTAACACCCATCACAATAAGGGCAATGACCATAAAGGGGAGCAAGTCCCTGAGCATGCTCATGAAACGATAACCTATCTGCTTATAGGCAAACAGTTGCCAAGCCAGCAGCCACAAGATATTGATTGCTGCAAAGGCGATGACCATCGCTGTGATACCCATGCTATGGCACACCAGCACCGCAACGAGTGTGAGCGCGATTTGAGCAATGGTGAGCCACATGTAAACATCAGATTTGCCCTGGCTCAAAAACAGGTTCTGATAAACCGTGTAGAGCGGGATAAACGCACCACTGATGCACAGGATCTGCAACAGCGGGATACTGTGAATCCACTTGCTGCCAATGGCGAGAAGGATTACTTGTGGTGCCACAAGAGCCAAGCCGAACATGGTGGGGAATGCCAGGAACGCCGTGAAACGCAACATCTTGCCGAACACGCGGCGCTGGCGCTCGTTGTCGTCGGTAACGCGGGTAAGGACGGGCTGAGCCACCTGAGCAACGGTATTGGTGACCAGTTGATTGGCCATCGTGTTCCACTTGTTGGCCTGAGTGAAGTTACCCACGGCCTGGGCAGGGAACAAGCGGCCGAAGATGACGGTCAGCACATTGTTGTTGATAGTCGTCAGCACGGCTGTAATCAGCACTTTATAGCTGAATGAGAACATCTGCTTCACGGGCTTGAAGTCCACCTTGAAGGTTGGACACCAGCGGGTATAATAATAGCGGCCAAAGCAGATCACCACATTATATAATATCTGCTGTGTTGCCAGGCTCCAGTAGGAGAAGCCCTTGAGAGCCATGATTACCGCCACAGTGCCCGATATGACCAAGGCAGACAACGATGTAATGGCCTTCTCCTTCACCTTCAGGTTCCTGACAAGCATCGCATTGGGCGAAATTCCCAACGAGGCAAAAATAAACGCCAAGAACAAAAACCTGGAAAGCGAGACCAAACAAGGCTGGTGAAAAAACGCGGCAATCAACGGTGCACACAGGAACAGAATCAAGTACAGAAGAAGGCTCATTCCCACGTTGAACCAGAAGACCGAGTTGTAGTCGTTGTGCTTGATGTCCTTGATATTGACCAGTGCCACACCGAAGCCGCTCTCCTGCAGATTGTTGGCCAACAGCGTGAAGATGGCGAGCATGCCCACAATGCCGTATTCTCCAGGAGAAAGCAGGCGAGCCAGGAAGATACCGATAATCAGGTTGAGCAGTTGCATACCGCCACTGCTCAGGAAGCCCCAGAACAATCCCTGGGCCGTTTTTTCCTTTAAGTTCTGATTATCGATGGCCTCGCTCATTGTCTTGCCAGAATCAAATCAATCCACTCGCGCACGCAGGCATCACCACCGCGACGCTCCAGCACGCGGATGCCGGGAATTGCTTTCACCTTGTCACAGGCGTCGGCAGGACAAGCCGCCCACCCCACTGCTGCCAACAGGTCATAGCAGTTGACATCGTCACCGACATAAGCCACCTGATCCAAGCTAATGCCCATCTCGTCACAGATCTCTCGCGTGGCAGCCAGTTTGCCTCCATCACGAGCACTCTGCTTGAGGTAGTCAAGTCCCAGTTTGCGGGCACGGTTCACATTGATGGGCGTGTTCTCGCTCGTGACGATGCCCACCTTGACGCCCGTCTTCTGCAGCAATTGCAATCCCATGCCATCACGGGTGTTGAACTTCTTGAATTCGGTCCCATCAGTACCGTAGTACATACCGCCGTCAGTAAGCGTGCCATCGACATCGGTCAAAAACAACTTGATGTCACTGGGCCGGGGAACATAAGGAACGGAAAATGGCTTAATGTCTATCATATCACTTGAGGTATTTCTCGATGTTATAACGCGGACGGTGCTTGTCCTCGGTATATATGCGCCCGATATAGGCAGCGATGATGCTGAGGCAGATGAGCACACAACCACCCACAAACCAGATGGACAGCATCAACGAGGCCCAACCCTGGACACCGCGTCCCTGACACAGCGCCACAATCACATAGGCCAGAATGCCCAGACTGATAAGCAGAAAACACATGCCTAAAATAAATATCAGCCTCAAAGGCTTGACACTGAACGAGGTGACACCATCGATGGCAAAGGAAAGCATCTTGCTTAACGGATACTTACTCTCGCCTGCTTGGCGCTCCAGACGGTCATAATACACCTTATCGGTCTTGTAGCCCAACAGAGGCACCAGGCCACGCAGGAACAGGTTGCGTTCCTCATACTGGCACAGGGCATCGACGGCACGGCGGCTCATCAACCTGAAATCGGCATGGTTATAGACCGACTTCACGCCCATGCTCGTCATGAACTTGTAGAACATCTGGGCGGTGGTGCGCTTGAAGAAGGTGTCGGTCGTGCGTTTGCGGCGCACACCATACACGATATCGCAGCCCTCGTTGAACTTCTTAACCATCTCGGGAATGGCGTTGATATCATCCTGGAGGTCGGCATCGATCGACACAGTGACGTCGGCATCCAGGCGGGCGGTGTCAAGACCTGCCATCAGGGCATTCTGGTGACCGACATTGCCTGCCAACTTCAGGCCACGGACATGAGCATCGGCCTCGGCATAACTGGCGATAATCTCCCATGTGCGGTCGCGTGAGCCATCATTAACATAGAGGATGTAACTCCCCTCGCCCACCAGCCGTTCCCGCATCATGCCGTCGAGCAAGGCCCGCAGTTGCTGGTTGGTCTGCGGTAGCACCTCCTCCTCGTTGTAGCAGGGCACAACTATTGCTAAAATCGAGTTTTCCATTTTTATCTTATTGAATTGGTCACATAGACCAACTTGCAAAGTTACAAGAAAAAAACGGACGATGCAATACATGTGACGCCACAAGAACGATTTTTTCAATGATTGATTAGGCTCATCATTTATTTTACAAGCAATAAATGACAACAATTAATAATTTTTTGTAATTTTGCGGATTGAAGCTAAAAATCTAATTTTACAATGATACTATCCATGACCGGATTTGGCAAAGCGGTAAAGGTATACAACAACAAGAAAATCACCGCCGAGGTCAAGTCGCTGAACAGCAAGCAACTGGATTTTGGGGTACGCACGCCTCAAAGTCACCGTGAGATTGAAATGGAACTGCGCAACATCGTTTCAAACGCGTTGATGCGTGGCAAAATTGATTTGTTTGTCTATTGTGAGCCCATCGAGGGCGCTACGTCAGGCACCATCAACATCCCGATGCTGCAACAATACAAGCTGCAAATCGAGGAGATGGCTTCTGCCATGAACCTTCCCCAACCCGAGGACTGGTATGCCACACTGTTGCGCATGCCCGACGCACTCAAGACCGATGCCAAGGCCACCGAAGCCACCGAGGAGGAATTGGCCGTTGTAAAGGAAGTGGTAACCCAAGCCACCGAAAAGCTGATTGCCTTCCGCCGCCAGGAGGGAGCAAGGCTTGCCGCCTTCTTTGAGGAGAAAATCGCCGCCATTCAAGAGCTGCTCAACGAGGTGCCCCGTTACGAGGAGCCTCGCACCCAGAAGATTAAAGCACGCATCCTGGACTCGCTCGCCAAGATTAAAGAGGTGGACTACGACAAGAACCGCTTTGAGCAAGAGCTCATCTATTATATCGAGAAACTCGACATCACCGAGGAGAAAATCAGGCTGCAGAACCACCTGAACTATTTCCTTGAGACCATGCACAGCGAGGAGCCTGGCCAAGGAAAGAAATTGGGTTTCATCAGCCAGGAAATCGGCCGTGAGGTGAACACCATGGGCTCAAAGGCAAACCAGGCAGAACTGCAGAACCTAGTGGTCCGCATGAAGGACCACTTGGAGCAGATTAAGGAGCAAGTCCTGAATGTGCTGTGATTTTTTGAAATTATAGAGTATAGAACTGTATAATTGATAATAACCTATATCAACTGGAACGATATGAAAAAGTACATCTTCATGGCGATAATTGCCATAGCCACAATGTTTAATGTCCATGCCGAGAAGGGTAATGTTTCGGCAGGAGCTCAATTCGTTTACGCATCCAAGCATTCCATGGCAGGCTTGGGTGTACAATTGCAGTGTGAGCCACTCACCAATTGGCGTCTCGCTCCCGAGTTCATCTATTTCTTCAAGAACAACGGTAGAACGGCCCTCAATGCGAACGTTAACGTGCATTACGTGATTCCCACAAGCAATTCATTTGCCCTCTACCCTCTCGTCGGTTTCAGTTATGGCCATTATACTGAAGATGTCAAAGCTGGTATCATCTCTGGCAGCGTCTCAGATGATCGTTGCGGCGCTAACGTAGGACTGGGCGCACAGTATCTAATCAAAGAGCACCTGCATTTCTTCACCGAGCAGAGGTTCCAGATCATGAAGGACTTCAACCAATCGGTGACTGTTCTCGGTTTGAAGTACACATTCTAATGTGCTGAATAGATGGAACAAGGCAAACTGATCATTATCTCGGCCCCATCAGGATCGGGCAAGTCGACCATCATTGGCCGCATCATGCAGGACGAGTCGCTGCGGCTCGCTTTCTCGGTATCGGCCACTACCCGCCCCCGTCGCGGACAGGAAGTGCATGGCGTGGACTATTACTACAAGACCATCGAGGAATTCCAGCAGATGATTGAAAATGATGAACTGGTGGAGTATCAGGAGGTCTATGAGGGTCGTTACTACGGCACCCCCAAGAGTGAGGTGGAACGCATCACGGGCATGGGTAAGAACGTGGTGCTCGACCTTGACGTGTTGGGTGGAGTGAATGTCAAGAGAATTTATGGCGACCGCGCCATCAGCATCTTCATCCAGCCACCCAGTGTCGAGGTGTTGCGCCAGCGGCTCATCAACCGCGGCACCGACAGCATGGAGGATATTAAGGCCCGCGTGGACAAGGCTGAATTTGAGATCAGCATCGGCCCGCAATTTGACCACACCGTTATCAACGATGACCTTGACACCGCCGTTGCCGAGGTTCACGACCTCATCGCTGATTTCATCGCCCAATAGTTATATCATTATAAAAAAGAATAAATGACGGTTCTTCTGTGTTGCCTGGCTTCACAGAGGACCGTTACTTTTTATCTGCCACATCTGCCCTGATTTTTTCGCGCCACTGGTAATTAACGGGTAATTTGAAAAGAATGCCCAGGATTTTTTTGTCCCCATAGGCAAAAATTGTTATTTTTGCAGATTGGACATCAATAATCATCAAGCATAATGAGGATTGGTATATTTGGTGGGTCGTTTGACCCGATACATATTGGCCATGCGATTATCGCACAGCACATCATCAACAGTGGCATGGTGGACCGGTTGTGGTTCATGGTGTCGCCGGTCAATCCGCTCAAGGTGGACAAGGAACGGCAAGTGTCTGACACTGACCGGCTGCGCATGGTTGAAATGGTGTCTCGGCCGATGGAGGGTGTTGAGACATCGGCTTTTGAATTCACAATGCCACGGCCATCTTACACAATTAATACGCTCAATGCCTTGCAAGCCAAATTCCCTGATGACGAGTTTTACCTGGTCACCGGGGGCGATAACTGGCAAGTGTTTGACAAGTGGCGCAACAGTGATGAAATCCTGGACAAATACCACGTGCTCGTGTATCCCCGTCTGGGCTATGATGTCGTGATTCCAGCGGAACTGCAAGACCGTGTGCAACTGGTGGATGCACCAATTATTGAGTTGTCGTCGACGATGGTGCGGGAACGGCTTGCCCATGGACAAAGCGTCCGTTACTATATCCCCGACGAAGTGCTCAAGTACATCGAGCGACACGGGCTGTACCAGCGAAAAGAAAACAAAGATTAGTCGGCATTCCCATCGGAGTGATGGGTGACAACTATATAAAACAGAATAATCTTATCAATGGAGAAATTGACACCTAATGAATTGGCGTTTATCGCCCTTGCCAATGAATACTGCCACGCTCTGGAGCGTGCCAATGAGTGCGAGACGCGTGACCAGTTTGTGGCCCAGATGCTTAAACTGCTGCCTCGCCTGTATATCACCATCAATGATATAGAGGATGATACCTATAGCGAGGAGTTTATCGACTCGGCGCTGGAGGAGGACGTGTATGACCTGGTGCGTGACCGTGTGGCACAGATTATGGCCGAAGAGGACATCTATCTGGAAGTATTCATGGAGGACATGAAATACAGCGACACACCCATCTCGGCATCGGTATCCGAGAACCTGGCCGACTTGTATCAGGAATTCTTTAACCTCATTCACTCAATACAGGACGCCCTGACCGAGACCCAGCACGAGATGCTGTGCCAGTGTAAAATCAACTTCATCAACTACTGGGGGCAAACCCTGTGTAATGTCCTCAGGGCACTGAACGCCATCTATTACGGAATATAATCAAAATAAAAACAAACATATATTATGAGCAAGACCAACAATTATGTGAACTCACTGCTTGAGTTCCTCGATAACAGTCCGTGCAACTTCCTGGCAGTGGACACCGTGAAAAAAATCCTGACAGCCAATGGTTTTAAGGAGAAGAAAATCGACGACCAGATGAGCGCCAAGGCTGGCGACAAGTTCTTTTTCACAAAGAATGACAGCGCCATATTTGCAGTTCAGGTGGGCAAGAAGAAGCCTGCTGACACTGGCTTCAAGATTATTGCCGCTCACAGCGATTCGCCCTGCTTCAGGATCAAGCCCGCAAGCGAGATTCCCGGTGACGGTGGCATCCTGCGCCTGAACACCGAGGTCTATGGCGGCCCGATTCTCTACACATGGTTTGACCGTCCCCTGTCCCTTGCCGGACGTGTGCTGCTCAAGGGTAAGGACGCGCTGCATCCCGTTACCAAGCTCATCAAGATTGACCGCCCGCTGATGTGCATCTCCCATCTGGCAATCCACTTCAACCGTGCCGTCAACGAGGGCAACCACCTGTCCAAGCAGAAGGACATGCTGCCCATTCTCGCCAAGATTAACAAGGACTTTGAGTGGCAGCACACACTGCTCAATCTCGTTGCCGACGAGTTGCAGGTCGAGGCTGCCGATATCCTTGACTTTGACCTGATGCTCTATGACGTGAGCAAGGCAAGCCTGTTCGGCTTGAACAATGAATTCATCTCGGCTGGCCGCTTGGATGACCTGAGCATGGTGCATGCCGCCATCACTGCGATTACCGAGGCCGAAGATAAGGATGCCACGCTCGTTGCAGCCATCTTTGACAACGAGGAAACCGGCAGCGGCACCAAGCAGGGTGCCCACTCGCCCGTGCTTGGCAACATGCTGCTCAGGCTTGTCATGGCCCTGGGTGGAGACTTTGAGGACTTCAGTCGCGCCATTCACCGCTCGTTCATGGTATCGGCCGACAACGCCCATGCTTTCCATCCCAACTATCCGGAGAAATACGACCCAACCAACCATCCCGCATTGGGTGGCGGTCCTTGCATCAAGGTCAATGCCAACTGCAAGTACATGAGCGACGCCCACTCGGCAGCCATCTTCAAGAGCCTGTGCGAGGAGGCTGGTGCCCCGTTCCAGTACTTTGTGAACCATAGCGATGTGGCTGGTGGTTCAACCCTGGGTAACATCCTCACGGGTCAGCTCGACATCGAGGGTGTTGACGTGGGCAATCCCGTGCTTGCCATGCACTCGGTGCGCGAGACTGGTTCATGTGACGACCACGTGAACATGATCAAGGTGATGAAACAGTTCTTCTCATGAGACAACTGAAGCCGCGTCACAACTGGCCTCTGGATTTTTAATCGGCCTAACGGCCGAGAAATTAAACAAAATTATTAATAAAATTAGAATAAAAATTTATTTTGTTTGATTTCTCCGTGCGTAGCACGGATATAATAATATGCCAGTATTTTGGCGCTGCTTCATACTTGGACAACGATATGGTTAGTTATTTGCAGGTCGAGGGATTAAGCAAGTCTTTTGGAGTCGATGTGCTCTTTGAGGACTTGACATTCGGTGTGGCCGAGGGTGAGAAGATAGGCCTCATCGCCAAGAACGGCACGGGCAAGTCTACCCTACTCGACATCCTTGCCGGCATTGCCTCGGCCGACAGCGGAACGGTCATCTACCGCAATAACCTGCGCGTGGGTTACCTGCCCCAGCTGCCAGACCTGGGCGGTGCGCTGACTGTGCTTGATGCCTGTTTGCATGGTGACGATCCCCGCTCCGAAGCCATCCATGCCTATGAGGAGGCCTTGCGCACAGGTGACAGTGACGCCATGACAGTCGCTATCCAGGCAATGGACGCCAATACCGCATGGGACTATGAGGAGCGCTTTAAGCAGATTCTCACACAACTCAAGATAACTGACTATAATCAGCCAGTCAAGGAGTTGAGCGGTGGTCAGGTGAAGCGCGTTGCCCTGGCAAGATTGCTCATCGACGACCCCCAGATGCTCATTCTCGACGAGCCGACCAACCACCTCGACATCGACATGATCGAGTGGCTGGAGAACTACCTGCAACGTAGCCGTGTGACCCTGCTGATGGTGACCCATGACCGCTATTTCCTGGACAACATCTGCAACCGTATCCTCGAGATGGACCAGCACAGCATCTTCTCCTACAACGGCAACTATAATTACTACCTGGAGAAACGAGCCGAACGCATTGAGGCTCAAAATGCCCAAGTGGAACGGGCCCGCAACCTGTTGCGCACCGAGCTGGACTGGATGCGCCGCCAGCCCCAGGCCCGTGCCCACAAGGCACAGTACCGCATCGACGCTTTCTATGACCTGCAGGAACGAGCCCAGCAGCGGCGCGACGACGGTGAGGTTGAACTGAACGTCAAGAGTGCTTACATCGGCAAGAAGATTTTCACAGCCCACCACGTCAGCAAGCGTTATGGCGACAAGGTGATTCTCGATGATTTCAACTACACGTTTGCCCGCTACGAGAAGTTGGGCATCGTGGGCGATAACGGTGTGGGTAAGACCACATTCATCAAGTTGCTGCTCGACATTGTCAAGCCCGACAGCGGTTATTTTGAGATTGGCGAAACGGTGAAGTTTGCCCACTACAGTCAGGAAGGAATGAAATTTGACGAGGGCAAGCGGGTGATTGACGCCGTCCGTGACGTGGCCGAGTACATCTACTTTGACGAGAAGCACCACTACACGGCCATGGCATGGCTGAACCATTTCCTGTTCACACCTCAAGACCAGCAGAAGTTTATTGCCAAGTTGAGCGGTGGAGAACGGCGCAGGCTCTATCTTGCCATGGTGCTGATGACCAAACCCAATTTCCTCATCCTGGATGAGCCGACCAATGACTTGGACATCTCCACTCTGGAAATCCTGGAGGAATACCTTTCACAGTTCAACGGGTGCGTCATCATCGTGAGCCATGACCGTTTTTTCATGGACCGCACAGTGGATCACACATTTGTCTTCACTGGTAACGGCCATGTCAAGGACTTTCCTGGTAACTACAGCGAATATCGCGCCTGGAAGCAGCGCCATGAGCAGGAAGCCGCCCAACTGGCCAAGGAACAAGAAGTCGTTAAGCCCAAAGAGAACACATGGGCAAACCGTAGCGAACAGAAACGCCTCACTTACAAAGAACAACGCGAACTCGAACAACTCAATGCCGACATGGAAGCACTCAATAAGGAAAAAGCCGAACTGGATGCCTTGTTTGCCAGTGGTGAAACCCTTGACGATGTAGCTGCCAAGGCCGCCCGGTATCAGCAGGTCAAAGACCTCCTGGACGAGAAAGAACTACGATGGCTGGAACTCTCTGAGAGTTAGTTAGGAGTTAGGAGTTAGAAGTTAGGAGTTAGGAGTTAGGAGTTTTCTGACGGCTCATACTTATTCTAATAACGATTAAGGTAAATCATGTACGGTCTGATTGACTGCAATAACTTCTTTGTTTCCTGCGAGCGGGTGTTCGACCCTCGGCTCAACGGTAAACAGGTCGTTGTCCTCTCCAACAACGACGGTTGCGTCATCGCCCGCAGCAATGAGGCCAAGGCAGCCGGCATTCCCATGGGCTGTCCCGCCTTCAAAATCAAGGAATATACCGACCCGCGGCAAGTTATCCAGTTGTCAGCCCGCCACATCATGTATAGAGACTTGTCCCAGCGTGTGATAAGCATCATGCGTCAAGAGGTCGAGAACGTGCAACAATATTCAGTAGATGAGGCTTTCTTCAAGTTACCGCATGAGGATGTGGAAACCAGCCACCAAGTGATGGCCGAGGTGGTGAAAAAGGTCAAGCAGTATGTGGGCATCCCCGTCAGTATTGGCTTTGCTCCGTCACGCACACTTGCCAAAATCGCCAACCACATCGCAAAAAAAGATCGCCGCATCACCGACGGCGTTTACTGGTTAGTACGGCCCGAGGCCATTGACATCATCCTGAGGCGCACTCCCATTGAGGACGTGTGGGGCATAGGACGGCGGTTGGCAGCCTCATTACAGGCCAAAGGCATCAAGACGGCAGGCGACTTTGTCAGAATGTCGCCTTCACTCGTGCGCTCACAATACTCAGTGACGCTGGAGCGCACCCAGCGCGAACTGATGGGCCATGATTGCCAAATCGCCAACCCGGTGGATATCGCCCACAAAACAATCATGACGTCACGCACCTTTGGCAAGGTGCTTACCAACCGGGACGAGATTGCCGACGCCATCGTGAGTTTCGCCGAGCGAACCGCACGTCAATTGCGTGACGAGGGCAGCGTGGCCGGAAGCATCATGACCTATGTGCGCGGTGACCACTTCCGAGAAGATTTGCCCTTCTATTCCAACTCATGCCAACTGACCCTCGATACCCCGACAAGCGATACGATGACCATCGTGCGACAGGCACTCAATGCCTTTAACATCATCTGGCGGGACGGGTTCGGTTACCGTAAGGCGGGAGTGATGGCACTCGACATCCAGCACGGCAGCGGCATACAACTGAACGTGTTTGACCCTGAAGACCATGGAAAACTGCGCCGCCTCATGCGCAGCATCGATGGCATCAACAACATGTATGGGCGCCGCTCAATCAAGCTCGCTCCAGGTCTGCAACGCGGCGAGTGGGCACCCAACCAGAACCATTTCCAGCCCTTGAGCAAGACGCTGCATTTCTTCACCGGCATGATCGACCAGTGACGATATCAAACAACCCGTAAACAAATTGAATAGCCTGAAACATCTGATGTGATTCAGATATTCAGGCTATTCGGTTGTTGTATTAAATGTTAGAGAGGTGTCAGTTCTTGAGTGAGTAGGTGACGGTGGTCACTACGCGGACTTTCTTAATCCATGGGGTGTACTCGTCGCGGTTCTCGATGGAGAACTGACCCTGATCGGCACTGACAATCTTGTTGAGTTTGCTGTGGGAGTTTTTGGCAAATTGCTCAGCGGTTACCTGGGCATTCTCGATGGCTTCCTGCATCATCTTGGGTTTCATCTCCTTGAATGCCACAAACTCATACTGAATCTGGTTGTCATAACTGTCACCAGTGATTGCCACGCCTTCACGCAAGAGGTCACCCTGCTTGGCAATGAGTTGGCGCACTTGGTCCACATTCTTACTTGTCACGGTAAGCACCGAGGTGACGATGTAACGGAAACTCCTGTTAGATGAGTCATACTCACGGGCAGTCAAGTCAACCACCTGAGGAGCATTCTGGCTGATTTCTTCTTCCTTTACACCACCCTTGATGAGGAAAGCCTTGATTTTGGCCTGTGTGGCACCGATGCGCTCATACAGTCCCGGCAGGTCATTTCCCACCTCCTTGGAGACGATGGGCCACGTCACTTTGTCGGCTTTCACTTCCTGCTCGGCAAGTCCTTTAACACTGACCTTGCGGTCCTTGCTTGCAAAATCATCAATACCAGCCTTGATAAACCAGCCCAGGCAAAAAACGCTCAACGCGAGGAGGGCTGCAGCAATGATTTCTTTCTGTTTCATAATTGCGCAATCAAAAAAAATGCAACGTGTTTATAAAATCTTGAACGCAAAGATAACTGCAAAAAGCGAGCCATATTGTGCAAAAAGCGCAAAAAATATCGCACAACGCCGAAATTTATTCAAAAATCCTATATTTATCGCAATTTTGATACGATTTATGGGATTCAGGCGTATATCAACTCAGGTGAGTAGCGGCAAGGGCTTCGGCGCAGCGTTCGCCATCGATGGCACTGGAAACGATTCCACCTGCATAGCCAGCCCCTTCGCCACAGGGATAGAGGCCTTGTATGGTAACGTGATGCAGCATCATGTTATCGCGGGGAATGCGCAGGGGGGACGAAGTGCGGGTCTCGACACCGATGACGGTGGCATCGTTGGTCAAGAAGCCACGGGCATTCTTGCCAAATACCTTAAAGCCCTTGCGCAAACGGTTAGCGACAAAAGGCGGCATCCACAGGTCGAGCCTCGAGGGTTGCACACCAGGCAGATAGGATGACGGGGGGATGTTGCGCGATGGCTTGCCATCGACAAAATCCTTCATGCGCTGCGCACCGGCAATCAAGGTATTGCCAGCCTCGGCAAAGGCGCGCCGTTCCATATCCTGCTGGAACATCATCATGGCAAGCACACCATATTTCTTATATTGATCGGGCAAGTCCTCGGGATGCAACTCAACGACCATGCCGGAGTTGGCCCAATGCGACCCACGGTTGCTCGGCGACATGCCGTTGACGACCAACCCGTCAGGCTCGCTCACTGCGGGCACCACAAAGCCACCGGGGCACATACAGAAGGAATACACGCCTCGATGGTCCACCTGAGTGACAAAGTTGTATTCGGCTGCAGGGAGGTAATCGCCACGACCCAGCACACTGTGATACTGGATTTGGTCGATGATGCGCTGGGGGTGCTCCAGGCGCACGCCCACGGCGATACCCTTGGCCTCGACAGCGATGTTGCTGTCATGGAGCATCCGGTAGACGTCACGGGCCGAGTGACCTGTCGCAAGGATAACAGGCCCATCAAACTGCTCGCCTGTAGCGGTCTCCACACCCGTCACCTTGCCATCCTGAACAGCAAGGCGAGTCACACGCGACTCGAAATGCACCTCACCACCACAACGCAGGATAGTCTCGCGCATTGCCTTGATGACGCCAGGCAACTTGTCGCTGCCGATGTGAGGATGGGCGTCGATCAGGATATCCTCGCGTGCACCATGCTGGACAAAGATACCCAGCACACGGTCCACCGAACCGCGTTTCTTGCTGCGTGTATAGAGTTTGCCATCGCTGTAGGCTCCTGCCCCACCCTCGCCGTAGCAATAGTTGCTCTCGGGGTCGACAATGCCTTCGCGCTGGATGCGTGAAGCATCCACACGGCGTTTCATCACATCCTTGCCACGCTCCAGCACAATGGGCTTGATGCCCAACTCGATGAGCCTCAAGGCAGCAAACAGTCCACCAGGCCCCATACCCACGACAATCGCCTGGCGCTTGCCATCCACGGGTTTGTACTCGATGGGCGGCACCAGATAGTCCTGAGTCATAGGCTCGTCGATATAGACACGCACCTTGAGGTTGACAACCACATTGCGCTGGCGGGCGTCGATGGAGCGCTTCAAAATCCTGATGCCCTGAATGCTCTGGGCAGGGATGTCGTTGTATTTAGCCAGGTGCTGGGCGATGTCACCCATACTCGCCGCAGTGCGCGGGTTGACGCGTAATTGAAGTTCCTGAATCATAGTCGTGACGAATTATGCCACAAAATTAGTGAAAATCGGGCGATTTTCAGTACATTTGCACCTTAAATCAACAACACAAGGACTATCATGAGCGAAATATCTAATCGACAGTGTGGCATACTGTGGGACCTGGACGGTGTATTGCTCGACAGTGAAGGCAAGTACAGCATCTTCTGGGCAAGAATGGAAGAGGAACACCCCACTGGCATAGACAACTTTGCCAGCTACATCAAGGGGTTCCACTTGAACCGCATCATGGGCTACTTTGAGAGCGAAGAAGTGCGGCAGCAGATATTGGACGAACTGTTGGCGTTTGAACGTGACATGGTGTATGAGTTTTTTCCTGGCGCTATCGAACTGGTCAAACAACTGCGCGCGGCCGGAATCCCGATGGCCATTGTTACGTCGAGCGACCGCAAGAAGATGCAGTCACTCTACAGCCAGCACCCCGAATTCCCCACCCTGTTTGACCACATCATCACGGGCGACATGGTCACCAAGGCCAAACCCGACCCCGACTGCTACCTGATGGGTGCCAAGCTGTTGGGCATCGACATCAAGGACTGCATCGTGGTGGAAGATTCGCGTAACGGCCTGATTGCCGGTCGTGAATCGGGTGCCAGGGTCATCGGCATCGCCACAACCCTGAGCCGTGAAGCCGTAAACGAGTTGAGCGACATGACCCTTGACTCGATAGGTCAACTGAGTGTCGAGCAGATGCTTAACACACGTCGAATTGTGAAATAATTTCAAAAGCAACAAATTCTTTGCTTGATTGCAAAAAACGTTGTACTTTTGTCACATCGATGAAAACCGTTCCAAATATCGAAGAATTCGCCAATAGCAACAACCCCGTTGTCCGCAAGTTCAGTGACTATCTGGACGAGCATGGCATGCGCCGGACCCCCGAGCGCTATGCCATACTGCACCGCATCATGAACACCAACGGCCACTTCACCATCGAGGAGTTGCAGCAGTTGATCGACATGGACGGTTTCCGCGTGAGCCGCTCGACGGTTTACAATACCATCGAACTGCTCATCGAGGCCAAGATGTTGAGGCGCCATGTGTTTGAAGGCATGCAGGCCCAGTATGAGCGCATCACACTGCCCCATACACACCTGGTCTGCACCACCTGTGGCAAGGTCAAGGAGGTGAGGGACAACAACTTTGCGGCCTTCATGAACGCCCGCCGTTTTAACGCGTTCAACATCGACCACTACAGCCTGTACGTCTATGGCACGTGCAGCACATGTGCCCGCAAGTTGAAACGCAGCCGCCAGGAGGGCACAGACAAGAATACAAGACGACATCAATCATAATTTTTATACTAAATCTATTAACACTTTTAAAACCGTTAATTTATCATGGCTAAAGTAAAACCGTTCCGTGGCGTGAGACCGCCCAAAGAGTATGTAGAAAAAGTAGCTTCAAAGCCCTATGACGTGCTGTCGAGTGAAGAGGCACGTGCCGAGGCCGGCGACAACGAGATGAGTCTGTATCACATCATTAAGCCCGAAATAGACTTTGAGCCCGGTACTGGCGAGCATGAGCCTAAGGTCTATGACAAGGCCGTCGAGAACTTCAAGAAGTTCCAGGACAAGGGTTGGCTGGTTCAGGATCCCGAGGAGTGCTACTACATCTATGCTCAGACAATGGATGGCCGCACCCAATACGGATTTGTGGTAGGTGCCAGCGTTGAGGACTACCTCACTGGCCACATCAAGAAGCATGAGCTCACCCGCCGTGAGAAAGAGGCCGACCGCATGCACCATATCGAGATCAATAACGCCAACATCGAGCCGGTATTCCTTGCCTTCCCCGATAACACCACCCTGGAGGACATCATCGACCGCACTGCCCAGACCACTCCCGAGTATGACTTCGTGAGCGAGGACGGCATCGGCCACACCCTGTGGGTCATCAAAGACAAGGAGACCATCGACACCATCACCCGCGAGTTCGGTGAGATTCCTTATCTGTATATCGCCGACGGTCACCACCGCACTGCCGCTGCTGCCCACGTTGGCGAGGAGAAGGCCAAGGCCGATCCCAACCACAACGGCATCGAGGAGTACAACTACCTGCTGGCTGTATGCTTCCCCCAGTCCCACCTCAAGGTGATGGACTACAACCGCGTGGTTGTTGACCTGAACGGCAACACCGAGGAGCAGTTCCTGGAGAAGCTGGGTGAGAAATTCATCGTCGAGGAGAAGGGCACCGAAATCTACAAGCCCGCCAAGCTGCACAACTTCTCACTCTATCTGGGTGGCAAGTGGTACTCGCTGACTGCCAAGGAAGGCACCTATGACGATAACGACCCCATCGGCGTTCTCGACGTGACCATCAGCAGCGATTACATCCTGCGCGACATCCTGGGCATCACCGACCTGCGTACCGACAAGCGCATCGACTTCGTTGGCGGCATCCGCGGTCTGGGTGAGTTGAAGCAGCGTGTTGACAGTGGCGAGATGAAGATGGCTCTGGCCCTCTATCCCGTGACCATGAAGCAGATCATCGACATCGCCGACAGTGGCAAGATCATGCCTCCCAAGGCCACCTGGTTTGAGCCCAAGCTGCGCTCGGGTCTCATTATCCACAAGCTCGACTAAGGCATCATTCTTAACTGAAACCGATTACGCGTTAATGGCTCCGTGCGAGTCATTAACGCTTTTTCATGAATGCCTGCAATAGAAAATCAGTAAAAAATTTGAAATACTAATAAATTATCTTAACTTTGCGGTTTGAAATAACCAATCTCATATTGTTTAACATCTAGAATCTGAAATTTCAACTTATTGTATAACTTAATTTATTAAATCAGCTTTATGAAAAAATCAAAACTTTTAATTTCGCTTGTAGCAGGACTCATGTCCCTTACCGCTATTGCTAACACGCCCGTACACCGTCCGCTTATCGAGGAGTACACTGGCACATGGTGTGGCTGGTGCATTCGAGGCCTTGTGGGCATGGAATTGATGAGAGAAACCTTTGGTGACGATTTCATCGGTGTTGCCTACCACAATGGCGATGCTATGCAAGTCACGACCAACTATCCCAACAATGTCACTGGCTTCCCCTCTGCATTCTTGGAGAGGAACTACAGCATCGATCCCCTGTACGGTTTCGGCAATGTTTCCGGTGGAATCATTAATGACATGGAAGAGATGGCAGCCATTGAGGTTATAGCCGGCATTGACGTGACCGCCAAGTGGACCAGTGACGCCAAGACCGCCATCGATGTGAATGTGACCAGTTATTTCACATCTGATTACAACAATGCCAATTACGCGATTGAAGTGATGCTTATTGCCGATGACCTGTATGGTACCGGTTCGGGTTGGAACCAGTCAAATTATTACTCGGGATATACCGAGTATGCCAAGGATGACTATCTGGGTCCATGGGTAAGGAAGCCGGCAACTGTCACTGGCCTTCACTTCAATGACGTGCTGGTGGGCTTCAGCGGCGCTATCGCTAACAGCCTTCCCACTACCATCGTGGCCAATGAAGAATACAGCACCAACTACACGTTCGAACTGAGTAGGCTTCCCAAGCCCGCGCTTATCCAGAACAAGGACAACCTGCATGTGATCGCCGTAGTTGTCTACAAGAACAACCGCAAAGCGATCAATGCCAACCGCTGCTATATCAGCGACTTTGCCCAGGTAATTCCCGGTGATGTTGATGATAACGGCCTTGTCAACATTGACGACGCAGCCGCATTGCTCGACTACATCTTGAGCCGTGGCGAGACTCCTGCCAACGTCGCTAATTCTGACTTGAACGGTGACGGTGCAGTAACCATTGAGGATGCTATTCTGCTTATGGACAACCTCTTGGGCGGAAACAGGTAATAGATACATTATAACCATCAAATCTTAAAAAGCGTTATCGAGGCAATCGATAACGCTTTTTTCCGTTTTTTATTAACAATGACACATTATTCTTAAAGAAAAATCTTGTTTTTGTGCTCGGCTTGCAGTATCTTTGTAGGTTAAAAGACAAAACAACAAACATAATCACATATAAAGAGACATAACTATATGAAATTCAACGTTCAAAGTAAATTATTGCTTACGCGCCTGAACGCAGTGAGCAAAGTGGTGAGCAGCAAGAACGCCTATGCCATTCTTGACAACTTCCTGTTTGAATTGCAAAGTGACCGCCTGGTTGTCACCGGCAGCGACATGGAAACGCGCCTGACCACCAACATCGAGGTCCAGAATGTGGAAGGTACCGGCAAGTTTGCCCTCGACGTCAAGCGCACAATCAATTCCTTGAAGGAGTTGCCCGACACAGCACTGGCATTTGAGATCAACGACGAGACCTTTGCAGTCAAGGTGACCTATCTGAACGGTTACTATGACGCGATGGCACTCAACGGTGACGAGTTCCCCGAGAAGGCCGCCAATGCCAATGACGTGAAGCAATTCACCCTGCCCGCCAAGAACATTGCCGCCGGCATCGGACACACCCTGTTTGCCGTGGGTAACGACGACATGCACCCCCAGTTCACGGGTATCTACTGGGACATCAAGCCTGACATGATTGTGTATGTGGCCAGTGACTCCCACAAGCTCGTCCGCTACCGTCAGACTGACGTGAAGCCCGACTTTGAGCGCAATTTCATCCTGCCCGCCAAGCCTGCCGCCATCCTGGCCAGCATCATCGACCGCAACAGCGACGAGCCCATCAGCATCACTGTTGACGAGAACAGCGCCACGTTTGAGAACACTGACTATCAGCTCTCGTGCCGCTTTATCAATGGCCGCTATCCTAACTACAATTCTGTCATACCCGAGGATAACCCCTACACGATGGCCGTTGACCGCCAGACGCTGTTGAACGCCGTTCGCCGAGTAGCCGTATTTGCCAACGTGGGTGGTCTGGTGCGCCTCGACCTGAACCCCGACCACGTCGTGCTCACCGCCCAGGATGTGGACCACTCGACCGCTGCCGAGGAGACCATCAAGTGTGAATACAACGGCGAGCCCATGAACATCGGTTTCAAGAGCGCCGACGTCATCGATGTTGTCAACAACATTGACTGTGAAGGCGTATTACTGAAACTGCTCGATCCCGCCCGCGCAGGTGTGTTTGTACCCAGTGAGCAGAAGGCCGGTGAGGACCTCATCGTGCTCCAGATGCCCATGATGATCTAAAGCAACCCTGGTATGGAACTGAACCTGAAGCGCCCGCTCGTGGTGTTTGACTTGGAGTCAACGGGCCTCAACATTACCGAGGACCGCATCATCGAGTTGTCCTATGTCAAGGTTTATCCTGATGGACATGAGGAGAGCAAGACCTACCGCTTCAACCCCGAAAAGGTGATTCCGCAGCAGGCCATCGACGTGCACCACATCACCAACGAGGACTTAAAGGACGAGCCAACCTTCAAGCAGCGTGCCCATGATATAGCCCGCGTGTTTGAGGGTAGCGACATCGCTGGTTTCAACAGCAACCACTTTGACATCCCGCTGCTGGCCCAGGAGATGAGCAAGGCTGGTGTCAACTTTGACCCCAGTCAGCACAAGTTCATCGATGTGCAGACCATCTTCCATAAGCGCGAAAAACGCGACCTGGAGGCGGCTTGTATCTTCTACTGCGGCCATCCGATGGAGAACCACCACTCGGCTGCCGATGATGCCCGCACAACCCTGGAGGTGCTCAAAGCGCAGCTCGACCACTATGCCAACGATGCCGAGCCGCTCCAGAACGATGTGGACTTCCTGTCGCAGTACTCGACCCACAACCGCAATGTGGACCTGGCAGGACGCATCATCTACAATGATCAAAAGCAGCCCGTGTTCAACTTCGGCAAGCATAAAGGCAAAACCGTCGAAGAGGTTTTCACCAAGTTGGACTACGGCTACTATGACTGGATGATGAAGAGTGACTTTGCTGAGAACACCAAGCAGGTCATCACCAAACTGTATATCCAATACAAGAAAAAATAATCTTTTCCCGAGACGCATCATGCTGAAAGGCAAACACATCATCTTAGGCATCACAGGCGGCATCGCTGCCTACAAGTGTGCAACGCTCACCCGCCTGCTGGTCAAGGCAGGTGCCGAGGTGCAGGTCATCATGACCCCTAACGCCAAGCAGTTCATACAACCGCTGACGTTATCTACCCTGAGCGGTAAGCCCGTCATCAGCGAGTTCTTTACCGCCAATACCGGTCAGTGGAACAGTCATGTGGACTTGGGGCTCTGGGCCGACGCCCTGATTATCGCCCCCGCCACAGCATCCACCATCGGCAAGATGGCCAACGGTGTCGCCGACAATATGCTGGTGACCACCTACTTGTCGGCCAAGGCTCCGGTATTTGTAGCTCCGGCAATGGACCTGGACATGATGCGTCATCCCAGCACGGTGCGCAATATAGAGTTGCTGCGGTCTTACGGTAACCATATCATCGAGCCTGCCGAGGGAGAACTGGCAAGCCACCTCATCGGCAAGGGCCGCATGGAGGAACCCGAGAACATCGTCAAGGCACTTGACGACTACTTTGCTGCAGGCGAGGACCTGCAAGGCAAACGAGTGCTTATCACTGCCGGCCCCACGGTCGAGAAAATCGACCCCGTGCGCTACATCAGCAATTTCTCGTCAGGCAAGATGGGATTTGCCCTGGCCGAGGAATGCGCCAGCCGCGGTGCCGCGGTCACCCTTGTCGCCGGCCCAGTCACCCTCAAGACCAATCATCCCGCCATCGAACGAGTGGATGTCACCACCGCCATCGAGATGCACGATGCCGTGCTCAACGCTTTGCCCCAGAGCGATGCCGTCATCCTGTGTGCCGCTGTCGCCGATTACCGTGTTGAGAACGTCGCCGACAAGAAAATCAAGCGCGAGAAGGATGCCGCTCCCGTGATTAAACTCACACCCAATCCCGATATTGCGCGAGCCGTGGGACAGGCCAAGCGCCCAGAACAAGTGACTGTGGGATTTGCACTGGAAACCGATAACGAACAAGTCAACGCACAAGGAAAAATGGAACGCAAGAACTTGAATTTCATCGTTATGAATTCCTTGCGTGACAAGAATGCCGGCTTCCAAGTGGATACCAATAAGGTGACTATATTTACCGATCAGGGCGAGACGATCGAGGGCGACTGCAAGAGCAAGCGCGACGTAGCCCGTGACATTGTTGATGTTTTACACAAGTATTTGGCACAGAAATGAAAAAGACATTATTGCTGATGCTGCTGGCGCTGATGAGCGCTTTTGCAGCCGTTGCCCAGGACGATGCAACCGAGCTCAATTGTGAGGTCGAAGTCAACAGCGACAAGATCACTAACGGCAGCAAGGATGTGTTCAACGAACTCAAGCAGGCCATTACCGATTATATGAACACAACCAAGTGGACCAACGCCATCTTTGGTACCAACGAGAAGATATACTGCAAGCTGATGCTCACCCTGAGCTCATGGGACAATTCCACGGGTGCCATGGAGGGCGACCTTCAGATTCAGTCCCAGCGTCCGGTATATAACAGCAGCTACACCACAGCTGTCATCAACTTCAGGGACACCAAGGTGAAATTCCTTTATGAAACAGGTCAACAGCTGGTGTTCTCGGAGATGGAGATGGAGGATAACCTGACTGCCATCCTCAACTTCTGGGCCTACATGATCATCGCCATGGACTTTGACACATTTGAGCTCAATGGAGGTGACCCGTATTATGAACGCGCGGCCCAGATTGTCCGCCTTGCCCAGAGCAGTGGCGAGAGCGGATGGAAAGCATTTGAAGACAACAATAACCGAAGCGCGGTGCTCAGCGCCTATACCGATAAGCAGACCTCCCCAATCCGCCAGATACTCTATGACTACCACCGCATGGGATTAGACCAGATGGTTGTCACTGTGGACAAGGGACGCTCGGCTATCACCCACACGCTCGAGAATTTGGGAAAGATTTATGAAGTGGCTCCGATGTCGGTGTGCCTGGCCATGTTCAAGGACGCCAAGCTTGACGAGCTCATCAACGTGTACAGCAAGGCCAACACCAGCGAGAAGGAATCGGTCTATGAAATGCTGTATCAGGTATATCCCAGCGAGACCACCCGTCTTGAGGAAATCAAGAAAACTCCCACCAATTAATAGTTTTCCTGAATGTGTGTCCACTTCATTGTGAACGATGATTAAACAACTTCACATTTCTAACTATGCGCTTATCGACAAACTCGACATCGGGTTTGACGATGGGCTAACCATCATCACCGGTGAGACAGGCGCCGGTAAATCCATCATCCTGGGAGCCCTGTCCCTCATCCTGGGAGAGCGGGCCGATTCAAAGGCGACCCGCGACACCTCCATCAAGACCGTGGTAGAAGCCACGTTTGATATCACAGGCTACAATCTGGAGCACTTTTTTAACGACAACGACATCGATTGGGACGAGCACGAATGCCTGTTGAGGCGTGAACTCTCGCCCAACGGCCGCTCGCGTGCATTCATCAACGACACACCCGTCGCACTTAACATCTTAAGGGAGCTGAGCACCCGTCTGCTTGACATACATTCCCAGCATAGCAATATGCTGCTGTCACAGCCCGCATTCCAGTTGTCTATCCTTGACAGCATCGCCAACAATGGCGACCTTTTAGAGAACTACCGCCAGAAGTATCAGCAATACAGGGAAGCGGAACGGCAACTGCTGGAGACCCGTCAAGCCATCGAAAAGATGCGGCAAAACGAGGACTATATCCGTTTCCAGCTCGACCAGCTGCAGGCCATGCAACTGCAACCCGACGAAGATCAGGAACTCGAAGCACTGCAGAGCAAACTGAGCAACATCACCGAGTTGAAAGAAGCCCTGTGGAGCGTGGAAAACGAACTCGACAGTGAGGAAAACAGCATCCTGATGCGCCTCACTACCGTTGCCCAACGGCTCGAGGATGCTGAGCGCAACCTGACTGATGTCGAAGGGATGGCTCAACGCGTGCGCTCTGCCCTCATCGAACTGAAAGACATCGCTCAGGGAGTGACGTCTATCGTTGACACCCTCAACGACGATCCTGCCGAACTCGCCCGCGTTGATGACCGGCTGAACAGTATCTACACCCTGCAACGCAAGCACAACGCACAGGATGTCAACGCATTGATTGCCATCCAGCTGGATTATGAGCGCCAGCTGGGTGAGATTGAGCATAACGACGACATCATTGAGGAACTGACGGCCCGTGTCAATGCCTGCAAGGAAGCTGCAAGCGAGATAGCCTCGCAGTTGTCGGCCAAGCGCCATGAAGCAGCCAGCCGCTTCGGCAAAGACCTGCTGTCACTGGCCATGCCATTAGGTATGAAGAACATCGCATTTGACGTCGCGTTTAACACTACAGACCTGAGCGCTAACGGCACCGACAGCGTGGAATTCATGATGGCCTTCAACAAGAACCAGCGCCCTATGCCCGTCAAGGACACCGCCTCGGGTGGCGAGATTTCCCGTGTCATGCTGTGCATCAAAACCATCATTGCCCGCCACATGCAACTGCCCAGTATCATCTTTGACGAGGTAGATACCGGCGTGAGCGGTGATGTGGCAAACATGATAGGCGAGATGATGGCCGATATTTCCCGTACTATCCAGGTCATTGCCATCACCCACCTGCCCCAAGTGGCAGCCAACGGTGACCACCACCTGCGCGTGTTCAAGACCGACACCGATGTCGAGACCCTGACACGCGTCGAGCAACTCAACAGCGACGAGCACATCATGGAGGTGGCCCGAATGCTCAGCGGCAAGGACCTGAACCAGGCCGCTATCGACAACGCAAAATCACTCATTAACCACAAGCATAAAAATGATTGACAAGACCCAATACATCTATGGCATACATGCCGTGCTCGAAGCCTTCGAGGCCGGCAAGGACATTGACAAGATCCTGCTGAGCAAAACGCTCAACGATGAAACCGCCCGTGAAATCAGTGACCGCGCAAGGCAACTGGGAGTACCGGTTCAACGCGTTCCGGTTCAGAAGATTGACCGCATCACCCGACGCAACCATCAGGGCGTGCTGGCTATGCTGGCCGCAGTAACCTATTACCGAGTCGAGGATCTGGTGCCGCAACTGTTTGACGAGGGTGTGAACCCATTTGTTGTCGTGCTCGATGGTGTGACCGACGTGCGCAACTTCGGCGCCGTGGCCCGCACCTGTGAGTGTGCCGGTGTCAATGCCATCGTCATCCCCGACCGCGAGAGCGTCAGCGTCAATGCCGATGCCGTCAAGACCTCGGCCGGAGCACTGAACTACTTGCCCGTGTGCCGTGAGCGCAACCTTGTCAATGCCGTGAAACTGCTGCGCGACAGCGGTTTCAAGATTGTGGGCACCAGCGACAAGCAGCATCTGCCCTACACCAAGGCTGACTACACCGGTCCAGTCGCTATCGTACTTGGCTCGGAGGATAAGGGCATTTCACCCGAAATCATGAAGCTGTGTGACACCCAAGTGCTCATTCCCGAGTTTGGCAACATCAACTCATTGAACGTGTCGGTGGCTGGCGGCATCATGATTTATGAAGTGGTCAGACAGCGCCTCAACGATGACCAGGGAGTGGAATAGTGGCAGTTTTTTTGCCCAAACCGCCATTTTTCGCTAACTTTGCAAGTTCAAACATTCACATCATTATGATAAATCGAGTTTTAATCCGCACCAAGGTTGTACAGAACCTGTACTCCTATATGCTCACCAAGCCTGAGCGCACATTATCCATGGCACTCAAGGACCTTGAGGCATGTCTTGACAAGACCTACGAGTTATACCACTACCTGTTGCGCCTGCCCGTGGAACTGACCCACATTCAGGACATGCGCATCGACGAGGCCCGTAACAAGTACCTGCCCACCGAGGAGGAGCGCAACCCCAACATGAAGTTTGTCAACAACCGCCTCGTCGCAGCCCTTGCTGCCGACGAGCAGTTGACGCAATATGCCAACGAGCACACTGTGACCTGGAACGATGATCCCATCTTTGAGCGCATCATGCTCGACAAGGTGCTCAAGAGTGACCTCTACAACGACTATATGTCGGATGACGAGGACAGCATGGCAGGCGACAGCCTGTTGTGGCAGCAGCTCATGAAGCAGGTCATTCTGCCCGACGAGAACATGGCCGACGCTATCGAGCAACGCTCGCTCTACTGGACCGAGGACGACATGGACCTGTTGGGGCAGTTTGTGTGCAAGACCTTCAGGCGTCTGGCCGATGGAGATAAGGATGCCATCATG
This sequence comes from uncultured Prevotellaceae bacterium, assembly GCA_900318335.1. Classification (GTDB taxonomy): domain Bacteria; phylum Bacteroidota; class Bacteroidia; order Bacteroidales; family Muribaculaceae; genus Sodaliphilus. The sequence continues at coordinate 30,452 of ONKF01000003.1, forward strand.
CCCATGTTCAAGGACGATGAGGACAGCGACTTCGGCCGAGATCTGTTCAGTGCCACCGTTACCCAGATGCCCGAAAACAACCAGCTCATCGATGAACTGGTGCAGAGCAGCCGTTGGGACAAGGACCGTATCGTGCTCATGGACCGCATCATCATGTGTACCGCCCTGGCCGAGTTGCGTTCGTTTGATAAGATTCCCACAGCCGTGACACTCAACGAATACATTGAACTGGCCAAGAACTTCAGCACCGCTGGCAGCGGCCAGTTTGTCAACGGTATCCTCAACAATGCCGTCAAGCAGATGCGCAAGGATGGCACCATCTTTAAGCAGTGATATCTATAAATCAGCTACACATTATTAATTAATAATATTAACAAGACATTATGCTTTACACAATTTTATTGCAAGCAGCAAGCGAAGGCACCAGTGGTGCTGGAGCTGCTGGGTGGATGAACATGCTCATGATTGTTGCCCTGATCGCTATTTTCTATTTCTTCATGATTGCCCCGCAGCGCAAGAGGGAGAAGAAAATCAACGAATTCCGCAACAATATCAAGAAAGGCGACGAGGTGGTTACCATCGGCGGCATCCACGGACGCATCCGCGAAATCAAGGAGGACTCCTTTGTTCTCGAGATCAGCGACGGCGTACGCATCACCGTTGACAAGAACGCCATTGCCATGTCGTAAACCCGTCTGCGGGACTGTTAAAAGTAGTAATACATGAACGTGAAACTCTGGGATAAGTTTAGAGAGAAGATGCAGGAATCCCCTCGCACGAGGTCGGTGCTCCTGTACATCAGCTTTGTCATCATCTCTGCCGTGTTCTGGAGTTTCCTGACCTTTAACCGCGACGTTCAGCTTGACGTCGAGGTGCCTGTCGAGATGAGTCTGCCCAAGAATGTGCATCTGCTCGCCAAGGTACCCGACACGCTGACGGTAACCGTCAAGGACCGCGGCTACAGGTTCCTCACCTACTTGTTTCAGAAGACGCCCAAGCTCACGCTACGTTTTACTGATTACAGCGACGGAAACAGCAATTTCAAGATAGACCAGAGCCACTTGAAAAAAGCCCTCGCCAGGATTCTTCACAAGAATGCGACTATCGTGAGTGTGCTGCCTGAGTCCATCAACATCAAGTTCACCGACTTGCCGGGCAAGAAGGTGCCGGTTAAAACCGACATCATCGTTGAACCGCGCGAGGACTACACGCGTTATGGGGCATTGATCCAGAGTCAAGACTCAGTGCTGGTGTTCAGTGATGCCAAAACCCTGAGCGAGATCAACGAAGTGTATACTTATCATGTCGAAGAGACCGACTTGACCGATACCCTGAGGCGCAGGGTCACCATCGCCCCCATCAACGGGACCGTCATTGAGCCCCGCGCCATTGACATCGTTGTGCCCATCGAGAAGCTGAAGTCCCAAACCCGCAACGTCAAGATTGTCGTGCGCAATGCTCCACCGGGCGTGAAGATGCTTCTTTTCCCCAGCGATGTGGAGGTGACCTACCGCTCGCCAGTGAGCCGCATCACCGAGGATGCGGGTATCACTGCAGTAGTCGATTACAACTCGGTGGACAACAGCACCCCAGGCAACAAGGTGAAAGTCATGATTGGCGAGACGCCGGCATCCTATCAGGACGTGAAGCTATCGCACGACAGTGTCGAGTATATTATCGAGAGGCATTAAACGGTGGAACTGATTGCGATTACTGGAGGCATAGGCAGCGGTAAGAGCGTTGTCTCGCGCATGATGGAAGTCATGGGCTATAACGTATATGACTGCGACTCACGTGCCAAGGGACTGATGACTGGCAACAGTGAAGTGCGTCAGCAGTTAATCAGCGCATTCGGACAAGACACATATCTGCCCGACGGAAATATCAACCGCGAGCACTTGAGTGCTGTCGCATTTGCCGACGACAAGGCCCTGTCCCAGCTGAACGCCATAGTTCATCCCGCCACGGCCCGTGACATGCAACGATGGGCCGGTGAGCAGGCTCAACAAGGTGCACGTGTAGCCTTTGTCGAAACGGCGCTACTGCGCACAGCGGGCTTGGACAAAGTGGTCGACCAGGTGTGGCACGTTACGGCTCCTGCCGGCATACGTATCGACAGGGTGATGAAACGCAGCGGACTCACTGCTGCTCAGGTCGAGGCCCGCATCGCGTCCCAATCCCTTGAGGACAAGGTCGTTGATGGCGAGAATGAGATTGTCAACGATGGTGTCAGCGCCCTGTTGCCCCAGGTCATGAATTTACTACAACAGTCTAACAATGAACAATAATTAAACAATATAATTACATTAACTTTAAATCAACATTATCACAATTATGCTGAGAAAAATTTTATCCATCTCGGGTCGTCCCGGACTGTATAAACTCGTTTCCTATGGTAAGAACATGTTGCTCGTCGAGGGTCTCACCGACGGCAAGCGTTTCCCTGTACATTCACGCGAACGCGTGATGTCGCTGGGTGACATTTCCATCTTTACCACTGGCGAAGACCTGCCCCTGTCACAGGTGCTTGAGAATATCGGCAAGAAGTATGACAACAAGGCGCTCGACGCAAAAGCTATCTCCACGCCCGACCAGCTGCACGAATTCATCGCTGGAGTCCTTGAGAACTGGGATGAAGAGCGCGTACACAATAGCGATATCAAGAAGATCATCAACTGGTATAACGTCCTTATCGGTGCCGGCATCACCGACTTCTCGGTCAAGGAAGAGGAGGAAGAGGCCAATACCGAAGAGGCACCTGCCGAGAACAAAGAATAATAACAGCTATCAGCCAGAAGACAAATGGCTAAATACGGCAAAAAGATACTCTATCTGGCAGCGGCGATACTCTTGTCGCTGCCAGTGGTATCATGCCATAGCACCAGCCGCAACACACACACCTACCGTCCTTACAGCGAGCGCCGCAACCGTGGCGGCTCGTCTCACGATGACGGCTCATCAACCACCACATCACAGGAGAAGAAAAAGCCCATTCCCCAGAGCGCACATGGCCTGGTAAGCGACGAGTGGGCACGTCTTGACATCAAGTTGGGACGTCATGACAACAAGAAACTGTATAAAGAGCTAAAGAAATGGCTGGGCACCCCCTATGTCTATGCAGCCCACACCCGTGGCGAAGGCACCGATTGCTCGGGCATGGTCATGGAGGTTTATCAGGAGGTCTACGGCATCAAGGTGCACCGCAACTCGGCCAAGATGCTTGAGGAGAATTGCCGTGTCATCGACCTGGATGACCTGAAGGAAGGCGACTTGGTCTTCTTCTGCACCAGCGGTGACGGGCGCGTTTCTCACGTTGGGATATACCTCAAGGAAGGCAAGTTTGTGCACGCATCCTCGTCACGTGGCGTCTGTGTCGATGACATCCACCAGAACTACTACGCCACCCACTTTCACGCGGCCGGCCGGGTAACCACACGTCATTAAAGTTTCAGGAGACGCCACAGGGGTCGAGGAAGTCGACGCCACAGTGCAGTCAATATTGCGTAACGCCAGTCAATCACCATGACGTGGCGCTTGTTGTCGATGGCCTTAACGATTTGGCGGCTCACCTTTTCGGGACTGAGCATCATGGGGTAATGGAAATTATCGTTCAGCAAGTCGGTGTTAACAAAGCCAGGGCGAATATCGGTGAATCTGATTTTAAGGCCACGGGCATTTGCTTGCTGCTCAAGGGCTTGCAAATAGGTGTTCTGAAATGCCTTGGTGGCGGAATAGGATGGTGCGGGTCCGAGTCCCTTGGTTCCGCCAATCGATGTAATGGCAGCGATGTGCCCCTCGCCACGCTCGGCAAAATAGCGGTAGGCCTCCCCTATCATACGGGTAAATCCCAATCCATTGGTGTTGACTGTAGCGAGTTCAATGTCTGGTGTGAGGGTACGGTTCTGCTTGCCTATGCCTGAACTGTAGAAAAACAAGTCCATGCCGCCCAACTGACTAATCAGGTCACGTAACCGCTCTGGAGCGTCATCGGTAGTGACATCAATTGTGGCCGTCACTACCCTATCGGGCGCCTCTTGTTTCAAGGCTTGCAGGCGGTCTTCACGACGGGCAGCGACCCCCACTTGGTAACCACGGGCTACATACAGCTTGGCCACTTCCAGCCCCATCCCCGACGAGGCACCGATAATCACCACTCTCATATCTAATCTTTTTTCTCAAATAACGATAGCTGTTGACGGACGCTTTCCTCATGGATGGCCTGCATGACCCGCTGGGTGAAGTCTTGATTCAACCCAAGGTGGCTTGCCTCGTCGAGGCGAGCGTCAATCATGTCCTGATAGCGCTGAGGCTGGACCACACGCAGGTTGTTTTCTTTCTTGAAGCGTCCTATCTCACGCGCCACGCTCATGCGCCGTGTCAACACGGCAAGCAGTTCGTGATCACAGTCGTCTATCTGCTGGCGCAGTAGGCTCAATTCGTCCTCGACCGGCACTCCCGAGCGCACCACCAAGCGTTGCAAGATGCCCTGCAACACGGCGGGTGTAACCTGCTGAGCGCTATCACTCAATGCTTTATCGGGTTCGCAATGGCTCTCAATCATTAAGCCGTCAAAACCGGTATCCAGGGCAATCTGGGACAACTGCTCCACATACTGGCGCTTGCCACCGATGTGTGACGGGTCGCACAGGATAGTCATGTGAGGAGCCATACGGCGCAGATCAAACGGGATGTGCCACTGCGGGTCGTTGCGGTAGATGTGGGCGCCCGCCGAACTGAAACCGCGGTGAACAGCACCCAACCGGGTGATGCCAGCTCCCATGATTCGCAACAAGGCACCAAGCCACAGGTCCAAGTCGGGATTGACGGGATTCTTGACCAGCACGGTAACATCATCGTGCCCCTGCAAGGCATCGGCAATGTCCTGCATGGCAAACGGATTGGCGCTCGTCCTGGCACCCATCCACAAGATATCGATGCCAGCATCGAGGGCCGCACGCACATGCTCAACAGTGGCAACCTCAGTCGCCACCGCCATGCCCGTTTCCCGCTTCACGGCCTGTAGCCATGCCAAGCCCTTGTCACCGACGCCCTCAAAACCGCCAGGCATCGTGCGGGGTTTCCAGATGCCCGCCCTGAACACCTTCACGCCCATCGCACTCAAAGCGTGGGCCGTGTCCAGGGTCTGGCGCTCGGTTTCGGCACTGCAAGGCCCGGCAATAATGATGGGCGAGCCGTCCCTCACACCGTTAAATCTCAACGGTTGTATGTCCTGTAGCGCATGGTAACTCATTCAACCGGGAGCTCTCTTGATAAAATGCTATACTATAAGAATCAGCAAGCCTTGAAACTCATGTCAAGGGACTTGATTGAATGCGTCAATGCACCCACCGAGATATAATCCACTCCACACTCGCCATAGGCACGCAACGTGTCGATCGTGATGCCGCCACTGGACTCGGTCTCTACCCTACCATTGATAAGTTCCACAGCCTTACGGGTGTTCTCGACACTGAAGTTGTCGAGCATCACGCGGTCAACACCGCCGTGGTCGAGCACCTGCTGCAACTCATCGAAGTTGCGTACCTCGATCTCGATTTTCAGATCCTTGCCATTGTCCTTGCACCACTGGTGGGCTTTCTCGATGGCAGGCACAATACCGCCGGCAAAGTCAACATGATTGTCCTTGAGCAGAATCATGTCAAACAGGCCGATGCGGTGGTTGCAGCCACCTCCGATCTTGACAGCTTCCTTCTCGAGAATGCGCATGCCGGGAGTGGTCTTGCGTGTGTCGAGCACTCTGGTCTTAAGGCCCTCGAGGCACTTGGCATAGCGGGCGGTGGTTGTGGCCACGCCGCTCATGCGCTGCATGATGTTGAGCATCAGGCGCTCGGTCTGTAACAGCGAGCGCACCTTGCCAGTCACAACAAAGGCGATGTCACCGGGCTTGACATGTGCACCATCCTCGATCATGACGTCCATCTGCAGCTCGGGGTCAAATTTCTCAAACACGCGGCGGGCGATTTCCACACCAGCCAGGATTCCCTCTTCCTTAACAATCAGTCGCTGGCGGCCCATCTCGTCGGCAGGGATGCAGCACAAGGTGGTAGCGTCGCCATCACCGATGTCCTCGGCAAACGACAAGTCGATTAACGCATCAATCAGTTCTTCTCTTGTTTTCATATCATTTAATCATTCGGTTTTATTTCTTGAGTACAAAATTACGGATATTTCGGGGGATTTGCTAATTTTGTGGATAAATTTAATCAATTCGGCTCAATTATGAAGATTACACTTGCCGTCGTGGGCAAAACCGAGGTGGGTTTTGTGCGTCAAGGCATCGAGGAATATGTGAAGCGGCTGCAGCACTACGTGCAGTTCAACATCCAGTACATCGGCGACGTGAAGGGCACGCGCAACATGAGCGAAGCCCAGCAGAAGGCTGCCGAGGGCAAACAGTTGCTCGCCGCCATCGAGACCAGCGACTATGTGGTTCTGCTCGATGAACATGGTACAGAACGCACCTCGATGGACTACAGCCAGTGGCTGCAGCGGCGCATGGCAAGCGGCAGCAAGCGGCTGGTGTTTGTTGTGGGCGGCCCATACGGATTCTCCCCCGAGGTGTATGACCGTGCCAACGAGAAGATCTCGTTAAGCAAGATGACGTTTCCCCACGAGTTGGTGAGACTCATCTTTGTCGAGCAGCTCTACCGCGCATTCACTATCTTGAGACATGAGCCCTATCATCATGAATAATCAATAGATAATCGAGATTGAAAATGAGGAAGTCAAAGTTATACTTAATGCTGGTTTTGCTGCTGGGTATAGTGGTGGACGCCCATGGCAAGTCATACTATAACTCCATCAGCAACGAGTTTGGAGGCCTTTACCCCCATCCAGGCATGAGGATGCAGGGACGTTACAAGGCCATTGAGGGTGACCGCCTGGTTGACGAGAACGCGACCATGGCAACGGCCATGGGACTCGACACTATCCATGTCACCAGTACGGCCTATCGCTACCAGTTGCGCCTTGCCAACACCAACAACAAGCAGGGTAAAACGCGTTCCATCAAGAATCCCATGACCGGCGAGAAGACCACCCTCACGAGCACCGAGTGGGGACTGGTTTTTAACCGCGATGACGACGGCAACTATTGCGCTGTGGTCCTCAGTTGCGACAACAGCGCCCCATTTGACGATATCACCGACAAGCGGTCGATGCACGTGAGCCTCGTTCAACACGCCAACAACGTGACGAAAACACTGGCTACTGCAGAGGTCACCCGCGGAGTATCACTCGAGGATGACCTGAACACCATCTGCGTTGATGTGGATGGGCGCAGCGTGAGTGTCTCGATAGGCAAGAAAGAACTTGAGAAAGTGATAGAGGCTGAGGTCATGCGCCCCGCTGGTGCTGTAAGAGTCGGTTATCTCGTGGGACCGGGCGCCAGTGTATCGATTGAACGTGCCGTGCTGACGATTGATAACGAAAAACAAGTTGCCGCAACCACGACATCCTGGACCACCGAAGCGCTGGATGAGCATTTCGCCCAAAGCGCTGATCCCGTAGAGGGCTACTGGAAATACCTTGACCGCGACATGCAGGACGACTGGCTCAGGCTAGGTGGACGTTACACCCTGGCCGTGGTGCAAGCAGATGAAGGTTATGACATTATCTACATCGATGGCGCCCAAGTCATGAAGTCACAATGGCAACCCGGCATGTTAAAGGGCCACTTCAGCAAGACCATCTTCAGCGGCAACTACGACCTCAAGTGGATTGATGCCACAATGGAGCCCATCGACAAGGACGCTTACGCCACCATCGAGAACGGAGTTATCCTCACGTTGAATTTCCCAGTATACAAGAGCCAGGTGCGTTTTGCCAAGGTTATTGATAAAAAGCCCTAAAATTTAACAATTATTTGCAGGATTAGATTATTGTTACTACTTTTGCGCCCGAATTTCAAGAAAATCAACATTTATTCTAATAGTATATGAAAAGGATTACTCTGATTATTGCTGCCATGTTTGCTATGGCACAGATTAATGCGGCTACCACCGATGCCGCTGTTAATAATGAATCTGCCACCGCTACCCAAGTAGCCGATGTAGTAGATCAAAACGAGGAAAGCATTGTCCGCCTCCCCTTTGCAAAAAAGGATGAAGACCAAAAACACTGGTCGATAACCCCCAGTGGTTTCTATATGGGTCTGGGCGTTAAAAACGGCTTGGATATCATCAATAACACTTTTGAAGTTGGTCTGCTCAATGTCATTGCAGTCAACTACAATAGCCTCCATGGTCAGAATGTGTCGTTAGGTGTTGGTATTCACCACCGCTCCTATAGCTTCAAGCGCCCCAACATGCTTGCAAGAGGCGAGAATAGCCAGATTGTCTTTGTTGACACTTATCCCACCGAGGCTGGTGACGCCATTAAGAAACGCTCGTCTAACCTGAACCTGTGGGCCGTGGAGTTCCCGCTCATGTTCAAACAGCGAATCGTCAAGAAACTCGACATTACCGTTGCCGGTATCCTGAACTGGAATGTGTTTGCCCGCGTGGATAACCACTATGAGATGAACAAGATAGAATCCGAAACCCGCTTCAAGAATCTCAAGCAGAATAAGGTGAACTTTGACGTTATGGGTGCTCTCACATGGGATGACCTGGGTATCTATTGCCGCTACACCCCCGGCAAGTTCTTCAAGGACGGCTTTGGTCCCAAAATCAATAACACTTGGACCCTGGGTCTTTTCCTTGCTTTGTAATTAACGAGACAAACGATTAATAGTCGGAGAATCCTGAAAAACATGGATTCTCCGATTTTTTTTAGCTATTTTTGTTACAAAAAGCCAAGGTTCACGTTTATTGAATAGAAACAAGTAAAGATGAAGCAGACCGACCGCATAACCAGCGCTTTTACTACCCTACGGGAGCAGATGCTCTCGCTGGCCGAGCGCATCACGGGCAACCGTGACGATGCCGCCGATGCGGTCCAGGACGCCTTTGTCAAGCTGTGGCAGCAGCGGGACCGCTACAAGAATGCAAGCCATGCCAGCGGAGCCGGTATCGTAGCAGTAAAGACCGTGAGCATCGACCTTGCCCGACGCAACAGCCGCCATGTTGATGTTCCCGTTGAGCAAGCCTCCTGCGCTGCCACCGAGGATGTGAACGACGATGAACGAAGTCTTGCCTATCAGCAAGTGCGCAGCATCATCGATAATGACCTGTCCAGCAACCAGCGCTTGATTATCGACCTGAGGGAAGTGGAAGGGCTGGAGTTTGACGACATCGCCCAGCGATTAGGGATGCAACCCGTCACCGTCAGGGTGGAACTGAGCCGTGCCCGCAAACGCGTGCGGGAAATTTACCAATCAAGACTAAAGGAGAAGAACTCATGAACAATTATCATCACATAAACACCCAAACTGAACTCGAACAGCTCATCGACCGCTACTATGATGGCGAGACCAGTGTTCAAGAGGAGCAGGAACTGAGGCAATGCCTTGCCGATTGCCCCTGGAGCAGTGAAGTGATCGATGGAGCCAGGTTCACGATGGGCTACTACGCCGCCCACACCAGCCAGCAACAGCGTGCCAAGCGCCGCAGCAACCGATTGCGCATGACGGGCATCGCAGCCACAATAGCCATCATCTTGGGCATCGGAGCATTCACCCTATGGCACCAGCAACAACCCGGTGACGTGTGTATCGCCTATGTTAACGGTCAAGTCGTCCAGGAAAATGAGCAGGTCATGGCCATGATAGCCGACGACCTGGAGAAGATGGACAATGCGGCCGATGCCATGACCAATCAACTCTCCAGCTTGGGCGAAGCTATTGAACTTGACAATCAATAAAAAGACAACCGATATGAAACGAATCACCATCATCATCCTGACGTGCCTGTTGACCACCATGGCAACCATGGCACAGACTGGCCTGAACATCAACCGCTTGTTTGACGGACGATACAAGAAAGCCGCCGGAGCCACCGAGATCATCGTCACCGGAGTTCAGGCCCGCGAAATCGGATTGACTGTCTATCACAGCCTGAGCGTGACAGACAAGAACCAAGCCGAACTTGTCGAGGGACTGGTTGTAAAAGACGGTGCGCATGCTGTCGACAAAGAAGTGGAATACCGCAACGGGCAACTCTATTACGGCTTCTACACGATGAAAAAGAGCAAACGCGACAACCGTTACATCTTCTACTTGAACCAGAACCTGGCTCGCAAATCTCCCAAAAACATCGTCACGCTCATCTATATGGAAGGGCTTGCCACCCAAGACGAAATCAAGAAACTCATTCGTAAATAATCACTAAACTAAAACATAAGGAAATGAAAAAGATTGTACTTTTATTCGCTACAATGCTTGCCATAGCTCAAGCACAGGCCGCTGCCCCCGATACAGTGACCGTCATCGAACAGCCCAAACAGGTCATCATCACCGAGACACCTACAGGTTCACTGATAAAGGTGATTGGATCAAAGGAAAAAGATGATTACAGTTTCACCTACACGATGCAACACTCGGGAAACGACACAGTACATACTTCGCAGTCCACCGACTGGGAGCTGAATCTGCCGTTCAAGAAGAGCAGCAACAAGGAGTACCACTGGAGCGTCGTTTGTTCGGGATTATATATCGGCGCAGGACTCGGCACATCCTTTAATCTGGTCAACAACAGCTTCAACTGGGGTATCCTTAACATTGCCAGCCTCAATTATAACACCCTGCATGGGCAGCAATTCTCGATTGGAGTGGGCTATGACAACAAGCGCTTCTCGCTCAAGCGCCCCAATTGTTTTGTCATGGACGAGGAAACCGAAATCGTGGACACAGACTCTTATCCAGAAGGCACCATTGACAATTCATCGGTCCTCTCGGTCAGGACCATCCAATTTCCGCTCCAATTCCAGCAGTTCTTCGGGAAAAAATTCCACATCACACTGGCTGGGACCATGAACTGGAACGTTTATGCCAAGTGCAACACCCATTATAAGGTCAACAAGACCCACCACGACGTGTCTTATCGCGGAATCAAGCAGAACAAGTTGACCTTTGATGTCTTTGGCGCTTTGTCCTATAATCGCATTGGCATTTACTGCCGCTATAGCCCCTGCAGCGTGTTCAAGAAGGGATTCGGTCCCGAAATCAAGAACACATGGATGATGGGTGTTGCCATAGCCTTATAATTGACGGAGCTAACGGAAAAAACGAGGGTATTTCATAACACTTTTCTGTAATTATGGAATATCCCCGTTTTCCTGTTATTTATGTTCCTTCGGTTAGATGAAGGGGTTGAAGCGTTTTTCGTCGGCGACGGTGGTGGTGGGGCCGTGGCCAGAGGCTATGACGGTATCTTCGGGGAGCGTGTAGATTTTCTCACGGATGCTGCTGAGCAGTTGTGCCATGTCTCCGCCCCACAGGTCGGTGCGTCCCACACTGCCATTGAAGATGGTGTCGCCACTGATGAGCAGCGCGCTCTGCGGCAGATAGAAGGCCAGACCGCCAGGGCTGTGGCCCGGGACGTGCAGCACTTGGATGGTCTCGTCGCCCAGCGGTATGGTGTCGCCATCGACCAAGTCCCGATCAACGGTCAAGGGCTCAACCTCGATATTGATGCGGAAATGAGCCACTTGGTCGGGCAGTTCCTGCCCCAACTGGGCATCCAATACACTGCCGCACACGTCGGCGCCCGTCTTGTCGGCGAGCCAGCGGGCACTGGTGATGTGGTCGACATGCAGATGGGTCAACAGGATGTGTTTCACACTCAAGTTGTGCTCATCAATGAATTTGGTCACCATCTCGCGCTCACCGTCGCGCATCATGCCCGGATCAACAACCACGGCTTCGTGTGAAGCCTCGTCCCACAGGATGTACATATTTTCGCCAAACGGGTTGACGGTCATCATTGTCGCATTCATTATAACGGCAGATAAATCACTTTTTTGGTTTTGAAAAATTCTTCTTTGAAATAATTCGAGAGTTCGTCAATGAGGACTTGATTCTTGAACTTGGCAATTTCAGCGTTCAGGTCACCACCCTTGAGGCAGAGCAGGCCATTAGGCACCGCATTACGGTCCTCGCTGTCGATAAACCGCTTGACCAACGGCACCATGTCACCCAGGTCCATCACGGCACGGCTCACCACAAAGTCAAACTTCCCCTTTACCTCCTTGACATCGCCATGCTGGATGGTAACGTTCTTCAAGCCTATGCGTTCAGCAATATCCTGCGCCACACGCAGCTTCTTGCCGATGCGGTCTACCAGATGGAAGGTCACCTCGGGATAGTAGATGGCCAACGGGATGCCGGGGAATCCCCCACCCGTTCCCAAGTCCATTACCCGTGTGCCAGGCGTGAACTTGACAAATTTGACCAGCCCCAGAGAGTGCAGGATGTGGTTCACCTCCAGATTGTCGATGTCCTTGCGGGAGATGACGTTGATCTTGGCGTTCCACTCGGGATAGAGGAGTTCGAGCTGCGCCATCTGCTGGCGTTGCTCCTCGGTCAGTTCAGGGAAATACTTCAGAATATGTTCCATTGTTGCCTCACGCTAACTCGCTAAGGTAATAACAAGCGAATGCTAACTATTAACTATTCTCTATTAACTATTAACTCACTTAAAGTCTGTCGATAATGCTGTTGTCACACAGGTAATCCTTCAAGTCACTATAAGGGATCGTGATTTTGGGTTCCCCAATGGCCTCAACAGCCAGCTCATTGGGCAGATAGCTCCAGGTCACACCCTTGTCGTCAAAATAGAAGTTGCGGGTTACAGTGATGTTCTCGACGTTGAAGTAGCCCATGTCGTTAAGCTGTTCGTTACCGGTGGCATTGTTCTGGGCAAGCAGCTGCGCCCTGAGCAACTGGCATACGTCGGCCACGGCATCGTCGCGGAAGAGGCGGTTGACATCGATAAACGTCTGGCTCTCCACATCGAAGTTGTAGTAATGGTGGGTCACCGAAGTCACCTTGTCGTTCTTCTTCACCACATCGACGCGCTCAAATGTCACCACCCCGTTCTTGTTGTAGATGGGTGTAACGCGTGTGCTTGTAGCATACTTGAGTGTGTTGAGGTCATCACCCTCGGAAGCCTCGGCGGCCTCATCCACGCTGATGGGCTCGGCCATGAAGTCATACTGGTGCATGCTGTTGGCGACCACCTGGCGCATCGCATCCTGCAGTGAGAGCGTGTCGCCCGATTCAAGCACATAGGCAGCAAACAGGCGTTGCAGGCTGTCGATAGCAGCTCCATCGACAGCAGTGACAGGATAATCGATGGTGGCCTCGGCGATGATTGAGCAGCGCTCGCCATTGCTCATAGTGAAGCCCGACGTGTCGCTCATGTGCTGCGTCTTGACGGTAACTGCCGGTTTGCCGTTATCAGCATCACCCTGGGCCGACTTGCCACAAGAGAAGAGTAATGCGGTGACTGACAGCGCTATAAATAGAGAAAAAACCTTCGTTTTCATAGTTTCTTGGCTTAGTATGATGAGATTAATTTCGCTAAGGTACGATAAAATTGCCATAAATCAAGATGTGAAATGGATTTTTTTGCCGAACTTTGCAAAAAACTGTTCGGTCACGCCAAGGCGAGGCCCCCTCTTATAACACTTTGAGATATGAAAATTGGAGAATACAACGAGTTGCGCATCAACCGTACGGTCGATTTCGGAGCCTATCTTATCGACGATGACACCCACGAAGTGCTGTTGCCCAAACGCTACCTCACCCCCGAAATGAAGGTGGGTGACACCATCCGCGTGTTTGTCTATAACGACAGCGAGAACCGCCCCGTCGCCACCACCGAGCAGCCCTATGCCGTCGTCGGTGACTTTGCCCTGATGCGTGTCAAGGCGGTTAACAAGGTGGGCGCCTTCCTCGATTGGGGTCTGGTCGCCAAAGACCTGCTGGTACCCTTCAGCGAGCAACGGGTTGACATGAAAGTGGGCCGCAGCTACATTGTGCGTGTCTATCTGGATGAGGCCAGCCACCGCATCGTCGCCAGTGCCAAACTCGCCAAATTCCTCAACCAGACTGACCCCGACTATTACCATCGCGAGAAAGTGGAAGTGCTGGTGACGCAGCGCAGCGACCTGGGCTACCGCGTGATTGTCGATAACGCCCATTGGGGCCAAATCTACCAGAACGAGATTTACCAGGATGTCAACGTCGGCGACAGGCTGACCGCCTTCGTCAAGCAGGTGCGTCCTGACGGCAAGGTTGATGTCACCCTGGCCAAGATTGAGAAAATGCGCGTCGATGACCTCGCCGACCGCATCCTCGACTACCTCAATAGCCACAACGGCGAGATGACCCTCACCGACAAGAGCGACCCCGACGACATCAATAAAGCCTTCAGCTGCAGCAAGAAAGACTTCAAGAAAGCCCTGGGCCTGCTCTACAAGCAACAGAAAATCGCCCTTGGTGACACTGTCAAGCTCACCAAATAACGGATTTCATTTGCCTAAGCTGGAAACAGCGAAGATACTCTTTTCAAGAGAAACGCTAACATGCGATTAACATAAGAACAGCTCACCTGGAACGGTGGGCTGTTCTTGATATTTAACGGTAATTATCCTTATTCTTTATTTATCTCGATGCCTATACTCTCGAATTCGTCATGATATTTGTTATATAATTCTTCCATTTTCTCGACAGGCGTCGATGTTATATTGAAAATAGAGTCATCAGAAAGGACTTTGGCTATCAAGATTTCTTTAGCTTTCTCTTTTTCACCGATACTTAATAAGAACTTGATTTTTGTGCTATAATCCTCATCCCTAACTATATGGCTTTTTATTTTACGAACATCGTTACACATGCCCCAGACCTTAAAGAGCAAGATCAAGCATAAAACGACCCAAACTATATAAACAAAATAAGCAAAAGCCTCCATAATAATAACTATTAATTGGTTAATAATTTACAAAGATACAATAAATACCAATATTTTGAAAGACCTTTCTAAAAAAAGCATGCGAAGGTGGCAAGTGAGCGGACCACATCTTTTGTGTCTATTCAAAAAAACTACTATCTTTGCCCTGTAAAGATAAAATGAAGATTTCATGAGACATAGATTATTATTGTCAATCGTGGCGAGTCTGGCCGTATTGGGTGCTTCGGGTGATAACAGTGTGGCGCCTGAGGCGGTTGGGCCGGTGCCGACCGAGGCGCAGGTGGAGTGGCAACGGCTGGAGACGTATGCGTTTATACACTTCGGGCCGAACACGTTTACAGATAAGGAATGGGGGTATGGCGACACGCCCGCCGATGCGTTCAACCCTACCCGACTCGACTGCGAGCAGTGGGTGCAGACCATCGTCAAGGCAGGCATGAAGGGCGTGATCCTGACGTGCAAGCACCATGACGGTTTCTGCCTGTGGCCCAGCCGATATACCGACTACAGCGTAGCCAATTCGCCATTTAGGGGCGGCAAGGGTGACGTGGTGCGTGAATTGTCGGAAGCATGCAAGAAGTACGGAATCAAGTTTGGCGTCTATCTCTCGCCGTGGGACAGGCATCAGGCCAGCTACGGCTCACCCGCATATGTCACCTATTATTACAACCAACTCGAGGAACTGATGACCCAGTATGGCGACGTGTTTGAAGTGTGGTTTGACGGCGCCAACGGAGGCGACGGATGGTATGGCGGTGCAAGCGAGAAGCGAGAGATTGACCGCAGCACCTATTACAACTATCCCAAGGCGTGGGGCATCGTGAACCGCCTGCAGCCCAAGGCGGTCATCTTCTCGGATGGAGGTCCCGGCTGCCGCTGGGTGGGTAACGAGAAAGGCTATGCCAACCCGACGAACTGGTCCTTCCTGCGCATCAAGGAGGTCTATCCCGGCTACCCTCAATATGAGGAGCTGCAATCGGGTCATGCCGACGGTGATGCGTGGTGTGCCAGCGAGTGTAATACGAGTATCCGTCCGGGGTGGTTCTATCACGAGAGCGAGGACGATAAGGTAAAGACCGTTGATGAACTGACCGACCTGTATTACCGCAGTGTGGGCCACAACGGCACATTCCTGCTCAACTTTCCCGTGGATCGTGACGGCCTTATCCATCCTACCGACTCGGCGATTGCCGTGCAATGGCATGAGCGCATCAGCCGTGAACTGGGCAACAACCTGTTGGCCGGTGCAAAATTCACTGCCACAGATACCCGCAACAAGGGTTTTAACGCCTCGATGATGGGTGACGGGGATTGGGAGACCTACTGGGCACCCAAGGATGGCGTGACCGCTGCCGACATCGAAATCAAGACCAAAAATGATGTGACCCTGAACTGCATCATGCTTCAGGAATACATTCCGCTGGGACAGCGCGTCAAGGAGTTTGTCATCGAGTATAAGACCTGCTGTGGCAAGTGGGTGCCCGTTCTGGTTGATGAGGAAACGACAACCATCGGCTACAAGCGCATCGTGCGCTTCCACGAGAAGACCGCCAGCGAATGGCGCGTGCGCATTCTCGACAGCCGTGCATGCCCGTGCATCAACAATGTCGAGGGATACTATTTAGGGAATAGTTAATAGTTAATAGAGAATAGTTAATAGATTGGATTTCTAATTCATGAGGATATGGGACAAGTGAGTGAAAAGGCAATGGGGATTGCCGAGGAGATTGCCAAGCGGTCGGAGACTGAACATTATCGACTGGTGTTGAATGAGGAACGCGAGGCGGAGATAACCGGCAGCAAGATCGGTGGAAAGCCCTATTGGCCTGTGGGCAAGGATTTCCCCGTGGATGACGCCGGCAACAAGATGCTGCTGCTGATGCAAGTCAACTGTGAAGAGGCGGGGCTGAAATCACCCCTGCCCGAGCATGGGATGCTGCAGTGGTTCATCGGCCTGAATTCCGAGCGGATGTATGGCTGCAAAGGCAATTACAACGAGGATGGCTCAGGAGTTCGCATCGTCTATCACGAGACTGTTGAGGAGAACGCAATGCCAAAGGATGCACCGGCCCACAACACCGTTGACCCCATGCTCACGCCCGTTAAGCGAGAAGTCGCCATCGATGTGTTGGCCGAACAGACCTCGATGGGAGTGAATGACGGGCATTTCAACCGCCTGTTTGCCGACATCGTCAAGGATATCACGGGAGAAGATACGGGCAACAAGCAGTGGTATGAGTGCTTGGATAACGAGGAGTGCTTGTACCTCGAGCAGCAAGCAGGCATGAAGCGCCCGTGCCACCAGATGCTGGGCTACCCTGTATATAGCCAAGACGAAGCGCGCCGTGACATGGAATACCACGACACGCTATTGTTCCAATTAGATTCCCAATTCTCGACCAAGGGTCAAGACGAACTTGTCATGTGGGGCGACATGGGCAGCGGCTTCATCTTTATCAATCACGATGACCTTGCCGCCCTGGATTTCACCCACATTTACTACTGCTGGGATTGCGGGTAGGATGCTCGTTGAACTCGCAGTTTAAAGATTAAGGTTTAGAGTTTAAAGAAGCATCCGCATTCTTGTGAGAATCACGCTAAGCCGCGAAGTCGCTAAGTTTTGATATTATCATCTTGGCGGCTTCGCGGCGTCATGTAAGGTTCAATTAGCAGTACTACAATTTACCTGAGAGGAGCTGGTCGATCAGCTCGGTCGCATCATCAATGCCGACACGGCCATCGGTATTGAAGTCGGCTGCATCGTTTCCTGTGGCATGGCCAGACAAGAGGAGGTCAATGAGCTCGGTCACATCGTCGATACCAATTTTGCCATCGCCAGTCACGTCGCCAGGGATAATGTCACGGTTTGGATAAAGGCCGATGTACATGGCCTGCCAGTCGTCGTAGGTGTACTGCTGGACCGCGAGCAGTGCGACATCAAAATAACCGTTTTCAAACCCATACCAGCCCCAGTTCACGTGAACCAAGCCATTCTCGTCATAACCGTCGATAATGAAATTGTGTCCCGCAAGGATGCCTTCCTCAAGGTTGATGTCCTTGGCCGAATAGAATATCGGATTGCCCGATGACAGGATACCGTAAATCATCTCCATCCAAGTTGGCTCATCATAGCGGGAACGGGGAACGTAGTGGGCTGTGTCATTGAAGTTGAAATGATTAATGAAGGCATTGAGCAAGCGCTCGTCGGTAGTGCCTCCGCCCAGGTTGTTCCAGGTCGTTTGGGAAGCGACACCGCAATGATAGCACAACTCAGCGACAGCCTTGCCTTGCTCGGGGGTGTATTCGCCCTGATAATCGTCAATCATGTTATCCCAGTCATAGGTCGCCGATTCAAAATCGACATGAAGCGTGACATTAGCCTGATCATACTTCACCGTGACCGATTCCTCACCGACACCATGCTTGGGAAACTTGTAGTAATTCAGATACTGAGCCATAGCCAGAGGGCCACAACCCACGGAATAATGCCCCATCTCGGGCGTGTAGGTTCCATACAGGCCATAGTCTGACACATAGGTATCAAACGGACACATGAACTTGAACGGTTCGCGCTGCCCCCAGATGGTGGTTAAGAGCGGTTGCACCGATGGCTTGAAACGGCTTGGATCAGGCTTGGTGGTTTCGCGCATGGGAGCAGATTGTAGCAGCACTTTTCTTGTGGCATTCAGCCACCAGTTGAAACCGGGATTATTATCCGACAGATTCAGGTAACCCGTGCGGGAATAGGCCAAAACTGTGGGGTTTTCCTTATCACTCGAGACGATGGCAAAGCCACCACCCGCTTGACGATAGGCAGTCATGCCAGGATAATAAGCCACAAGCTCAAGAGGACGCGAGGACCTGAGAACACGGCTGGCCGCGGCACGCATCGGCGCATCAGCATCGCTACCAGCCCACGCTGACGTCGATAACGATGCCAGCAAAATCAGCAATAAAAACTTAAAACGAGTCATAATAGTAGATAATGAGAGATAAATGATAAATGATGATTATAAAACAAGGTGTACCCTATCATCGCTTGGACAGGGTACACCACAATGTAACGTATTTTGCCTTTCACATTAAATATCTGGGGGGTCAACCGCAGCGAGAGGTGCCGCAGTTGGTGCAGATGAGGCAGCCTTCCTGATAAACCAGGGTGTCCTGGCCACAGTTGGGACACCGCTCGGCAGCAGCCTCACCATTGTGGATGTAGCGCTTCAATGCACGCTCTACACCCATCTTCCAGGTGTTGATCGACTGGCTGTCCAGCTCCAGGCTGCTCACGAGCTTGAGTACCTGAGGAATGGGCATTCCATACCTCAAGACACCCGAGATGAGCTTAGCATAGTTCCAGAATTCGGGATTGAACTTCTCGCTCAGGCCCTCGATAGTGGTCTTGAAACCGCGCTTGTTGATGAACTGGAAGTCATAACGCTTCACGCCATCCTCGCCCACGGCCTTGATGATCTTACCCTTGGTAACCGACTTGGGACAGAAGATGCCCTCGTCATCGTCGGCAATACCGGTGAAAATCTCGTAGGGACGGCCGTCAATCAAGCCGATAAAGGCAATCCATTTCTCCTTCTTGTTCTGGAAACGCACGACGTCGGCCTCGAGTTCGACGGGACGTTTCAGGATGTGCTCTTCCTCGGCAATGTAACGTGCAGCGCCCTGCTCACCCTCGGCCTCCTTGGCCTTCTTCTCCTCTTTCTTCTTGTCGCTATCGCTCAGTGCCACGAGCACGCCTGTACGAGAGCCGTCGCGGTAAACGGTGCAACCCTTACAGCCGCTGCGCCATGCCTCGGCATAGAGTTTGCCCACCATTTCCTCGCTGATGTCGTTGGGCAGGTTGATGGTCACGCTGATGCTGTGGTCCACCCACTTCTGCACCTCGCCCTGCATCCTCACCTTGTTAACCCAGTCCACGTCGTTGGCAGTGGCCTTGTAATAGGGAGAGCGCTCAATGATGGCATTGAGTTCCTCCTGGGTGTAGTCGCGGCGCACGGGGATGTTGTTGATGTTCATCCAGGTCACCAGCTTGTGGTGATAGACGATGAATTCCTCAAACGAATCGCCATTCTCGTCAACCAGGTCAACATGGACATCCTTGTCGCTGGGGTTGACCTTGCGGCGGCGCTTATAGACAGGCATGAACACAGGCTCGATACCCGAGGTCGTCTGGGTCAGCAGACTGGTTGTTCCCGTGGGGGCGATGGTCAGGCAAGCGATGTTGCGGCGGCCATACTTCACCATGTCCTCATAGAGCTCAGGACTCGCCTCACGGATACGGGTGATATAAGGATTATTGAATTCACGTTTAGCGTCATAGATCTCAAATGCGCCACGCTCCTTGGCCATCTGTACCGACGAGCCGTAGGCAGCCAGTGCAAGCGCCTTGTGGACACTTACAGAGAACTCGGTAGCCTTGGGGGTGCCGTAGGTCAAGCCCATGGCGGCAATCATGTCGCCCTCGCCAGTGGTACCCACACCAGTACGGCGGCCCTTGAGGGTCTTGGTGCGGATCTTGTTCCACAAGTTGAGCTCGGTCGTCTTGACTTCCTGAGTCTCGGGGTCGGACTTGATCTTATCGAGAATCTTCTCGATTTTCTCCATTTCCAGATCGATGATGTCGTCCATCATGCGCTGGGCGCAAGCCACGTGCTCTGCAAACATGTCGAAGTCGAAGTAGGCCTCGGGCGTGAAGGGGTTCTTCACGTAGCTATAGAGGTTGATGGCGATCAAGCGGCAGCTGTCGTAGGGGCACAGGGGAATCTCGCCACAGGGGTTGGTCGAGATGGTCTTGAAGCCCAGGTCGGCATAGCAGTCGGGCACCGACTCACGGGTGATGGTGTCCCAGAAGAGAATGCCGGGCTCGGCGCTCTTCCATGCGTTGTGGACAATCTTGGCCCACAGCTTGGCAGCGTCGATGTCCTGCTCATAAACGGGCTTGTCGCTGTCGATGGGATATTGCTGGTGATAGGGCTTGCCCTCGATGGCGGCTTTCATGAAGTCGTCGTCGATGCGAACCGACACGTTGGCGCCAGTCACCTTGCCCTCGACCATCTTGGCGTCGATAAACGACTCGGCATCAGGATGCTTGATGCTCACGGTGAGCATCAGGGCGCCACGGCGTCCGTCTTGAGCTACCTCGCGGGTGCTATTGCTGTAACGCACCATGAAGGGGACCAGACCAGTCGAGGTTAACGCGCTGTTCTTGACGGGAGAACCCTTGGGGCGGATGTGTGACAAGTCATGACCTACACCACCACGGCGCTTCATGAGCTGCACCTGTTCCTCGTCAATCTTGAGAATGCCACCGTAGCTGTCGGGTTCACCGTCAAGACCCACGACAAAGCAGTTGCTCAACGAACCCACCTGGAAATTGTTGCCGATGCCAGCCATGGGGCTGCCCTGCGGCACGATGTAGCGGAAGTGGCTCATCAACTCAAACAGTCGGTCCTCGCTAAGAGGATTGGGATACTTTTTCTCGATACGGGCAATCTCGCGGGCGATACGGTGGTGCATATCGTCAGGGGTCAACTCATAGAGGTGACCGAAGGAATCTTTCAGCGCATATTTGGTAGCCCATACCCTGGCGGCGAGTTCATCGCCATCAAAGTACTTTAATGAGGCTTCATAGGCCTGCTGGTAATTGTAGGTTTTTGGTTCCATGTCTTATTTTTCAGGTTTTTACTTTTTCTTAATACTGTAAATGAGGAAATTGCGCACAAGTTGTCATTATCGCGCAAAATCCTCGCAAAGATAATACGATTATTTCTATCCACAAAATTTAGGACAAAAATAATAAAGTTTTTCAAAAATAATTTCAATCAGCTGATTTTCAAGGTATTAATATTTTTGATTCATGAAAAAGTTTACCAAAAGATAAACCCCACCGACAATAAAGTATCTCAATATTAAATACTTGCAAAAAACAAGGGCATTCCCGCAATGGAAATGCCCCAAAATCAAATCTTACTGGAAATGATTAACTCCTACTAATTACTTGAGGGTGCCGTCCTGAGCGGCCTTGATCATGTCCTCGTTAGCGGTGATGTAGATCTCAACGCGACGGTTCTGGGCGCGACCTGCCTCGGTGTCATTGCTGGCAACGGGATAGTCATAGGCCAGACCCTTGCTGGTCATGCGTGCAACGGGAACACCGGCATTGGTCAGGTAGTTCTTCACCTCGGTAGCGCGGGCGTTGGACACCTTCTCATTGGCAGCGCGGGTACCCACGTTGTCGGTGTGACCGTAGATCTGAACGTCGGTCTGGGGGTTGCTCATGAGCGAAGCGGCAAACTTGTCGAGTGAGCTCTTGGCGTCATCACCCAGCTTGGAGCTATTGAAACCGAACAGAATACCATTGTCGAAGGTCACCTTGATGGCCTCGAAGCCATTGACGTCGGTGCAGGTGTCAACCTGTGCGCCAGCGATCTGAGCCAACTCACGAGCCTGCTTGTCCATCTTCTTGCCGATGAGTGTACCGGCAACACCGCCAGCCACAGCACCGATAGCACCACCGATAGCGGCGCCCTTGCCCTTACCGATGAGAGCACCGATGCCAGCACCGATAGCAGCACCACCGCCACCGCCGATGAGACCACCCTTAGAAGCGTTGTTCATTGAACCACAGCCCGAAATACCGAGCATCAACATAGCACTCAATAATAAGCATAAAGTCTTTTTCATTGTTCTGTAATATTTAATGAATAATGTGAGTTATCAAATCTTTACAACTTGCAAATATAGTAAATAATTTTCAATGACCACCCGATTAGACAAAAAAAACACTTTCACGTTTAAAAGACTACGATTTTTAGTCTTATGGTTCAGGCATACACTTCAGAGTGCACAAATCGATGGGAACGGACCAAAAACAATCACGCGGCAAACCCCGAAAGGCTGCCGCGTGATGTGATATAGAACCTACAAGTGACAGGTATCAGCGCTTGTTGGTGATGGGGCGGAGATTGCGCTCCTTGAGGTCACCAGAGCGATAGGCGTCGAGGAGTTCCTTGAGGTCCTCGATCTGGGACTGGAGCTCGATGCCGATATCGGTGTCCTTGACGCGCATGCGGTGGTTGGTGAGCTCGACCAGGCTGCGGGTGGACTTGATGTCCTGGCCCAGGCGCACGGCCTCGTCGATTGACGAGAAGGGCTCGTGCTGCACGAGTTCAAAGCCGCGGGAGTGGTAAACGAGGGTGTAGCCTGCGATGCCGGTCTCGGGCTGATAGGCCTTGGAGAAGCCGCCGTCGATCACCATGAGTTTACCGCTCGCCTTGATGGGATTCTCACCCTTGATGGTCTTGACGGGCACATGGCCGTTGATGATGTGGCGGTGCTCGCCCTCGACACCAAACTCGTCGAGGATGGCGTCAACGACCTGAGCATTGTCACGCATGGTGTAGTAGTAGCCCTTGACCTCCTTGTGGGTATCCTTGTCGGCAATGAAGTAGCGCTCAAAGGTTGCCATCTTGCTCTTGTCGAATGCGGGTGAATCGGGTCCGCACCACAGGTACCACAGGTAGTCGAGCGCAAATTCATGCTCATCGGGATCCTCACAGCCGAAGTAGGCGCTGCGGATAAGGTTACCGGCACGCTTGAGCAGAGCCTTGCCATGGAACTTCTCTCCACGAATCATGACATCCTTGAGGGTGCCGTCCTCGTTGAGGGGGATAGACGCGTGATAGAGCAGGTTGCCATTGGCTATCGTATAGAGGCAGCCATTGCGGAACATGCACTTCATGTGCTTGTGCAGCTTCTCGCTCTCGGTGAACGACTGGTGAAGCTTGGTGACAATGGATTCCTCTTCGGGTGTCAACTTGTAGGGATGCTTGGGATCGACAGTCGGGAAATTGGTGTCGAGCAACTCATATTCCTTACCAGCAATCGTGATAGTGCCCTTGGCAAGGTCCATCTTGTCAAGCAAGAGGCGGTCTTTCATGCCGAAGTCGGGACGACGCTTGATGGCAGCAGCCTCGAGTTTGAACTGGATGATGCTGATGGCCTTGTGCATCTGGGCCACGAGCTGAGCGGTGCGGGCACGCTCAGGATCGTTGGCGCTGCCGTCCTTGGGAAGGAAACGCTCACAGGGGTCGTTGGCATAGGTATCGATGGCGAAGGTGGCCAGGGGCAACAGGTTGATGCCATAGCCATCCTCAAGCACACCGTGGTTGCCGTAGCGCAGCGCAATGCGCAGTACATTGGCAATGCTGCAATCGTTGCCCGATGCGGCGCCCATCCACAGGATGTCGTGGTTACCCCACTGGATGTCGAAGTTATGGAAGTTGCCCAGGACGTCCATGATCTTGTCGGGACTGGGACCACGGTCGTAAACGTCGCCCAGGATGTGGAGCATATCGATGGTCAACTGCTGGATGAGGTTACACATCGCAGCAATGAAGTCATCAACGCGGTGGGTCGAGATGATGGTGCGGATAATCACATCAACATAGGCCTGCTTGTTGGGATCGCTGCTGTGCTCATGCAAGAGCTCCTGGATGATATAGGAGAAATCCTCGGGCAGGGCTTTGTGGACCTTGGAGCGGCTGTACTTGGAAGACACATTGCGGCATACCTTCACCAGTCGGTTGATGGTGATGAAATACCAGTCGTTGAGTTCTTCCTTGTCGGTAATCTCATCCTTGACGAGTTCAAGTTTCTCGGTCGGATAGTAGATAAGGGTACACAGGTCCTTCTGCTCACGGGTGCTCAGCGAGTCATTGAAGATTTCACCCACCTTGCGCTTGATGGTACCGCTGGCGTTGCGCAGCACGTGCTGGAAAGCCAGATACTCGCCGTGGAGGTCGGCCAGGAAGTGCTCGGTGCCCTTGGGCAGGTTCAGGATAGCCTCGAGGTTAATAATCTCGGTGCTGGCGGTTGCCACATTTGGGAAACTGCGGGATAGCAGTTTCAGGAAATAGAGGTCACGTTTTCTTTTTTTAGGTTTCATAGTTATGCTATAGCTTAAGTTTAAGGTATAATTATATCTAAATAACGTCGATAGTTAAAAAATATTATTTGGGCAGTGAAAAATCGTTCCAACCCTCAAAGACTGGGGTCAAGACGACTTAATCGAGATTCTCACTTTCTTGCCCTTGATGCGGGCATTCTGGAGGTTCTTCAGCACCGCCTGGGCGCTACTGCGGGGTACTGCGGCCAGGGAGTAGTGGTCACGTACGTCGATACGGCCAATGGCACTGGCCTCGATGCCACCATTGCCGGCAATGAAGCCCATAATGTCGCCACGGGACAGTTTCTCCTTCTTGCCTGCCTGGAAATAGAGGGTCGCCATAAGCGCCCGAGGCATTTTCTCGGCAGGGTCCAGTTCCATCGGCCCGTCAATAGCCACCCACTCGGGCAGTTGCTCGGCGGGAGCTGTGATGACATAGGCATGGCCCGTGGCATCGATGCGCGCTGTGCGGCCATTGCGGTGGATGTAGGCCTGCTCGCTCACTGGCAGATGGTAGTGGACGATGTGTTCGACCGTGTCGATGTCCAGGCCACGTGAGGCCAGGTCGGTGGAAACAAGCACAGTAACGCTGCCGTTATTGAGCATGGCGACAGCCTGCTCACGGTCCTGCTGCTCGAGGGCGCCATGATAGATGCCCGCATCGATGCGATTCTTGAGAAGATACTGGTGGATGCGCTCCACGCTCTCGCGGTAGTTGGCAAACACGATTGTCTTGCCTCCACCCAGGGTGAGCAGCAGCTGGCGCAGGGTATCGAGTTTGTCCTTGCTATCGGCCATGACCTGATGAACCGTGATGCGCTCGGAGGGCTGTTCCCCTTGACCTAACATATTGATGGTCGTGGCATTGTGCAGACGCACATATTCAGGCACGGGATAGAGGACCGTTGCCGAGGCCAGGATGCGGCGGTTCAGTCGGGGCATGTGCTTCAACAGGCGGCGCATCTCGTCCTCAAAACCCAACTCCAGCGACTTGTCCATCTCGTCGAGCACCAGCAGGCGCGTGCCTCTCAGGTCGATGTGGCCGCGGTTTTGGTGGTCGAGCAGGCGTCCGGGAGTGGCGACGATGACATCGGGCGTGACAGCAAGCGAGGTCTTCTCGTCGGCGACGTCATGGCCACCATAACATGGGGTCACCTTGTAACCCGATGCCAACTGGCGAAGGATTTCGGCAGTCTGCATCACCAATTCACGTGAGGGAGCCAAGATGACAGCCTGGAGCTGCTGCATGGGCGGCTTGAGAGCCTGAAGGACACACAAGGCAAAGGCCAGCGTCTTGCCCGTCCCCGTGGGAGAATACAGGACGAGGTCTCCCCCGCCCGACTTCCACGCGTCGAGAGCCTGCCGCTGCATCTCGTTGAGTTCACTGATGCCCATGCGTTCCTTGACCGTCAGCAAGATTTCTTTTTCCTTCATTACCTTAAAAAAATTGTATTATGCCACAAAGTTAGTCAATATTACCCATTTGGGGGCTGCAAAAAAGTAATTTTTACTACTTTTGCGCAAAAACAGAATCTGAATATGGCAAAATTCTTTATTGTCGCGTTGACCGTGATGCTGGTCATGCAAGGTTATGTGTCATGGCACGTGTGGCGCTTGCTGCCGTTCTCGACGCCCGTCAAGGTAGTCATCGTGCTGCTGATGCTGCTGGCGCTGTGTTGCATGGTGATGCAGTTCAAGAGTGACAGCCTGCCCCTGGGCATGGCTACAGCGATGTATGAAATCGGCAACTCATGGTTGATCATCATGTTTTACCTGCTCATGGCATTCCTGGTGCTTGACATCGGGCGGCTGGTCCACCTGGTACCCGCCACATGGCTTAAGGCCAATGGCATCACATCGCTGGTCATGACAGGCGTGATGCTGGTGACCTTTATCGGCGGCAACATCCATTACCATAATAAGCAGCGCCAGGAAATCAACCTGACGACCAGTAAGCATCTGGACCGTCCCTTGAAAATCGTCATGCTGAGTGACCTGCATGCGGGTTTCCACAATCCCCGCACCGAAGTGGGCCGCTGGGTGAATATGATCAATGCCGAACAGGCCGACCTCATTCTCATCGCTGGCGACATCATCGACGGAAATGTGCGCCCCCTGAAGGCCCAAGGCACTGCCGAGGAATTGAAGCGTCTGAATGCCCCGGCCATCGCGTGCCTGGGCAACCACGAATACATCACCGGGCTGAACAAGGCGCTTGACCTGCTGAACGAGACCGGCATCCGCATCCTGAGGGATGACACCTTGAGCATGGGAGGGGTAACCATTGTGGGCCGTGATGACCGCAGCAACCGCCACCGCAAGAGCGTGGAACAGCTGATGCAGGGCATCAACCGTGGAAATTACGTCATCCTGCTCGACCACCAGCCCTACCACCTGGAAGAAGCCGAGCAGAATGGTGTGGACCTGCAGCTGAGCGGCCATACCCACCGCGGCCAGGTGTGGCCATTGAACTGGGTGACCAAGAAGATGTATGAGTGTGATTACGGACAGTGGCGGCGCGGAGGCACCGACTATTACGTGAGCTCGGGCATGGGAATCTGGGGAGGAAAGTTCCGCATCGGCACCGATTCGGAGTACGCCGTCATTACCGTTACCCCTGAATAATTATTTCCACTTCTTGGGAGAAACGCCGACGGCTTCCTTGAAGTACTTGCCGAAGAATGACTGGTTGGGAAAATGCAGTTCGTCGGCTACCTGCTGTACGGTGTAGCGGCCACTGCGCAGCATCGTTTTGGCGTCAAGAATAACATAATCCTTGATCCATTGCGAGGGATGGCGGCCCGTCTCGCTGTACACAACATGAGACATATACTTGAGCGAGAGGCAAAGTTGGGCGGCATAGAATCCCAACTCGCGGTGCTCACGGTAATTGTCGGCCACACATTGCAGAAAGTTAGACACGATTTCATCCTGGCGTGAAGTCTTGGCACTCACATCGGCTTGGTTGACCGCCCTATTCTCAATGATACTGGCTATCAGGCAGATACAATGGTTAGCAGACTCCTCCACCAACGGGGAGAAAGCCTTGTCGGTCAAGATAGTGCGCAGCATCTTGTAGGACTGGATGAGCATATCGAGCTGCTGTGGAAGCAGCGTCACATGGGCCACCTGCAAAGCATAGAGTCGGTGCACGTTGAGCTGCTGATAGGACGGGACAATACCCAAGTCATGCCGTTTGAAAGACAAAACGATAAACTTGGCATCACTGTCAGAATCGGCCCTCTCAATGATGGTTCCAGCTGTGATGACAGCACACATGCCCGCCGTCATCACATAATCACGGAAATTCACGCTGAACCGCAAGGTACCCTCCACCAAGATAAGGATATAGTTCTTAGTCAACTTTATGGGATAGGGTTTATGATAGGCCTGTATCTCCTGGATTGACCATGTGCGCATGGGCACCTCGAGATTATCCATCACGAAGTATTTGTCCTCCATCCTAATGGCATTTTGGTTGGCCGACATCATCAATAAGTCCAGCGATTGAATTGAGAAATCCTTCATATTCATTATCCTTGAAAGGTCATGCAAAAGTAGTCATTATTGGACAAAAAAAAAACAATTTGCGCCTTATATTTTATTTTTCATGACATTTAGGACAAAATTATAGTTTTAGAGCAGTAATATACATAAAATAAATATGTCATAGCCGTAGATGCCTTGTCAGAATTAATTACTACTTTTGCGGCTCGAAATAAAAACAGAAAAAAAAGAGTATAACGTCTCATGCTACACCTGCAACAATTCTACACCATCGGACTGCTCATCGTGTCCAACGTCTTTATGACCTTTGCGTGGTACGGCCATCTGAAACTGCAACAGCTCAAGATTTTCACCGACAACACACCGCTGTATGTCGTCATTCTCCTGTCGTGGTTGCTTGCACTGCCCGAGTATTCCTGCCAGGTACCCGCCAACCGCATCGGCTTTGACGGCAACGGTGGCCCGTTTAACCTCATGCAGTTAAAGGTGATTCAGGAAGTGGTGTCACTGGCCGTGTTCACGTTGTTCGTAACTGTGTTTTTCAATGGTGAGTCCTTGCGCTGGAATCACCTTGCCGCCTTCATCTGCCTGATTATGGCGGTGTTCTTTGTATTCCAGAAGTAAGGCTACAACGGGTCATTACGGCCTGAAAAGGGCGGTGACGAGCGTGATGTGTTTGGAGAGTGAACCGTCGGTGCTCCATTCCAGGTCAATCCCCAAGAGGTCACGGGTAATGGCCTCGACATCAAAGCCCACAGACTCTAACGAATGGCGCATCTTCCCGGGATGGCGGCAAGGCTTGCCCTCGGGACGTGTACACCCCTCGGGGCACAACACGCAACGGAAGGTGAAGCAGCAGCTGCCAGGTGTCTCCCGCTCCATCCCGTAGAGCCGCGGCAACAATTCCTGCCATACCTTCTCCATAGCCTGCTTGCCGGCTGCGGTGGCCTGCTCGGGCGTCTTGCACGCCGCAAGTGTCTGCTCGTCAAACTCGATGGTCGTTCCCATCACCATCACTGTCTTGAAACCCTCGCTGCGGGTTCTCGGGTCGAAATCAAAAGGCGGACAATTCCACGACTTGCCATACCCCGGACACTCGCGGCAGTAGGCATCAAACCGCTCCACATCGCGATAGCGGCTGATAAACTCATCGGCGCAGATGGTCGCCTGACTGGTGGTCACTGTATAACTCATAGGCACAAAAGTACAATAAATATCTGAAAAAAGGGAGGCCACGACGGTCTCCCTTTCTTCATTTCATGCAAATTGGCATCAGTTCTTTTTCTCCTCAACGGCAGGAGCAGGCGCTGCAGCAGCCTTAGCGGCGTTGATGGAGTCCATCTCGGCCTTGTACTGCTTAGCGGCCTCGCTGCCCGGCTTCAGCCAAGTGTCGAGCCAGCGGAAGAACTCACGCTGCCACAAGATGCTGTTCTGGGGCTTGAGAATCCAGTGATTCTCATCGGGGAAGAGCAGCAAGCGAGCGGGCAGACCCTTGATCTTGGCGGCATTGAATGCCTGGCAAGCCTGGGTGAAGACGATACGGTAGTCGAGTTCGCCAGCGGTACACATGATGGGGGTATCCCAATTCTGAACGTAGTTCTTGGGATTGGCCTGGGTATAGGAGCGCTGTGCGGTAGCGTTGCCCTTATCCCAGAAGGCGCCACCCAGATCCCACTGTACAAACCACATCTCCTCGGTCTCGAGATACTGGGCCTCGAGGTTGAAGATACCAGCGTGGGCCAGGAAGCAGGCAAAGCGCTTGTTGTGGTTACCAGCAAGGAAGTAAACCGAGTAGCCACCGTAGCTTGCACCCACGGCACCGATGTGGTCACCATCGATGTAAGGCTCCTTCTTCATGTAGTCAACTGCAGCGATGTAGTCGCGCATGTTCTGGCCACCGTAATCGCCACTGATCTGGGCGTTCCACTCGGTACCGAAGCCCGGCAGGCCGCGGCGGTTGGGCAGGATAACGATATAGCCGTTGCTTGCCATGATGCGCATATTCCAGCGGTAGCTCCAGAACTGGCTTACAGGCGACTGGGGACCACCCTCGCAGAAGAGGATAGCGGGATACTTCTTGTTGGGATCGAAGTTGGGCGGGTAGCAAACCCAAGTGGTCATCAGCTTGCCATCGGTGGTGGGCACCATGCGCTTCTCGATGCCGATGGGGTCAACCTGGGCGAGCATCTCGTCGTTGACATGGGTGAGCTGAACGGGTTCCTTACCCATCTGCACGCTATAGATCTCGTTGGGGGTCTGATAGCTGTGCTGGCAAGTGATCACGGTATCGCCAGCGAATGCCAGACCGTCGTAGTCGCAAACGCCCATAGCGATGGTGTCAACCTTCTGGGTAGCGACATCCATGCGGAAAATGGGCTGCACGCCCTGGAACGGGCAGATGAAGTAGATGGCCTTCTCGTCGGGCGACCAAGCGATAGCGTCAACGCTGTAGTCCCAGTTGGCGGTCAGGTCTTTCTTGTTGCCGGCAGCATCCATAAAGAAGATGCGGTTCTTGTCGGCCTCATAGCCGTCGTGCTCCATCGAGAGCCATGCCATCTCACCCTTGCTGTTGATGATGGGATAGGTGTCGTAACCCATCATGCCCTGGGTGAGGTTTTCGGTTTTTCCAGTCTCGAGGTCATAGCGGTACAGGTCGCTGTTGGTCGAGAAAGCATAGTCCTTGCCGGTCTTCTTGCGGCAGACATAGACGAGGCTCTTGCTGTCGGGGGTCCAAGCCAGTGACTCGATACCACCCCAAGGCTTCATGGGCGACTCGTAGGGTTCACCCTCGAGCACGTCCTTGACGTTACCAGCCTTGCTGCCGTCAAAGTCGGCTACAAAGGGATGAGGAACAGTGGTTACCCACTCGTCCCAATGCTTGTACATCATGTCGTCATAGAGCTTGCCCGTGGTCTTGTCCAGATCGGGATACACGTCCTGAACCGTCTTGCCATACTTGACCTGGGAAATCATGACCACACGCTTCTCGTCGGGAGAGAACACAAAGCCCTCGATGCCGTCCTCGACGTCGCTCACGCAGTTGCGGCCACCGCCATCGGCATTCATGGTCCAAAGCTGAGGCGTTGAGTTCTCGCCCTCCTCGGCATAGATAAAGGCGATTTTCTTGCCGCCGTCAATCCACACGTAGTTGCTCTCGCTCTTGGGCGTGTTGGTGATCTGGCGAGCGTTGCTGCCATCGATGTCCATCACCCACAGGTCGCAGTTGCCCTTGTTGGAGGCGATATCATAATAGGTCACGCCATAAAGGATCTTTTTACCGTCGGGAGAGACTTGCGGTCCGCCCACGCGGCCCAGCTGGTTGAGGAATTCGGGAGTGAACTCTTTCTTTTCCATTTTACCGGAAGTTTTCTCGGTAGCGGGAGCCTGACCCGGAGCTGCCGTTTCCTGCTTGGAGCAGGTCGATGAGCTCAACAGGGCCAATGCCGCAACCGACATTGCTGTTAACTTTGCTAATTTCATAATTGTTGCTGTTAATGATATATTATTGCGTTAAATTTGGTTTCCTAATGTTTCAACTTGCAAATATAATCATTTATCAGCAACAAACGACAATTCAGTAGAGAAAAACAGGCCACTCCACACTTTTAATCATTCTATTATGAGGGTGAGCAATCAAAAACGGTTGCTTTCCCAATAAACAACCCTTACCGATTGTTTCCTTCACCCACGAACGGAAAAAGCAACTAAAAATGGTTGTTTTGATAAAAAACAACTAAAAACGGTTGCTATTTCCGAAGATATTATCTATATTTGCAGCAGAAACATAAAAAAACGATGAAAAATATGATAAAAGGAGTAATCACAGGAGACATCGTGGGGTCGACAAACATCAAGACCGAATACCGGGCTAACTTGCTGAATTGCTTGAACACGATGAAGGAAGAACTGCAATGCGTATCGCCGTTCACGATGGAACTGTTCCGCGGCGACAGTTTCCAGTTGCTGGTTGAAGACCCTGCTGCGGCCCTCAAAGTCGCAATCCTGCTGCGGGCTGGACTCATCCACCACACCCCCGACAAGGAGAACGGAATGTGGGACGCGCGCATCTCGCTGGGAATAGGAGAAGTGCAGTTCATGGCGGACAGCATCGTGACCTCGGATGGTGAGGCGTTCCAGTATTCAGGCCGTCAACTCGACACGATGAACAAGATGCGCCTGGCCGTCAAGACCCCCTGGAATGACGTTGACCAAGAGCTGGAAGTGTCCACGGCATTTGTCGATGACATCATCAAGAGATGGTCAGCCAAACAAGCTGGCATGATCTACTTGTCGCTCAAGACCGACAACCCCAAGAAAAAAGTCGCCGAATATATCGGCACCTCGGTCCAAAACGTGCGCAACGTGCTCTCATCGGCACGTGAGCCACTCATCAGAATGTATCTTGAACGCTACTGCAAAATCATCACCGACCATCTGACCTAAAGGATAATATGACAAATATTCTGCTTCTACTCAAGCTGCTGTCGTCGCATGTCATAGCCGACTTCTTCCTCCAATTTGACTGGCTTTGTAAGGGCAAACGCGAGGAAGGCATGCGTGGAATAGCCTTCCAGGCCATCCATGCGCTAATCCATGCCGCCTGTGCCTATGTGCTGGTGGGCGACTGGTGTGGATGGATCATTCCGCTGGTGATTTTCATCACCCACATCATCATCGACATCACCAAGGTCAAATGGTTCCCAACCAGTACCATCGCATTCCTGATCGACCAGCTGGCCCACATTGCCGTCATGATAGGATTGTGGTGGGCACTCTATGCCGATCAAGGCATAGAGTTGGCATGGTTGAGCGGTATCGCACAGTCGGGCACTTTCTGGGCCATCCTGATCGGTTATATGCTGATGCTCAAGCCCTCGTCGCTGCTCATCAGCATGTTCATCAAGGGATGGACCCCGTCCAATGGCATGCAGGCCCAGGGTATGCCCAACGCAGGGAAATGGATCGGATATATCGAGCGGGTGCTTATTCTGACTTTTGTCATCACCGGGAACATCGAGGCCGTCGGATTCCTGCTCGCAGCGAAATCCATCTTCCGCTTCGGTGACCTGAACAAGGCTCGTGAGATTAAGATCACAGAGTATGTCCTGCTTGGCACACTGGCCAGTTTCTCGATAGCGTTGTTGACCGGCTTTGCCATCAATATGTATATACATTAACCAATTTCCACCATAACTATGAAAAAAGTCATTTCTACTCTGATATTTCTTGCTGCCAGCCTTGCTATCATAGCAAGTGCGCAATGTGACATGACCAAATCACAGAACTGTCATTCAGTTCGCAGCAATTGGGTGAATCCACGCATCGGCACGGGTGGGCACGGCCATGTGTTTTACGGGGCCAACGTGCCATTCGGCTATGTGCAGTTGGGACCGACCGAGCCCACCCGTGGCTGGGACTGGTGCTCGGGCTATCACGACAGCGACTCGGTGCTCATCGGGTTTGGGCATCAGCACCTGAGCGGCACTGGCATCGGTGACCTGGGCGACATCGCATTGCTGCCCGTAACCAACCGTGACCAGCGCGCGGTCATTTTCGGCCACAACGACGAGAGTGCCCATCCGGGCTACTACTCGGTGATGCTGCGTAACGGGGACAAGCCCTACGTTCGGGTGGAATTAACCGCCACCAAGCGCACGGGTATGCACCGCTATGACTTCAATGCCGAACAAGACACCATCTATCTGCTCCTCGACTTGGGCCAAGGCATCGGATGGGACAGCCCTAAACAGATGATGATGGAGCAACAATCACCCAGGAGAATTGTCGGCTACCGCTATTCATCGGGTTGGGCAAGAGACCAGAAGGTCTATTTTGTGATGGATTTCCAGCAGGATGTGTCGCTCGAGAAACAGGATGGCGACACCACGGGCATCATATCGGCACCAAACTATCCCGCAACGCCATTTATCGTCAAAGTGGGACTATCGGCCGTGAGCATTAAGAATGCTATCGAGAACCTGGAGGCAGAGAATCCCGGCTGGGACTTCTATGATATTGCCCGCAAAGCATGGTGTGCCTGGGCAGACGAACTGGATAAAATCCAGATTGACACCGACAACGAGGATGACCGCAAGGTATTCTACACGGCGCTTTATCACACGATGGTGGCCCCGTCGGTATTCTGTGACGTGAACGGGCAATACCGAGGAGCGGACGGTGAAGTGCATCAGGGTGATTTCACCAACTACACTACCCTATCGCTGTGGGATACCTACCGTGCAGCCCACCCGTTGCAGACGCTCATCCACCGCGAGAAGCAGCGGGACATCGCACAGACCTTCCTGCACATCTTTGAGCAACAGGGCAAACTGCCCGTGTGGCACCTGATGGGCAACGAGACCGACTGCATGGTGGGCAATCCTGGTGTGCCCGTACTGGCCGACCTGGTGCTGAAAGGCTTTGATGTGGACATTAAAGCAGCCCTCAAGGCAATGACCACGAGCGCGATGCTCGACGAGCGCTCAATGGGCCTGTTGAAGCAGTACGGCTATATCCCCTACGACCTGGAACCTGACAAGGAGACCGTGGCACGCGGCCTGGAATATGCCCTTGCCGACTGGTGCATCGCCCGCGTGGCCGACGTGGCTGGCGACAAGGAACATCATGACTATTTCCTGAACCGCAGCAAGTCCTATGAGAAATACTTTGACAAGAACCTGAAATTCATGCGCGGCAAGGACTCGAAAGGCAAATTCCGCGACGTTGCGGAATTTGACCCGCTATCGACCAAGCACCGCAACGATGACTACTGCGAGGGCAACGCCTGGCAGTATACCTGGCTCGTTCCCCATGATGTGCATGGATTGGCAAAACTCTTCGGCAGCGAGAAGGCCTTTATCCAGAAACTCGACTCGTTGTTTGTTGTCGAAGGCGACATGGGAGAAGAGGCATCGCCCGACGTGAGTGGCCTTATCGGACAATATGCCCATGGCAATGAGCCCAGTCACCACATCATCTATATGTACAACTACGTGGGCCAGCCGTGGAAAGCGGCATCACTCATCAGGCAAGTACTGCGCGAACTCTACCGCAACGGTCTGGACGGCCTGTCGGGCAACGAGGACGTGGGGCAGATGTCGGCATGGTATGTCCTGTCGTCCATCGGCCTGTATCAGGAAGAACCCGCTGGTGGCAAGTATATCATCGGTTCGCCGCTGTTCAACGAGGCAAGAATCAATGTGGGTGAAGGCAAGACGTTCACTGTCAAGGCGGTTAACAATAACGACCAGAACATCTATGTCCAGAGCGCCACGCTCAACGGCAAGCGATATGACAAGAGCTACATCGATTACCGTGACATCGTCGCCGGAGGCACCCTAGAACTCGTCATGGGTTCCAAGCCCAGCAAATGGGGCACCCAGAAGAAGAACCGACCGTAACACCTCACGCAAGCCACAGGCTTGCAATACTTTAACTTTTACTCAAAATATATTTTTGATACTATTTATGCTGTTCTCATGAGAAAAACAATACTTATCATTCTATCGTTGATTTGGGCCACGGCAGCCACGGCCAGCAACCAGGAGCCTGTGGATTATGTGAACCCGCTGGTGGGGACACAGTCGAGTTTTGAGTTATCGACGGGTAACACCTACCCTGCCATTGCGCTGCCCTGGGGCATGAACTTCTGGGTGCCGCAGACGGGCAAGATGGGTGACGGGTGGCAATACACCTATGACGCGCATAAAATACGCGGTTTCAAGCAGACACATCAGCCCAGCCCGTGGATAAACGATTACGGCCAGTTCTCGCTGATGCCCACTGTGGGCGAGCCTGTATTTGATGAAAACAAGCGTGCCAGTTGGTTCTCGCACAAGGCCGAGGAGGCAACTCCTTATTATTATAAGGTCTATCTTGCCGACTATGACATAATTGCCGAGATGGCACCGACTGAGCGTGCCGCTATCTTGCGGTTCACCTTCCCCGAGACCGACCAGGCCAACATTGTCATAGATGCTTTTGACAAAGGGTCAGAAATCACATTTCAACTAGAACAGCGCCGCATCATCGGCTACACAACGCGTAATAGCGGCGGTGTGCCTGAGGGCTTCAAGAACTATTTTGTCATCCAATTTGACAAACCGTTCAACAGATTTTATACTGTGGAAGACAGCACGTTGCTCCAGGGCGTGAGCCATGCCTCCTGTAGCCATGCGGGGGCCATCGTGACCTTCAAGACCCGCCGTGGCGAGCAGGTCAATGCACGTGTCGCATCATCTTTCATCAGTGTTGACCAAGCGATTACCAACCTTGGCGAATTGGGCAACAATGATTTTGAAACGGTCAAGGAAAAAGGCCGCCAGCGCTGGAACGAGGTGCTGGGGCGTATCCAGGTTGAGGATGACAACATCGACCACCTGCGCACGTTCTACTCATGCCTGTACCGCTCGGTGCTGTTTCCACGCAGTTTCTATGAGATAGACAGCAAAGGAAAGCCAGTCCATTACAGCCCTTATAACGGCCAAGTGCTGCCGGGGCGCTTATTCACCGATACGGGATTCTGGGATACCTTCCGCAGCTTGTTCCCGCTCGTTGACCTGATGTATCCAACGATGGGTGCCTGGATGCAGGAAGGACTGGTGAACACTTGGCTCGAAAGCGGCTTCCTGCCCGAGTGGGCCAGCCCCGGACATCGCGACTGCATGGTGGGCAACAACAGCGCATCGATTGTTGCAGATGCCTATCTCAAGGGCCTGCGCGGCTATGATATCGACAAACTGTGGGAAGCCGTGGTGCATGGCACGACCGCCGTACATCCCCAAGTGAAATCCACTGGGCGCTTGGGACATGAGTATTATAATGAATTGGGTTATATCCCCTACGACGTCAACATCCGTGAGAACGTGGCCAGGACGCTGGAGTATGCCTATGACGACTGGTGCATCTACCGTCTGGGTAAGGCACTGGGCAAGCCAGAGAGCGAAATAGCGGTATATGCCCAGCGCGCACTGAATTACCGCAACGTGTTTGACGCCGAGACCAAGCTGATGCGAGGCAGGCTCAAGGACGGGCAGTTCCAGTCACCATTCAGCCCGTTGAAGTGGGGTGACGCATTCACCGAGGGCAACAGCTGGCACTACACGTGGAGCGTGTTTCATGACCCACAGGGCTTGATTGACCTGATGGGCGGAAAAGATGTTTTCTGCCAGATGCTTGATTCTGTCTTTGCCGTGCCACCGGTGTTTGACGACAGCTACTACGGGTTTACCATCCACGAGATACGTGAGATGCAGATCATGAACATGGGGAACTATGCTCACGGCAACCAGCCCATCCAGCACATGATCTACCTGTACAATTACGCCGGACAACCGTGGAAGGCCCAGTACTGGGTACACCAGGTGATGGACCGTCTATACAGCGCTGCTCCCGATGGCTACTGTGGAGATGAGGATAACGGGCAGACCTCGGCATGGTATGTGTTCTCGGCACTGGGATTCTATCCCGTGTGTCCCGGCAGCAACCAGTATATCATCGGATCGCCCTATCTGGACAAGATGACCATCCATCTCGAGAACGGCAAACAAGTCAACTTGACATGCGAGGGCAAGGGCTGCTACATCCAGTCGATGACCATCGACGGCAAACCCTACACCCGCAACTACCTTGACCACAACCGCCTGATGCAGGGTGCCGACATCAGATTTGTCATGGGCGACACACCTAATGTCTATCGAGGCATTACCCCCGCAGATCTCCCCTACTCATTCTCCACAGGGTCCCGTTAAGGTTGTTTCGTCATATTACATTAGACTTACCTCCTGCCGTAAATGGCGGTAGGTAAGGACATAAAAAAAGGTTCGCTGCGCTCCCGCGTGACGAACCTCTCGCAAATAACATTTCTCCAAATTTATTAACTTTTAACTTGAATAGAATTGATGCATAAATAAGATAAGTAGTATCATTATGAAAAGAGTATTCTGACTTCTCAATTTCTTTTGAAAAACAGTAAATCTTTCATATCTGCTTCTCAAAACAAGACCCCCAAAAACGTGAGGTCCAAATTTTGACGTTGCAAATATACTATAAATTTCTCATACACAAATAAAATGTATGCATTTTTTCAATAAAATCACGGTAATTTTCGGTAGACCTCATCATTTACAGGCTCAAGCCAGTCGGTTGTCGAGCCTGGTTCCACTTTTGTCATGTAGGTGACATGCTGGAACCAGCTGTCACGGGCAGCGCCGTGCCAGTGTTTTACGCCCTCGGGAATGGCGATGACGACACCAGGTTTTAGTTCAACCGGAGACTTGCCCCATTCCTGATACCAGCCACGTCCATCGACACAGACAAGCACTTGAACAGCCTTGTGGTGGACGTGCCAGTTGTTGCGGCAGCCAGGCTCAAACGTGACGTTGACGGGACCGCCGTTCTCGGCATCAAGAGGTGCGATATAGCTGTTACCGATAAAGTACTGTGCATAGTCGGCATTGAAATCGCCACGAGGCCAGGTGCCGTCGTTAGGACGTCCCTCTTCCACATTAGAGCCATAGACAGTGGCAATCGCCTTGCGGGCACGCCAAGCCTCTACTGCCCCAACGGTTGAGGCAAGGACCTGAGGAATGGCATGGATCTCATCGTCGGTGACACCCATGTTGCGGGCACCACGCACATGAGCGATGAGCTGGGGCTCGCATCCTTCCAAGGCAGAGATGGCACTCACGGTGACAATCTCGCGCTCGGCCTCGTTGAGCACATTGCGGGCGAAGATGTCGCCGAACAGGTGGGCCTTGAGATAATAATCGGTCTGCGGTGCGAATTCATAGTTGAAAGGCTGTCCTCCAGTGAGGCGGGTCTGCACCTCGGTTCCCTGCTTGAGAGCGTCATAGTCCTCGGGCAGGGGTGCGGCATCATCACCCATCGTGGTGGAACGGCCCTGACTGTCACGTTCGGCAACAACACGCTGGAGCACACCTAAAGCATTGAGCGAACGGGGGAACCCCGTGTAGGCATAAAGCTGTGACAATGCCTCCTTGACCTGATTGACAGTCAATCCATCGTCAAGACCCGCATTGATGGCGGGCTCCAGAGCCTTCAGATCGCCCTTGGCCTCAAGGGCAGCGATAGTGGCTAAATGCTGTTTCTTGACATTCATCTGTGATTGCGCATTGATATAGTTTGATGCTGCTATCATAATTAATAAACTGAAAATAAGTGTAAAACGCTTAATAGATTCCATTGATGATAGTGTATTACAATTTTTCAACTGCAAAATTATAACGGAAAATCCTACCGAATATTACCAATTTTACCGATTTTTTTACACAAAACACCGAATAATTACACGTCAACCCAGATAAGGCTCCAGGTTGACGTGCAAAGTGTTAAAAATTATCCTTAAACTGACGTATTACAGGCAGTTGCGGAAAATAGTCTCGATGTCGTCCTTGTTGAGGGGGACAAAACCCTGCAGCACACCGTCACGGCATGACTTGCGAGCCATGGTGGGGATGTGCTCGTCGCCAATGCCAAGCTCAGTGAAAGTGTTCTTGAGCTGGAGCGTGCCGAAAAGGAACTCTCTTGTCTTGTCGATGGCCTGGCGGGCGATGTCCATCGCGGGCTGATTGGCATCGATGCCGAAGACGTTGACACCAAACTGGACATACTTGCTCACGGTCTTGTCGCTCAAGCAGTATTCCATCCAACGAGGGGTGATGATGGCCAGACCCAAGCCATGGGTGATGTCATAATAGGCCGACACCTCATGTTCCATGGGATGGCAGCTCCACGCCTGGCGCTTGCCACCGTCGATAAAGCCGTTGATGGCCCACGACGAAGTCCACATCAGGTTGGCGCGTGCCTCGTAGTTCTCGGGCTCACGCATCGCAATGGGAGCATACTTGATGATGGTCTTCATCATGCCCTCCATGAAGCAGTCGAGCATATAAAGATCCTGATTCATATTGAAATAGACCTCGAAGATGTGGGACAGCATATCGGCCGCGCCACAAGCCGTCTGATAGGGGCTCACGGTATAGGTGACCGTGGGATCGAGGAATGACACCTTGGGCAACAAGGTGGGTCTTTCAACACGGCCCAACTTGTCGTTGGTCTCGGGGTTGCTAATCACGCCACCAGCATCCATCTCACTACCCGTAGCCGAGAGGGTGAGCACACTGATGATGGGCAGGGCCTCCTTGATGGGCGCCCACTTCTCGTTGAAGAAGTCCCATGGGTCATGGTCCACCTTGGCACCGGCAGCCATGAATTTTGTGGCATCGATGGTCGAGCCGCCACCCACGGCCAGCAGCACGTCGATATTGTGTTCCTTACACATCTGGGCGCCACGGCGCACACTGTCGATGCGGGGATTGGGCTCGATGCCCGAGAGCTCAAACAGTTCCATGCCGGCCTTCTTGACTTCGGCCACCACTGCATCATAGAGACCCGTGCGCTTGATTGAGCCGCCACCATAGGTCAACAGCACTCGCTTACCGAATTTAGCCAGTTCTTCACTCAAGTGGCACAGCTGATTCTCTCCAAAATAAACCTTAACAGGAATGTTGTAGATGAAGTTGTTCATTATTTAAGTATTTAGTAGTAAATTTTTAGTTCTAAGTCCTTTAGCTGGCAACTACAGCTTTACTATCACGTAATTCTTTGATCCCAGACCAATATGCTCGGCCCAGTCGATGGTGTGGGTGCCATGACGGCTGTTGATGCGCTCGATGAGAGGTGCATTGTCGTCACCGGGTTTGCCCTTGTGGTTGAACACCATCTGCACGCATGCCCAATCGAGAGCCACGGGATCAAGGCTGGCCATGATACCCATGTCCTTGAGTTTAGGCTCATCGGGCGTGCCATCGCAGTCGCAATCGACCGACATGTTGTTCATCACGTTGATGTAGATGACACGACCGCCCATGTAGTTGTGTACAGCCTGGGCAGCGGCAGCCATCGACTCGAGGAATCCGTCCTGGTCCTCAATATGGTTCCATGCATCGCTAGCGTCATCGGTGTACCCTGCCGAGTGGATATAAGCCTTGCCGGCAGTGCTGGCTACACCGATTGAGGCGTTTTTCAAGACGCCACCGTAGCCGCCCATAGCATGACCCTTGAAGTGAGCCAAGTTGATCATCCAGTCATAGTTGGCAAGATGATCGCCCACGATGTCATACTTGATGTGGGTACGGTCCTTGACGGGGATACGCATCTGACCGAACTCGTCCATGATATCAACGGCAAAGATGGAATCAAAGCCATGCTCATGGATAGTCTGCCAGTGCTTGGTCACGTCCTGACGCGAACCGCCATAAGCCGTGCAGCACTCCACAATAGTTCCGCCCACCTCGTCCACGAGATTGCGGATGAGTGTGGGTTTCAAGTAATGGTTATTACCGGCCTCGCCAGTGCTGATTTTCACGGCCACATAGCCCGTTGGCTCCACTCCCAAAGCCTTGTAAATCTTGACAAGCGACTCGGGAGAAATCTCTGTGGTGAAATACACAGTGCTCTGCGCATTGGCGAGCACAGCCAGCAATGCTGACATCAAAAAAACAAAAACCTTGGTTCTATTCATTGCGATAGATGATTAACGGATGCAGAGTGCAAATCTACAACTAATTCCTGAAAAAGACAAATGCGGCAGGTCACTTGAGCGATTCCACCCAAGATTTCATCTCGCCCTCGCCCATGTAGTTGAGGTTCTTGGGGTCGACCCAGTTGGCACCGGGAGCCGAAGGACGCAAGTAGCGCATGGTCTCGCCAGCGCCACTGCCGCCCGAGGTGAAGAACGGGATGACAGTCTTGCCCGTGAAGTCATACTGCTCCAGGAAAGTGTTGATAATGGTCGGAGCGATGTACCACCAGATAGGATAACCTACAAACACGGTGTCATACTGCTCCATATTCTCGACCTTGTTGGCGATGGCAGGGCGG
Organism: uncultured Prevotellaceae bacterium; assembly: GCA_900318335.1. Classification (GTDB taxonomy): domain Bacteria; phylum Bacteroidota; class Bacteroidia; order Bacteroidales; family Muribaculaceae; genus Sodaliphilus. Next base: position 72,692 of record ONKF01000003.1, read on the forward strand.
CTGGACTTGTCCTCCATCTCCAGGGTTGAGCGGCTCTTCTTGTCACGCCAATTGAGGTCGGCGGGAGTGTAAGGAACTGCGGGCACGATTTCATGCAGGTCGGCATTTGCGACCTTGGCGAGCTTGGTTGCTGCCTCCATGGTTGTACCAGTTGCGCTGAAGTAGGCAACCAGGGTTTTTCTGTTGTTACTCATTACGTCATCATTTTGTGCGTTAGCGGTTGCAACGGCGCTAAGCGCCATGCAACCGACAACGAGAGTTAATAATATTCGCTTGATATTCATATACATATTTTATATTAAGATAAAAGCATATCGATTAAGGCAGACACATCGCCAATGGTCACTTCGCCGTCATGATTGACGTCGGCGACACTAATTTCGAGTGATGAGCCTTCACCCAGCAGACAATCGATGAGGGCCGACACGTCGCCAATGGTTGCCTCACCATCACCATTGACGTCACCCAACACGTCGGCAGCCAGTTCAAACCTCACTGTCGCTGGTTCAGTGCCCAGAGCCTCGGCAAGTCCCGTGGGATCATCGATGGCACCGATGCGGGTATAAGAATAGGTGGTTGCAAATGTCTTGTAGAACAGGACGAGGCAATTCCGGCCATAGAGCATGATGTCACCGGCATGAATCATATCAGGAACGCTGGCATCGACAGTGAAATTGTAGTCCATGTAATGATATTTCTCGTTACCATTAAGCTCAGTCATATCGATCGTGAGCGGCAACAGCGCCATGAACTCATCAGCAGTGTTATTGTCGGCAAGCGTGGCAGGGAAGGTCTTGCCACCAACGATGACACGCATCTTGTTGGCATTGGGAAGATCAAAATCGAGTATGGTGAGCCATTCGGCAGCCATCTCTTTCATCTGGGAGCGGTGATTGTAGTCGATGTGGAGCGGATTACCGATAAAGGAACTGTTAGGCAGGGTATTATGGGCATCGGTAACCACTTGACTGATACCGCTGCTCCAGCTCGTCACAGCCAGGGCGACCTGCTTGTGATTGAGCTTATCGGCATGATTGTGCAGGAAGGTGAGCATCGGATTGGCCATCTTCCCGTTCCACAGCGGAGTGCAGATGATAATGGCATCCCACCCGTCGAAATTCTCTACGCTCGTATTGATCTCGGGCCAGTTTCCGGCATCGATCTGGCTGCGCTCGTTATTGGCGTAGTTATAGGTCGTCTGACTCTCAGGACGGGGATAGTTACCGTGGTCCACCACCTGAAGCAGTGTGCCACCACATTGGTCAGCAATGTCCTGGGCCAGCGTCTCGGTCACGCCGCTATAGGTGTAATAAACAACCAGGGTGCGGACGTCGGAAGCGGACGCAGCCTTACAAGTAAGACACATTGACATCATGAATACAAACAAAAGTAATACGTTTTTCATTCTTTATAACGAGTGTTTATTTAATAACCTTGATATTAATCATTTCACGATGCAAAGTTATTACCAATAATCACATTATATAATAATCTTTTTACCGAAAAAGATACCATTTTTACTCATATCATCTCCATCATCATGAGATTCACCTCTTCTACAATGATTGCCCGAAAAACACTGTGAATTTCAGGCAATCATACTATAAAATGCAAGCAATAATGGTGTTGTTTACTTGAGGTTAGCCTTGAAGAAGGCCTCCAACTTGTCCCAAGGGATGACCTTGTCCTTGCCGCCGTCATACAGGTCGCAGTGGGTGGCGCCAGGGATAATCATCAGTTCCTTGTTGTCGCGGTAGTTGGTATAGGAAGTCATGTCGCGGTAAGCATCCTCGGCAAAGTAGCGCGAGTGGGCCTCACTGCCATGGACGATAAGCACAGCCGAGCGGATCTCCTTGGTATACTTCAATATGGGCTGATTCATGAACGAGATGCAACCCGTCTGGTTCCAGCCATCGTTGGAATTGAGCGAACGCTCGTGATAGCCGCGTGGCGTCTTGTAGTAGTCATAGTAGTCCTTGACAAACTGGGGAGCGTCGGCAGGAAGGGGGTCAATGACACCGCCTCCGGTCTCGTAATAGCCACGGGCATAATCAGCGGTGCGCTGCTGGTTCAAAGCCACGCGCTGCTGATAGCGGGCCTCCCCATCCATCGAGTCAAAATAACCGTTGGCATTGATACGGGTCATGTCATACATCGTCATCACGGCCGTGGCCTTGATGCGGGTGTCGATGGCAGCGGTGTTGAGCGCCATGCCACCCCAGCCGCAGATGCCGAGAATGCCGATGCGATCGGGATCCACATTGTCGAGCGTCGAGAGAAAATCGACTGCAGCCTGGAAGTCCTCGGTATTGATGTCGGGCGACGCCATGTAGCGGGGTTCTCCCCCACTCTCGCCCGTGAATGACGGGTCAAATGCGATGGTCAGCATGCCGCGCTCGGCCATCTGCTGGGCATACAGACCGCTGCACTGCTCCTTGACGGCACCAAAGGGGCCGCTCATCGCAATGGCAGGGAGTTTGCCGGTGGCACCCTTGGGCACATACATGTCGGCGGCCAGGGTGATGCCATAACGATTAACAAAGGTCACCTTCTTGTGATCGACCTTGTCACTCTTGGGAAAAACCTTATCCCATTTCTCGGTGAGCGTGAGCTGTTGCTTCTTGATTTGAGTCTGTTTCATTTGTCTGTTGTTTTGAGCCTGAGCGACGCCTGTCATCGCGAGCGCACACGCGGCTATTGTAAATAATGTAATGATTCTTCTTGTCGTCATAACTAACGTTGTGGATATCTGTTATTTCACGATGCAAAATTACTACCGGTTGTCCGATGGGCCGATACCATTTTTACTGAAGATTTTACCAAATTTGCCGTTTCAACCCATTTACCTGATTTCATGACACGACAGTCGATGATTCAAAACGCAAAATGCTTAAATGTCGCCGAATAGTTGGAAAAATAACATAAAAAAATGAATTTTCCTTGGCATTTTAACAGAAACTTACTACTTTTGGCAGCATTTTAAATCATTCACCGTTTTTTAAGACTAAACCAGTGAGGATGTGTCATGATTGACCTCTGGTTTTTAATCGGCCTGACGGCCGAGAGTTATGATACAGCCTCCCAACAATTCTAACTATTATCAAACAAGAGCTATGAACATCAAGAATCTCTTTAATGCATTTGCATTGGCTTCGCTCATGATGGGCGCTTTGAATGCCAATGCGGGAAACATCAACGTTACTACCGCCCGTGCCGCAGCAAGCAACTTCCTCAAGCAACATGCTGCCGCCAAACCAGGCTCGTTCAAGGCCCCTGCTATGGCCGACCTGAAGCTTGCCTATGCAGAGCCCTCCAAAGCCAGTGAAGACGCCCGTGCCTATTATGCCTTCAACATCGACGGAGGCGGTTTTATCATCATCGCCGGTGAGGACCGTGCCAGTCAGGTGCTGGGCTACAACGACCGTGGCCGCCTGGACTACAACAACCTGCCTGACGGCTTCAAGGCACTCATGAAAGGATATAAGGAAGAAATTGAGTACCTGCAGACCCATCCCGAGTATAAAGTCACTCCGGCCATGCGCGCCACGGGTGGAGCCGAAGTAGCCCCGCTCATCAAGACTTACTGGGGCCAGGAGATGCCATACTACCTGCAGTGCCCTGTCTATCAAGGCGAATACTGCGTTGTGGGTTGTGTCGCTACGGCCATGGCCCAGGTGATGTGCTACTGGCGTTATCCGGCAACAAGCCCTGCAGTCAGCTCCTACTACTGCTATGATATCGGCCAGACGGTTCCCGCCCTGCCCGAGACCACCTTTAACTATAACCTGATGCTGCCGAGCTATTGCCACTGGGATTGGGACAACAGCGAGCTCATCCAGGACACCTATACCGACGAGCAGGCTCAGGAAGTCGCCAAATTAAGCCGTTATTGCGGCCAGGCCGTTGACATGGGCTACAGCCCCGAGGGCAGTGGCGCTTACGTTTTTGCCCAGTTGGGAGCTATGCAGGATTTCGGATACAGCGATGACGCCCAAGACGTTACACGCAGTGGCTGGTGGGGCACTCCCTACTACTCCACCGAGGAGTGGGAAGCCATGGTCAAGGAAGAACTTGACCAGCGTCACCCCATCCTGTACTCGGCCACCGACCCTGCCGAGGGCGGACACGCCTTCATCTGCGACGGCTATAACGCCGAGGGCCTGCTGCACTTCAACTTCGGCTGGTACGGCACTTGCGACGGCTGGTATGTATCGACCGCGCTGAACATGACCCACCGCTCGGGAGACTACCTGCAGTTCAATTCGAGCCACGAGATGCTCTTGGGCGTCGTTCCTCCCAACTATTGCGTCATCCAGGCCGACGCTCTGACGGCTCCCGGCGAGCTGCTCGTGCTTGGCGAGACCCTTGATGTGGAAGCATCTAATGTTACCGTCTTCAGCAACGCTCAGGACATTAACCTGATATTCACCATCAACGATCTGACAGGCAGACGCTTGGCAATGAGTGAGGCCGTGAATGTAGCTCCCGAGTTTGAGCAAGGCAGCACCGTCGCTGGTGGCATTGTCCTGCCCACGGAACTGCCCACGGGAACCTATAACGTTCAGTTCCAGTACTATATCGGCATCAGTGCCCGCTTGACAAACCTGATCCAGTGCGAGAGCAGCCAGTTGCACGTGTTGGGTCACCTGGCCAAGTACGGCGCCCCGTTCACCATCGACGACGTGACCGTGGCCATGGATAACCTGCTGGAGCGCACCAGTCCGGTATTGACCATTGATGACATCACCGGACTCATCGACCTGCTGTTGTCGAGGAAATAAACGTATATCTCTTATAATCACATAATAAACCTTTTAAAACCATCACGACGTAATGAAGATTAAACATCTAATGAGTTCAATGGCGATAGCGGCACTGGTCATGACCGCTCTTAACGCCAATGCTGGAAATGTCGATGCCACAGCGGCTCGAGCTGTTGCTAACCAATTCATCCACCAGCAGAATGCTAAGGGCTTTTTCAATGCCCATTCAACCGACCTCGTACTGGCACACACCGAGGTCACTAATGCGGCTACCGGAGCCAATGCCTATTACGCTTTCAACCTCAAGGGCGGCGGTTTTATCATCATCGCCGGTGAGGACCGGGCACCCCAGGTGCTGGGATACAGCGACAAGGGCCATCTCGATTTCAACAAACTGCCCTACGGCCTTCAGGGCCTGTTGGACGGCTATAAGCAGGAGATTGCATTCCTCCAGAAATACGAGGGTAATGACCTGGTTCCCGTTCATCAGACACTAAATGCCGGCAGCGGTATTGATCCCCTTATCAAGACCACTTGGGGCCAGGAAGATCCTTACGACTGGCAGTGTCCTAAAAAGAACGGCCAGTATTGCGTCGTGGGCTGTGTTGCCACAGCCATGGCCCAGGTGATGTATTACTGGAAGTATCCTGAAGGCAGCGATGCTATTTCAGGTTATACCATTGGTGGATGGTGGAGTAGTTCATTAACTGTTGATGATTTGCCTGCCACTACATTTGATTACAGTTTGATGCTCAAATCCTATTGCCACTGGGACTGGGACAACAGCCAACTGATCCAAGATACCTATACCGATGCACAAGCCCAAGAAGTTGCTAAGTTAGGTCGTTATTGTGGTCAGGCGGTAAGTATGGATTATGATCCTGAAGGTAGCGGAGCCTACTCGTCAGACCAGTTGTATGCGATGAAGAGTTTTGGCTTCCGTTCCACCGCCCAACTAGTGCGGAAGACCGGTTCAACATCGCAATGGGAATCCATGATAAAAACCGAGTTGGATGCCGGGCGTCCCATTCTGTACTCAGCCAATGACACCAACGGTGCCGGTGGCCACGCCTTCATCTGCGACGGTTACAGCACCGATGGCAAGTTCCACTTCAACTTCGGCTGGTATGGCACGTGCGACGGCTGGTATGTTTCCACCGCGTTGAACATGACGCACCGTGAAGGAGATTACTTGCAGTTCAACTCGGGTCACCAAATGATTATCGGCGTCGAGCCACCCGCAGGCTGGACTCCTCCGACGCCCACCCTCATCGGTGACGTGAACATGGACGGCAAGGTCGATATCACCGACGTTACGGCACTTATCGACTACCTGTCAGGTAGCGATGCAAGCGCTATCGATGTCGAGGCTGCTGATGTCGATGGTAATAACGGAACAACTATCGCCGATGTGACCGCCCTGATCGACTTGCTGATGGGTGGCAACGAGTAATAGACGAGCATGTTATTTCATTAATTGGGATGCGCACTGGCCGAACTACCAGTGCGCATCTGCTTTTTTTGATAATAAATTAGAGAAGAGTAGATATTTTCCTGTGGAAAAAGGAGGATATATGAAAAAAAATTCATAATTTTGGCGCGACTATTTAACTGCACATTTCTTAACTATCATTATTTATAAATCTTTTTTCATTAACAGAGACTATGAACTTCAAGAAACTTAGTATCTCATGTGCGCTGGCAGTAGCAGGTCTGATGGCCGCCAATGCCGGTAACATCGACGCGAATGCAGCACGCCAGGCTGCCAACGACTTCATCAAGAAGAACGTCGCCGCCAAGGGCATGTTTAAAGCTCCCTCAATGGCTGACATCAAGCTCGCTCATACCGAGGCATCGAGCGTAGAAGGCAACGCTTACTATGTGTTCAACATCCAGGGTGGCGGTTGGGTTATCATGGCTGGTGACGACCGTGCTAAGCAGGTACTCGCCTATGGTAACACGGGTAACATCGATATGAACAACCTGCCCGGCAATATGAAGGCTTACCTGAACATGCTCAAGGGCCAGATTGAAACCGCTCAGGCCTACAAGGGCAAAACCGTTCCAGTGAAAGCATCCAAGCGTTCAACTCCTATCGATCCAATGCTGAAGAGTAGCTGGGGACAAGGTGATCCATGGAACCGCCTGTGTCCGACGAACGCCATGGGACAACGCACTTCGGTGGGTTGTGCCCCTCTTGCCATGGCACAAGTCATGAACTACTGGAAATACCCGAGTGAAGTATCGGCAGTCTCGGGCTACCCTGGTAACTACACCAGTCTGCCCGCCACCACATTTAACTATGACCTGATTCTTGACCAATACGCCTACTACGATCCCGTGACTGGTAACCCTATTGTTGTAGACTTTACCGAAGATCAGGCCAATGAAGTTGCCAAGTTGAGCCGCTACTGCGGACAAGCCTGCAAGTCTCGCTATGGAAATAGCGGCACAAGCACAGGCAGTTATTCTTATGATCAGCGAGACGGTTTCAAAACCTTCGGTTTCAATGAGAACTTGCAATTGATTGGCAAAGATGCATTCTACTACACCGATAATTCTAACGATTATACCATTGATGAATGGTGTGAACTGATATGCACCGAGCTTGAAGCTGGACATCCCATCCCCTACCATGACGTCTGGGAAGGTCATGCTTGGGTACTCGATGGCGTTGATGCCGAAGGCCGATTCCACATGAATTGGGGTTTCAATGGAAAGTTTGACGGCTGGTATGAAATCGACGCCTTGTCTTTCCATCCTTATGGTGACGATGAGATTTGGGATTTCAGCCAAACCAGCAACAGTGGAAATCAGATGGTTATCGGTTGCTACCCCTATGATGGCTATGTAATTCCCACTCTGGATCCTGTACCTGGTGACATCAATGGCGACAACGTTGTGGGCATCACCGACGTGACCTCCTTGATTGACAAGCTGCTGGCTGGTAGCACCATCGACAACGAGATTGGTGACCTCAATGGTGACGAAAAAGTTGATATCAGTGACTTGACCGCCCTCATCGACATGATTCTGAACCGCAACAACTAATTAAGAGTTTGACTAACTGCTATAGTAGAGGCGTAGTAAAAACTACGTCTCTACTTTTTTGTTGCACAAGAGAGCGTAGTTTCACAAATAATCACTACCTTTGCAGTTTAGACAAATGATAACGAGAAGATGACAAACGGTAACATCATACGTTTTGCCTGCATCCTGCTGCTGTGGCTGGGATTATGCTGGCTACTGCTCACGAGGGCTGCAAGAATCGACTTCATGGTGATTTTCACCATCGTGGCGTCGGGCATCATCGTGTTTGTCCCTCTCTACAAGAAATATGTGAGAAAAAAAGACTAAGCCATGACAAAGAACTCCTATATACAACAACATTGCCCGCTGCTGGCGACCATCGACAGCCCTGCCGACCTGCGTAAGCTCGACATCGACAGGCTGCCACAGGTGTGCGACGAGCTACGGCAATTCATGATACACGAGCTCTCGAGCAACCCTGGGCACTTCGCGTCGAGCATGGGTGCCGTCGAGATAGTAGTGGCACTCCACTACGTGTTCAACACCCCCGACGACCGCCTCGTGTGGGACGTGGGCCATCAGGCCTATGCCCACAAGATCTTGACGGGCCGACGTGACCAGTTTGACGACAACCGCAAGCTGGATGGCCTGAGCGGCTTCCCCAATCCGGCCGAGAGCGAGTATGACACATTCACGGCAGGTCATGCGTCGAACAGCATCTCGGCAGCCTTGGGAATGGCGATTGCCGCTGAGCTGCAAAACAACCAGGACCGCAAGGTGGTGGCCGTCATCGGTGACGCGAGCATCAGTGGCGGATTGGCCTTTGAGGGCATCAACAATGCGACGACCAATCCCAACAACCTGATTATCGTGCTCAATGACAACGACATGGCCATTGACGCCAATGTGGGCGCCCTGAGTTCCTACATGAGCGACCTGCACACTTCACACCGCTATAACAAGGTGCGCTACAAGGCCTATCAGTTCCTGCGCCGCCACAATGTCATCAACGACAACCGCAAGGGATTGATCATGCGTTTCAGCAACGCGATGAAGTCGCTGCTGTCGGGCCAGCAGAATATCTTTGAGGGCTTGAACATACGCTACTTCGGCCTCTACGACGGGCACGATGTGAAGCGACTGGTGAAAGTGTTCCGCGAAATCAAGGACATGACCGGTCCCAAACTGGTCCATGTGCGCACCATCAAGGGCAAGGGATTTGCCGCCGCCGAGGCCGACCCCGCCACATGGCATGCCCCCGGCAAGTTTGACGAGGAGACCGGCGAACGCACCAAGGGCGGCAAGGGTGGTCCCATCAAGTACCAGGATGTGTTTGGCAAAACGCTGGTTGAACTGGCCGAGAAGAACGACAAAATCGTGGGCATCACCGCCGCCATGCCGAGCGGCACATCGATGTCGCTGATGCTGGAAGCCATGCCTCGACGTGCCTTTGATGTCGGCATCAGTGAGGGTCATGCGGTGACGTTTGCGGGCGGACTTGCCAAGGACGGCATGCGCCCCTACTGCGCCATCTACAGCACGTTCCTGCAACGCGGATATGACTCCATCATCCATGACGTGGCTATACAGGGCCTGCCGGTGACCTTCTGCATCGACCGTGGCGGCATCGTTGGCGAGGACGGCGTGACGCATCATGGCCTGTTTGACCTGGCCTACCTGCGCTGCATTCCCGGCATGATTGTGGCCTCGCCCATCAACGAGCATGACCTGCGCAACCTGATGTACACAGCCCAACATGACAACTATGGCCCGTTTGCCATCCGTTATCCGCGTGGCAAGGGTGTTATTGCCGACTGGCATAACGAGATGCAGGTCCTGCCCATCGGGCGCGGCCGCTGCATGAACCAGGGCGAAGGTGTGGCGGTGCTGAGCATCGGGCACATCGGCAACACCGTCATCGAGGTGGTCAACCACCTGAAAGAACAAGGCATCAACGTGGGCCACTATGACATGATCTTCCTCAAGCCCATTGATGAGGACATCCTTGAGGAAGCCACCACCCGCTACCACAGCATCATCACCATCGAGGACGGCACAGTCATGGGCGGCCTCGGGTCGGCCGTGGCCGAGTGGATCGCATTGCATCACCGCGACACACGCCTCAAGATGATAGGCGTGCAGGATGAGTTTGTGCATCAGGGCACAGTGGCACAGCTGCATGAGCGCTGTGGCATGGATGCCCGCTCTGTTGAGGAAGACATCAAGCAACTGCTTAAGAAATAAGATATCAACCATATATTAAAGGACTCATGAGAATTGTTATTGCCGGCGCTGGAGAAGTCGGGACACATCTGGCCAAGATGCTCAGCAATGAGAAGCAGGATATCATCGTCATGGACGTTGAGAACAAGAAACTCGAGCCCCTCGAGAATTACAACCTGCTTACTTATCAGGGCAGCGCTATCTCCTTCAGCGACCTGAATGCCATCAAGACAGGGGCCTGTGACCTGTTTATTGCCGTGACCAAGAGCGAGGCCCGTAATATCCTGGCCTGCTCGATGGCTAAGAAATTAGGTGCCAAGAAAACCGTCGCCCGCATCGACAATGACGAGTTCTTTAACGTGAGCTGGCACGAGCACTTCACTCAGCTGGGCATTGACCACCTCATCTATCCCGAGATGTTGGCAGCCAAGGAAATCACCAGCGCATTGAAGCGCACATGGGCCAGAAACTGGTTTGAGCTGTTTGACGGCGAGCTCATCGTTGTGGGAGTGAAAATCCGCTCTAACGCCGCCATCGTCAACCGCATGCTCAAGGACCTGTCCGACATCAGCCAATTCCTGCACGTGTCGGCCATCAAACGCAACCGCGAAATCATTATTCCGCGCGGCGAAGACCGCATTCTGGAGAACGATATCGTGTATATCGCCACCACCCGCGACTACATTGAGGATGTGCGCGAGGCATGCGGCAAACAGCAGTCACCCGTTGACAATGTGCTCATCGTGGGAGGCAACGACATCGCCGAGCAGGTAATTAAGAAATTAGGCAAAAGCGTCGATATCAAGATTATCGAGGAGAGCGAGGAACGCTGCGAGCAGTTGGCTCAACTCTACCCCAACTGCAAGCTGGTGCAAGGCAACTTCAGTGACTCGGAACTCAGCGAGGAGGAGAGCGTGAGCTACTATGACGCGTTTATCGCCCTGGGCGAGAATAGTGCAGTCAACATGATGGCCTGCATGATCGCCAAGACCAACGGCGTGCCCAAGACCATCGCCCAGGTCGAGGACATCCAGTTCATCAACGAGGCCGAGGCGCTCAACATCGGCACCATCGTCAACAAGAAACTGCTGGCATCGAGCCGCATCTTCCAAATCCTGATTGATGCCGACGAGGACAACGCACGCTGCCTTGCGCTGGCCGACGCCGAGGTGGCAGAGGTCATCGTCGAGGAGGGCGACCGTGTCACCCGTGCCGCGGTCAAGGACTTGAAACTGAGCCGCGATTTCACCATCGCCGGACTCGTGCGTGACGGCCGCGGAATGCTCGTGGGCGGCAACACCCTCATTCAGGCGGGCGACCATGTGGTGGTATTCTGCCTGCAAGGCGCTATGCACAAACTTGACAAATACTTCTCGTGAGATGCCCAAGCATATCAACCAAAATATCAACTTCGCCATTGTGCTGCGCATGCAGGGCTTTCTGCTCCTGATTGAAGCGGCCTTTATGCTCTTCCCGCTGGCCATATCATGGGCCTATGACGAGCCCACAGCCCTGCGCTCATTCCTTTACAGCACAGCCATCACTGCCGGCGTTGGTGCAGCTATGTCTTTCGGCATCAAGCCACGCAGCACCTCGATGCACAAGCGTGAAGGCCTGATGCTGACCGCCATCATCTGGGTGTTCTTCTCGTTGTTTGGCATGTTGCCATATCTGTTCAGCGACACATTTAATAATGTGACCGACGCTTTCTTTGAGACCATGGCAGGATTCACGACGACGGGGTCAAGCGTGATACGTTATGTGGAAGAGATTCCCCGAGGGGTACTCTTCTGGCGCGCGATGACCCAGTGGATCGGAGGCATGGGAATCATCCTGTTCACCCTCGCCGTAATCCCGATGTTGAACCAGAAGGGCGGTATCGCCTTGTTCAACGCCGAGGTGACCGGTATCACCCATGAGCGATTGCGTCCACGCGTGAGCCAGACAGCCAAGGACCTGTGGATCATCTACATCGGCTTGACAGTGGTGCTCACGGTGCTGCTCTATGTCGGCCCAATGGACTTGTTTGACGCTATCTGCCATGCGATGACGACTACCTCAACCGGCGGCTATTCGACCAAGAACATCGGTCTTGACTATTGGGAGTCGAGTTACGTGTTTATTGTGGTCATCATCTTTATGTTCATCGGCGGTGTCAGCTTCTCGCTCATCGCCGCCGTGGGACGTGGCAACTTCAAGCGTATCACCAAGAACAACACCCTGCGCTGGTACTGCATGACCACACTCATCACCACCGTGGGCATCATGGCCTACATGGGCTATATGGGTTTCCTGGACACACATAGCGACAGGTTTATATACAGCGCGTTTGACACATTGTCGGCCATCACATCGACCGGTTTCTCGACATTTGATTATGAGAACAGCGGTGAGTTTGTCACGGTGGTGCTGATGGTGATGATGTTCTTTGGCGGAATGGCAGGCTCCACCTCGGGTGGTGCCAAGATGGACCGCCTGATTGTACTGCTGAAAAACACAGCAAATGAATTCTACCGTGTGTTACACACCAACTCGGTGCGTGCCGTCCACATCGACGGCAAGCCGGTTCCTAACCACGTGGTGAACAAGGTGAACACCTTCTTTGCGGTCTATATCCTCATTATCATGGTGGTGGCGCTTTACCTGACCTTCTTTGGCGTGCCCGTGTTTGACGCGATGTACACGTCGATGTCGGCCATCAGCAATGTCGGTATCGGCTACGGCATGACGGGTCCGAGCAGCTCATGGGTCGTGCTGCATCCTGCTGCCAAGTGGGTGCTGGCCTTTGAGATGATGGTGGGTCGTTTGGAATTGTTCACCGTCCTGGTTATCTTCACCCGCTCGTTCTGGAAGAAAGACTGAAACCGTGTTTTTGCTCTCTTTCAGGACAATAAAAAAAAGTTTTTCTAAAGAATAAAAAAAGTGTGCGGTTTACGTTTGTAAATCAATTTTATTTTGTAATTTTACAGCCCCAAATTTATATCGATAGCAACAATGAGCAAGAGTCAAGGCAAACACAATAAGAAAACGAGTGAAAATCAGGGATATTTCGCTCCCGACATCACTGGCGTACAGAAATCGGATGAATACCTCAAGCAGAAAGAGGCAGAGGAAGCCATCAACAATGAGAATGTCACCAAGTGGCAACGCTTTAAGGCGTTCTTCCAAAACGGCAGGCTGAGGTTTGCCATTGGAATCCTGATGCTGATGACGGGTATCTACCTGTTGATCTCATTCCTGTCCTTCTTCATGTCGGCAGGGATGAGTGACCAGAACCGCGTTGCCAATTACTCGATGATTGAGAATGCCCAGGTACCTGACCAGATACGCAACGCGGGCGCCGCTATAGGTGCGTCGATGAGCGACTTCTTAATCTCGAGCGGAGTGGGTGTCGCCGCGTTTGTCATTGTCGTGTGGTTTATCACTTTAGGCCTCCGGCTGGTGCGCAAGGGCAAGAAAACCCATTTCTTCTCCTACACGCTCGTGTGCCTTTACAGCATCTTCACCTTCTCGATGGTCGTGGGTGCCGCCACCTATTTCATGAAACCCATCACCTTCTTCCCGCTCGGTGGCTACTTCGGCTTCTATGCCAACAAGTGGCTGATAGGCCTTGTGGGCATGTATGGCATGATTGCAGTTAACCTGGCTATCCTCATGCTGTGGGTGTTCCTCACCTACCAGACATTCAGTGCGCTCTATCACCAGCTGCAACAGGAAATTGAGAAAAAACGCAGCCGCAGCAAGGAAGAAGCCGAGAAAGTCGTGAGCCTTCCTGGCCAGTCGGTCTTCCTGGGTGGTGAACAGAAAATCGATGAGACCCCAAAGGATGAGGACGAAGTTGACAAGTCAGATGACGCCAACAGGCTTGCCCGCCGCTTCAGGTCCCATGCCAGGGGCAGAGCCGGCGAGAAGGGTGTCGCCGATAATGGCGAGGCCGCTAAGCTCAAACCCATTACGGCAAGCACTGGCGTCAGCAACCCTCATGACCCCACTGGCGAATACCGCCACTACCGCTTCCCCACCCTGGACCTGTTGCAGGACATCCGCATGAACCCCAACAGCGTCGACAAGCAGGAGCAGGACGAGAACAAGGAGCGCATCAGGGAAACCTTGAGCAAGTATGGCATCGAAATCAAGGATATCATGGTGCACGTGGGACCCACGGTGACACTGTTTGAGATTGTGCCACAGGATGGCGTGCGCGTGAACAAGATTCGCGGTCTGGAGGACGATATCGCCCTGAGCCTTGCTGCCCTGGGCATCCGTATCATCGCTCCTATGCCCGGCAAGGGCACCATCGGCATCGAGGTACCCAACCGCGACCCGCAGGTTGTTCCCATGCGTGAAGTGTTGGGCTCCAAGGCCTTCCAGGAGACGCGCGCCAAGCTGCCCATGTGCCTGGGCTGCACCGTGAGCAACGAAGTGTTTATCGCCGACCTGACCAAGATGCCTCACCTGCTCGTCGCTGGTGCAACCGGTAAGGGTAAATCGGTGGGTCTGAACGCCATTATCACGTCACTGCTTTACAAGAAGGGCCCGTCAGAGCTTAAGTTTGTCCTGGTCGATCCCAAGCGAGTTGAGTTCAGCGTGTATGCCGACTTGGAGAAATACTACTTTGCCAAGGCTCCCGGTGAGGAAAAAGCCATCATCACCGATACCGACCGCGTCATCAAGACGCTGAACTGCCTGGTACAGGAGATGGAAAACCGCTATAGCGTGTTTGAGGAAGTGAGAGTGCGCAACGTGAGCGACTACAACGATCTGTGGCGCCGCGAGCTGCGCGACGTGCGCGACGAGCACGGTAATCTCAAATACCAATATATGCCCTACATCGTGGGCATCATCGACGAGTTCAGTGACATGATCATGACCGCTGGCAAGGAAGTTGAGACACCGCTGGTGCGCATCGCCCAGAAAGCCCGTGCCGTGGGTATCCACATGATTATCGCCACCCAGCGCCCGTCGTCCAAGGTCATCACCGGCTTGATCAAGGGTAACTTCCCCGGCCGCATCGCCTTTGCAGTGGCCCAGGGTATCGACAGCCAGATCATCATCGACCGCAGGGGTGCCCAGCAGCTCATCGGCCGTGGTGACATGCTGTTCCAGATTGACGGCGAGTTGACGCGCCTGCAATGCCCGTTTGTTGATACGCCCGACATCGTGCGCATCTGCGACTACATCAAGGAGGAAGAAGACAAGGACCGTGACATCAATCACGAGGAGCCTTACATGCTGCCCGAGTACGTCGGCAAGGACGACGGCGGCGGCAGCGATGCCAATGTGGGTAACGTCAAGGACCGCGACCCGCTGTTTGAGGAAGCCGTCAGGTTTGTTGTCATGAGCAACACCGCCAGCACCTCATCGTTGCAGCGCCGCTACGAGATCGGCTACAACCGCGCTGGCCGCCTGATGGACCAGATGGAACACGCAGGCATCGTCGGCCCGGCCCAAGGAAGCAAGCCGCGCCAAGTGCTGGTCAGCCCGATGGATATAGACCAGCTGTTCTCTTAAACAGACAATCATCACGATAGTGCCTTCCCCGATTGCGGGTTGGCACTATTTTTGCTGATACATGCTGTAATACGCATATCACTGAATCAATAGATTAAAAAAAATGAAGAGGTTTATCATCACTTTTTTCACTTGTCTTGGAGCCCTGATCCTTCTGGCTCAGGCACCCGCCTCAATGCTTGACAAGTGTGTGGCAGCCATAAATGCCAGTGGCGGCGTTACCGCCAACTACAATGTGACAACGGCCCAGGGAACGAGCTCAGGCTCCATCGCGATGCAGGGCAACAAGTTCCGTATCATCTCTAACGAGGCCAAGTGCTGGTATGACGGCAAGACGCAGTGGTCGTGGTCGCCCGTGACGGGTGAGGTGAACATTACCGCCCCCACTGCGAGTGAACTGCAGTTGACCAACCCGCTGGCTGCTGCAGCCCACTTCAAGGCTAACTTCAACATGAAGAAGGCCAAAGCCAAGACACCCAAAACCTATGTCATCAAACTGACTCCCAAGAAAAAAGACAACATCAAAACGGTGTGGCTCTACTTCGACGAGACGACATCGCTGCTGCGCACAGCGCGTTTTGAGATGCAAGACAAGTCGGTCTATACTGTCAAAATCACAGGCTACAAGCACAAGTCCCTCCCCTCTTCGACCTTCAACTTTGATAAATCACAAGTGCCCGCAGGAACCGAAGTCGTGGACCTGAGGTAAACACATCCGTGAGTTAACTTGATCACTTGTAACAGCTTTTTTCCATTAGTGCTGAAATGTATCATTATCTGATAGGCCCTGCAGTGGGTGGACTCATTGGCTATATTACCAATTACATAGCCATTCGCATGTTATTCAGGCCTCACCAGGCCAAGTACTTCATGGGTATCCACATCCCGTTCACTCCTGGCATCATCCCCAAGGAGAAAAGCCGCATCGCCAGCTCGATAGGCAAGGCGGTGAGCGAGAACCTGATGAACCGCGAGGTCCTGGAGAAGAGCTTGCTGAGTGACGAAATGCTCACCAAGATGAACAATGCCATCGATGAGTTTGTCGCCACCCAAAGCCAAAACCCCGAGACCATCGAGCAGTTTGCCGGGCACTACCTGTCACAAGAAGACATCAGCGCCATGCGGCAGAATGTCACTACCGGCGTGGTCAAGATGATATCAGGGAAATTGAATGACAGCCGTCTGGGGGACAACATCGCCCACATGGCCATCGAGCACGTCATGGAGAAAACCCGCAACAGTGTGGTGGGGCTGTTCGGAGCCGACAAGTTTGTCGCCGGCCTTGCCCAACCCATTGAAAAACTGCTTGCCAAGCACATCAACGAAATCCTGCAACACAATTCACAACAGATGGTCGAGGGACTCGTCACCGACGAGTCGGACAAACTCATGGGCATGACCATGAGCCAGCTGGTGACAGGGCATGACGAGCAGGTGGCTCAAATCAAGAACGGCATCCAGAGTGCTTACAAGACCATCATCACCGAGCACCTGCCCCGCATCCTGCAGGACATCGACATCAGCGCCATCATCGAGCAGCGCATCAACGAGATGGACATGGACGAGGCCGAAGCCATCATTCTCGACGTGATGAAAAAAGAGCTCCGCGCCATCGTGTGGCTCGGAGCCCTGTTAGGCTGTATCATGGGAACCATCACGTCATTCTTCTGACGTTTCCCACAATCCTCATTTTCAGATTTAATCTACTTGCCAGGTGTCACCTGCCATGATGACATCGTGCAGACAGGTGAAGCCGTGCTTAGCCTTGGCTTCCTCAACCTGCTCGGCAACAGCGGTCTCATAGGTGGGCGCCTCGACGGCACGGATGACGCCTAATGCCACGGGCAGGTCGGTGCCGTCCATCATGGCGAGCATCTGATGCAAGAAGAAGCTCTCGCAATGAGCATCATGCACGAGCACGTCGTCGATGGTGTAGCCGTCCTCACCGATAGTCACGGCCTTGAGGCCGAAACCGTCCTGCACGAGGCCGCGGTTATTGTCCTTACCGAAGATCATCTTCTCGCCATGGACGAGGTGGATGGTGCGGTCGGCACGGTTCTCACGGTCGGTGATATAGCTGTGGATACCGTTGTTGAAGATCATGCAGTTCTGCAGAATCTCGACCACCGAGCAACCCTTGTGCCCGGCTGCCGCCATCATCACCTCCTGGCTGATGTCCAATGCCACATCCAGGCTGCGGGCAAAGAAAGTGCCGCGGGCGCCGAAGGTCAACTCAGCGGGAATGAAGGGATCCTCGACAGTGCCATAGGGCGACGACTTGGACTTGAAGCCACGGGCGCTCGTGGGAGAGAACTGACCCTTGGTCAAGCCGTAGATGCGGTTGTTGAGCAACAACAGGTTGACATCGATGTTGCGGCGCACCTCGTGGATGAAGTGGTTGCCACCGATGGCGAGGCAGTCGCCATCACCCGACACCTGCCAGACGGTCATCTCGGGGTTAGCGGTCTTGAAACCGGTAGCCACGGCACCACCACGGCCATGAATGGTGTGGAAGGCATAGGTGCGGGTGTAATAAGGCAGTCGCGAGCTGCAACCGATACCCGAAATCACAGCGGTCTTCTCGGGCGGGATATTCAACTGTGCCATGGCCTTAAGCAGGACATTGAGCACGGCATGGTCACCGCAACCGGGGCACCAGCGCACGGGCTGGTTATTCTTGAAATCAAGTGGCTTGTGAGCCAATGCAGGCTGGTTATTCTCTTTGTTTTCCATTACAATTCCTCCTCCATCATGATATTTTTAACTCCATCGACGATTTCCTGTACCAGGAACGGCTGACCTTGCACCTTGTTAATGTGGCAGATGTTCAGGTTAGGAATCTTGCTTTGCAGGTAAGCTGCCAGCTGACCGTTATTCAACTCAGCGACAATCACTGTCTTGTAACGGCTGAGCAGTTCGGCGGTGTTCTTGGGCAGCGGGTTAATGTAGCGGATATGGGTCATCGCAATCCTGAAGCCATCCTCGTTCAGACGGTTCACGGCATCCAGAATGTGGCCATAGGTGCTACCCCAACCCAGGATAATGGTGTCGGCGCTGGCATCGCCCTTGAGCTTGAGCTCGGGTATGTCATTGGCGACGTTGGCAATCTTCAGTCGGCGGGTCTCCACCATGTGGGCATGGTTGATGGGATCATTGCTGAGCACACCCAGGTTGTAGTCCTTCTCCAGACCACCCACGACGTGCTCCAGCCCCTTAGTGCCAGGAATAGCCCAATAGCGGATACCCAAGGCATTACGCATGAAGGGTGTCCAAGTGGGTTTCAGGGCCTCAGGGACGTAGTTGGGCTTGATAACGGGATACTCGCCCTCCTCGGGGATGCGCCATGCCGATGAACCGTTAGCGATAAAGGCATCGGTCAGCAGGATGACAGGAGTCATGTGCTCGATGGCGATGCGGGCAGCCTGGAAGGCCATCTTGAAGCAGTCGGTGGGCGAAGCGGCAGCAAGCACCACAAGGGGGCTCTCACCACTGCGGCCATACAGAGCCTGGTTCAAGTCGGTCTGCTCAGTCTTGGTGGGCAGGCCCGTCGAGGGACCGCCACGCTGCACGTCAACGAGGACCAGGGGCAACTCGGCCATCACAGCCAGTCCAAGGGCCTCACTCTTTAACGCAAGACCAGGACCCGAGGTGGTGGTCACTGCCAGGTGGCCGGCAAACGCTGCGCCGATAGCCGAACAGATACCGCCAATCTCGTCCTCCATCTGGATGGCTTTCACACCCAGGTCGCGGCGCTTGGCCAGCTCGTGAAGGATGTCGGTAGCAGGGGTAATGGGATAGGAACCCAAGAACAGGGGGCGTCCGCTCATCTCCGAAGCCATGATCAGGCCCCAAGCGGTTGCCTTGTTACCGCTGACGTCGGTATAGGTGCCGGGACGAACCTCGTCACTCTGGATACGATAGGTCGAAACGGTGGCGTGGATATTGTGGCCATAATTATAACCGCCCTTGATAACGAGCTCGTTGGCGGCATACACTTCGGGCTTGTCGGCAAACTTGGCCTTCAAGAACTTCAACGGAGCCTCCATGGGACGGTTAAAGAGCCAGCACACCAGACCGAGGGCAAACATGTTGCGGCACTTGAGCTGTGCCTTCAGGTCCATGCCGGTGTCCTTGAGGGCTTCCTTGACCATCGTGGTGATGGGAGCCTCGATGACCTGTGCCTTGAGGTTCAGTTCCTCATAGGGCTCATTGGTCGTGTAGAGCGCCTTGTCGAGTCCGGCCTGGTTGAAGGTGTCGATGTCGACGATGGCGGCACCGCCTTTGCGAAGGAACTGTGCGTTGACCTTGAGGGCGGCGGGATTCATTGCCACCAGCACGTCACACTCGTCACCAGGGGTGTGCACACCGTGGCCGATATGCACCTGGAAACCAGACACACCGCCCAGTGAGCCCTGAGGGGCGCGCACCTCGGCGGGATAATCGGGGAATGTGGAAATGCGGTCACCAAGACCTGCACTCACATTGGAAAAAATGTTGCCAGCCAACTGCATACCGTCGCCGCTGTCACCCGAGAAGCGGACAACGATGCTCTGACGAAACTGGACTTTTGCTTTTTCTGCCATTTCTTTTATTTTCTATCTCCTGTTTTTGATATTGAAAATATTGATTTGAAATCTGCCGCAAAAGTACAACATATTTCTTGACTGAAGGGCATTTTATGAATAAAATTACAAGTTTCGATAAGATAGGCAGTTTTAAAGCAAATCCAAGCCACTATTTTGCGTGTTACGGCGGACCTATTGAGTTAAAAAGTGGCGATTTTGGCAAATATTTTTCAACTATGCTTGTGTGATAAAAATAACTTTGCTACCTTTGCCAAGTCATTGCGGAATAGTCGTTTTCAACTTATTGTGATGACATAAATGTGCGTATTAAGATAGCTAAGATAGCAAGGTTTATCAATTTTCATTAATAATATTGTTTAACAAATTAATTATTTGTGTATGAAAAAATTCATTACTCTTTTTGCTATGATGGTCATGCTGGCCTTCTCTTCGCAGGCAGCATACTACATCGTAGGTAATGTGCCCTTTGGCAACTGGAATCCCGCCGCTGGTGTGGAGATGACAGCCAACAATGATGGCACTTACAGCTACACCGCCGCCATCAGTGGTTCGATTTGGTTTGTGTTTGCCGATGGTCTCGACAGCAACTGGGACGTCTTCAACGCCGAGTATCGTATTGGTCCCTCGACTGGTTCTGACCAGACTGTAGAGGCTGGCAACTGGATTACTACCCAGAAGCAGGGTAACGGCAACGGTGCCTACAAGTTCATTGGCACTGGTGACAACTATGTGTTCACCCTGGATCCCGCGAACATGAAGTTCAAGATTGAGGGTGATGTAGCCCCCGTCCCCATCGACTCCTATACTGTAGCTGGTGTTCCCGTATCGGTATTTGGCAGCGAGTGGAATCCCGAGGACACTAACAACGACATGGTGAAGCTGGCAAACGGTACCTATGAGCTGAAGAAGTTCGGTATCGATCTGGCCGAGGGTACCGAGATCCAGTTCAAGATCGCCGGTAACCACAGCTGGGACTACAGCTGGCCCACCGACAACATGGTAACCCCCATCAGGAACGATGGCAGCTATGACATCACCTTTACCTTTGATCCCGAGACCGAGCAGGTAGGTTGCCAGTTGATCAGGGCTGGTAGCATCGACATCCTGACTGGTGAGCTGTACATCCTGGGCGAGGTATTCGGCGAGGCATGGAAGGCCAACAATGGCGTCAAGATGGACACCGAGGATGGCAACATCTTCACTTCTACCATTGTTACCGATGGCGAGAACATCGATGAGAACGACGGCATCGGCTACAGCTTTTTCTCCTTCACCACCAAGCTTGGTGCTACCGAGGACGACTGGGCAAGCATTGCCGCTTACCGCATCGGTGCTACCGAGGACGGTTACCTGCTGACTCCCGACATGTTCGGTATCGAGCTGCCGATGAGCAACTTCGGCATGACCTACAGCTTCAAGATTGCTGCAGGCACCTACTTTGTTACCGTGAACCTGGAGAACAAGACCATCATGATCACCCCCGCTGGTGACGAGCCCGGTGACGGCTATGGTCTGACCAAGGTTTGGGAAATCACTGGTCTGGACACTATGCTGAGCACTGCCGACGTTCGTCAGGGCTTCGGTATGGACGGCTTGTTCTACATCAACAACAAGGCTGACCAGAGCGTTATCGTTATCGGCGAGAACGGCATCACCAACACCACCTATCCTGGTGGCGCTAACTGCGGTATCACCCGTGACGAGGCCGGCAACCTGGTTGTCAGCAACGCTAAGTTCCCCGATGCTTGGGCTGAGGATGCCACCATCAAGGTGATCAACCCCGAGACCAACGAGATGAAGGAATACACCGTTCCCGCTGAGTGCGGTATCGAGGGTCGTTGCGACTTCATTGGCTTCCCCCAGGGCAACCTGATGGAGGATGGTGTTATCTACCTGACCGGTGCAACCAACAGTGGTGTTTCTATTATGACCATCGCCGGTGGCGAGGTAAACGTTGACGAGTGCTTCGTAGCTCCCTGTGACGGCCTGACTCCCACCAGCTCGACCGTGATCAACTACTACAAGGACATCAATGGTGAGGATGCTCTGCTTTACGTTACCCGTAACGCTCAGCCCCTGAAGCTTATGGCCGATGGTGACAACTTTGTTGCCACTACCGTTGTCGTTCCTGAAAAGGGTAACTGCAACGGCATGTTCCCCTTCATCTGGGACGGCAAGGAGTTCTACATCTATCCCCAGAAGCCTGACTACCAGAATGGTTTTGCTATCGCTGAGGCTGGCGCCGATGAGCCCATCGCAGTAGTTCCCTCGACCGTTACTGCCAACGCCAATACATATCAGGCCAACTGGCTGAATGCCGAGGTTGACGCTGATGGCAAGGGTGTGACCATCTATCAGTACTATCCTGGTGGCAACATCGCTGTTTACCGTCTGACCAAGGGTACCGGCGACGTTCAGGAGCTCGTGAGCGACGTTGAGAAGGTTGTTTCTAGCGTACGCTACTACAACATCATGGGTCAGGAGATGAGAGAGGCTAATGGTCTCACCATCATCGTGACCACCTACACCGACGGCAGCCACGACGCCGTTAAGGTGATCAAGTAAGATAAGTTAACTTGAGAAAAAATTGGAGCGGTTCGAATCAAAAAAAAAAAAAAAAAATAGAAAATTCGCTACAATGCTTGGTGTTTATTGCATTTTTCCATATTTTTGCACAATAACTATTACAACAGGGCTCGTTGTTTTTCAAGCTAAGACCAGAAATTATTAACACATTAAATATATTTATTATGAGAAGATTTTTACTTTTAGCCATATTGATGGCACTGACAATGAGCATTAGCGCCCAAAATGATGATCCTCACGCCAGCGGCTACTGGGCGGTGATTATTGACAAGAACAATCAGGAGGTTTGGTACAAATTAGACTCAGATATTATCAACAACCCTGAAATGCGAACTTGTTTTGTCGTCGCCGATACCACATTGGCCGACTACCAAAACTGGCAAGGCAACTATCCCAAGATTCCATTCTATTTTGTGGTCGATGGCAAGCACTATGGTGGAGCCGAAGACATGGCTGAGGTCAATTATGGAGACCCAACTGATAATCCATTATTTGAGAATGATAACCATTTCTTTATCTATGCAGATAACTATTATTATTTGGGCATATTTACTAATCCCGAGACTCAGCAACAATACTGCTATGTCGCACAGTGTATGATTGGATTTGGTAATACCGAAACTCCCGTCATCACTTACGATATTACCGATGGTGAAGCAATAATAACAGCAACAGGAGCAGGCGATGTGAGATTGTTCCTGGATGACAAACTGGTTGAGAATCCTTACACCCTTTTAAGGGGAGACGAAGAACAGACCTACATCTTCACCGCACAAGCTAAGAGATTGTGTGAAAGACCTAGCGAACCCGCAATGTTGGAAATAACTGTTCCAGCCCGTGACACTACTCATGATACAGGCTACTGGGTAGTGCTCATTGACAAGAACGGGAATGAAGTGTGGGAGAAACTAACACGTCAAGAAGATAGTTCATATCGTGTTATTGTTGCTGTCGATTATGGCACGTATGGTGGTCACTATAACCATGAGACAGGTGAGGTTGGAGATGCTTGCTTTAACTTCTCTATTGATGGCTTCAGGTATGGTCCAGAAAACAACTTGGAACCAGTAACTCTAAAAAATGTCATCCCTCTATTTATTGGTAATAACTATTATAATGTTCCTATAGGCAAATACTATGCATTTACTATTTCGCAACTCGATGACGAAGAATGGATTGCCTGGATTGAAACGGCATCGGATGTTGACGAAATTGGGGTTGACGGTAAGGTTGTTTCTAGCGTACGCTACTACAACATCATGGGTCAGGAGATGAGAGAGGCTAACGGTCTCACCATCATCGTGACCACCTACACCGACGGCAGCCACGACGCCGTTAAGGTGATCAAGTAAGATAAGTTAACTTGAGAAAAAATTGGAGCGGTTTTTTTAGCCATTAGCTGCCCGGTAATAGAATCTATGTTGTAGAATAAGCAGGCCAAAGGTCTGCACAAGGCTGAAAGCCTTGACTTGAATTAAACAGGGACTATATACACACCTCGGGCCACAAATGATGGCAGTGGGTGGTCCTCTACGAGGCCCATTCCTTTTCGGCCCCACTCCCCAGGCCACATAGACCTGCGGCCTATGCGCCCTGGGGTTATCACTATTCAAGGCCGCTGGCCTTGTGCAGGTCTACGACCTGCTCGCTTGCCAGAATCTGCCAGTAATCTTAAATAGCGGTTCGCGTTATTTCAGTGCTTGTAGTAGGTGTCGTCGTCGAGGTGGTCGATGAAGCCTTCATCAACGAGGAAGGAGAGGGTTGACAGGATTTCGTCCTTTGGGAAAGACAGTGTGTTCAGGAATTCTTCCAGGCGACGGGGACGCAGACCTGCCATGTAGAGGATGCCCTGCTGGACATCGACGGGCTCATGGTCGCCACGCTTGCGACGGTCTATGCACAGGTCGCAATGGCCACACTCGTCGGCCTTGTTCTCACCGAAGTAACTTAGGAGCATGCGCTCGCGGCAACCCGTGTCGCTATAAGCATAGTTGATGGTTGCCTCGACGCGGCTGGTCATGCGGTCACGCAGGTCCTCATAGACGGTCTTGGGAATGAGCACATGCTTGGGCTCCTCGCGCGAAGTGGTATATATAATATAAGGTGTACGCTTGCGCGGCACATAGTGCAGGATGCGCATGCGGGTGAGTTCGAGCAGGGACTTGTAGATGGTTTCCTGGTCGAGACCTGTGCGGAAAGCAATGACATCCTCGTTGATGAACACGTAGTCGGCAAAAAGACCCGTGTAGATGCGCAGGATGGCCTGCAGCACCTGGTCGGCACCTGGAGTGGTCGTGTCCAAGTCATAGAGTTCGTCCTTGCGGGCATGAATCATCACACGAGACTGGGTCTCAATCTCTTCCACAAACTCGATATAACCGGCTTGAGTAAGGATTTTCAGAGCATTATGGGTTGGGAGGACGGGCAAATCGAACGTGCGGCAGAAGAGGTTGAAATTGAAGTCATACATCTGCTGATAGCCCTCGCCCAGGCTCACGCCCAGGAAGTTGCCCACGCGCTCATAGACGCTGCGGATGAAGTCCTTGTCGGGGAATGCCTCGGTAATGTGGCGGCGCAGGGTGCGCTGGTCGGTGTGCTTAACCAGCAACACAGCATAGGAACGCTTGCCATCACGGCCTGCCCTACCCGCCTCCTGATAGTATTCCTCGAGCGAGTTAGGGATATCGACATGGACAACCAGGCGCACATCGGGCTTATCGATGCCCATGCCAAAGGCGTTGGTCGCCACCATGACGCGGCACTCGTCACTGGTCCACTTGTTCTGCTTGTCCTCCTTGTCCTCGACATATAGGCCAGCATGGTAATAGTCGGCATGGATGCCCGCACGGTTGATCTCGTCACAGATCTGCTTGGTACGCCTGCGAGAGCGCACATAGACGATGGCCGAACCGGGCACTGAGCGCAGGATGTGGATGAGTTCAGTGACTTTTTCCTCGGTGGGACGCACAACATAGGACAAGTTGCTCCTTGCAAAGCTCATCGAGAACACATTGGGCTGCTTGAAGGCAAGGCAACGCTGGATATCCTCGACCACGACGGGAGTGGCAGTAGCGGTGAGTGCCAGCACGGGAACCTGAGGGAAAAGTTTGCGCACCTGAGCGATACGCTGGAACGACGGCCTGAAGTCGTAGCCCCATTGCGAGATGCAGTGCGCCTCATCGACAACGATGAGCGAGACGGGCATTTGGCGCAGGCGTTCCATAAACGCCTGGGACTGCAAGCGCTCGGGTGACACGTAGAGGAACTTGTAGTTGCCGTACAGGCACTTGTCATAGGTCCTGTTGACCTCGGCACGCGTGAGTCCGGCATAGAGGTAGGTCGCCTTGATGCGCAACGAGCGCAGGCGGTCCACCTGATCCTTCATGAGCGAGATAATGGGCGTGACGACAAGGGCCATGCCGTCCATAGCCATTGTGGGAACCTGAAATGTAATGGATTTACCGCCACCCGTGGGCATCAGGCCCAGGGTGTCGCGGCCAGCGAGGACCGATTCGATGATTTCCTGCTGCAGCGGCCTGAAGGCGTCGTAACCCCAATATTTCTTGAGTACGTCAAGAATCGGCTTGGGTTGACTCGGCATCATCGTGCAGTTTTATAGCCTTGACCATAAGTTGCACCATAGTGCTCATGCGATGACGAGTCTCCTCGATCGTGTAGCAGATGTCCACTGGCTTTCCAGCCTTAAGGGCATCGTTGTAACCCGCCATACCGAAGGCAATGGCGTTAAACACCTTGTTGCCATCCTCGTCGACGAGGTCGAGCTTGATGTGCTCCGACTTCTTGCCGACCACCTTGCTCGTGCCCTGGTCATAGAGCTTGCGGGTGACAAACAGCGGCTTGCTGTTGCCGGGACCATAGGGGTTGAGCATGCGCAGGTAACGCAGGAAGGCGCCGTTGATCTCGGGCAGCTTGAGTTCGCAGTCGATATCCATGGCGGGAGTCACCTGCTCGTCCTGGATGTGCTCCTCGACATACTCGGTGAGGCGGCGACGGAACTCGGGGATGTTTTCCTCCTTGATCGACAAGCCCACAGCATTGGTGTGACCGCCGAAGGTCTCCAGCAGGTCACGGCACGACTTGATGGCCGTATAAACGTCAAAACCGCGCACCGAGCGGGACGAACCCGTGGCAATGCCGTCGGCATAATAGGTAAGCACCACCGAGGGGCGGAAGTAAAGCTCCGCCAGACGGGCTGCCACAATGCCGATGACACCCTTGTGCCAGTTGCGGTCATAGATGACTATAGGTTTCTTGCCATCGAGCACCTGGGCATGACGGTCGATAATCTCGTTGGCCTCGACAGTCACCTGACTGTCAAGCTCCTTGCGATTGCTATTATACTTGTCGATGCGCTTGGAAATCTCCATCGCAGCCTGGCTGTTGCGGGTCACTAACAACTCGACCGACTCCTGGCCGGACTCCATGCGTCCCGATGCGTTGATGCGGGGTCCGATCTTGAAAATGATATCGTTGATGGTCAGCTCATGACGCTGCAGGCCACAAGTGCGGATGATGCTGCGCAGGCCGACATTCGGGTTGTTATTCAAGCGGCGCAGGCCGTAGAACATCATGACACGGTTCTCGCCCGTCAACGGCACAATGTCGGCGGCAATGCTCACGGCCACAAGGTCGAGCATGGCCTCCAGGTTGTACATGGTACCCAGGCCGTTACTCTTAGAGAAGGCCTGCATGAACTTGAAGCCCACACCACAACCCGACAAGCCCTTGAAGGGATAGGTATCGTCAACCAGTTTGGGATTAAGGATTGCCGCAGCATCGGGCAACTCATCGTCGGGGACATGGTGGTCACACACGATGAAATCGATGCCCTTCTGCTTAGCATAGGCAATCTCCTCGACTGCCTTGATGCCACAGTCGAGCACGATGATTAATTTCACCCCAATCTGCTCAGCATAATCAATGCTTTGCAACGAGATACCATACCCGTCGTCATCACGTGTCGGGATATAGTACACCAGATTGGAGTAAATGTTCTGAAGATACTTATAGACGAGCGCTACGGCCGTGGTACCATCCACGTCGTAGTCCCCGTACACCATGATCTTCTCTTTGGCCCCTAACGCCTTGTTCAGCCTTGCCACAGCCTTGTCCATGTTCTTCATCAAGAACGGGTCGTGCAGATGCTGGAGTGAGGGGTAGAGGAAGTCGTGGACGGCATCCGCGTCTTTCAAGCCCCTGAGCACCAACAGCCGAGCGATGGAGGGGCAATTGGGGAACTGGGCCGCCAACTGCTCCTGGGCAATGCGTTCGTCGGATGTTAGAGGTAAGTAATTCCATTTACTTATCATTTATGTTATTCTTTTTTGTGTGCAATGATAGGGGCTCAATGCAACGCAGCAATGAGCTTGTGGAGAAAAGGGCATCTATTTGGGATTCAGTTAATTATAACTCCGATTTTTAACAAGCCGCCTCTATAGGATGCCACCAGAGCCCTTTATACCCAAATTTATGGTGCACAAAAGTAGTTATTTTGCCTCACAATTCCAATAACCTATCACCAAAATTCATCAATTTTAATCGTTATTAATGTTATTTAACGGGGACTTTTCCATACACCTCTTCCAGGCAGGGAAAAATGAGCCAAAAAGTACAGAAATGGGCGCCAAAAGTGTGTTTTATCAAGTATTACATTAAGACATTAGCCATAGTAATCTATTTTTCAATATATTACAATAATAATAGGTTATAACATAAAGAAAATCGCCAACCGGATACCGATTGACGATTCTACTGTGGAGGTCGCTAGCGGATTCGAACCGCTGTGCCCGGTTTTGCAGACCGATGACTAAACCACTCATCCAAGCGACCCTTTGTGTTTAGCGGTGCAAAATTACTGCGACTTTTTGACCTGTGCAACTTTATCGGCACATTTTTTTGCGGAATTTTTCTCAGGCTTCTGGCAAATGTCATGTAACTTGCAACCAGTACAGGCAGTTAGCACTGTGCGTTGATCCTTAATTGTCATCACAATTGTGCGCACCACAGCATACACGGCAAAGGCGACAATCAAGCCTGCCAGCAAGTATTGGAACGTTTCACTCATTTATTTATATATACTTTATTTGGTTATTTTGAAATTCTTTTTCACCAGACGGGCCAACTTGGCGGGCGTCAGATCGGCAGGATACTCGGTGAACGGCAGCAAGGTGTGGCAACCGTTCCTGTACTCGCTGCAGCCATAGGCATTATGCCCCTTGAGCAGATGGCCCCTGCCGCAGACCGGACACGGGATTTCCTCAATGCTCTTGATGCGGGGAGCCCGTGGCTTCTTGGGCTTTTCTTCCCCACCCGCTGCTGTTGGCGACTTGGGCTTGGCCGGCTTGCCCTGCTCGACGGCGATGCTGCCACCAGTATTGTCACGCAAGACGTTGAGCACAATCTCACCTATCATCTGCTTGAGTTCGGCAATGAATTGAGCAGCACTGTATTCTCCACGTTCTATTTCGCGTAATTTCTTTTCCCACAAGCCTGTAAGTGATGCACTCTTGAGCAATGGTTCATGTATTGTATCGATAAGCTGGATACCTGCCATCGTTGGGGAGAGGCTCTTGCGCTCCTTGCGGATATAGCGGCGCTTGAACAGTGTCTCGATGATGGCCGCACGTGTCGACGGGCGTCCGATGCCGTTCTCCTTCATCGCGTCTCGCAGTTCCTCGTCATCGACGGTCTTGCCCGCGGTTTCCATCGCGCGCAGCAGGGTTCCCTCGGTGTAAGGCTTGGGCGGCTGGGTGGTGCGCTTGAGTACCGACGGCTCATGGGGTCCGCTCTCCCCTTTCTCGAAGTGCGGCATCACGCCATTGTCCTCATCATCAGCCTTATCCTTGCCATCGTCCTCGGTGTTTTTGTCACCAGGCTTGTTGTAAAGGTCACGCCAGCCGGGTTTAAGGATTTCCTTGCCAGTAGCCTTGAAGCCATACTCGCCCACTTGGGCCATGACTGTGGTGGTATTGAACTCACAGTCAGGATAAAACGCGGCGATAAAGCGGACGGCAATCAGGTGATAGACGCGCTTCTCCTCGGGCGTCATCGCCACGGTGGCAGGGTTGACGTTGGTAGGGATAATGGCATGGTGGTCAGTCACCTTGCTGTTGTCAAAAACCTTCTTGCTCTTGGGTAACTTGTTCAGCGCCAGCAAGGGAGCAGTGAGGTTGGAGTAAGGCACCATCGCCTGCAGGATGCCAAGAACTTGGGGATAGATATCGTCACTCAAGTAGGTCGTATCCACACGCGGATAGGTCGTTGCCTTCTTTTCATAAAGCGACTGGATGATCCTGAGGGCATCATCGGCCGACATGCCGAACTTCTTATTGCACTCCACCTGCAGGCTCGTCAGGTCGAACAAGCGGGGCGGCGCCTCACGGCCTTTCTTGGTCTCGACCGAGGTCACCGTCAGCGGTAACTGCCTGATCTGCTCTACAATATCATTGGCTTCGCCCTCGGTCTTGAACCTTCCGCGCGTGCTATTGAAAGTCACACCGCGATACTTGGTCTTGAGTTCCCAATAGTTCTCGGGGACAAAATTATCGATCTCGCGCTGGCGAGCGACAATCATGGCGAGCGTGGGCGTCTGCACGCGCCCCACCGAGAGCACGTCGCGCGAGCGCGAGTACTTTAAGGTATAGAGCCGTGTGGCGTTCATGCCCAAAATCCAGTCACCGATGGCGCGCGACAAGCCAGCATAGTACAGATTGTCAAAGTCTTTGGAATCTTTCAGCTCCTGGAATCCCTTGCGGATACTCTCATCGGTCAGCGAGGAAATCCACAGGCGCTTGACCGGCTTGGAGCACTCAGCCTTCTGATATACCCAGCGCTGAATAAGTTCACCCTCCTGGCCGGCATCACCGCAATTAATGACCTCGTCGGCGGCAGCAATCAGGCCCTTTATAACATTAAACTGTTTCTTTATACCTTCATCGTCTTTTAGCTTAATGCCAAATCGTTGAGGAATCATAGGCAACTGACCAAGACTCCACCATTTCCACTGATCGGTATAGTCGTTGGGCTCCTTGAGCTCGCACAGGTGGCCAAAGGTCCATGTCACCTGATAGCCATTGCCCTCGAAGTAGCCATCGTGCCTGTCGTTGGCACCGAGCAATCGGGCAATGTCACGTGCCACACTGGGTTTCTCAGTAACGCAAACCTTCATTTTTTTTAGTTAATAGTTAATAGATAATAGTTAATAGTTATGATGCTATATCTATTTTAAGTATTACTTTAGATTATGTGCATTTATTCACCGAGTTTCTGGGATTTGGCTTCATTCCAAAGTTCGTCCATCTCGGCCAATGACAGCTCATTGACGTGACGGCCTTGCTCACCCGCCTTCTGCTCGATATAGTTGAAGCGGGCGATGAACTTGCGGTTGGTACGCTCGAGGGCATTATCGGGACGCACGTCATAAAGCCTTGCTGCATTAATCAGCGAGAAGAACAGGTCACCGAATTCCTTTTCACGGTCCACCTCGCTGTTCCCCTTCAACTCAGCCTCCACCTCATTGAATTCCTCGCGCACCTTGTCCCAGACATCTTCCTTCTGCTGCCAGTCAAAGCCCACATTGGCGGCTTTTTCCTGGACACGTTCGGCCTTGATGAGCGACGGAAGACTGCGAGGCACACCGCTGAGCACCATCTTGTTACCACCCTTCTCCTTCATCTTGAGAACTTCCCAATTCTGGAGGACCTGGGCAGCGGTGTCGGCCTTCTCCTCGCCAAAAACATGGGGATGACGGAACACCAACTTCTCACACAACGCGTCACACACGTCTGCAATGTCAAACTTGCCCTTCTCGTCACCGATCTTGGCATAAAAGACAATGTGCAGAAGCACGTCGCCCAATTCCTTGCGGATTGTCTCATCATCATCAGCCATGATGGCATCAGCAAGCTCCATGGTTTCCTCGATGGTGTTGGGGCGCAGACTTTCGTTGGTCTGTTTACGGTCCCACGGGCACTTCACACGCAGCTCGTCCAGGATGTCGAGCAGCCGTCCGAAGGCCTCCAGTTTTTTCTCTCTGCTGTTGTTAGGCATTTTATCTCTTTATGATTTAGTTATCAAGTTGCAAAGTTATAAAATTTTTTGATAACACCGCCTTGCCGCCAGCCATCATATATTCCAAATACAACAAAGCGCCCCCTCAAAAGAGAAGGCGCTTGTTTTTCATCATCGGCTGTAAATTATAAGGTTAGGATGATTTCAATCAGTGAGTTAACATCCGCAATGTTAATTTCTCCGTCCATGTTAATGTCATATTTGCGCATCTCTTCATCATCAACAGGATCTCCGAGAATGATTCCTATCACTCTGTTCACATCGCTAATGTTAGGCCCATCCGGAAATGGCGGAATTATCCAACCTCCGTTGTCACCCTGCATGAACTTATAATCCAAGTAAGCACCAGGGAACGCAAAGCGAACGATTGCCTCGCGATATGTAACATCTTCTGGCAGAGGCTCAGCCACCACCTTGGCGGTCACAAGACCTGAGAATTCCCCCTCCTTTATATCATCGATCAACTCGATGCTCAACCAATCGGGCACTTCGTCACCGTCGCAGGATAAAACCCAACCATCATCGGCACTGGGCGTCCATGACCAGAACTCGATACTTGCGGTAAGATGGTCGGCACCAAACCACTTTGTCATGAGGCCACCCTCGTCGGGGAAGTGGTACTCACCGTCCTCAGCATTGTAATTGAACGTAAGATAAGGATTCTCGGTGCTCAGGAAGATGGACAAACCCGTCTTCATTTCACCAGACCTGAAAAAGTTGTTCAGGCCAGCCCACACATAATCACCGATGTTGCCATCTTCATCAACGGCAGCGTACTTAAGGTAAGCCAATTCACCGTATCCCTCGTCATCCTCAATATTGGAACCAATCAATGCGGAGAAATCTTTCAAGTTTTCCATTCCGGGGTCGTTATAACCATCAATAACCACAAGAATAGCACAGTCAATCGTCGGGGTGATGTCATATTCCAGGCCATCCTCCTCACCATAGAGAGTGAAGAAAATGAGGTTACCAGTATCGTATGCTGTCTCGGGTGTCACGGTCGCGCGACCCTTGGCGATGAGTTCACCGGGCTCATCGGGCAACACAACATAACCGTCATCCTGATAAGGGGGAATCTCATCGATTTTATAAACCTTACAGGTCATGTCGACTTGACCTGTGACCTCGAGGATGGCACAGTCCACAACTACCTGATTGAGCAGATAAGGCGCCGTCGGCTTTTCAAATGCCTGAGCAATACCATCTATAACAAAGGAAGGCTTAGGGAGCCAGTGACAACCATTCTTGCCGAACCACCAGCCATATTCATTCGAACCGAACGGTTCAAGGCCACTGTAATAAATCATGGGGTAACTCTGGTTATTATTATTGCGACCACCGTAGCAGAAAGTCTTGCTGGACTTGAGGATATCCATTTGCCAATAATCCATCGTGTTGGGGAGCGAGAGGACTTTACCATACTGGAGGTCGTGGACCGTACCTGAAGTCGGCGGGATATAATAAGGGTATTGGAAGCAATTCATGAGTATGGGGGCATCGACTAACTCAATACCATATTCCACTTTCAAATCTCTGGTTATCTTTTCATTAGTTTCCAGCTCACCATCATCATTATAGAATTCATAAGACCACCAGAATTCTTCAGACTCGCTAAAGCCAGGGGCAATGACGGGGAAAGTATATTCCACATAAGGCTTTACAAAGATATAAGGAGCATTATACATACCCGCGTATGCTCCATCTTCAACTACAAGGCATCCAGAAAACGCTCCAGCGGGACGGCAGTAAAAGGGCTTCACATCTCCCGATCTTTTGGCCCGCGCAGGAGGCAGTTGTCCAGGATCGCGCATTTTCATTTCTTGGGCCTGGCAACTGGGACGGGTTATTGACTGAGGCCGTGCTGGCAGAACGGCAACATTTTGGTTATTTAGCTGGGCATGGCCGACCAGGGTTAGCGATGCCATTATTAAGAGTAGAGAATGTTTTAACATAACGCTAATGATTAAAATTAATATGATATTTCCTAACACAATTATTCAAAGCGCAAATATAGGGATTTTTTTTGAGAAGCAACACAAAAAAAGGTAGTTTTCACACTCTTGTTGAAGAAATTTTGTACTTTTGCAGCCAATTTTGAAAACCATAACACGATAATAGCAATGACACGAAAACTGATGCTGTTTACCCTATGCGCCACGCTACTGGGTATCAACGCTATGGCACAAGGCAACAATACCCGCATGGGTGGTGACGAGAACAATGAAACCGAGTCACTTGCCGAGCGCATCTTTCACCTCGAGAAAAAAACCGACGCATTCAACTTCTACATCAACTTTGCATCGAGCCTGGTTGCCGAGGATGCTGAGCATGGGGAGTGGGACAGCAAATTCATGTGCCGTGACCTGCGCCTCGATATCAAGGGCGACATCACTCCCAAGGTGTTCTACCGCATACGCCACCGCTTCAACAGCAACCAGACCGCCAAGGGGCTGGACCGCTTTGCCAAGGCGACCGACATCATGATGGTGGGCTATCGTCCTAGCAGCAAGGTCGAAATCGCCGCCGGTAAGCTGTGCCAGATATGGGGCGGATTTGAGTATGACCAGAATCCCATGGAAATCTACCGCTACAGTGACCTGATCGACATGATGGACATCTTCATGGCCGGTGCGATGGTGAGCTACCATCCCGTGCCCACCCAGGAAATCGCTGTCCAGATGACCAACAGCTACAACGGCTCGTTCACCGAGGACCTGGGAGATGACCCGCAGATCGTCACCAGCGACCTGATGAAGCCCGAGAAGCTGAGCCGCAGCCGCGCCCCGTTCACCTACATCGTGAACTGGAACGGCAACTTCCTGCAGGACCGACTGCAGGCCCGCTGGGCATGGGGCATCCAAACCCAAGCCAAGCACAAGTATTCCCGCATGATTACCCTGGGCCAAAGGCTGAACCTGCCGAATTACCAGTTATACTTCGACTACTTCGGCGAATGGGATGACGTGGACCGCCTGCACTATGCCACGACCGACTTGCATGACATGATTGCCCCCGGCTCGACCCACCTGGGCAAGGTGCACAGCCATACTTTTATTGCCAAGATGAACTGGCAATTTGCCCCCAAGTGGAACCTCATGCTCAAGGGGACCTACGAAACCACGAGTATCGCCAAGATCGACGACCTGCACAATTACCGCAAGTCAATCGGCTATCTGGGCAGCATCGAGTACTGGCCGATGCCCAAGAAACTCGACTTCCGCGTGTTCCTCGCCTATCTGGGCCACAAGTATGACTTCAACAAGGCATGCGGCTTGAAGGATTACAACACCAACCGCGTGGAGCTTGGCTTCATGTACCGCATCAAGTGCTATTGATGGGACTACCGCGGCATAGCCGCGACCCACGGGACACTGACGAGAGGTCCCCACATAGCCGCGGAACTCGGGACACTGACGAAAGGTCCCCACATAGCCGCGGAACTCGGGACACTGACGAAAGGTCCCCACATAGCCGCGGAACTCGGGACACTGACGAAAGCCGTGACAACAATAACAAGACGGCCATTCCTGTTGAGGGGATGGCCGTCGTTGCGTAAAAACGGAGTTTTAATAATTATTTTGAGTTATTATTTTATAATGTGAGGAATTTGGCTTACTTTTGTGGGAAGTTTATAAAGACATGATGAAATACCTGAGTCTGCCTGACAACACGACGCGCATTCTTCCATTCTACCTTGCAATGGAGGAGTATGCCGCTCGCATCATTGGAGAGGATGACATCTTCTTCATGTGGCAGGTGGAACCGACAGTGATATTCGGTCGCAACCAGTTGATTTCTAATGAAGTAAACGTGGATTACTGCCACGATAACGGGATTGCGTTCTATCGTCGCCGTAGCGGTGGCGGCTGTGTGTATGCCGACAGGGATAACATCATGTTCAGCTACATCACCCGCAGCGATGAGGTGCAGACGACCTTCAGCTCCTACACGAGCGCTGTGGCAGCGATGTTGCGCGGCTTGGGACTGAATGCGACCTCGAGCGACCGCAACGACGTGATGATTGACGGCCGCAAGGTGAGCGGTAACGCGTTCTACCACATCCCGGGCCGCAGTATCGTCCATGGCACGATGCTATATGGCACCAATATGGAACACATGCTGAATGCCATCACACCGTCACGCGAGAAGTTGACGAGCAAGGGGGTCGATTCGGTGCGCAGCCATATCACGACGCTGAGCGAGCACCTGTCGATGGACATCGAGGCCTTCAAGCAGCACGTGCGCCAGACGCTGTGTGACGGCGAGATACAACTGGGCGCTGACGATGTGGCCGAAATCGAACGGCTCACCCTACCCTACCTGGAGCCAAAATTCCTGTGGGGCAACGACCCGCGCTGTGAGGTGACCCAGGGCGGACGCATCGAGGGAGTGGGCAGCATCCACGTCAACCTGGAACTCAAGGGAGGCGTTATCCACGACCTGCACTTGACGGGAGATTTCCTGCCGCTGTGCGATGATATGCGCCAGACACTGCTCGACAAGCTGCGCGGTACTGAACCCAAAGCCGATGATCTGCGAGCCGCCCTCGATGGCTGCCAGGCAGGCCAATGGATACTGAATCTAACAAACGAACAGTTAATACAGCTATTGACTGTCGCCAGTTAGCGATATTAACATTAGTGTAAAGACTTAGAACTTAAAATATTAACCAATTTAACAACCATTAAAACCGTGACTGAAGAAATCAAAGTTACCTGTCTGCATGACAGGCACGTTGCGCAAGGCGCTCTCATGTCTCCCTTTGCAGGTTATGACATGCCCATCCAGTATGTAGATATCACCACTGAGCACAATGCTGTTCGCCACAAGGTGGGTGTATTTGACGTGTCTCACATGGGTGAGGTGGAAATCACCGGTCCCGATGCCGCCAAGTTCACCAACTACATCTTCACCAATGACATCAACACCATCAAGGCCGGTCAGATCCTGTACGGCATGATGCTGTACCCCGACGGTGGTACCGTTGACGACTTGCTGGTTTACCGTGTTGACGATAACGACTTCTTCCTCGTGATTAATGCTGCCAACATCGACAAGGACGTGGCTTGGATCATGGAGCAGGCCAAGGACTTTGACGTGAAGGTTGACCACCAGAGTGCACTCTACGGCCAGATCGCTGTTCAGGGTCCCGATGCCGAGAAGACCATGGGTGAAGTGCTGAAAATCGACACCACCGACCTGACGTTCTACACCTTCAAGAAGCTGGAATATGACGGCAAGACCATCATCGTGAGCCGCACCGGTTACACTGGCGAGGACGGCTTTGAGGTATATGCCGATCCCGCTATCATCTGCAAGATGTGGGACATGCTCATGGATGCCGGCGTACAGCCCTGTGGCCTGGGTTGCCGCGATACCCTGCGCTTTGAGGCTGGTCTGCCCCTGTATGGCGACGAGCTGACCCCCGAGATTTCACCCATCGCCGCAACCTTCGGCATGTTCGTGAAGCTCGATAAGGAAGGTGGCTTTATCGGCCGCGACGCCTGCGCCCAGCAGAAAGCCGAAGGCACTCCCAAGAAATTGGTGGGCCTGGAGCTCGAAGGCAAGGCAATTCCCCGCCATGGCTATGAGGTACTTGACGGCGAGAATGTAGTGGGTTACATCACCACCGGCTATCACAGCATCTCGCTGGACAAGAGCGTTGCATTTGCACTGGTTGACCGCGCCGTTGGCGCCCTGGGCAACACGCTGAGCGTGCGCATCCGCAAGAAAGTGTTCCCCGCTACCGTAGTGAAGAAACGCTTCTATACTCCCAATTACAAGAAGTAATCGATTTCTGGAAACAAAAATCGAGTTTAGAGTTTAAAGTTTAGTGACTTTAACCTCGACCAAACAAGTAGAATTATCCAAAGAACAAAAATATTAACTAATTAATTTTTTATAACACAATGAGTAAGATTATTGACGGACTCTATTACAGCGAGTCACATGAGTATGTAAAGGTAGAAGGCGACTTCGGTTTCATTGGTATCACCGACTATGCACAGCACGAGTTGGGTAACGTGGTTTATGTTGACATGCCCGAGGTTGACGACGAGGTAACCGCAGGTGAGGACTTTGGCGCAGTAGAGAGCGTTAAGGCTGCCAGCGACCTGATGTCTCCCGTCAGCGGTACCGTTGTCGAGGTGAACGAAGCCCTCGAGGACGAGCCCGGCCTGATCAACAAGGATGCCTTTGAGAACTGGATCATCAAGGTTGAGCTGAGCGATAAGAGCGAGCTCGACAGCCTGATGGATGCCGCTGCCTACAAGGACATGATCGGCGAGTAATTCAGAGTTAGGAGTTATAAGTTAGAAGTTAGGAGTTAGTTAGAAGTTATTATAAATAACCGACAACTGTAAACTAATAGATAATGAGTTATAAATTTTTTCCGCACACCGACGAAGAGATGAAGGCCATGCTGAGCACGGCTGGAGTCAAATCGATGGACGACCTCTACCAGGACGTGCCTCAGGAACTCCAGCTCAAGAAGGAGTATGAGCTTCCCGAGTCGATGAGCGAGATTGAAGTGCGCCGCTTCTTTGACGACCTGGGCATGGGCAACATCACCATGCGCACCTTCCTGGGTGCCGGTTACTATGACCACTACAGCCCCGCCGTCGTTCAAGATATCCTGAAGCGCAGCGAGTTCCTTACCGCCTATACCCCCTATCAGGCTGAGATTTCTCAGGGTACGTTGCAATATATCTTTGAGTACCAGAGCATGATGGCCGAGTTGACCTGTATGGAGGTATCTAACGCCTCGATGTATGACGGCACGACCGCCACTGCCGAGGCCATGATGATGGCTGTCTCCAACGCCAAGAAGCGCAAACGCGTCCTGGTGAGCGAGACCATCTCCCCCTATGTGCTGCGTGTCGTTAAGACCTACGCCAAGTACCAGGGCATCCAGATTGACATGATTCCCGCCAAGGGTGGCGTGATGGATCATGACGCCCTCAAGGTTGAACTCGAGAAGGACGATGTGGCTGGCGTTATCGTTGCCACGCCCAACTTCTATGGTATCCTCGAGGACTACACCGGCGTTGCCGAGATGTGCCACGAGCACAAGGCACTGCTCATCATGCACTGCGTTGCCACCGCACTGAGCGTTGTCAAGACGCCCGCCGAGTGGGGTGCCGATATCGCAGTGGGTGACGGCCAGAGCCTGGGTATCCCCCTGAACTATGGCGGTCCCTACGTGGGATTCCTGTGCACAACCAAGAAACTGATCCGCAAGATGCCGGGCCGCATCGTTGGTGCCACCAAGGATGCCGACGGCAAGCGCGCCTTTGTCCTCACCCTGCAAGCCCGCGAGCAGCACATCCGCCGCGAGAAGGCCACCAGCAACATCTGCTCCAACCAGAGCCTGATGGCGCTCTACGTGACCATCTACATGGGCCTGATGGGTGCCAAGGGTCTGAAGGAGGTCAACTCCATCAGCTACAGCAATGCCCACTACCTGGCCGACAGTCTGGTCAAGACCGGCCTGTTTGAGATGGCTTATCCTGACAAGCCCTTCCTCAACGAGTTTGCTGTCAAGACCAAACTCAACATCGACGAACTGCAGGAGTACTGCAATGAGGAGTACTTGCAGTGCGGTCTCAAGATTGCCGACGACACCCTGTTGCTGGCAGTGACCGAGACCTACAGCCGCGAGGATTGTGACGACCTTGTTGACGCATGTGTAACCTTTAACGAAGAAAAGGAGGGCAAGTAAGATATGAATAACACATTTTACGGTAAACTCATATTTGAGTTGTCTCAGAATGGCCGTCAGGGTTATTCCCTGCCCGAGAACAGGTGTGACGAGTACAAGATGAGCGACCTGCCCAAGGGCTTGATGCGTGAAAACGCACCCTTGCTGCCCGAGGTTGACGAGTTGAGCGTCGTGCGCCACTACACCAACATGAGCAACAACAACTTCGGCGTGGACACGGGCTTCTACCCCCTGGGTTCCTGCACGATGAAGTATAATCCCAAAATCAACGAGGAAATCGCTGCCCACCGCGAGTTCACGGGCCTGCACCCGCTGCAGAACCCCGAGACCACCCAGGGCGCCCTCGCTGTTTACTACTTCCTGCAGACCAGCCTCGCCGAGATTTCGGGCCTGAGCGAGTTCACCCTGAACCCCTATGCAGGTGCTCACGGTGAGTTGACGGGTCTGATGATTATGCGCGGTTACCACATGGAGCGTGGCGACATGAAGCGCACCAAGGTGATTATCCCCGACAGTGCCCACGGCACCAACCCCGCCAGCTCGGCCGTTTGCGGCATGGACGTGGTGGTTGTTAAGAGCCGTCCCGACGGCACCGTCGATGTGGACGACCTGCGTCCCCTGCTGGACGACACCATCGCCGGCATGATGATGACCAACCCCAACACGCTGGGTATCTTTGAGCACAATATCGGCGAAATCGCCAAGGCGGTTCACGATTGCGGTGGCCTGATGTACTATGACGGCGCCAACCTCAACCC
Organism: uncultured Prevotellaceae bacterium; assembly: GCA_900318335.1. Classification (GTDB taxonomy): domain Bacteria; phylum Bacteroidota; class Bacteroidia; order Bacteroidales; family Muribaculaceae; genus Sodaliphilus. Next base: position 112,962 of record ONKF01000003.1, read on the forward strand.
CATGCTGGGAAAGGTGCGTCCCGGTGACATCGGCTTTGATATCATGCACATCAATCTGCACAAGACCTTCTCCACACCTCACGGTGGCGGTGGCCCCGGTAGTGGTCCCGTCGGCGTACGCGCCGGTCTGGAGCATCTGCTCCCCAACCCCCGTGTCGTGAGAGTCGAGGAAGAGGATTACGACTACTTCAAGCTGGAGTGCAGCGACAAGTCCATCGGCAGCATCAGCGGTCACCTGGGCAACTTCGGCGTGATGATGCGCGCCCTCGCCTATATCCTGACCCTGGGCCGTGACCAGCTCAAGTGGGTCGGCCCGCTGGCAACCCTCAACGCCAACTACATCAAGGAGTCGTTGAAGGACGTCTATGAGCTGCCCATTGGCGGCGTGTGCAAGCACGAGTTCGTCTATGACGGTCTGAAGGACAAGTCCACTGGTGTAACCACGCTCGACGTGGCTAAGCGTCTGCTGGACTACGGTTTCCATGCTCCCACGATCTACTTCCCCTTGCTGTTCCACGAGGCCCTCATGGTAGAGCCCACCGAGAACGAGAGCAAGCAGACCCTGGACGAGTTCATCCGCATCATGCGCGTGATTGCCCAGGAGGCTAAGGACGATCCCGAGATGGTGAAGACCGCACCGCACAACACGCCCGTTCGTCGTCTCGACGACACCCAGGCCGCCTTGCACCCCATCGTGACCTGGCGCGAGCTTGTTGCTGACAACCAGTAAAACGGACACTACTACAGAAATCACTCACGCTAAGTCGCTAAGACGCTAAGTTTTAATTGTATCTTATTCTTAGCGACTTTGCGCCTTAGCGTGAGGATTTGTTAAACTCAATCATTGTAATCTATTCAACCGATAATATGTTTGACATTATTATTATAGGTGCCGGCCCTGGCGGTTATGAGACCGCTGCCGATGCTGCCGCTCACGGCCTGACCGTTGCCATCGTCGAGCGCGACCAGATGGGAGGAACCTGCCTGAACCGCGGTTGCATACCCACCAAGGCCCTGTGCCGCAATGCCGAGGTCATCAACCTGATGCGCGAGAGCGAGGTGTGGGGTGTAAAGACCGGTGAAATGGAATTTGACTACGCACCCGTGTTTGAGCGCAAGGAGGCTGTTGTCAAGCAGTTGCGCGAGGGCGTGGAAATGCTCATGGGCTCACCCGGCATCACCGCCATCAAGGGAGAAGCCGTCCTGAAAGACGCTAACACCGTCATCGTAAACGGCGAGGAATACAGTGCCAAGAACATCATCATCGCTACCGGCTCGGCTCCGCGCGGCCTGCCCATCGAGGGTGCAGACCTGGCCATGACCAGCGATGACATCCTGGCGATGGAAACGCTGCCCAAGAGCCTGTGCATCGTGGGCGGTGGCGTTATCGGCATGGAGTTTGCCGCCGTATTCAGCACGTTTGGCGTCGAAGTGACCGTCATCGAGTACTGCAAGGAAATCCTGCCTCCGTTTGACAAAGACGTGGCCAAGCGCCTGAAGACCGTCCTGAGCAAGCGAGGCATCAAGATCATCACCAGTGCCGCAGTTAATGGCATCAGCCAGGGCGAGGACGGCATGACCGTGACCTATGAGCTCAAGGGTAAGCCCCAGAGCGTGACATGCGAGAAGGTGCTGATGTCTGTTGGACGCCAGCCCGTTCTGCCTCAGGGACTTGACGCCGTGGGCGTTACCGTGGGCCGTCGTGGCATCGAGGTGGACGACAACATGATGACCAACGTCAAGGGCGTGTATGCCATCGGTGACGTGAATGGCCGCATGATGCTTGCCCACGCCGCCAGTGCCCAGGGTCAGCGTGCCCTGCACGCCATCATGGGTAAAGCCGATGACATCAAGCTCGACATCGTCCCCAGTGCCGTGTTTACCGTGCCCGAGTTGGCCATGGTGGGCCTCACCGAGGAGCAATGTGCCGAGAAGGGACTTGACGTGACGGTGAAGAAATCATTCTTCCGCAGCAACGGCAAGGCAGTCGCCATGAACGAGACCGACGGTCTGTTGAAGATGATTGTCGATAACGGAACTCGCCAGATTGTGGGTTGCCACATCTGTGGCGCACACGCTGCCGACCTCATCCAGGAAGTGGTCACCGCCATGAATGCCGGTGCCACCGTTGACCTGCTGGCCCGCAGTATCCACGGCCATCCCACCCTAAGTGAGGTGATGCTGGCCGCTGCCCGCCAATTCTAATCTTCTCATGCAAGACACAGGCTTGCAACAGGATGACATGATGCGCCACCCGCAACCAACAAAGCGGGTGGCGTTCCATTAAATCTCGTCATGGCGGCAAAATAGTGACGACCGAAAACCGAGAACTGAAAAGTTTTTTGTATCTTTGTGGTTTGGAGTAAATGAATTAAACAATGGAGTATAGACTGCATAGCGAGTATGAGCCGACAGGAGACCAGCCACAGGCAATTGCCGAGCTGGCTGGCGGCGTGAATGACGGTGTACCCTATCAGACACTGCTGGGCGTAACAGGCTCGGGCAAAACGTTCACTATGGCGAACGTGATTGCCCGTACCGGGCGTCCCACCCTGGTGTTGTCCCACAACAAGACCCTGGCAGCACAGCTGTATGCCGAATTCAAGAGTTTCTTTCCCGAGAATGCGGTCCACTACTTCGTTTCCTATTATGACTATTATCAGCCCGAGGCCTATATCCCATCTACCGACAAGTATATCGAGAAGGACCTCGCCATCAACGATGAGATCGAGCGCTTGAGGCTTGCCACAGTGACCGCGCTGCTGAGCGGCCGCCGCGACATCGTGGTGGTGTCGAGTGTGTCGTGCCTGTATGGTATGGGCAACCCCGAGGATATCACTGCCAACGCCATCGAACTCAAGGTGGGCGACCAAATCGGTCGAGACGAACTGCTGCACCGCCTGGTGGACGCCCTGTACTCGCGCAGCGATGCCGACTTGAGGATGGGCACCTTCCGCGTCAAGGGGGACACCGTTGACGTGTTCCTTAGCGACGAGGATATCATGTTGAGAGTCATCTTCTGGGGCAACGAGATCGAGCGCATCCAAATTCTCAACAGCGAGACCCAGATGCCCACCGAGGACGTCGAGGGCTTCAAAATTTTCCCAGCCAACATCTTTGTCACCACCAAGGAGCGCATGCGTGCCGCCATGGGACAGATTGACCTGGACCGCGAGAACCAGGTCGCTGCCTTTGCCCGCGAGAACCGCTTTGCCGAGGCCAAGCGGTTGAACGAGCGCGTGACCTATGACATGGAGATGATGAGAGAGGTGGGTTATTGCTCTGGAATTGAGAATTATAGCCGGTATTTTGACGGCAGGAGACCGGGCATGAGGCCATTCTGCCTGCTGGACTACTTCCCCGACGACTTCCTTACTATCATTGACGAGAGCCACGTGACCGTGCCACAGATCCGGGCCATGTATGGCGGCGACCAGTCGCGCAAGACCAATCTGGTCCACTACGGGTTCCGCCTGGAAGCAGCGTTAGATAACCGCCCGCTGCGGTTCGAGGAATTTGAGACCATGACCCACCAGACCATCTACGTGAGCGCCACTCCCGCCGACTATGAGTTGACCAAGAGCGAAGGCATCATCACCGAACAACTCATCCGCCCGACGGGCCTGCTTGACCCGCAGATCATCGTGCGTCCCTCACAAGGACAGGTCGATGACCTGGTCGAAGAGATACAGCTGCGCATCGAGCGCGGCGAGCGTACCCTTGTCACCACGCTGACCAAGCGCATGGCCGAGGAGTTGAGCGATTACCTGAAGAAACTGGACATCCGCACCGCCTATATGCACAGTGATGTCGAGACGATGGAGCGCATCGAGATTATCGATAACCTGCGCGCCGGCGCCATCGACGTGCTGGTGGGCGTGAATCTGCTGCGCGAGGGCCTTGATCTGCCCGAAGTGTCGCTTGTCGCCATCCTGGATGCCGACAAGGAAGGTTTCCTGCGCAGCCGCCGATCGTTGACACAGACGGCCGGACGTGCCGCTCGCAACCTGAACGGCACTGTCATCATGTATGCCGACACAATCACCGACTCGATGCGGCAAACCATCGATGAGACTGAACGCCGCCGCACCCTCCAGCTCAAATATAATGAGGAGAACGGCATTACCCCCACAGCCATCATCAAGGCACGCACAGCCATCATCGGCCAAGACACCGACATGCGGCACCCGACAACGCCCAGCCGCCACAACCAGTCACCGATGCCTGGAGCCGCACCCAAGGCCTCCAACCTGCGCTATACCGAAGAGTTCAACACCAGCGCGGGTGTTGCTGCCGATCCTGTTGTGGCATATATGGGCACAAAGGACATGCAGGCTGCCATCGACCGCCTGAAGACACAGATGCTTGATGCCGCCAAGCGTATGGACTTCCTGGAAGCAGCCCAGTACCGCGACGAGATACTGAAGCTTGAAGCGATGTTGAAAGAGAAAGAATAAAATTGGGAGTGAATCAAACCATAGAGAATGCATGAAGCGCGACAAGACAAATAGTGACCACCACGTCAAGGGGCAATGGTTGCCGACGACACGCAAGGAGATGGAGCATCTGGGCTGGGAACAGGCCGATGTGATCCTGTTCACTGGCGATGCCTATATCGACCACCCGTCGATGGGAACCGCCGTCATCGGTCGCGTGCTGGAGGCCCATGGCTACAAGGTCGCCATCGTACCGCAACCCAACTGGCGCGATGACCTGCGTGACTTCAAGAAACTGGGACGCCCACGGTTGTTCTTTGGCGTGTCGGCTGGCGCAATGGACTCTATGGTAAACCACTACACTGCCGCCCGGCGCAAACGCAGTGATGACGCGTACACTCCCGACGGACGTGCCGGAGCCCGTCCCGACTACCCCACCATCGTCTATAGCGAGATATTGAAACGGCTTTTCCCTGATGTGCCCGTTATTGCAGGCGGCATTGAGGTGTCACTCAGGCGATTGGCCCATTATGACTACTGGCAGGACAAACTGCGTCCCTCGATTCTCGTGGACTGCCCTGCCGATATGCTGGTGTATGGCATGGGCGAGTTGCCCAACATCGCCATTGCCGACGCCCTGGCCGCAGGCAAACGCATCGAGGAACTGACCGACATCCCCCAGACGGTGGTGCGCCGACCCATTACCGAAATGCCAGCCGCCGACAGCGATACCGACGTCGTGTTGCACAGTTTTGCCGAATGTCAGCAATCCAAAAAGGCTCAGGCACACAATTTTAAGGTTATCGAGGTGGAAAGCAACCTGTGGCACGGCCACAACGTGTGGCAAGCAACCGGTGATATCGCCGTGAAGGTGAACCGCACCAATCCCCCCATGACCACCGAGCAGATTGACGCCTCATTTGACCTGCCCTATACCCGCTTGCCCCACCCCCGCTACCAAGGCAAGCGCATACCGGCCTATGAGATGATCAGGCACTCGGTGTGCATGCACCGCGGATGCTTCGGGGGATGCGCCTTCTGCACCATCAGTGCCCACCAGGGCAAGTTCATCGCCTCGCGCAGCAAGGAATCCATCCTGCGTGAGGTCAAGCAGGTGACCCAGATGGAAGATTTCAAAGGCTACATCAGCGACCTGGGTGGTCCCAGCGCCAACATGTATGGCATGCGCGGCAAGGATTTAGAGCGTTGCCAGCGTTGCCAGCGCCCGTCATGCCTGCACCCTCAGCCCTGCAGCAACCTCAATACAGACCACAGCCAACTGCTAGACATCTACCATGCCGTGGATGCCCTGCCCGAAGTGAAGAAATCATTTATCGGTAGCGGTGTGCGCTATGACCTGTCGATGCACCGCACGGGTGACCCGCGCGTGGACAAAGTCAATGCACGGTATAACGAGGAACTCATCCGTTTCCATGTTTCAGGACGGTTGAAAGTCGCCCCCGAACACACCAGCGACGAGGTGCTGATGCTGATGCGCAAGCCGTCATTTGAGCTGTTCAGGCGCTTTAAGGCACTTTTTGACCGCGTGAATGTGAAGTATAACCTGCGCCAGCAGCTTATCCCCTACTTCATCTCGTCCCACCCCGGCTGCCACGAGGCCGACATGGCCGAACTTGCCGCCATCACGAAGGAACTGGACTTCCGTCTGGAGCAAGTACAGGATTTCACACCCACACCCATGACCATCTCGACCGAGACCTATTATACCGGCTTCCACCCCTATACGCTGAAGCCCGTCTATTGCGCCAAGACACCGATAGAAAAGCAGGCTCAACGGTTATTCTTCTTCTGGTATGACCGCAAGAACCGCGCCGCCATCACCGCTGCCTTGAAACGCATACGCCGCACTGATCTGCTGAAGAAACTTTATTAAGCCATTGGCTTATCGCTATCACATACAATAAAAGAGAAAACGATGAAAACCGCCCGAATACTCATAGCCGCTCTGCTGATTGCCACTAACCTGATTGGCCATGCTGATAATGACGCGTTGCGCCACACGACCGATGTCATGTGCCTACTGCCTGACGCGACTGCGCTGGGCGTTGCCATTGCCAAACACGACACCCAAGGCCTCAAGCAATTAGGCTTAAGCACCGCCACATGCCTGGTTGTGAACTACGGTCTGGAACTATGTATCAAGAAAGACCGCCCAGACGGCACGGGCCACCATGCTTTCCCGAGTACCCACACGGCAGTCGCCTTTAACGGCTCCACCTTCCTGATGAAGCGCTATGGCTGGAAATGGGGCGTGCCTGCCTATGTCGTGTCGAGTTTTGTGGCATGGGGGCGAGTCAAAACCGACCGCCACGACTGGTGGGATGTGCTGGGCGGAGCTGCCATCGGAGCGGGAAGTGCCTTTATCTTTACCAGGCCGTTTGTCAAGAATGTTGACGTAACAATAAGCCCGACCACCTTCGGTGACCGGGCCTATGGAATGACTGCAGTAATACAGTTCTAAAGAATCTTATTTCACGAGCACCTTCTTAGCGGTACCATTGCTCATCTTCACGATGTTGATACCAGGCTGCAGGCTGTCGTGCTGACGGCCCATCACGTCGTAGTAAGCAACGGGAACTGAGTTATCGTCGGCGATAAGCTCCTCGATGCCGGCAGTTGCCTCGTTCAAGCTGGTTGAGTAAGCGTTGTTGACATACATATCGGTGTAAACGCCAGTTGCGCCATTAGCGAGGGGACGGCTGATGAAGGCAACGATATCCATCTTGTCAACATTCCAGTCCTCAGGAATTTCAACCTCAAAGGTGTTGGAGTACTTGTTGTCACCCACCTTGTTGAGATCAACGCCAAATACGGAACCGAGAGCCGTACGGAGGACGTGGTTGTGTACATAGTCAGAAATCCACTTACCCTGATTGAGCTGGCGATATACCAAGCTGTCCTCAGTGAGGTAAACCGTCAACTTGGCATCCTCGCCCATCATGACGTCAAAGTCGGGGGTGAGATCACCGTGTACAGTGAAGACGGCCTTGGAGCGGTCCTCATCGGTGAAGTAACCGTCGATAGCGATCGAAGCGAAGCAGGGAGTCTCCTCGGCAAGATGATCCAGGAAGCTGCTCAACTCAGCAGCAACCATCTGATGATACTGCTCGTAGTAACCGATACCACAGGCAATGGTAGCATCATCTTCCCAACCTACAGAGCGGTTAAATGCGGCATAGGGCCAACCTTGAGCGCCCATGTAGTTGAACAGGGTGTCACACTGTGCAGTGTTGCAGGGGTCAACGCCACTCTGGTTGCCGTGGATGGCCACCATTGCGATGTCGTTACGCATATCCATGAGGTAATGGAGCATGGAAGCGCCCAGGGGGCAATAGGTGCAAGTGTTGGAGGTGAGCTCCTCGATCAGGTGTTTCTGACGGGGGAAGCTGGTGGTGATGATCTTGAAGATATAATCCAGCGACTGGGGAGTGTCAATAGGATCGCCTTCGAGAGTAGCAAGAGCCACGGTGAGCACGTGCTCGCCAGTCTCCATGCCCTCGGTTGATACCACACCAGACATCTCAACTGAAGTTGAGCCAATCTCAACAGCATTGGTAAGAGTGGTCACCGTCTCACCATCAACCTTCACGTCAATAACCAGAGCCTCGGGCTCAACGGCCATGACACCCGTGTTCTTGATCTTGAAAGTGAAGTTCAGGTCATCACCCAAGTTCACAAAGTTGCTGGTGTGAAGGTTGGACATGCGGATAGCATAGTTGGGGAACTCTTCGCTCTCAACAATACACTGAACGCTCAGGTTGCCATAAGAATCCAAACCTACGTTCTGCCAAGAGCCCTGGATGTAGCAGTAAGAAGGATAGATGTCACCCACCTCGACAGCCGAGATAGGATAGTTGCTTGAGGTCTGGGTGTAATCAAAACCAATCATCAGACCAGTGTTGGCATCTAAATCCAACTCATAGGGCTCATCGAGAGTAATCGTGTTCCAACCCAGCTGGCCCGAACTGTTAGGCCACTCGGTAAACTGACCAATGTTGCCATTAGCATCGACGGGAGCAGCAAACACGCGGGTAATGCTGGTAGCCTGAGCCAAACCTACACGGAAAGCTTTGATCTTACCGCCAAGGAACATCGAGAGTTCACTGGGTTCAAGCACGGTTGCAATGGGCATCGTTCCGGGCAGGCCGGTGATACCCAAGCCATTGGTACTCAGATCATCGGTGTCATAGTGGCCCATGATGCGCTGGTTGGCAGGCAAATCAGCACGTGCGGGAGCCTTTTGAGGTGCATTCCAGCTCTTGAGATCTGCTGTGTTGAAATGCAGCAGGCCATTAGCCTGGGGTGCGTTGAGCAACTGCGCACCCATCGACAGCGGCAACAACAAGGAAGCCGCAATTGCGAGTAAAGATTTTTTCTTCATACAGTTAAAGTTTTTATTGAATATAAAATAATAGGTTAAACGCTCAATTCACAAGTTTAATTACCGGAAAGGATGATATCGATCACGGCATTGACGTCACTGATACCTACCTCGCCATCACCGTTCACATCGGCCGATTGCTGGTATTCAGCACCTGAAAGGATCTGGTCAACAAGAGCATTGACGTCGCTGATGCCTACCTCGCCATCACCGTTCACGTCGCCCTTGATGGGTTCAGGCGCGCCGCCCTTGACAAACCTCAGCGTCATGGACGGTCCCCAAGCCTTGTGGGTAACGGTGGGAGGGAAACCGCTCTTGACCACGAGCTCGATGCGCAGGTCCACTATACACTCACCATCGGCAGTGGGGAACCACTCGCTCTGGATATCCTGGAGGTTGCCCATGAGCATGCCCTCGGCAGTGGTGTAGTTGCCCACAGCTGTCTGAGAATTACAGGATGTGGGGAAACAAATCTGATAGGCACCGTTATCAATCCTGGTTATGGTATAATGCATCTTGATGGTCTCGGTAGGAGGAGCCGATACATTCATAACCGAGATGCCCGAGTAGATGACCTCTCCCGAAAAATCATTAAATTCCACCTTGTCGCGAACGACAGTCGCACCATTCTCGATAATGTTACCATTCTCGTCAACAAAGGCGAAACTCTGGTCATAGTCTTGGGCCATGACAGGCATTGCCAATAAAGACAAGCCAAACAATAAAGCGGTAAAGACTTTTTTCATAATCTTCATTAAATATATACCATGTATAAGGTTAATTAAGCACTCTGGTTTTAGTCACTTGTTGCACGCCGTCTTCGTCATACAGGAAAGTAACGATAGCGCAATGCTCGGGCACCCATGCGGGTTCGAACTTCAGTTCATAGTGATTTACAGCCACCTGGCCATGGTTCACAGTCACCGGGTCACCCCAAGGGTCGTTGACACTTGCCCTGAAGACGTGCATGTGGTTATAATGCTCGGTGATACTGCCATCAGGCATGTACTGGAAGCTATCAATGCTGTCCTCGACAAGCCACACCTGCAAGTTGCCGCTGACAGCCAGTGAGTCCAAACCGATGGTCTGCACCTCGATGGCCGCTTGACGCGAGTCAATGTCATAATTAACACGTGTCTGGAAATTCACTGGAGGCTCGACTGCTATTTCATAGTTCACGCCACCAGCCCAATCGGTGTAACTAAACGGGGTTGAGTCAAACAACCTGTCAATCAGACCTATGGGCTGAGCCGACATTCCCCACGCGTTGAAATACATATCACCCACCTCGGTATAAAGTGGCGACATTTCACCCTTGTTCTTGCTGAAGGGACCCGAATGGATAGCCACGGCAATGACAGTCGTGTCGCCAAACTCCTTGATAAGACGTTCAATCTCCTCGGTGGCTCGCGGACAGTTCACGCAATACTGGCCCGTGTAGTCCTCGATGAGTACACCACGGCACGCCTCGGGCGGCTCGACATAGGTGAGGCGATCACTGAACTTGACTTCGTCACAGGAAACAACCAGCACCAATGCTGCCAACATCAATATATTGTAAATCTTTTTCATCGCTTAGAACGTGTAATTATAGGATAACGTGAACCCTCGTGTGGCAGGCACCCAGCGGCAGACGCCACCCGAGCAGTTGTAGCCCGCGTCAGTGCGGCCATAACCAGCCTGGATGCGGTGGGACTTGAGGCTATAAGTCACAAGGGCCTGATAGTAGTGAATCTTGGTTTCGCCGCAGTTCCACATGTCGCTTACAGTGAACATCCAGTGAGGTGCCCACGACAGTTCGGCCAAGCCAAAAGCCCAGTCTCCCCGATCGCCTTTGCAGAACTGATACTGCAACTCGCAGCGCAACGTCAGGCTGGGCGAGAACTTGTACTTACCGTCGGCCACCAGGATGTTGCTGGTGATCATGCCGCCATGACCCTCGACAACGGTCATGTTATAGCGCTGGTTCATGTACATGAACACGAGCGAGAAGTCGCGGGTAAAGCGCTTGTCAATCTGCACGTCGATATCCTGATAATAGGTCTCACCCATCTTGAAGAAAGACGACTTGTGGCCATCGCTGCCCATCAAGCTACCTTCAATGACTGGATTCTTGAGTTCGCCTTCATCCAGGCCCCGGACGTGGGAGAAGTTGGCCTTGACTTTGGTGCCATACTTACCGCCCAGTGCCGTACCCTTCTTGAAGGTATAGCCCGCCTCGGCCTGGAAAGCCCACTCGCCATCAAACTGGGTGGCATAGGGATATTGTGCCGGCAGGGCATAGGTCTGGTCGTGGGTGAACGGTGGCAGATGATTGATAAAACTCGACGTACCCGTCATGGAGCGGCGGCTGCGGAATGCCATATTCTCGCTGCGCTTGGCCTGCAACAGGAAGCTCATGCCCTTTTGAGAATAGGATGCGCTGAGCATGGCAACATTGCCCTTGCCGTAATGGTAATAATTGTCAAACGACGGGTCCTGAGACTTCTGGGCGTACTCAGCAAGAATGCTGAATCCCTTGTGTGTCAGGTTGATTCGGGCATCCCAAGCGTTGACAAACTTGGGCAAGTTCAACTTGTGGGTCGCATCGACAAAGAAGACATCGTCCTTGTTGTCCTCGTGCTTGTTGACCCAGGATCCACCCAGGCTGATGCGGGTATCGTTAGCCTCGAGCGACTTGATGAACTGCTCGAGACCCACCTCGACATCCACACCGCTGACGAGGGCATCGTTGTGATGCCAATAGCGGCGCTGCTTACCCGTGAGTGCCTTGAGGGAAATGCCCTCTACAGGTTTATAGGCCAGGCGCGCGCCACGCAGGGCGTTATCGATGCCCAAGGAGCGCTCCTCATAGGTGCGCAAGATAAACCCCGAGCCGAATTGCTCGTAGTAGTCGCCCAGAGTGAGTTCCACGTTCTTGTAATGTCCCTTGACATAGAAGTGAGGTACGCCCCACCCCTTCAGGTCGGGTTCGTATCCGGGCAACGGGTACTGCAAGAACTCAAAGCGGCCTCCAGCATCAACATACTTGCTACCCAACTTGAGATCCACATAGGTATTGGTCAGCACCTTGTCATCGTAATGCTCAGTACCGATCTTCTCGTCGTCCTGCGGGATAAGGACATCGCTCTGGACACTACCGCTCAGAGTCACCTGCCCCATAGCAGACCCTGCCGCAGCCAGCATTATCGCGGGCAGCAGCAGGCGCAATATATCCAATCGTCTCATTATCATTCAGCTATCTTGGCTATCACTCTACTTGGCAATGAGTTTACGCACTTCCTCGATGAGTTCGTTCTCGGCACCATCGGTGTAGCCGCTATGTTTTGCGGCGATGTTACCGTTGCCGTCAACCACCACAACAAAGGGAATCATCTGTCCGCCCAGAGCTTTCAAGAGCTCGCTGTTGGGGTCCAGCAACACCTCATATTCCCACTCGTTCTGGTCAACGAGGGGTTTCACCTTGTTGATGTTCTGCCCCTGGTCGATGCTCACTGCATAGATCTTGACACCGGTCTCCTCCTTCCACTCGTCATAGACATCGGCAATAGCCGAGAGCTCGCGGTTGCAGGGCTTGCACCAAGTGGCAAAGAAGTCGATGATGAACGGCTTGCCGTCGTTACTTAAGGTCTCGCTCTGGACTGTAGCGCCATCGATACTCTTCAACGTCACGGCAGGCAACTGTGCCTGGGCAACGCCAATACCGGCCATCAGGCACACCATTAAGGCAAATAAATACTTTTTCATATACATTACTATCTAAAAATTACTATTACTAATTCCATTTTTAATAATGTGGCAAAGATAGCAATTATTAAATTAATAATGACCTAAAACAGGAAAAAAAACTTGCTTTTCCGATTTTTTTTGCATTTTTGCGACAAGTTACCCTGCAGCAGCGACAAAATAAAAGCCCTGAGCCTCCATTGTAGGGAGCTCAGGGCTCTAAGCCATATTAATGAATCACGAAATATCGCTATTACTTAAGCACCTTGCGGGAAGTGACATTGCCATTGGCATCGGTCATGCGGATGATGTTCACACCGGGCTCCATCTCGTTGACGCGACGGCCGTCGAGCGTGTAAATCTCGGTCTTCACGGGTTCACCAGCAACCACCTCATTGACAGCGGAATGCTCCTGGCCAGTGATATCAACACACATCACAAACATGCCAGAAGTGCCAGGAATAATCTCCCAGTTCTCGTCATAGTCGCCCTCCTGGGTATAGAAAATATAGGCATTGCACTCGTCATAAACAACCGAGAAACCGCTGGACTTGAACTCGTCATGACAAATCTGCTTAGTCCAAACGATATTGCCAATCTCATCAAACTTCACAACCATGAAGCTTGCACCATTCCAGCTGGTGAGGTTACCATAAAGCAATACCCAGCCATCAGCCTGAGGGATGACCTTGACGGGGGTGAAGCCCCACATCGAGTTCTCGTCGATTGAGCGTCCATACCTGAAATCGTCGGGCCAGCAGTAGTCGCCAACCGAGTTCAAGACATTCACATTCATGAACATGGTGCCGAAACTATATTCCCAAGCCACAAATGCCAAGTCGTCCTTCACACCCATTGCAGCAGAGCCAGCATCGCCATCCTCACTACCGTTACAACTGGGAATCTCGGGCATGTCAACACCATTGGGGGTCAAGTGGCTGACCACCTGGAATCCGGTGAAGCTGTTCAACACCCTATAGGACAGGAACAGGCCACCCTCGTTGTCGAGTTCGGTGAGCGGCGTGGGCATGTAGCGGCCATTGGACACCTGACGCTCCTCGATGGTGATGGGATCGTTCCAGAGGTTGGCCAGATTGCCGTCAAGCAGCTGTGCGTCCATACCCAAATCCTCGTTGTCATAGATGCAATAGATGTTACCCTCGGTAGCGGGCTTCATGACAACGATCTTGCTGTTGAACACCTTAGGCTCGGGTGTTGCCAAGGTGCCGTCGCCGTTGAAGCGATACATCTGCCAAGCGCTTGCCATGCCACCAAAATACTCGGTGCGGTTAACTGCGACAAAGATATTGTCACCGCTGACACACATCACGGGATTGACATCCTCGGCCGAGAAGGTGCCCTCGTTGATATTGACAGAGGGGAACAGAATACCGTCAGCATCCCAAACGGGCTCACCCTCCTGTGTATAACGGTACAAGTACACCTCGGCCTCTTCGCCATATTCCACATCATTCCTGATATCGGTATAGCCCAACAGGATATCGCCATTGGAAGCCATTGCCAACGCATAGTCGGTGGTCCAGGTGCGGGTGGGCTTGTCGCTAATCGTCAGGCCCTCTTCACCAAACATGGGATTGCCATTGGCATCAAAAATCTGGAGATAGAGCTTGTAAGCAAACACGCCATCCGTCATCTGGGGACGCAGCCAGCTGAGAATGATTTTACCATCGGTAGTGCGGATGGTCTTCATCTGCACCTGACCGTCATTACCTTCCTTATCCAGACGGATTGCCTCGGTGTCGCTGGGCACCCACGTTGCCATCATTGTACCGACAGCAAACAACGACATCATTAAAAAAGTAAAGAATTTCTTCATAAATCTTTGAATTTAAATTGGTTATGGAAATATTTATTAAAACTGAGAATCAAACGATAAAAGTTATTGCACTTTACTTCTAATGCCACAAAAGTAAACAATTACAGCAAAACAAGAATAAAAAAAACAAAAAAACGGAAAAATTCTCCTATCAAATACCCAAATTTATGAGCATCGATAAGGGGTAACATCAGAAGATGCCCTGCCGCCTGAGTGTGTCAATCAGGTCACGTGTGAACTCGTCGGCTCCCGTGGCGTTGAGGTGGATGCCGTCACTGTAGTACTCGTCGTGATGCACATACTTGGGAGCGTTGGAGAAATCCAGCAACTTGATGTCCCGCCGCTTGCAGATGTCCTTGACAAAATCCATCACGAGCGTGTCTTGGCCATACCAAACTGGAGAAACCACCATCGTCACTTTGGAACCATGGCTCTGGGCCAAATCCAGGAAGCGGTTGAAGTACCTGATTTTTAACGTATCGTACTGGTAGCCCATGCTCCTGTCGTACTGAACGGGCGCGTCATGCTGAGTCCTCATCGGGTCAAACGAACCCTGGAAAGGCAAGAACCCCCTGACAGCCTCCTGCTCAGGAGACCTGAAGAAGTAGGTAATCAGGTCCATCAGACAGGATGAATTGTGGCGGTAAAGCGAACTCCACATCTTGTAGCGCTGGGTGGCATCGACCTGCCACAGCAGGCTGTCGATGGCTGCGTGGCGGCCATAATGCAACTTCATGCGGCCCAATGCCCGCTGGGTCTCGTCAAAGATGAGATAGTCATAGATGGGTGTCACCTCATAGATGATGTGGCTCGGGTAACTCCGCTCCCCTATCATGAGAAGACGGGAATAGGCCAGCAGGATGCCGCAGGCACCCTCGCCGCAGTTATAGCAGGAAAGTCCCAACGAGTCGGTCATCATCTGGGCATTGTAGTGGCGGAAGGCCTTGGACGAACCCATTATCAACACATCGCTCACCACACTGTCGCTGATGTAGTTGTCGCGCCCAGCCTCGCCCGAGGTGATGCGTGACGAGACGTAGTCAAGCCCAGCCCCCAATGTCACGTCGAGCACGACGAGCACCAGCAGCAGGGCCCCGGCCCTGGCAAGAAACGACTTTATGAGTTTATGTCCGCGGGCTTTATCCATCATCAGAACTGATTATAAATGAACTGGTCGGAATCCAAGACTCCGGTCAACAGAATCATGACAACAAGTGACAGATAGGTGCCCCACCGCACAATGGCATGGCGGCTGTCCATCAGGGGAACACGCCCCGGGAAGAACTCGTCACGCGCATCCTTGAGAAACAACAGGGTAATGCCAATTACCGTAAACGGGAAATTGGGCACCCAGTCGAAATAGACCGAGAACGGCAAACTGAAGTCAAAGATCCTGGAATACACGCCACAAGCGTCCACAACAGTGGGCAAGCGGAAGAACACAAGGGCAGCACAAAAGGCGCCGAAAGTGAGGCAGATCCTGCACAACCTGACCCAAGGGCCTCCCGTGCAGCGTTGCCAGCCAATAGCCTTCTCGATGCACATGAACACACCCAACATGGCACCCCAGATCACAAAGGTCCAGTTAGCGCCATGCCAGATGCCGCTGACGACAAAGGTGATGAGGATGTTGAGATAGTTGCGCCACGGAGCACAACGGCTACCGCCCAAGGGGATATAGATGTAGTCACGTAACCATGTGAACAGGGAGATGTGCCAACGGCGCCACAAGTCGGCCACGCTCGTGGCAAAGAACGGCCGGCGGAAGTTTTCGGTCAAGTCAAAGCCCAAAACGCGCGCCACACCAAGGGCCATGAGCGAATATCCGGCAAAGTCGGCATAAATCTGGATAGCATGGAGGATAATCGCGACCAGATTGGTCATGCCCGTGTAGTTCAGGTAATGGGAATAAACCGTATCGACATAGATGGCGACACGGTCGGCCACAACGACCTTCATAAACATACCCCAGAGCAGCATCTTCATGCCCTCGACAGCCTTGGGATAGTCAAAATAAGGGCGCAGACTCTTCAGCTGCGGGATGACAAGAGACGCCTTGTTAATGGGACCCGACATAATGCTCGGGAAGAAGGAGACGAACAGGGCGTAGGTGAGGAAATCCCGCTCAACCTCCTGACGCTTATAATACACGTCCCAGAGATAGCCCAGAGCCTGCAGGGTAAAGAACGAGATGCCCACTGGGATGGCCCAGTTCAAACCTTGCAAGTGAAAATGCAGCCCAGCCATCGAGAGCAGTCCGGTCAAGGCCTCGTTCAGGAAATTGAAGTACTTGAACAGCAACAGGGGCAGCAAGGACAGGACAACACCCGCCGTAAGCGTCAACTTGGGGCGACGTGAGCCCTTCAGGAGCAATGCCGTCGCATAAGTCACCAGAGTCACACCCAACAGCACAAGGGCATAAACGGGCTTCCACTGCATGTACAACAGATAACTGACAACCAGCAGAAACACGTTGCGGCACTTGCCATATCGTGCCGGGATGGCATAATAGAGCAGGAACAGCAGCGGGAACGCTATGATGAAATTAAACGAGTTGAACAGCATCGTTGTAACTCTGGGTTGTCGGGTATCGCCGCCAGGTCCCTATCTGGATGCCCGGTAATAGAGCACGGCGGCAATGATGATATACACAAAATTGGGAATCCACATGGCCACGCGGGGGCTGGTGTAGCCCGAAACGGCAAATGTGGACGTCACCGTCATGAACAGGATGTAGGAGAAACTGAGCAACAGGCCTAATCCGATATTCAGACCGATGCCGCCCCTGACCTTGCGGGACGAGAGCGACAGACCGATGATGGTGAGGATGAACGCAGCTGCCGTCATGGCGATGCGGCGCTCATACTCAATCTCGAAGTTCTTAATATTGGCGACGCCACGGGCCTTCTGCTTGTTGATGTAACGCTTGAGCTCGGGCGAGGTCATGGTCTGCTCGTCGTTCTTGGAGATGAGAAAGTCGCGCGGGTCGATGTTGAGCAAGGTGTCCATGACAACGCCATGCCTCATGGTCTCCTTCATGCCCTTGAAGTCGCGAATGGTGTAATTACGCAAGGTCCACAAGCCCACCGAGTCATATCTAACGGTCTCGGCGGTGAGGCGGGACTTGAGGGTGTTGCCATCAAACTCCTCGAGCGAGAAGCGGAAACCGCTGCGAGTGGTGTTGTCATAGCGTGCCATATAGGCCATGACACCCGGCTTGACCTGCAGCTGGATGTTGTCACCATAGATGACTTCCTTGTTCTTGACCCACTTGTTGGTATAGGCGATGCGCTCCACATTGGCAGGCGGAATGATGTAAGCCGCAAGCAGATAGCTACCCAAAGCGATGACCGCTGCCGACACCATGTAGGGCACCGTCAGCCGGTGGAAACTGATGCCGTTGGAGAGCATGGCGATGATCTCGCTGCGGTCGGCAAGGCGTGAGGTGAAAAAGATGACCGCAATAAAGGTGAACAACGGGCTGAACTGACTGAGCACAAAGGGCAGGAAGTTCATGAAATACTGGAAGACGGTCGCCTTCCAGGGGGCGGTGAGCACGGCATCCAGTTTCTCGTTGATATCAAACACCACCACAATAGCGAACAGCAGCAGGATGGCGAAGAAGAATGTGCCCAAGAAATTCTTGATGATATATCGGTCAAACCGCTTCACGTAATACCACGGATAGTGACGCCGGGTATCGCGAGGAGCGGATTCGACGGGCTGAACGGAATCAGTCGTGTTGACTGGCTTATTCTGTGCCTCGGCGGGTTGCATCTCTATGTTCTTGAGTTCCTCTTCCATCACCTTAAGCCTAAAGCCTTACCTGGACGTCATGGAGCATCTGGCGCTTCCACTCGGGGAAATCGCCGTCGATGATGTGTTTGCGGGCCTCACCCACGAGCCACAGGTAGAAGGCCAGGTTGTGGATGCTGGCAATCTGCATGGCCAGGATTTCCTGGGCGATGAACAGGTGGCGCACATAGGCCTTGCTATAGATGTGGTCCACAATCGAGGGACCATCTTCCTGCAAGGGAGTGAAGTCGTCGGCCCATTTCTTGTTGCGCATGTTCATGATGCCATGACGGGTGAAGAGCATGCCGTTGCGGCCGTTGCGGGTGGGCATCACACAATCCATCATATCGACACCGCGGTCGATGGCCTCAAGCATGTTGGCGGGTGTGCCGACGCCCATCAAGTATCGGGGGCGGTCCTGGGGCAAGATATCATTAACGATCTCAATCATCTCATACATGACCTCGGTGGGCTCACCCACGGCAAGGCCGCCAATAGCATTGCCATCAGCACCCAGATCGGCGACAAACTTGGATGATTCCTGTCTCAGATCCTTATACACACAACCTTGAACAATAGGGAAATAAGCCTGGCTGTGGCCATATCGGGGCTGGGTGTTCTTGAAATGCTTCCAGCCGCGGGCAAGCCAGTTATGGGTCAGGGTCAAAGACTTGCGGGCATAGCTATAATCGCTGGTACCGGGAGGGCACTCATCCAGCGCCATCATGATGTCACTGCCGATGCTGCGCTCGATGTCCACGACCTTCTCGGGTGTGAACAAGTGCTTGCTGCCGTCGATGTGACTGCGAAAGGTCACACCCTCATCGGTCAACTTGCGGTTATCGGCCAGGGAGAACACCTGAAAGCCACCGCTATCGGTCAAGATGGGACGGTCCCACCCATTGAACTTGTGCAGACCACCGGCTCGCTCGATGATGTCCATGCCGGGGCGCAGGTACAGGTGATAGGTGTTACCCAGGATAATCTGGGCCTTGATGTCCTCACGCAACTCGGTCATGTGGACAGCCTTAACGGCTCCCACGGTGCCCACGGGCATGAAAATGGGGGTCTCGATTTGGCCGTGGTCGGTCGTGATGAGCCCAGCTCGCGCGTTGGTGCCACTGGGTGTGGCTATGAGTTGATAGTCCATTCAGTGTTGTCTATTCTAAAAAATCGTGCAAAGTTAGTGATTTTTTTAGTATTAACCGGTTTGCTGCCGCGAGTTGTTTCATTTTATGTGATGATTTCGATAATTTTAACGCATCAGTTCACAAAAAAATGAGGCAAGCGTTTTCTGGGCGCTTGCCTCAATTATCCTGTCAGTCAATCTGTTCTATCTATTGTATTCCAGGAGGGCATTGCGGGCATTCTCATAGTAGAGCTGGCATTCCTCGTAATCCCTTTTTGCATTATCAACGGCCAACTGAGCTTCCATCAATTCCCTGGCATGTCTCGTCTCGAGATCTGATGTCTCTGCCTCATGTCTCTTGCGCATCTCGTCAGTGAGTCCGCCAGTGGCTTCACGTTCCTGTTTCTCGACAAGCAGCGCTTTCTCTTTCTGCTGCTTCTCAATCAGAGCCTGCAGATTTCTCTGCTCAGTCTCCATCTTGCCCTGGGCATTGTTCAGTTTCAGCCTTGCGTCCCTGCATTCAAAGCTCAACCTCTCACGTTCGCTTGTGATTTTTTCCCGCATGGCAGCTTCTTGTTGGGTGAGCGTTTTATCCTTGACAACCTCGTTATCGACTGGTACCCTTTCCACGTTTTGTTTCTGAATTGACTTGGGACCGCTCTTCTGCTGGGTAAGTGCCTTATCCTTGATGACTTCGGCCTCGGCAGGTCTTCTCACTCTGGTGTTGTCCTGAGAATACTTCGGAGCGACAGTCTGCTGGGAATTATTATTGGCCTTCTGATACTTGACGGGCCTGTTAGCGGTACTTTCGCCCTTGATGGTGCGCTGTACCTGCTGATTCTGGCGCGTGGCCTTAACCGTTTCTCTTGATTGTGCCATTGCGGCAGGAACTGCAATCATGCAGAACGTCACTGCCAATAAAAGTATCTTTTTCATAATAGTATATTTTAAGAGGTTGTACATTACGTTTATAATTCTCTGTTTTCTATTATATAGACACAAAATGCCCTTATCGGTTTAACCCGTTTTTCATGAATTGAGCGGGTTTTATGACACAAAATGGGACTGGCAGCCAATTGATTGCCAGTCCCATTATTGTGACAGTTGATTACGTCTTATTACTTATTTGTACTTCTCAACGTTCTTGCGGGCCTTCTCGAGGTTCTCCTCGGCCTTCTTCAAGTTGTTCATAGCCTTCTCATAGTTCTTCTGAGCCTTGAGATTATCCTTGGCGACCTTCTCTTCAAACTTCTTCACCTTGGTATCCATCTTGATCATCTTCTCGGCATTACCTTGAGCCTTGGCTACTTCCTCGTTGAGTTTCTGACGCTCCTTGACCTGCTTCTCGGGCAGCTCATTCATCTTCTTCTGGGCTTCACTGACCTTGTTTTGAGCCTCTTTCAGCTTGTTTTGAGCCTGATTGTACTTCTCGTTTGCCTTCTGGCGGTTCTCAATCTGTTTTTGCTGCTTCTTGGCCTCTTTCTCAGCCTTTTTAGCCTCCTTTTCTTTCTTTTCAGCGGCTTTCTTGGCATCCTTAGCCTTCTTCTCCTGCTCCTTGTAAGCGTCCTTCTGCTTCTTGGCAGCCTCGGCCTGTTTCTTGGCTAACTCAGCATCCTTGGCATACTGATTCTGTTGCTGTTCAAGGTTTTGCG
Organism: uncultured Prevotellaceae bacterium; assembly: GCA_900318335.1. GTDB lineage: Bacteria > Bacteroidota > Bacteroidia > Bacteroidales > Muribaculaceae > Sodaliphilus. Next base: position 133,939 of record ONKF01000003.1, read on the forward strand.
GAGTCTCATAATTCTGAGCCATAGCGGCAGGTGCTGCTGCAAAGCAGAAAAGCGCTGCCATCAACAATAATTTCTTCATAATCTTCTTATTTTTAAATTAAACTATGTTTCAATACCGCAAAGATAGTGCAAGCCTAACACAATGCCAAATTTTTTTTGAGCATTGTTGAGGCACAGCCTATCTTTGAGACATTGCCAACAACAGCAATAAGACATGAATTGGCCCAAAAAGTTTAAAAGAATTCAGACTTGATAGTATGCGTGACATCTAAATAAATATATTCTTTACCATCTTTTCTATGATAACCAACATCTTCAGGATTGATATATATTGCGTACCAGCAAGAGACAGGATGACCAAAGATCGTTGCAGGCTCTAACTTATCAGGTATATCACGGCATATCTGTTTTTCCAATTTATCTTTTTCGCTCATATCATTATTAAGTTTACATCTCACAATATCGCCAGCAGCCGAGACACACAAGTGTATGCAAATCCCTCCATTCTGAATCTTTTTCCTTATCATGGGACCCGAATGCCGATAGATATATTTGGCTAAAGCTTGCTGGTCGCCTATGCAACGTGGCATGACCTCAACTGTCTTGAAAATGCCATCTTCGTCTCTTCCATATTCCAGTAAAGGCCCGCTCTCCTTGCAGTGTATTAATGTTCCGTCACCCAATCCCAGAAAACGAGAAAAAATGGTCGTGTCGGCAACAGGATACTCAAGATAGTATTCTGGTTTATCCCAAAATGAGGATGGCAGGTAATAGGAAGCCTTTTTGCCTTTTCCCAATTCATACACGGTTGAACGCAGTGCTTTCATGTCACGCCATTGCGGCAACTCGTCGCCACTCCACGTGCAAGTGTCATGAAGCCTTGAAACAATGCACTTGTCACGGGTCTTGACATACATGTTTCGGAACACATTACCGTCGCTATGTGTCTCAATCTGCAATTCGATAATCGTGTCTTTCAGAATATACCGGTCATAAACACAAGAATCCTCGCCCGTGATAACCACTCGATTGTACCAGCCCCAATCCTTCTTGTAGTAAGTAAGAACCTGACTCAAATAGCCCACCCTCACCACATGAACCAAGGAATCCTCATCCTTGAGCATGACTATCCCTTCGTCACAATTATCCGTAACATTAGCCAGCATAATGTCACCCCTCATTGACCACTCGTCAAAAACCAAGTAAGGTGTATAACCCTGTTCCAGATATTCAGTTACCGATGGAACATGATTAACGTCATGGGGGTGACCATTACACGACGTGACACAGATAGCTATCAGCCCCAGGCTCAATCCAGCGATGATGGCCTTGAACTTGTCGCAAATATTTCTACAGTGTTTCATGACTATCAATAATTATGGTTTTGGTCTTCTTGAAGTTTTAAAGTAACTGGTAATGTGTACAGCGACTTGACAGCATAGCCAACGATACGACTATGAGATGAACAGGTTCATATAGTTAAAAAGAAATAGATGTATTATTTCAAATCAATTTGAACCGAATTCAAATATTGACTTTTTAAACCAGGGATTTTGAATCTAATCGGCAGTTTGAAAATGACTTCAACAGGCTCTCCATTGACTGTGGCAGGGATGAAATCGGGCAATAACTTGCAGACGCGTACAGCTTCCCTATCAAGGTCTTTATCTACCGGCTCAACTACCCTCACATCATGAACTTTACCACTCCTGTCGATCCAAAAGGCCACCTCAACACGTCCCTGTATCCTCTTCTTGGCGGCTTTGGGCGGATACTTAACATTGTCCTCGAGGAACTGATTCAACGCTTCTTTCCCGCCTGGGAATTCCGCTCTCACTTCCACGTCTTTAGGCTTTTCTTGCTCCAGTATGTCCTGCAACTTGAAAGTAACGGGCAGAGTGTACCACACGTTGACAGCTTTTCCGAACATGCGCCCCGGGGCGAATCGGGGCAGGGTCTTGACCACACGAACAGCCTCAGCGTCAAGATCCTTACTCACCGAGCGGACCACTCTCACCACGCCTACATATCCCAACGAATCTACCACAAACTTTACCACAACACGTCCTTGTATGCTATCCTTGGCAGCCTTGGGCGGATACTTTACATTCTCTTGCAAGTACTTCATTAAAGCGACCTCTCCACCAGGGAATAAAGGCATCTGCTCTACTGAATAGAAGATTTTGTCCGTGGATTCTAAGCTATCCCTGACAGCCTTGGGTGGGTATAAAACAATCGGTGAGGGTTTCACAGGTAACCGGGTCATCTGCTCAGGATCCTCAATAACTACCTCCCTATTCACTGAGTCACTGGCAAGACCATAGGCACCATGACTTGACGCTACAGCCGAAAGGCTTGTCATCACTACGGTCAAGAGGATGGCAACCCTGATTGCCCTCATCATATCAATATTTAATCTACCGTGTTTCATAATCACTAAAACACATAAAAACATATTAATTTACGAACTATCATCAGCGATTGACAATCATTCGCCCTTTTTCCGGCAACTTGAACGTGACGGGCAAGGTGTACCACACTGCAACAGCCTGACCATTCTGGCGAGCAGGGGTGAACTTAGGTAGTGACTTAACAATGCGAACAGCCTCCTTGTCAAGGTCCTTGGCCACCGAGCGAACCACCTTGACTTCACCGACATTACCGGTCTTGTCAACAACAAACTGCACAACCACACGGCCTTGAATATTGTTATTCTTAGCTTCGGGAGGATACTGGATGTGACTGTCTAAATACTTCACCAATGCAGCCTCGCCACCAGGGAATAAAGGCATCTGCTCAACACTACTGTAGATTTCATTCGAGGAATTATCGTTGCGACCTTGGATTTCAACTTGTTTTCCCTCTTCGCCGCAATAGGTGCCCATGAAGTAGATCGTGCCGGTGCTATTCTCTATGATGAAATATACAAATGGACGCGTTGCGTGGAACTCCACGTATTCACGATGACTGGGCATGGCAGATTTTTCACTCATTTCTACCACCGTGACGGCAGCGGCCTTGGTGCCTTCTTCGTTGATCTCGATTTTAGCCTTCTGCTTCATCATCGACACATACAGGTCGTCGCTATGTCCCTGGACCATATTGGGGAACTCTGCAAGATTGCCGAATGCCCGCGGCATGCCCATCGACGAGAGTGCCTTCTCAAGATATGTCTCGCTTACGGTAGTGAAGCGAGGCATCAGGATATCGACTTCAGTCGACCTCATCTGTTGCAGTTGCACCTCCATGCTTTTTGCCGAGAGGCTCTTGATGATGTCACCGATAGCCTTGCCCTCGTTGGGAAGCATCACAACCATACTGTAGCCGCCATTGCCGTAGTGCAGACGCAGCATTTTGCACAGATCGTTCTTGCCATAGGCCGCCTTTGTTTTGAGATGCATCATAGGGAGCTTGACGGTTGTGCCATCCAGTTTTGTGAAGTGCCTGTCACGGGTTTCATTGGGGTCAAATTTTTCGGTCCAAGAAGCCTTGAAATAGACAGCATTCAATAGATACATCACGCGGTTGGAATTAAGTTCATCTTTTTTCAGGAGTTCTTGTATCATGCCGTCAGTGTTTTTCTTGCACCAATTGTTGATTTTCTCCACAATGCTTGCTCCGCTGTAATCGACCGCATCGGCCAGGGCGTTGTAATAGTTTTGCATGTCGACCTTGTACTGCGGGATGAGGCTATAGCCCGAGACGACGAAGATGCTGTTGGCGGTTTTCACCGTCACTGTCGGGTCAACATTAGGAGCTTGATCCATTATCTTTTTAAAATACTCGTTGATTTCCTTTACCGACCAGCCCAGTCCAAGTACGTGATTAATCTGCCTGCGTGTCTCGCCGTCAGCTCCCTCGTGGAGCATTCCCAGCAGGAAGCCCACACTGATGGGCGACACAATGGTGCTCTTACCTCTACCTTTCTTCTCGTAGATGGCGCGGAACAGATTGCAGGCAAAATCATTGTTGTTATCCAGCGTCCCGTCTGGGGATGCAGTTATCGTGTCGTCGATAGGTGTCACGTCTTGAGATGCGATAGAAGTGTCGTCATTCTTCTCAACCATGTCACTACTATTAAAAGGGTTGCTATCGCTGGCGAATATCAAGATGCCTGTCACCAATGCCACGATGCACAATGTGCTAAATATCCATAATCGTTTCATATCGGTCAATTTTTTCAGGTTGATAAAAGCGGGTTAACTCTCGCTTGCAAAGTTACAGCCGATTATTGAAAAAACGCCAAAAACGGCCAACATTCGATGGTCATTTCTTGGGATATTTATCATTGATTTTCAACAAGTTACAAAACAAAAAGGTCATTTGGAGGTAATTCAGCGATTTGGACAAGAATTACCGCCCTTAAAATGGGTGATTTTGGGGAAATGATTCAACAAAAAAAGCCGTTTTTACTCTGTCTGACCAATCAATGGGAAAAGAATTTTCCGGAATTCAGCGCCAGCTGCGGTAAAGGTAGAAATGTCATAGTAGTTCCCACGGTAATATAATGCCGACTTGTCATAATAAGCCACCCTCTTATTGCCCTCCTTAATATAAATGGTAATCTTGCCCCGCGTGTCAAGTTGGCCCTGGGATAGTTTCGCCAAGCCTCCCATCGCATTGATCATCTCTTTGATTTTCCATTTTCGCTTGACTAAAACCGTCTCCCTCGAGTCACTGAACTGCCCCGCGTCAAAAATGGCCGGAGTGATGTCCATGGGGGCATGAAGTTCCAGATTGCAGTAGTCGATTCTGATAGAGTCAACGTCATGGATGAAAGACAACAGATAGGAAATGTCGTTGTTTAGCTTAAAAGTCACTGGGAGCGTGTACCACACATTGACAGGTTTGCCTTGCAGGGTCCCAGGTACGAATTTGGGGAGTGCACCGATGACCCGAACAGCCTCGCGGTCGAGGTCGGGATCAGCCGAGCGGACGACCCTCATCTCCCCCACTTGGCCTGTCGAGTCCACAACAAACTGAACAACGACCTTACCTTGTTTATTCCTTTCGGCCGCTTCAGGTGGATAAGAGATGTTATCGCGAATGAAGGTCATCAAAGCAGCATCACCACCAGGAAAACTGGGCATCTTATCGACAGCATTAAACACCTCCTCGCCATTATCTGACACTGCGATGCGCACATCGCCAACACTGCCGTTACCAGAAGCCGAAATCGTAAGACTTGCCACCACAAGGCCCATGGCAAGAAAGAGCCCTGCGAGAAAACGCTTGCGGTGAGCGCCAAGCCATCGGTCGATAGAGTGTTTGTCTTGCTTCATATCCATTATCAATTTGGGTCCTACTGATGCTCGCAAAGTTACAATCAATCCTGAAAAAACGCAAATAAAACCACAACAATATCGAGGCTTGACAGAAAAAGGTCAAACTTGATTTTCAATGGTTTATAAAAGAAAAACACCTACTGTGGGAAATTTGCCGAATCGGGGCAACCATTAACTACAAAAAAATACGTATTTTTGCAGGATATAAACCACGCAATGACGCGAAATAGCCAAGTTGTTATAGAATTAACCTGCTTCCTTATGAACCTAAGATTCAGATATACCCATGTCAGCTATCTGGTGATGGTAATTGTTGGAGCACTCATCGTGACCAGTGGCTGCAGCCGCCACAGCGAGCCAAATAATGCGGAGTTGATTGCTATCGACTCGCTGCTGTGCCAGAACCGCAGTTTCCAAGCCAGTGAGATGCTCCGCGGCATCAATACCGAGTACCTCAATGACGAGGACAAGATTTATCATGCTTTGCTATCCACCCAAGCCAATGTCGAGAATCAGACGCCCATTGTTGATGACGACACCATCAAGATGGCAGTGAAGCATTATCAGGCCCACGGCGACAAGGAGAAATATGCCCGCGCCCTACTCTATCAGGGATGTGTCGACAAGCAGCTGGGCCACCTTGACAAAGCCATCGCCTGCTTGCGCCAAGCCGAGGACATGGCTGGTAACGATGACCTGAAAATACGCGCCTTGTCCAAGATGTGGATGGGCGAATTGTACCAGAGCCAGGTCGTGGGCGCCAAGACCGTGGGGGCCGAGAAATACCGCGAGGCCCTGGAACTGTTCCGACAAATAGATGACAAGCACCACCAGATTATCTGCCTGAGCGAACTGGGCGGCCTGTACCGCATCAACCCCGAGAAACAGGATAGCGCCATGCACTATATCAATGCAGCCATCGATATGGCCAAGGAGGAAATCGAGCCAAAGTATGTTGTGGCCAACCTCTTCAGCCGCGCCGAATTCCGTGCTGCCCGTGGTGACTACAAGGGCGCCAAGGACGATGCAGTGGATGCTATCGACTGGAGTGGAGACCTCAAGATCCACCCCCGTATCCATTACACTGCCGCATCTGCCTATCTGCACCTGGGCCGCCCCGACTCGGCCCTATTCTACTTGAATCAAGCCCCAGCTATGACCACCGTTGCCGACAGCATCATGCACTACCAGCTGCTGGCCGACATGGCCCGCCGTGACCACCATCTGGAAGAGGCAATCAAGTATCTGACCCTGACCCATCATCTGGCCGACTCGGTAACGATGAGCAGCATGAACGACAAGCTGATGGAGGTAGAGAAGAAATATGACACCCAAAAGGTTGACCTCGAGAACGCGCTGTTGAGTTCGCGCCTCAAGGGGACGCTGCTGGCACTGACGCTGTTAGCCCTGGCGGCTGGCGCGCTTGCCTTCCTGCTGTGGCGCTACCGCAACAGGCTGAAAATCCAGCAGGCGGAATATGAATTGATGAAGTCTGACCTGGACCAGTCCATTTCAAGCCTGCAACAGATGCAAACCATGCTCAACGACCGGGAGTCATCAAAGCAACAGTCCAGCGAACTGAAGACCATTGTGGATAATCAGATTCAAGTCGTACACCAACTGCTGCAATGGTCATACGAGTGTAACGAGACGACCTTTGCCAAGCGCTTTAACAAGTTGATGACGATGCGCGGCCCCAACGAGGTGGGTTCGTCCTACTGGGATAACCTGCACGCACTGGCCAACGAACTGTATGACAATGTACTGGTCAAGGCACAAGAGACAGCAGGCGGCACGTTGCGTGACGACGAGATCAACTTGATCGCACTATTGTGCCACGGATTCTCCCGCACGGTAATCATGATGTGCATGCACTACACCAACCTGAGGACCGTGTCGAACAAAAAGATACAGATTGCCCATAAACTCAATGTCGCCACCCTCGACGAGTTCCTGCAACCCTACCTGAAGAGAAGGACCGATGTAACGGAGTGAACTGATTGAACCGCGACGATGGAAAGGAACGAGAGGACACTGGCATTTGTCAAGGAGCACCGCGAGGAGGACGTGAAGGCGTTGGCCCTGCGGACGCGGCGTGACAGCGATGTTGACCTGCCATGGGCGCTGGACCAGATCCAGGGCTGGCAGACGGCTCGGCGCAAATTACCGTCGTGGGCTGCCACCGACGGCATCATTTATCCTCCCCACCTGTCGATGGAACAATGCAGCAGCGAGCAGACAGCACGCTATAAATGTGATATTGTGGAACACTTGCCCCAAGGGAGTCATGAGACCCTTATCGACCTGACTGGAGGCTTCGGTGTGGACTTCGCTTTCATGGCAAGACACTGCAAGCGTGCCATCTATGTCGAGCGGCAGGAGCACCTGTGCGAAACAGCAAGGCACAACTTCGCCCTGCTGGGGCTGATTCACGCCACCGTCATCAATACCGAGGCCGAAGATGCCCTAAGCGGCTTTGACACCAACCCCGCCACTACACTCATTTACATTGACCCGGCACGCCGCGACAGCAACAGTGCACGCACCTATGCCATCCAGGACTGCACGCCTAACGTTCTGGAGCTTCTCGACCCACTGTTCAAAGCCGCAAACCACATCCTCATCAAGCTTTCGCCCATGCTCGACTGGCACAAGGCCATAAGCGACCTGGGCAGTCGCGTCGCCCAAGTCCACATCGTGAGTGTAAATAATGAGTGCAAGGAACTGCTCATTCTCTTGAGTTCAGGTCATGGGGGCGCCCCTACCATCCATTGCGTTAACGATGACCAACGGCTCGTCTACACGATGTCGCCAGACGCCATGCCCGCGATGACCGACGACAACGGGGAAGCGGCCTGCCTTTACGAGCCCAATGCCTCGATCATGAAGGCAGGTTGTTTTGGGGAACTGACCACGCGCTACCCTGTCAAGGCGATAGCCATAGACAGCCACTTGTTTGTATCCGATGAGGAAATAGCCGATTTTCCCGGGCGCCGCTTTGCCATTACGGCCGTCACGACAATGAACAAGAAAGAGTTGGCGCGCTCACTGCGAGGCATTACCCGTGCCAACGTCGCCACACGCAATTTCCCGATGACAGCACAGCAGCTGCGGCAGCGGCTGCACCTTGCTGACGGCGGCGAGACCTATATCTTCGGTACCACGACTGCCGCCGGGCAACGGTTGCTGTACATCTGCAGGAAATTGTGAGCAATGGCCGTGACTGAGTCACGGCACAGGAAACCATACACAAAAAACAAAGCCCTCAACATTGCTGCTGAAGGCTTCGCTCAGTAGAGAAACAGGGACTCGAACCCTGGTTTCCGCCGTGAGAGGGCGGCGTCCTAGACCACTAGACGATATCTCCGTCGATTAATAAAGCCCTCGCTCGATATTGGGTGAAGGCTTCGCTTGTAGAGAAACAGGGACTCGAACCCTGGTTTCCGCCGTGAGAGGGCGGCGTCCTAGACCACTAGACGATATCTCCCTTTAAAAGCGATGCAAAATTACTGCCATTTTTTGAACTGGCAAATTTTTTTGGCACTTTTTTTCCATTTTGTGTCAAAAAAACTGATTTTTGTCATTTTCGGGTATTTTTCCTGCTCATAAACGCCGACGATTAAGATAAAATTTGTACCTTAGCGGATTGTTAATAACATTCTAAATTTATATTACACATTGTATAATTATGGCAAGTAAACGACAGATCAAGAAAGCTATCCAGAATGCCTGTGGCGATATCGCAGGCGAGTGCATCTTTGCAGAATCCGCATTCGGCGAGAACAAGCGCGACGAGTGGGACAGCATCATCATTGACACCGCCCTGTTGCAGCAGGAGGCTATCAACCGCGTGAGCAACAAGTTTGGCAAGAAGGTTAAGGACTTTGCCAACCGCCAGGAGTACAACAAGGCCCGCCGTGCCTATTTCAAGCAGTGTGAGAAGGAACTGAGCGAGTACTTCCGCGCCGAGGTCGAGAACATCGCCAAACGCATGAACGAGCTCATGCCCTCCAAAAAATAATAACGCATCGACAGCTGCATGAACCTCTCTGGCTGGATATTGAAGAAGGCGGGTTGGACCTTCAAGGTCAACCTGACAATGCCCGACAAGTGCATCATTGTCATCGCGCCCCACTCCAGCAACTGGGATTTTATCCTGGGTGAGTTGGGCATTCACTCGGTGGGCATGAAGGCGGGCTTCCTGATGAAGGACACCTGGTTCTTTTTCCCGCTGGGTTACTTGATGAAGGCGTTAGGCGGCATCCCCGTCAATCGCCGCCAGCATGGCAACCTCACCCAATCGATTGTCAATGCATTCAACACCACGCCACGGCTCGCCATCGGCGTTACGCCCGAAGGCACCCGCAGTGCCAACCCCAACTGGCACAAGGGCGCCATCTTTATGGCCCGCGACGCACGGGTCCCGCTGGTGCTGGCCTACTTTGACTACAAGGAGCGGGTGGTGTGCATCGACAAGGAATTTGAACTGAGTGATGATGCCGATGCCGACCTGGTGCGCATCAAGCGCTACTTCATGCAACACGGCTACGCCAAGTTCCCCGAGAAGTTCGTCACTGGACTGGAATAAAAGGAAGAGGATGTGTCATAATAGGCCTCTGGTTCTTTATCGGCCTAAAGGCCGATAAATTAAACAAAATTATAAATAAAATTAAAATAAAAATTTATTTTGTTTAATTTTTATACAAATTTTTGCTTAATTTCTCCGTGCGTAGCACGGACATAATTACAGACGATAATTATGACACATCCTCTTAACTATTATCTATTAACTCTTAACTATTAACTAAAAAAGTGATTTCACGCAACCTGCGCGTCACGCTCATCGAGGACAACATCGTCTGGGGAGACCGTGAGGCCAACATCAAACAACTGGAGCGCAACCTGCGCAATATGCCCGACGACACCGACCTGGTCATCCTGCCGGAGTTGTTCACCACGGGCTTCATGACCGGTGACCGTGAGCAGGCAGCCGCTGTTGCCGAGTGGAATAGCGGTGACACGTTGCACACCCTGCGCAAACTCGCTGGCGAGTATCACGTGGGCATCATCGGGAGTTTCCTGGCCAACACCGCCGCTCAACTTTACAACCGCGCGTTCTTTATTGAGCCCAACGGCGACGAGACCTACTACGACAAGCGCCATCTGTTCTCGTTCGGAGGCGAGGACAAGGTGTTCAACCAAGGGTTGACCGCCTCACCTATCGTGCGGTTCCGCGGTTTTAACATCAAACTCGTGGTTTGCTATGACCTGAGGTTCCCTGTGTTCTGCCGCAACGTGAACAATAATTACGACCTGCTGGTGGTCATCGCCAACTGGCCCAAGTCGCGCGAGAAGGTGTGGCGCACGCTGCTTGCCGCCCGCGCGATGGAGAACGAGTGCTACGTGTGTGGCGTGAACCGCTGCGGCACAGATCCCGCCGGTGTAGAGTACCCCGAGGGTTCGTCACTCGTGATAGACTTCAAGGGCAAGGTCATCGCACAGCGCATGACAAGTCCCGTGATCACCGCTGACCTCTCCCCCGCCCAACTGGCGCAATTCAGAGAGAAATTCCCCGCTTGGCGCGACGCCGACTCCTTCACCCTCAACATCTGACCTCATGGCTCAACGCCCTGTTGACATCGAACTGTTAGCGCCAGCCCGCGACGCCGACATCGCCATTGCCGCCATTGACCATGGGGCCGATGCCGTGTATATGGGCGCATCCCACCACGGGGCCAGAGCCGATGCCACCAACACACTTGACGACGTGGGCCGCGCCTGCGACCACGCCCACCGCTATGGAGCACGCATATATGCCACGGTCAACACCCTCGTCTATGACAACGAACTGATGGAGGTAGAACGGCTTGTCCACGACCTGTATCGAGTGGGCGTGGATGCCCTTATCGTGCAGGACTTGGCCCTGCTGCGCCTTGACTTGCCACCCATAGCCCTTCACGCCAGCACCCAGTGTGACCTGCGCACGCCCGACAAGGCCCGGTTTCTTGAAGCGTTGGGTTTTTCCCAACTCGTCATGGCCCGCGAATTGACCCTCGATGAAGTCGCAGCCATCCGCCGAGTCACCACCGTGCCGCTCGAGGCATTTGTCCATGGGGCACTGTGCGTCAGTTACAGTGGCCGTTGCGCCATCAGCCAAGTGCTGAAGGGGCGCAGTGCCAACCGGGGCGAGTGTGCCCAGCTGTGCCGTCTACCCTACGACCTGGTGGATGATAAGGGACGAATGATTATCGAGGGCAAGCACTTGTTATCGCTGCGCGATATGGCTCGTCATGACCGTCTGGAGCAGATGATGGCAGCAGGGATCTCGTCGTTCAAAATCGAGGGACGCCTCAAGGACGTGGGCTATGTGAAAAACGTCGTCGCCTTTTACCGCCGCGCCATCGATAAGGTCATCGACCGCTACCCGGAACGTTACCGCCGTGCGTCTCACGGTACAGTGGAACTGGCATTTGAGCCAGCGATAGAGAAAAGCTTCAACCGCGGCTTTACCCACTATTTCCTGGACGAGCGTAAACCCGCAGACGGCAGTTCCATGGCTTCGATCGACACGCCCAAGTCCCAAGGAGAATACCTCGGACGGGTACTGCGCTGCAATGGCAACACGCTCACCATCGACACCCGCGCATCACTCGCCAACGGTGACGGCTTGAGTTTCACCAACAGCCGTGGGGAGTTCACCGGCGTGAGGGTCAATCGGGCACTGGGCAACGGCACCGTGCTGCTGCGCGAACAGGCCAACATCTCACGCGGCACCCGCATCTACCGCACTGCCGACAAGGCCTTTAACGACCTGCTATCCAAGCCGTCGTCCACTCGCACAATCAACGTTAACGCCGAGCTCAGATACACGAGCGGGCTGCTCTCGCTCACTCTGAAAGACGAGCGCGGCAACCGTGTGACGCACACGATGCCCTGCGACCTGCAACCCGCCGCCAAGCCCCAAGGCGATCGCCAGCGGGCAGAACTGGCCAAGTTGGGCGGCACCATCTACCGATTGGGAAAAGCTCAGGTGCCTGAAGACATCTTCATCCCCGCATCGCTGTTGTCACAGCTGCGCCGTGAGACTATCGACCTGCTCGACCGCACATATCGCATCACACGTCCCATCGACAAGCGGCGCCCCGAGGATAGAACTTATCGCTGTCCTGTTACCAGTCTCACGCCAGCCGACAACGTCGCTAACCGCCTGGCCGAAACCCTTTACCGCGAGCACGGCGTGACCGACATCGTCCCCGCCCTTGAGGCCGGGACACCCCCCACCGCATCCACACCGCTGATGCACACCCGATACTGCATCCGCCGCCAACTCGGCGCTTGCCTCAAGGGCAAGAACGCCACATCCCTGCCACGCGACCTGTACCTGAGAACGGGCTCCACCCTGTTGCGTGTCAACTGCGACTGCAAGTCTTGTGAGATGCAACTCACCCGTGTCCAGTAAAGCATAATTGCTCCAATATATTTGCCAATTCACCCGCTTTACAGTAATTTTGCCATCGATATGAAGAAAGATACGATTCAACTGATTGTGATACTGGTGGTGCTGGTGGCTGTAGTGGTTGCCATCCTGATGTATATGCCACACGACATCGTTACCATCTATAACTGGTACAAGGAGCATCTGACCTATGGCACGATCCTGCTGCTGATGGCAATCGAGAGCTCATTCATTCCATTTCCGAGTGAGGTGGTGATACCGCCGGCCGCCTATTTTGCCGCACGCAACGGTGACATGAACATCCTCATGATTGTACTCATCGCCACTTTGGGCGCACTACTGGGAGCTGTCATCAATTACGTGCTGTCGCTCATCATCGGCCGCCCTGTGGTATATGCGTTCGCCAACAGCCGCATCGGACACATGTGCCTGATTGACGCCGAGAAGGTGGAGAAGGCCGAAGCCTACTTTGACCGCCACGGCGCCATCTCGACGTTCCTGGGCCGCCTTATCCCCGCCATCCGCCAGCTCATATCCATTCCCGCCGGCCTGTCCCGCATGAACTTCGGCACATTTGCCCTGTTCACATCGCTCGGTGCGGGCATCTGGAACGCGGTGCTGGCAGGCTTGGGGTATTGGCTTAGCCAGAATTTCCCCGAAGAGGAACTGCTGGTGGAGCTGGAGCATTACAACCGCTACCTGTCGTGGGCGGGCTATGCGCTGGCCATTGCCATCGTCCTATTCCTTGCCTATCAAGCCATCAAGAAACGCCCCACGTCCAAACAACACTCCTAACTTCTCCCTTTTAACTCCTCACTATTATGAAAGTTTCTCCCTCCCTGTTGTCGGCCGACTTTGGCAACCTGGCCAAAGACATTGACATGATTAACCGCAGCGATGCCGACCTGCTGCATCTGGACGTGATGGATGGCGTATTCGTGCCGAACATCTCGTTTGGCTTCCCTGTCATCAAGCATGTGCAAAAGCTGTGCAATAAACCCCTCGACATGCACCTGATGATTGTCGAACCACAGAAGTTCATCCCGCAGGTGCGTGACTGCGGCACCCGCATCATGACCGTCCATCAGGAAGCATGCATCCACCTGAACCGTGTGGTACAGCAGATACATGATGCAGGAATGCAGGCAGGCGTTGCACTCAACCCTGCCACACCCGTGATGATGCTGCGTGACATCATCTGTGATGTGGACTTGGTCCTGCTGATGTCAGTCAATCCGGGTTTTGGAGGGCAGAAGTTCATTATCCAGACGTTGAACAAGGTGCGCGAACTGCGTCAACTCATTGCCTTGAACGGTTCTAATGCTGTTATTGAGATTGATGGCGGCGTCAATGACGTGACTGGAGCGCAACTGGCAGAGGCTGGAGCCGACATTCTCGTGGCCGGCAGCTATGTCTTTGGCGCCGAAGACCCCATCAAGACCATTGAGGGATTAAAAAACCTCTAAATAATTTTGCCAGGTCGAAAAATTGACGTAACTTTGCACCCGCTTTGGGAGAGAAATCCCCAGGGCAAGACTGGAAAGGTGCCGGAGTGGTCGATCGGGGCGGTCTCGAAAACCGTTGTACGCTTTGCGTACCGTGGGTTCGAATCCCTCCCTTTCCGCATTTTGTGCGAGGGCTTGAGCTTGCTCAAAGCACTTGTACAAAGAAATGAAACAAGTGGCACGTCAGTGTCGTTCATTCAACTTGTAGCGCCCCCGCCGGGGCGCAGAGGGATGCACGAAGTGAATCCCGACCGCCATTGATGCTTTCACCATGCCATCAATTTACTGGGTTCGCCATCGACCTTCAGGTCGCTTTCGCAGCGACAGCGGAGAAAGAATCCCTCCCTTTCCGCTACAAATTCGAAGCACGAAGCGAATCCGGACCTTTTTCGAATGCTATCGGGACGAAAGTCACAAAAAATAAATGAGAATTGGTTGGTCCACGCAAAGGAAAGCCAGCCGCTTAGACCTTGAAGAGACACAATTCCTGCTACTTCTTTGAGACACGCACAGCACGGATGGCAAACCCAAGGATCCGGCCAGTGTTGTTCCAGTGCAAATTGCCTGAATTGATGACCAGGAAGTAGGTGCTGCTGGAATACGATGGGCAGAGAGTGCGCGACCAATAGTAGCCATTCGAACCTACATCATCAAGAAACTGATTCCAGCGGTAACCAGTGGCAGGCAAGAAGATGGAATTACCATTAGGACCAATAACCAACTGGCCGTTCACGCCATTCCTCTCTGTCCACTGCCAAGAGCATGAATTGAGCAACTCTTGAATCTGTTCCAAGGACGGCATGTGCCACGATGCGCCCCAGTTGATATATGCGGCATCGTCGACGAGATCCAGTTCTATCTTGCCGTCAGTAAAACCATTATAGCCAAAAATACTTTCTGCGCAATACTTCGTGTAGCATGAATAAGTGTTATCTGATTCTAATTTACACCACTTGTAGGAACTGAAATCGTAATAGTCCTTTGGTGCCGTCTCGCCCCAAGCGAAGTAGTCGCCGTATTCCTCGGGAGTATTAGCACCGACGTTGCATGTCGCCCACAACGTGCCACTTGGCAGACCCAAATCGACATACTCGTGTTCCTCAGGAGTCACTGGTTCATCTTTATCGTCACCACATGAAATGAGGACGAAAGGCAATGCCATAGCCATTAACAAAAGTGTCTTCTTCATAATCGTATCCATTTATTGTTTGCGACAAAGGTATGGAGCATCATCAAGAGATGCAAGTAATTAACCACAAAAATCGACTAAGCATCGCCTTCTCCAAAAAAAGTGTCCAAGATTTTTACATTCTCGATACCAAAATCTGTTCTGAACACTCATTATCTCTGTAATATTGGAGATTTTGGCAAGATTTTTGTAATAGTATTTGGGTGGTAACTATTTTTTAGTTACATTTGCGGCATCAAAAAGCAATGACATGAGTACGAAAGAGAAACTACGGAAACGTTTTCTGTCTATGCCGTCGGATTTTACATTCGATGAGATGCAGCAACTCTTGGCTGGTTATGGTTATGTGCGAGGTGAAAAGGTCACACATCTGGTTCTCGTGTGATCTTCAAGAACGGAGACAAACGGCCCATCATGCTGCACAAGCCACATCCAGGCAATATCGTCAAGCGATATGCTATGCAGCAAGTATTGGAAGAATTGAAAGAAGCAGGATTTATTAAATAAGGCGAGAGCGTCAAGGAATTGACCGATGCATTTCATGAGGCTGTAGATGATTACCTTGCCTACTGCGCTGATGAGGGCATAGAACCAGATAAGAGTTATTCGGGCGCTCTGAATGTAAGACTGACACCAGCCATTCACCGTAGAATTGCCATGCTTGCCAAACAGGCTGGCCTCACCATCAATGCCTTCATCCGAAAGACGCTTGAAGAAAAGGCAGAATCAGAAATGGTCGTATAACAATCGAACGCAAAATAAAGAGTAATTAACTGTCTATGAGTCGCTTATAAGCAATTTATCAAGGACAGCAACCATGGAATTTCCCTCTTTTGGAAAATGTAAGTCGTTGTGCATCAGATGGAATATTTTTCTGATTTCAAAGCATTTAATCCCTCCCTTTCCGCTGAAATTGAATGAACGATTAAGAGATGCCTCTTAATCGTTTCATTTTTTGTGTGGAACTTGAATCGGAACACTATTAGGTGTTTTGTTGCTCATTATCGACGAGTTCACGCAGACGCACGATTGCATCGTCTTTCCAACCAACATACTTGGCATTTCCTTTCACTGGAATAATCATCATCAACAAGAAGATAAAGCACAACACAAGGAATGCTATTGACAGCCAGAACAGGACGACTCCGAACCTCTCGATGTTGGTCTCTGTAAACATGCTGTAAATCACATAGCCGTTTAGAAACAGGGCGGGAACGGTAATGAATGGGAGGCATTTGCCAAGTTTGTTTGTGTAGGCATCATACCGACTCAATAATTCCTCTGCATTTTCGGCCTTCTTAATGATTTTAGCCATTAAAGAGAACAAAACCTTCTCAAGAGTAATTACCAATAAGATGACAGACATTAAAACTAATGGAAAGGAATAATCAGCCAAGAAATACACATTAAAAATGAGTATCGCTAACCCCAATAGACCAAAGATGATGCCAGTAACAAAATCATATTTTGCTTTTTGGGCATATTCAGCCTTGATCTTTTCAAAGAGTTCGTCCTTACCCAGGTTTTCTAATTCTTGCTTTCTCATAATCCAAACTTATTAATGTTTGCGGCAAAGATAGAGGGTTCAAACTATAGAAACAAGTTATTATTCATAAAAATGAACAAGAACTTGGCTATTCATCCAAAAGTGTCTAATTACTTTACATTTTCGCCGCCAAAATCTGTCGCTAAATACTTAGTACAGCTCCTTTTCCTGGGTAATTTATTGTTCATGCCGATCCTCGCCTATAATAGATAAAGAGTCCTGCAATCATGTCAGATATATTTCAGCACAAAAGTAAGCATTATTTCACACTTCAACTAACAATGATGCAAAAAACATCAATAAGAAGCAAGAGGCAAGCACATTTCGGATTATTGTAAGAAATTTATTGCATAGGTAGAGAGTATTTTCAAGAAAATGTGGTACCTTTGCAGTTAATAGCATTAAAAACAAAACCAAACTGAATCATATTATGGCAGACAAAACACCTACTCCGCACATCGGCGCCAAATATGGCGAGATTGCACCCACAGTGATTATGGCCGGCGACCCCCTGCGCGCCAAGTTGATGGCAGAACGCTATCTTGAGAACCCCACGCTCTACAACCAGGTGCGTGGCATGCTCGGCTACACGGGCACGTACAAAGGCAAACGCGTGTCGGTCCAGGGCCACGGCATGGGCATTCCCTCGATAGGTATCTACTCCTATGAATTGTTCAACTTCTATGACGTGAAGACTATCATCCGTGTGGGTTCGGCCGGCTCGATGCATCCCGACCTGCATATCGGTGACCTGGTGATGGCCATGGGCGCCTGCACCAACAGTGCCTATGCCATGCAGTTCCACTTGCCTGGCATCTATGCGCCGATTGCCGACTTCGACCTGCTGCGCGCAGCAGTTGAGAAAGCCGAGGAATTAGGCTACCGCTACAAGGTGGGTAACGTTTACTCGTCGGACACCTTCTACGATGACAGTCCCGACACAGACCAGTGGCAGAAGATGGGCGTTCTCGCTGTCGAGATGGAAGCCCCGGCACTGTACATGAATGCCGCACGCAGTGGCGCCCGCGCCCTGTGCATGTGCACCATCAGCGACTCGCTGGTGACTGGCGAAGTGACTACCGCCGAGGAGCGCCAGAACAACTTCACTCAGATGATGGACGTGGCATTTGGCATCATCTAATCATTGGTTAAAGACTAAAAGAGCGTATTTAACATGGCAATGCTATCAAGAATCACCGAACTGTTTGATATTGACTATCCAGTGATATCAGGCGGTATGGTGTGGTGCAGCGGGTGGGAACTCGCTGCTGCCGTGAGTAATGCAGGCGGCCTGGGACTGATCGGTGCCGGCTCAATGGAACCCGATGTGCTGCGCGACCATATCATCAAGTGCCGCCAGGCGACAGGATACACGTTTGGTGTGAATGTACCGTTGATGCGTCCCCAGGCTCCTGAATTGATGGAAGTCATAGCTGAGCAGAAGGTCCCCGTGGTATTCACCTCGGCTGGCAGCCCCAAGAAATGGACCAGCTGGCTTCACCAGCGCGGCATTAAAGTCGCCCATGTGGTATCGTCATCGGCTTTTGCCGTCAAGTGTGAAGAAGCTGGTGTGGATGCCGTAGTTGCCGAAGGCTTTGAAGCTGGAGGTCACAATGGCAAGGAGGAGACGACCACCATGTGCCTGATTCCAGCGGTGAGACGCGCAACCGACCTGCCACTGATCGCTGCCGGCGGCATCGCCACTGGAGATGCCATGCTGGCCGTGGAAGCCATGGGTGCCGATGGTGTCCAGGTTGGCACCTTGTTCGCTCTGACTCAAGAAAGTTCGGCTCACGAGAACTTTAAGCGTTATTGCCTTAACCTGGATGAAGGCAGCACAATGCTCCACTTCAGGAAGCTCTCTCCCACCCGCCTCGTGAAAAACGGATTTCAGGCTGCCGTACAGGAAGCCGAAAACCGCGGCGCAAGCGAAGAGGAGTTACTCGAGATTATCGGCATCGGCAAGACGCGGACAGGCATCTTTGAGGGCGATGTCGAGAATGGTGAACTGGAAATTGGCCAGGCCACAGGCTTGCTCAAGGGTCGCCCAATAGAGACAGTAGAGGTTGTGATGAGCCGCTTTGTAGCTGAATACTATTCATCACGTAAACAGCTCATCAACCAAGCAATGGAAGAGCAAATCTCAAGGAGAACTTTAATGTAAATCAAAGCACGAGTCCACCATTTAGAGAGTTGCCATAAGAGGCAAAACATATTAAATTTATTGAACAATCACTTTAAATATAAGCAATAAAATATCTATGTCACAGTGGTTTGAATGCAAAGTAAAGTATGACCGCATGATGGAAAACGGCACTATGAAGACCGTTTCTGAACCCTATTTAGTTGACGCTCTGTCGTTTACCGAGGCCGAGGCACGTATCACCGAAAAGATGCAGCCCTATATCTCGGGCGAATTCAGCGTGGACACCGTCAAGCGCGTCAAGTTGAGCGACATATTCTATAATGAAGCTGGCGACCGGTGGTATAAGGTTAAAACCAACTTCATCACCATCGACGAGAAGACCGCAGTCGAGAAGCGCACGGCCAGCTATCAACTGGTGCAAGCCAGTGACTTCAAGGGGGCGTTAGCGACCTTTATGGAAGGCATGCACGACACAATGGCCGACTTTGAAATCGCATCGATTACCGAGACCCCGCTGATGGACGTCTTCCCTGCCGACCTGGACGAGACCCGTGCTGACCGCGAGGCGCGTCAAAAAGCACAGAACCAGCAGAACAACTGATCACGTCATGTCAAATATCAAGGAGAATGTCGAACGAGTAACGGCTCTTCTCCCCGAAGGGGTGAAGCTTGTGGCCGTGTCTAAATTCCATCCAGTAGAGGAACTGACCGAGGCCTATGAGGCAGGACAACGTCTATTCGGTGAAAACCGTGCCCAGGAACTTGTCGCCAAAGCGCCCTTGCTGCCTAAGGACATCCGTTGGCACTTCATCGGACACTTGCAGAAGAACAAGGTACGTGCCATCATGCCCTACGTGACAGTCATCGAGAGTGTGGACAGCGTGGAGTTGCTGCGACTGATCGAGAAAGAAGCCGCCCGTATTGACCGCACAGTCGAAGTGCTACTGCAACTGCATGTGGCACAGGAGGAAACCAAGAGTGGATTCAGTGTCGAAGAGGTTCTACAAGCCGGAGAGGCCGGAGAACTCACCGAGAATCTCCCGCACGTTCACGTCTGCGGTGTCATGGCAATGGCCTCGCTGACCGATGACATGGAACAGGTGGCACAGGAATTTGACACGGTTCGCCGCACTTACATCATGCTGAAGGACAGTTGCTTTGACGAGAGCGAATACTTTAACGAGCTGAGCATGGGCATGAGTGACGACTGGCAGGTTGCCGTCAAGTATGGCGCGACACTGGTGCGTATCGGAACCGCAATTTTCGGCCCAAGGGTTTATTGATTTCACGAAAAAAAGCTCAATAGTACGGCATTTTTGAAAAAATGTCGTATTTTTGCCAAAAAATACAACACAAAAAACATTAATAACCAATTAATAGAACCAAAATGACAACAGAAAAGAAAAACGGAGCATTGGTGTCAATTATCGCCATGATGTTCCTCTTTGCCATGATCGCTTTTGTGACGAACATGGCTGCGCCGTTTGGCACGATATGGGATGACCACTACAGTTGGGCAGGCATGATGGGTAACATGATGAACTTTGCTGCCTATCTGTTCATGGGTATTCCTGCGGGTATCCTTATCACCAAAATCGGTTATAAAAAGACAGCGTTGGTTGCCCTTGCCCTCGGTTTCATAGGCATGGCGATCCAGTACTTGTCCAGCACCATGAGTGCAACCGACATCACGACCTACATCATCTATCTGGTAGGCGCATTCATCTGCGGTTTCTGTGTGTGCATCCTGAACACCGTTGTTAACCCGATGCTTAATCAGTTAGGTGGCGGAGGCAACCGAGGCAACCAGTTGATCCAGACTGGTGGTTCGCTCAACTCACTCGCTGCTACTCTGACCCCCTTGCTGGTGGGCATGTTAATCGGCGAGACCACCGAGAAGACCAGCCTTGAGGTAGTTCAGCCGTTGCTGTTCATCGCCATGGGCATCTTCCTGCTCTCATTCTTGATCATCTACTTCACCAAGTTGCAGGAGCCCAAGACCGAGGCCCAAAATGTAATGGAAGGTGTGAAAGGCGCCATGAGCTACAGTCACCTTGTATTGGGTATCATCGCCATCTTCTTCTATGTGGGAATCGAAGTCGGAATTCCCGGCCAGCTGTTATTCTACCTGACCGAGCCCGTTGCCGAGGGCGGCGTGCTGGGCAGTGCACCCGTTGCCGGAGCCATTGCTGGCATTTATTGGCTACTGATGCTAGTGGGCCGCTTTAGCAGCTCTTTGATTTCGGGTAAGGTTTCTCCCCGCACACAGCTCATCTTCACGTCATCACTGGCCATCATCCTCCTGCTGGCTGCCATTTTCATGCCCGAATCGATGAAGATGCCATTGGAGGGTGCAGAGGTGCCTATTAAGGTATTACTCATCATCCTTTGCGGTATCTGCACGTCTGTAATGTGGGGTGTTATCTTTAACCTCGCAACCGAGGGCCTTGGCAAATTCACAGCCGCCGCATCCGGTCTGTTCATGACCATGGTTGTCGGTGGTGGCATCATGCCTCTTATCCAGAACTTCATGGCCGACAAGGTTGGTGACATCGAGAGTTACTGGCTGGTTATTGCCATGCTCGGCTACCTGTTGTTCTATGCACTGATTGGCAGCAAACCCAAAAAGATCGAGCAATAAGCTTTAACTGCTGATTATCAATCACATCACTGTGGCTATGTCTTGAAGGCATGGCCACTTTTTTATTATTGTTGATAAAAACAAGCAGCCGAATCATCGCCATTTCAAAAGAAAGTTGTATATTTGTAGATTAGAAAGAACTTAAAAACCTCAATAGTCGCAACAATTATGATTGACTCCAAATTAATGACACGCGCGGCGGACAACATCCGCATCCTTGCCGCATCGATGGTTGAGCAGGCCAAATCAGGCCATCCCGGAGGCGCCATGGGTGGCGCGGACTTTGTCAACGTCCTGTTTTCCAAGTATCTGGTAGCAGACCCCGACAACTCCTCGTGGTTTGCACGTGACCGTTTCTTCCTTGACCCAGGTCACATGTCGCCCATGCTATATAGCGTGCTGCACCTTGCCGGGCGCTACTCGACCGACGACCTGAAGGCGTTCCGCTCCTGGGGCAGCATTACCCCCGGCCACCCCGAACTTGATGTCGAACATGGCGTGGAAAACACCAGTGGCCCGTTAGGCCAAGGTCACGTGATGGCTGTGGGATGTGCCATTGCCGAGCGCTTCATCGCCACACATTACAGTGAAGTATTTGCCCACAAGACCTATGCCTTTATCAGCGACGGCGGTATCCAGGAGGGAATCTCCCAGGAGGCTGCGCGCATTGCCGGTTATCTGGGACTGAGCAACCTGATCATGTTCTATGACAGCAACACGGTGCAGCTCTCGACCGACTGCGATGCAGTGAGCAACGAGGACACTGCCATGAAATACCGTGCATGGAACTGGAACGTCATCGAGTGTGACGGCACCGATCCCATTGCCCTTGCCGACGCACTTGACAAGGCCCTTGACGAGAAAGAACGTCCCACCATCATCATTGGCCGCACCATCATGGGACGTGGCGCTGTAACTGCCGAAGGTGAAAACTTTGAGGGCAAATGCAGCACACATGGCAACCCGTTGAGCAAGTCGGGTGCCGATTACGGCAAAACCATTGAACACCTTGGAGGCAACCCGGAGAATCCTTGGGTAGTATTCCCCGAGGTAGCTGAACTCTATCAGCAGCGAGCCGAGGAGCAACGCAAGTTGGTAGCCGAGCGCCAGCGTGCTATTGACGAATGGGCCAATCAGAATCCCGAGGCCATGAAGCGCCTCCAGGATTACATTGACGGCAAGGTGCCCGAGGTGGACTATGCCGCAATTGCCCACAAGCCTGGCATCGCCACCCGTGCGGCGTCGGCCAATGTGCTTGCTGCCCTTGCCGAGAAGGTAGAGAATATGATCGTTTCGTCGGCCGACCTGGCCAACAGCGACAAGACTGACGCTTTCCTCAAGGCCCGTGGCGCTTTCAAGACTCATGACTTTAAGGGAGCATTCCTGCATGCTGGCGTATCAGAACTTGCAATGGCAGCAATCATCAACGGTATCGCCCTGCATGGTGGCATGATCGCAGCCTGTGGCACGTTCTTTGTGTTCAGTGACTATATTAAGCCAGCCGCCCGATTGTCGGCCCTGATGGAACTACCGGTGAAGTTCATCTGGACGCATGACGCCTTCCGCGTGGGCGAGGATGGTCCCACCCATGAACCCGTTGAGCAGGAGGCTCAAATCCGCTTGATGGAGGAGCTCAAGAATCACCATGGCCGCAACAGTATGCTCGTGCTGCGCCCTGCCGATGCCGCCGAGACCTCGGTAGCATGGAAGATGGCAATGGAGAACAACCTGACGCCAACGGCCCTCATCCTCTCGCGCCAGAACATCGACGATTTGCCCTCGGCCAGTGGCGACCGCTATGCCGACGCCCTGGGTGCCCAGCGAGGTGGTTACATTGTCATCAAACAGGACAAGCCCGATATCACCCTGGTGGGTAACGGATCAGAGGTAGCCACCCTCGTCGCAGCCGCCAGCATCATCGGTGAGCAAGGCGTTAAGGCCCAAGTGGTTTCGGTACCGTCCATAGGCTTGTTCCTCGACCAAGACTCCGATTACTGCGACAGTGTCATCCCTGCCGATGTGCCCACATTCGGTCTCACTTCGGGCCTGCCCAGCACCCTGCGCCGCGTGCTCCCGACGGGTCCCATCTACGGCCTTGATCACTTCGGTGCCTCGGCCCCCTACAAGGTGCTGGACGAGAAATTTGGTTTCACTCCCGACAGCGTGGCCGCTTGTATCATGGCAATCCTTCAATAAAATTTTGAATTTGTAAGATGTTTTTTACAGTTTTATTTCTTTGAATTCAAAAAAAAAGCTTAATTTTGCACGATAAAACAACAAATTGTTTGAGCATACTCTAATAGAATAAAACGTTTAACATCAAAAATACTAAGTAATTATGAAGAAATTGACTTTATTACTACTTCTGTGTGTATCGTATCTGGTGCCTACCATGACGAGTGCGCAAGAGGTGACTTATGTGGAGGATCCCTCACAGGGTTACCTGTTCAACCGCATGAGAGACAACTGGTTCATCCAGGCTGATGGTGGTGTTGGCTTGATGATGTCGCCCTATGACAAGCATGAACATTTTGGTCACCGTTTGGGCGCCAAGGCCGACTTGTTCATTGGTAAATGGTGGACCCCCATTTTAGGTCTTCGTTTCGGTGTTGATTATGAGCAGATCAAAGGTGCAACCTGGACTGGCAACTATGCCGCTCTTGGTTATCGCAACTGGCCCCGCCAGCTTGATGGTGGAGCATATGTTCCACAGCACTTCAACAACTTTGGTCTTGTTGGTGACGTAATGTTCAACTTAACCAATTGGATTGTTGGTTACAAGCCTTATCGTTTCTATAATGCAATTTTCTATGTGGGCGCCGCTGCTAACTGGGTATATACCCGTGATGGTGCACGTCCCGTTTCTGATGGAAAGTGGAAATATGGTGCTAACGATGACCCCGACCACTGCCGTAACTATAGCATTCAGGCCGGTTTGATGAACAGTTTTGCCATCACCAAGAAGTTGGACTTCAACGTTGACCTGCGTTTTGACTTTATGCAGGAGCACATCGATGGTGCCGGTATGGGTTACAGAACTTGGAACGAGTATCCCGGTATCCTGTTGGGTCTCACCTACAAGCTGGGTAAGAGCGAGTGGAATGCTCCTGTTACCGCTGTTTGCCCGCCCTACAAGTACACCGATGCCGAGGGTGACGCTCTGGTTGCTAGCCTGAATGACGCTAACCGCAAGATTGCTGACCTCGAGAATCAGCTCCGCAAGTGCCTTGAGGACAAGCCCAAGGTTGAACCGGGTCGCTCTCCCGAGGCTCCTCTTGCCACCGTTTACTTCCCCATCAACCGCACCGAGGTGTTAGGCGTTCAGCGCAACGTTGTTGATGCTGTTGCCGAGGTGATGAAGGGCGAGAACAAGAACTACATGCTGACCGGTTGGGCCGACAACTACACTGGTAATGACCAGATCAACGTTCGCCTGCGCAAGGGCCGCGTTGCTACCGTCAAGAACGAGCTCGTTAAGAGGGGTGTTGCTGACAACCGTCTCGAGACCGAGATCAACAATGGCGAGCTGACCAACTATGGTCCCAAGGCCGCTTCTCTCGACCGCGCCGTTACGATCCACCGCAAGTAATTTCTCATAACGAGAAAATTTGTTTCATACCGAGATGTTCCACTTCAATTATGGGTGGAACATCTTTTTCTACTACATTTCCCACATTATTATATTATAAACAAGTAGAAACTGCATGGCACGTCGAGAAGACAAAGACTCATTGTTGAGACTGATCAGAGAGGGCCAGCCGTTGTCGTTGAGGCAGCAGCTGACGCTCACGTTTCAGTTGAGTCTGCCCGCAATTGTGGCCAGCGCCTCGGCCATGCTCATGCAGTTTATCGATGCGTCGATGGTGGGACGCTTGGGTGCAGACGACTCGGCATCAGTCGGACTAATGGGAACAACTTGGTGGCTGTTTGAGGGCATTATCAGTTCGTTTGTGGCAGGCTACGGTGTCCAGGTTGCCCATCTGCTGGGCGCCAAACGTGCCGCAGATGCCCGCCAAGTGGTGCGCCAGGCCTTGGTTGTTTGCTCATTGTTCGGCCTCTTTATCGGCGCGCTGGGACTCGCACTCAGTTTTCCCCTGCCCGCTTGGTTAGGTGCGCAGCCTCACATTCGCGCCCATGCGACACTCTACTTCGGAACATTCATGCTGTTTATCCCGTTCCTGATGATAGACTTCGTGGGCAGTTCCATGTTACGGTGCAGTGGCAATATGCGTGTTCCCAGCATGCTCAATGTGCTGATGTGTGTTCTTGACGTTGTATTCAACTTTTTCCTCATCTTCCCCACCCGTGATATCACCTTACTGGGACACACTGTGACCATGCCCGGAGCTGGACTGGGTGTGCTCGGAGCCGCATTGGGCTCGGCAAGTGCCGGACTGATTGTTGCCGCCTTGATGCTCTATTATCTGGTATTCCGCTCGGGAGAGCTGCGGCTGACCATCGATAAGGGCTCTTTCAAGCCATCCTGGATCTATTTCAAGAAATCGCTCAAAATATCCTCTCCGATGGCTTTGCAACACACGATGCTGTGCAGTGCGTCGATTGTAATCACGGGTATCGTGGCGCCCCTGGGTAGCATTGCTCTGGCCGCCAACTCATTTGGCATCACGGCCGAGAGCTTGTGCTACATGCCAGGCTATGGTCTCGCCGATGCCGCCACTACACTTGTGGGTCAGAGTTTGGGAGCCGGACGCAAACGGTTAACCCGCAGCTTGGCTTGGATCACAGTATCGTTAGGCATGGTCATCATGGGCGCGATGGCGGTGCTGATGTATGCCTTTGCCCCGCAGATGATGGCCATCATGTCGCCCGTCCCCGAGGTCGTCGAGCTGGGCGCCCGTTGCCTGCGCATAGAAGCATTGGCCGAGCCGCTGTTTGCCGCGTCAATCATTAGCTATGGCGTGTTTGTCGGTGCCGGCAGCACGCTGCTGCCCTGTGGCATCAACCTGGTGAGTATGTGGATTGTCAGATTAGGATTATCGGCCCTGATGGTCACGACGATGGGGCTGTATGGCGTGTGGATGGCCATGGCCATCGAGTTGTGCTTCCGCGGTATCGTTTACTTGATTGCCCTGTCTTCCAAGCGTTGGCTGAATAAATCTGTCATTGATTAGGCCACCTGTTTACGCTTAAACTTCTCGGCCATCACAACACCCGTTAAAATCAGCACACACCCGACATAGGCAATCGCGGTCGTGCGTTCGCCAAACCAGATTGCAGCGGCAATCATCGATATTATGGGACTCAGGTAGAAATAATTGCTGGCTCGAACCGCTCCGATGCGTTTGACGGTTATGCCCCAGATAAAATAGGCGGCCATTGAACAAACCAGGCCAAGGTACAGCAAGTTGCCCCACACCTCGGGCCGCTTTATGGTTTCCCACTGTACCTGTGAATCCTCCATCGCAAGAAGTGGCAATGCAGACAAAATACCGTAGAAGAACAGCTTGCGCGTGATGAATAGTGTTGTGTAGGTGCGGTTTAGCTTCTTGAGGGCCATTGAATAGAATGCCCACACCACTGCAGCGAGAACCGCCAACATGTCTCCGACGATGCTGTCGCCCCACACCAGACCATGTTTCAAAGCAAGCATGACCGAGCCGACAAAAGCGATGATCATGCCCACGCACGAGAGCAGGCTGATGCGCTCATCACGGTAAAATATGGCACCCATCAGCGCCGTCGTCAGCGGGGCTGTACTTACCAGGACGGCCACATCGCTGATAAGCGTCATCTTCAACGCTGTATTCTCGGCAATGAAGTAGGCCGACCCGCCAGCGATACCACACACCACGAATAACAACTCGTCGCGCCAACCCGTATACTTGACCTTAAAGCCACTGATAACAAGCAACGACAGGTAAGCGATGGTGAACCTCGCCACAAAAATCTCGGTGGGTGTCAGCCCGGAATCAAGCAGCACACGGGTGTTGAGGAACGAAACGCCCCACACCAGTATCATGGCGAATGCCGCCACATGGTACCAAAAACCGCTCTTATTCTTAACCTGATTCATGAGAATTAGGGTACAAAGGTACAATATAGTTTTCAGTTGTCGGTTTACAGTCATCAGTTTTTTCGCATTATGTTCCAACCATGAAACGACATCAGTTGGCAGCAAGTCAAAAAAACACTATCTTTGCAACAATGAATCACGACGAATTCATCCATAGGGTGATGGATGGCATGCGGGAAATTGCCATCGAACGCGGCCCCGTGCTAATCGCACTGAGCGGTGGTGCCGACTCGGTGGCGTTGCTGCGGGCACTGCTTGAGTTGGGATATGACTGCCGCGCTGCTCACTGCAATTTCCACCTTCGCGGAGCCGAATCAGTACGTGATGAGCAGTTCGTTCGTCAGTTATGCCATCAGTTGGATGTCCCCTTGACAGTCAAGGACTTTGACGTTGCGGCATGGCAACAGTTGCACGGTGGTTCGGTCGAGATGGCGTGCCGTGAACTGCGCTACCATTGGTTCGAGCAAGAGCGCGTCAAGCAGGGCTGTGCATTTATCGCAGTTGCCCATCATGCCGATGACCAGGTCGAAACCTTCTTCCTGAATCTCACCAGAGGCACAGGGCTGCGAGGACTCACGGGTATGGAACGCCTCAACCACAAGATCCTGCGCCCCCTTCTCACCATCAGTCGAGCCGATATCCTTGATTATCTCGCATCAATCAGCCAGGAATATGTGACCGACAGTACCAATGCGATGAACGAGTACCGTCGCAACCGCCTGCGCAACATCGTGTTACCATGTATCCAAAGCCAGTTTCCACAAGGTATCGCCCGCACGCTCGACACCATGGACAACCTGTCGCACGACAACGCGTTATTGACATCACTGGTCCATGACGCCCTGCCCGACGAGCGCCATATCGACGTCGAACGGTTGACAAGCCATCCCGAGGCCCCCACCCTGCTCTATCACCGCGTCCGTCATCTGGGTTTCAACCGCGAGCAATGTGTCCAGGCCATCGAGGCCGCCCTGAACAACCATGCTGGACGGCAATTCATTGGACAAGGCAACAGGCTTGTGGTCAACAGGCAAAGCATTGACATCGAACCCATTGAGCAGAATATTGACATAGAAATCCCCATCAGTTTGACGGGAGATGTAACCAGTCCCATCCATATCACAATAACCCATAACAATCCGCCATTCTCGCCACTGTTGTGCGATGGACGCCGCAAGGTGGCATTCAACACCCAACTCCTGAATTGCCAGCACATCGTGCTGCGCCATTGGCGACGAGGCGACCGTTTCAAGCCCTTCGGCCTCATGGGGTCAAAGTTGGTGAGCGACTTGTTTGCCGACCTCAAGTTAGACCATGCAGCCAAGCGAGACGTCTGGCTCATGGAGGCCGACGGCAATATCATCTGGGTACTCGGCTATCGCTCGTCGGCATTCTACCCCGTCAAGAAGGAATCCCAAGAATACCTGATGCTCTCAATCTGACGTTGGAAATCTTGTTGTGAAAAGCTAAGTTCATAACAAAATTCAAAAAATCGCCCAAAAGATTTGCATATAACGAAATTTGGCAGTACCTTTGCACCCCAAATGGGCGAGTTGCGTACTTGTGACTTGCTTTCGGAGAGATGGCAGAGTGGTCGATTGCGGCGGTCTTGAAAACCGTTGAGGCTAACTACCTCCAGGGGTTCGAATCCCTTTCTCTCCGCATTAGCCTTCTAAGCTGTGGGTCTTGGGTTCGAATCCCAACAGGATCACGCTTCCAATTTAGGCGCTGGATTTCTGCGGTTTACCAAAGAAATTCCGCGCCTTTTTGTTGTTATACAATTCGTTCTCCTCACTGAGAGTCTGGTAAGGTTCATCTCTCAACGGGTGCAAAAAATCAGATATGTCGGCGGTGCGTTTCACGGAATTGTATTACTTTTGCAGCGGCATAAGGCGGTAAGATACGTTCCCCGCTGCAGTAAAGCCATACACGCCCTAACGTCAGCGGAATTGGACTGCTGTTTGGGGCGTGATTTCTTTTTAACTAATGCCCTATTACCTGAATTCCATGTTCCGCCGCTCGCTGGTATTGATATCGCTGCATCAGTACGAGGTTTTGCTGACAGTCTGCCAGGGGCAGTTCTATCTCCATGCTGTAGTCGTCGGCGTCAGTGAAGATGCGGTTCTCCGAGACGTATTCTATCGAAAACCCCTTCTTCTGCGCTGCCTGTTTTGGATAAACTTAGCGGCGCCTCAGCAAATCGAACGAGTTCGTTTGCATTCAACTTGCACAAGTTTTCCCTTTATCGTCAGTATCATAAAAATGGCGGTTGATTTGCCACAAAGGTAAATCAACCGCGTATGCTGTGAAAAGACGAGTCTATTTCTAATAAGCTATCGATATGCTATCTAACATAATGTATTTTTCAATAGTGTCATTCGGTACGTTGCCTTGCTTTAATAACCTAATTATATCACTCCTGTCAAAATGGTCTCGCACTTGATTATTTGGATTTTTGGGGAATTCCTCTCCCAAATTCACTAAAACAGATATATAATCGTTGAAAAGGCCGTGCGATTCTAATATTAAGGTATCTTCTACAAAAGCAAGAACTTGATATTTTCCTGACCATTGATATTTTCCTGACCAAAACATGAGTTCATTCGTGCTTTTATTATAACCCCATCTGTTTCTGTTTTTATCATTTATATGCCGAGAATCATTAAATTGTTGTTTATATTCTTCATATTGATTACTCTCTTCATTATAAACGACATGTAACAGTTCTCCTTTGCTTTTAAATATGAAACAGCCAGAATTGCGAACTAAGTATTTGGATGTTGGGTCTAAATCAGATGAATAAGAACAATATACGTACCACATTTTACCATTTTGGCAGAGGCGTTTTTTGACATTGTTTTGGCAAGAAAATAAGACCAAGAGTAATGTGATAACTACTGATAAAGTAATAGTTAGGGATTTTTTGCTGAATAGCCTTTTATCTGTCATATTTAATTCTTCTTTTTCCATTTATGCAAAGGTAGCGATTATTTTGCTAAACACTCATTTTCTTTTAGATTTAGATAAATTTGGATGCGCCTCAACCATTAAAGCAAGCTTTATGGTCTTTGGCTTTCACCAATTTTCGGTGATTTATTGTTCATGAGGCGTTGGTATTTGTCCTGCGTCTGCTTGATGCCCTTGTCGCCGGTGAAAATCGAGCAAGTTCCTCCGAGATAACCTGGGAATGATCTGTAAAAAGACGTTGTCATCAATAATTGTTTATGTGATGTGAATACTATCCCAATTAAATGGAATGAGCCCGGTAGATATTACCGAGCTCAATACCATAAAGAGAGTTATAACGAATTTAATGTCTAACTTTTCAGGGGGCAGTTCATGATCACTCCCCCACTTCATTCAAGACTTATCTTCTATCTTACTTGACGTACACTTTCTTGTTGCCAATCAAGTAGAGACCCTTGAGGCCCTCAAGGCTGGTGGCCTGGCGGCGTACCAGACGGCCATCGATGGTGTACACGTCCACGGGCTGTCCATCCATAGAAATCTCGCTGATGCCACTGGTGATGTCGAACACAGCCGTAGCAGGAGCGGATTCCATACCGCCTTCATAGACTGCCGTCACAGCGACAGTATGCTTACCAGTACTCAAGCCCGCAGTGGGCAGTTCAAAGGCTGTTTCAGTCGTGTTGCCAACCAACTCACCGTCCACATAGATGTTGTAGCCCACAGGAGCCGTAGCACCGCGCTCAAAGGTGACATCGTCGAGCATGAGGCCAAAGATGTCTTGGGCCGTGTGGCGGATGGCGAAGTACTTGGTACCCTCGGGGAGCGTGAAGGTGTACTCGGTCCAATCGGTGGCATCCAGCCAAACCTCCTCGAGTGAGATAAAGCTGTCGATATCGTCACTGGTGGTCGAATAGAGCACTTCAAAGCCTTCGTAGCCATAATCGGCTGTAATCACGCGGGCGAAGAAGCTGATTTCCTGCTCTTGGCCCATCAGTTCGGGCGAGATGATCCAGTGGTCGGTGGCGGGAATGGGATCGCCATCGGACACACATGTAGACAACAACAACTGGTTGCCACTGTGCGGTTCATAGATAGACCCTACCTCGGCGGGGAATCCCTCATACATGGAATTGAATACCATCCATGCCATGGGGTTGCCCAGGTTGGGAACCTCGAAGCCATTGAAGCCATAGCACATCAGTCCGTTGCCATCATATAGTGACCAGTCGCCAAGGGCACCCGTGTGCTGCGTTGCGGTGATGCCACCCAGGCTGAACTCGGGGAATGACTCGACATCTTCAAATTCTTCGGTCACACGCACCGTGCCATCGGTATCGGGAGCTGTCCACGTGAGCGCCAGATCGTTGTCGGAAATACTCTCAACTCGCAAGTCGGTGGGAGCAGGCAGAGCGGGCTCAACGATGGTGATATAGGCCTGAGCCTCGTTGTTGGCAAGCTGTTGATCCATTTCATAGATGGCGCGAGCCACAATCTCGATGTCACCAGCCTCGTACAGAACCGTGGTCGGGAAGTCAACCGTCTGGGTCCAGGTATTGAAGGGAGCCAGCATCTGGTTGGGGGTCACATCCAGCAACTGCTTGTCGCCGGCAGTGAGCAACACTCTGAAGCCGTTAGCGGCATTCTCGCCCTCGTTGGTCACGGTCACGGTCATCGATGTCGTGTTTCCGGCCACAATGCTTGAGGGAGCGGTAACTGCTATCGACAGGTCGTGCTGATACAAGTCCGCAATGTGGATATTGTCCACCAGAAGCAGGTCGCCAAGGGTAATCAATTCACCTTCCCAGTGATCAATCTCAGAGGCATTGACATACTCAGCCAAGAGGCCAATGCAGGCGTAGCGACCACCTTGCAGAGCAGTCAGGGGCACCTTCACCTGCGTGAAGGAATCACCTAACGAGATGTTTTGAAGGACTGTGAATTCGCCACCGTCAATGCTGCCAATCACTGCCAGCGAACGGATGTCAGGGCTGGCGACATCCATGAGCAGCGTCGGGTTAGCGAGACCATTCAGATTGAGTTTGCCCGAGCAGAAGTGTATCGTGCCTTCCACCTCGCTGAGCAGTGCCATCGACGAGCCATCATCATCGCTGGATTGAGGCGAAATCATGACCGTGCCATTCGTCTCCCAGTAGTAGCGCAGTTCATCATCAGTGAATCCCTCAACAAGGGGCAATTCATAAGGAGCGCCAACCAGCAGGCCCGTCGTTGAACTATTGCCTTCGAACTCGGCATTGGCCTCATTCCTGGTCTCGACAATCCAGTATTCCACATGTTGTTCACCCTCATCGGTACCGAAGGGCACGTCATAGGCGTCAGCATCGGTGAGCGTGGCCAGCAGGTCACCCTTCTCGATGGAGTAATCAGACCATCCTTGCTCGGTAAATGTACTCCAAACCAGATAGTTGACAGTGGCAGGATTAACCGGGCCGCCATTATCACCAGTGTTGCCCACTTTGTCCCAGTTCAAGGCAACGATGTCGCCGCCATCGGTGGCAGTGAGGTTCTGGACGGGACCCGGGATATCGGGTCCGACATAGACGGTCACCTTTTCACTCTTCAAGCCCTTGCCCGACTCGTTATAGGGGATGGCCTGGTAGGTATGGTAACCGATTTCATTAGGTTCATCAACATATACCACGGTAGCGCCAGGAGCGACATTATCAACGCTGCCGGCAACTATGCCGTCACGCATGATGTCGATGCGTTCCAGGTTGGAAGTCAACGGGTCGCCGTTGAGCGCAAAATTGGGGGCAGTTAATGTGACCTCGGCACGCATTGCAGCCAGTTCGTCGGCAACTACGCTGATGGCAGGTGCAGCAGGAGCAGTGGGCTCAGCGCCAAAGTCAATGCTGATGCTGTTCACTATGAGGCGATAAGCGTCGGCATCGCTGATGGCATGGATGGCCAGGTAATACTTGCCGCTCTCATTCACCGAGAACATGCCCTCAAATTCTTCGCCCATGTCCTCATAGGTAGTGACAACGCTGGGCTGGATAATCGTGGTAGTCATTGCCGCGGCAGCGGGCTCAGTACCCAGCAGCACCTCAAAGCGCTCGTCAATGCCTGAATTGCGGGCATTGACAAGCACATTGTAATTCTGATGTGCTTCAAGCCAAATGGGCAATGTGACAAGGTAGTCATCGGCCGCATTGTCGGCACTGTAATTGTAATTGGTCAGGTAAGTATCATCCCAATTCCAAGTGCTGCCATCCTCATTGGCATCTATCACAGTGAAGATGTCAAAGGTCCCAGGCTGAGTCAAATCGGCGGCATAGGGCACTTTGAGCGTGACAATGAGTTTCACGGTCACAACCTCGCTCTTGTCACCGGCGCCCTTCTCGTTATAGGCCACAGCATAATACTTGTGTGAGCCCAGGGTCAGGTCGTCGCCATTATCTACCCATGTCAAGGCTGAACCAGGAGCCACGTTCTCGAAGGTATAAATCACCTGGTCGTCACGCACGAGTTCAATCTTTTCCAGATTGGCGGTCAAGGGCTCTCCATTGCGTTTCACAGCAGGAGCCGTGAGATTGATGGTTACCTCAAGCTGCTCATCAGTCTGAACGGCGGTGAGGTCGGTGGGTGCGGCAGGTGCCTCCATCTCATACACGTCAACCATCACATTGTCCACAAACAGCTTGTTCATGTCAGCGAGCGAGATGGCATGGAAACCGATGTAATAGGTTCCCGTCTCGCTCACGGTAACCTTGGCCTCAAGCTGCTGGGGTTCCTCCCAAGTCACATCGGCAGGTTCAACAACCTGTATTGTCATGCCCTCGGGCGTGGCCTCGTTGCCGGCCAGCACCTCGATGCGCTCGTCATATCCCTTGTTCCAGGTGTCAAACGTCAAGCGATACTGCTTGCCAGCCTCGAAGTGGAAGGCGGGCGAAATCAACCAGTCGTCGGCATCAAAGCTATCGTTGTAAGTATAACGGGCAAACCAGTTATCATCACTGTTATAAGCGAAGTCCCAGGTGTCGTTGTCACCGTTGGCATCGATGATAGTGAATGCCTCTTGCTCGTCGGTGGTCTGGAAGGTGTTCAGGTAAGGATAGTCCTCAATGGGCTTGAAGGGGTCCTCACGGCTGATGGCCAGGTTCTCAATCCAAACGTCGAAATCCACATTCTCGTCACTGCCGTTGGCCAGCAACTCGACGAGCGAGGTGAATACTCCACCCTCCTCGTCAAATGCCATTTCATAGGGCACCAGGTTGTCACCGTTGTAGCCCACGGCATAGATGGTCTGGCCGTCCAGTTCGCCGAGCACCTGCATGCCGTCGAAGGTCACGATGCCATCGTTGATGACGCCATGCATCCAAGCATCTGGGTAACCGGCAAACAGGCCCTGCAGGTACACGTCGTTGCCGTTAAGGCCCAAGTTGACCTGACCGCGGAAAGGAACCGACGAGCCCTCGTAGTAATGACCGCGGGTGTACCACGTCTCGGTCTGCAGACCGGCCGGCGGAGTCACCGTCACCACATCCAGGGGCACAAAGTCGTGGTCAAAGGTATAGACGCTCTCATAGTCGCCAAAGTTGGAGAAGTCAACGTTGCCATCGCTCTCATAGAACACGCCGATGATGTTGTCCTCGCTCGAACCATTGAGCGTTATCTGGTCACCGTCGATGGTGAAGGTAATCGCATCACGCTCATCGTCCTTGAAGTAGAAGCGGTCATCCCTCACGCCCCAATAGAGGACATGAGGCACTGCAAAGTACCCGCTGTGGCCCACCATCTGCCCCGTGGGGATGGTGATGGTGTTGCCGTCCAAGGTGCCTTTCACCCAAGAGTTTGTGCGATAGGTAGAGATGATGTCCTTGATATAGACATCACCATTCTCGCAGAACACGACATGCACCTGGCCGCTCTGCTCGGTGAGCAGCCAGGAGTCGCCGTCAGGGTCATAAATCAGCGCATTTCCCGAGCGGTTATAGACTTTGCGCTGGCCCTCGGCGGGCTTGATGATCACGCCATAGTCATCGCACACTTCCCCGGCACGTCGAGGCGCCCTGTTATTCTTCAGGCTCGGGCCTGCGGTAGGCCGATGTGCCATTCTCTTGACGGCGGTTTCTTTATTGTCCTTCACCTTGGAAGGAGCAGCGGCTTCTTGAGCCTTGGCCTTCAGCGCGGCGTCCCTCTTCTTGTCGGCAGACGACGTCTGCACGGTCGCCGCATTGGTTTGCAGGGCGGCTGCATCAACGTTTTTAGAGGGCAAGTTCTTCACCTTCCTCAGTCCGTCATGTGTAGTCCTGGCCTTTCTTGTAGTCAAGTCCACTGACTGCTGAGGTGAATCCTGGGCCCTTGCCTGCAATGGCAACAGCAGGAGTATGGCCATAGCAAGCAAAAACAATGTTTTCTTTCCCATAATGTTGATTTTGATAATATAATTAAACTTATGTAAGATTCTTGCATGCAAATTTAGGGAAATAGTCACAATCTCACAAAACAATTCAACCAAAAGTGCCGTTACACCACTAAACGACACATTAAGCATTGTCAGGATAAAAATATAGCGCAAAAATAATTATATTTGCAGACTAAACGTTCATAGCGAATCAAAGAGAGAGTATGGATTTCAAGGATAAAGTAGTCGTCGTGACAGGAGGGGCACAGGGAATAGGACGCTGTGTCGCCGAGGAATTTCTACAGGCTGGTGCCCACGTCTGTGTGATAGACAAGCAACCAGGGAACCACTTCGTGGGTGATATCGCCGACAAGCAGGTGCTGGAGCGGTTTGCCCGTGAGGTCATCAACGAATATGGCCATGTGGACTGTCTCATCAATAATGCATTGCCGTTGATGAAAGGAATCGACGAGTGCAGTTACGAGGAGTTCCAGTACGCGTTGAGTGTGGGCGTTACTGCCCCGTTCTACCTGTGCAAACTCTTTTCTCCCTATTTTGCCGATGGGGCTGCCATCGTGAACATCTCCTCCTCGCGAGACCGCATGAGCCAACCACAGACTGAGAGCTACACGGCTGCCAAGGGCGGTATTGCCGCACTGACCCATGCGCTGGCCGTCAGCCTTGCCGGTCGTGCGAGGGTCAATTCCATCTCTCCGGGCTGGATAGACACGGCCTATACTGTCTATGATGGACCCGATGCCACTCAGCAGCCTGCCGGGCGCGTCGGCAATCCCATGGATATCGCCAACATGGTGATGTACCTCTGCTCCGACAAAGCGGGTTTCATCACGGGCGAGAACATCTGCATCGACGGCGGCATGACCCGACTGATGATTTACCATGGCGATCACGGCTGGAAGTTAGAGCAATAAGATAAATAGTATATGAAACTGAAGAGTGCATTGATCATGGTTTTATCATGGAGATAAGAACCCCGAAAGTTTTTTGTCTAACTTTCGGGGTTCATATCATTGAAGGCTGACATCCAATCATTGTATGAAAAACTATTGCATCCATGGCACAAATGACATATCTTTGCACCAATTAATGAGCGTGAAGAATCAAGCCGAATGGGTCTGCTGAAAATGCAGTTGAACAGCAGAGCCGAAATTAGCGGTTACTCTTTGAGCTCAAAACCGACAAATAAATAGGCACAATGATGAAATCATTCAAAACCATTTTGATTGCGGCAGTTGTCGCCCTTGTGGCTTTTGTTCCATGCGCAGCCCTACCTGGCGATGCCATCACCTTGACGAGTCCCAACGGGAATTTGGTCATGACGTTTGCTTTGACTGACGGTGTTCCCACCTATTCGCTGGACCACTGCGGTCAGGCGGTCATCCTGCCTTCACAGCTCGGCTTCGAGCTTAAGGGCGGACGACAGTTAACCCATGGCTTTGCCATCGTCGGCCAGCAGAGGTCATCGTTTGACGAGACGTGGGAACCGGTGTGGGGCGAGGAGGCCTCCATCCGCAACCATTACAATGAACTGCTCGTGAAGCTGCAACAGCCATCTGCCCAGGAGGGAGAAAAACCGGTTGCCATGCATGTGCGCTTCCGCTTGTATGATGACGGCATGGGCTTCCGCTACGAATTCCCGATGGAGAATGCGTTGACCTACTTCATGATTCAGGAAGAACTGACGCAGTTTGCACTCACGGGCGACCACATAGCGTGGTGGATTCCCGGCGACTATTCCACCCAGGAATTCAGGCCCACCCGATCCCGACTGTCGCAGGTGCGTGAATTGACGCCAAAAGCCCGCGTGGGTTGTGGATGGCCCAATACAGCGTTCTCGCCTACTGGTGTCCAGACTGCGCTGCAGATGAAGACCGACCAAGGACTCTACATCAACATCCACGAGGCCGCCGTGCTGGACTATCCCACGACCAACCTGAACCTGGATGACAAGAACTTCGTGCTGCGCACGTGGCTCACCCCCGATGCCGAAGGCGTGAAAGGCCGCATGCAGGCTCCCTGCAAGACCCCGTGGCGAACAGTCATGGTTTGCCGCAGCGCCACCGAGGTGCTGGCATCACGTCTTATCTTGAACCTCAATGAGCCTTGCGCCATCAAGGACGTGTCATGGATTCATCCCACCAAGTATATGGGCGTGTGGTGGGAAATGATCAGCGGCAAGAGCCAATGGTCCTACACCAACGATTATCCTTCGGTGCAACTGGGCAAGACCGATTATGCCCACTCAACCCCTCATGGCAAGCACGGTGCCAACAACGAGAACGTGCGCCGCTACATTGACTTTGCCGCCGAGAACGGCTTTGACGCCCTTCTTATCGAGGGATGGAACGAAGGCTGGGAGGATTGGTACGGCAAGCAGAAGGATTTCGTCTTCGACTTCATCACCCCTTACCCCGATTTTGACCTGCCGGCCCTTAACGCCTATGCCCACCAGAAAGGCATCCGCCTGATCATGCACCACGAGAGTTCATCTTCGACGGTGAACTATGAGCGCTGGATGGAACAGGCCTACAACTTGATGAACCAATATGGTTATGACGCCGTCAAGAGCGGCTACGTGGGTAAGATTATCCCTTACGGCGAGTACCACTACAGCCAGCCGCTCATCAACCACTACCACTATGCCATCACCGAGGCTGCCAAGCACCACATTATGGTCAATGCCCATGAGGCTGTACGTCCCACGGGACTGTGCCGCACATGGCCCAACATGATCGGCAACGAGAGCGCCATGGGCAACGAGTTTCGTCAAGGCATAGACCCCGGCCAGACTGCCGTCTATCCCTTCACCCGTTTGCAGGGCGGCCCCATGGACTTCACGCCCGGCATCTTCGAGATGGATTTGGAGAAAGTCAGCGGTTGGGCCGACAAGATGCGTCACACGATCTGCAACCAGTTGGGACTCTATGTCACCTTCTATTCACCACTGCAGATGGCAGCCGACCTGCCCGAGAACTATGCCCGCTTCATGGACGCCTTCCAATTCATCAAGGACGTAGCGGTCGATTGGGACAAGAGCATCTATCTCATGGCCGAACCGGGAGAATATATGGTCACCGCACGCCATCCCAAGCTGTCCACCGTCAACAAGGCTGCCGAGGGTGTAGCCAAACTGCCCGACGGCAAGAAAGACATGGTGAGCGGCGCTGCCAGGTTCATCTACGCGTTGCCTGAAAATGCCATCGCAGCCGACCTCAACGGCGCCAAGGCTCACGACGTATGGTACGTTGGAGGAATCAATGATGACCATGCCCGCGAGGTGTCTTTCAAGCTTGATTTCCTGAAACCCGGTGTCAAGTATGAGGCCACTATCTATGCCGACGCCAAGGACGCAGACTACGAGACCAACCCGCAGGCCTATACCATCACCCGCAAGAAGGTAACCGCCAAGACCCTCATGAAAATCCGTATGGCACGAGCCGGAGGCTTCGGCATTACCATCCGCGAGATGTAACCACCCAACACAAGAACCCAAAAGACGTAACCAACTGATTTCTCATTATAAGCCTTTTTATTAGCATGGGTGAGAAAAGTTTCTAATTGTGCACAATAAAAGACACTTTTAAGGTGTTTCTGCGTCAATTTTGAAACTCAAAAAATGGATTTAAAGGACATGCTACGCCAATATTTGCAGTTGTACGGCAAGGCAATCCTCTACCAGAAAAGAAGTGGAGATTGGCACGTATTCAGTGTCTTATGGACAGCGGATTATTGTGGTATAACAGGGGGTTAGACGATTATTACGGGATGGCGGTCAGTTATAGATTACTAAATCACAATTCTTTAACGTATCATAATGGCTCTTGAGATAGCGCCTGGAAGTAACAACAGGATCACGCTTCCAAAACGAGGCGCTGGATTTCTTTGGTAAACCGCAGAAATTCAGCGCCCTTTTGTATTTGATTTAATTCGTTCTCCTCACTGAGAGCCAAGTGAGTTTACCTCTCAAAGGCTGCTAAAAACCGATATGCGCTATTTCTTAGAGGCACGCACTGGACGCACGGTGAATCCGTGGCTGCGGATGTGAGAGAACAAGTAAACACTCTCCCACTCGAAGTCGCGGAAGTAAAGGCCGGACGGGTAGCCGGAGTCGAGGGTGCGCGACCAATATGCGCCGATGGATTGCGCGTTGTTGAGTGAATTGTCACCACGATAGTCTGCGGCAGGCAAGAACAAAGTGTTTCCGTTGGGGCCAGTAACTAATCGGCCGTAAACGCCATTCCTCTCAACCCATTGCCACTTGCATCTTTCTATCAGTTCTTGCTGTTGATCCAGGGTGGGCATACGCCACATCGGGCCCCAGTTCACGTAGGCGGCATCATCCTCAGGAAGCAACTCGGTCTTATTGTCAACGGTGCCATATTTGTCATCGGTGCAATACTTTGTCAACTTGTCGCTGGAACTGTTGTACCACTTATAGTTATCCATATCATATATCTCCTTGGGAGCAGTCTCTCCCCAGGCGAAGTAGTCGCCCATCCCCTCGGGAATGGTGGCACCGATGTTGCACGTTGCCCACAACGTGCCACTGGGCAGGCCCAGATCCACATACTCATGGTTATCAGGAGTCACTGGCTCATCTTTATCTTTATCGTCACCACATGATGAGATGAAAACGAAAGGCAGTGCAATGGCCATTAACAAAAGAATCTTCTTCATAAATTAATGAAAGCAAAAATTATATTGATAGGATAAATCAAAGTGCCTCTTTTAGTAATCTGATTTTGATTTGTTATGCTATAATAACGGACCGTTGTTCCTTATAGTATCACCACAACCCATTTTTTAGATTTTTTATAAGATTTTACCGCCTATTAAACACCAAGTAAACGCTCACTTTCTTCTGGCTTCAGTAAAAATGATTGTTCATGTGGCATTGGCCGGAGACGGAAGAACTTTTTTGAAAACGGGCTATATAATTCCCTCACTCTCAACAATGAATAGTAATTATCATCGTATTCGCTTAATCAGTATTTTGCTGCCCGTTAATGGTGAGTATGATAAGGAAAAGCGGTTAATTTGCCACAAAGGTAAATCAACCGCCCTATGCCTTGAAAAGACAGGACCTGCGTTAGTTCTGAGAATGATACCAAATGCAAAAAATAAGGCATATTTGATACTTTTTCATCGGCTCATGCGTTTAT
>ONKF01000012.1 GCA_900318335.1 uncultured Prevotellaceae bacterium
CAGATACGATACGCGGGGTGTTAAGTTAAGCCTGCGTTACACATTTAATAGCATTAGTACATCCTTCCGTAATGCTCAGATCAATAAGAGCAGTGATGGGCGAACAGACTAAAACAAAACAGATCATGACTAATAATATCGGTCTTTTACATGGGGTCACAGGATTATGCCT
This sequence comes from uncultured Prevotellaceae bacterium, assembly GCA_900318335.1. Taxonomy (GTDB): domain Bacteria; phylum Bacteroidota; class Bacteroidia; order Bacteroidales; family Muribaculaceae; genus Sodaliphilus. The sequence goes on from ONKF01000012.1 coordinate 173, forward strand.
AAGCTCTTTTCTGATGGGGGAAACGGAAAAAGGTTACGATTACCTCCATGATATACAAGATTATTTGAAGGCACATGAACTTGGCATCAGTTTTGATAATGGCATCAATGGAATCTCATGGGCTTTGATGTTCTTGATGAAAAAGAATTTAATAGACTATGATTTTCAATTGTTTTTTAAAAGTGTAGATTGCTTAAATTATAGAGAATATGCTTATGATCATGATTCATTTCATAATAAAGAAGCTGTTGCTGACATTTTCTCAATGGTTTATAGCTTAGATACAGTCAAACGTTCTAACGAAGAAAAATCAATTATTATTAAACTCATTAATAAAAGTTTGTTTAAACTACTCAAATTATTAAACGAGGATGATTTTATTGAACCTGCGAGATTTTCGTTGGATTATTTCACGCCACGATTATTGTTGTTAATTCACTATGTTTCTACCATACACGAAATATCAGATTATTTGCCAAATATACTTGATGAGATTAAACGAGCGGTGATTTTTAGAATTCCAATAAGCCATGGCAACCGACTGTTCCTATCATTCGCTATTTCAAATCGGCTATTTCAAAAAGATAAAGAGTGGAACGAGTTTGCAAGTGTCTTATTGGAAAACATAAGAATAAAACAGATATATGATGAGGTTAATAATAATCCGTATATAAATGACGGGTATGGTGGCATATATTTGTTAATTCGCAAACATACATTTTTCAAATCAATGATAAAAGATATCGGGGAATATATCTTGGAAAAAATCAACACCTCTTATGAAATAAGACATCTAGAAATCAACTCTATTTATAAACAACATCATATGGGATTATATGATGGTATCGCAGGAATTGAATTGATTAAATATCTCATTAACGAAGACAAAAAATGGAAAAGATAAACATGACTGATTTGACAATACTTATACTTGTGCGCTTGGACAGTATTAGTCGCCTTCAAAATATTCTTATAGTATCTGATTTCTTATGTTCGCACCTATCTGCAGAAATCCATATTAGAGAAGCATCAAGTTTCAATAATGGTATTTTAGCTAGGTTATTATCAAATAGCGTAATCTACGAATGGGTTGAAGACAATTCACCAATCTTACACAAAACTAAACATTTCAACAAAATGTTAGCACGTGTTGACACCAAATTTGTTTCCATTTGGGATGCTGATGTGCTTTGTAACATGAAATATGTTGATCAATGTATTGAAAAACTTAGAAATAATGAGGCGGATATGGCACTTCCATATAATGGTGTATGCCTAGATACTTCAGAAATAATAAAGGAATTGTTTTATAATTCACATGATATATCAATATTTGAAAAGTATTATCAGTTTATGCAGCGCCTTAATCAACATCGCCTAGTTGGAGGGGCTGTAATCATGAATACTGAAGTTTTTAAAAGACTTGGAGGGGAAAACGAATCGTATTACGGTTGGGGAGATGATGATTTTGATAGATACATTAAATTTATGAATAATGGGAAAAAAATTTTCCGCACAAATAATATTTTGTTTCATTTATCTCATGAACGAGGTGTTAATAGTAATTATAGTTCTAAAGTTAGAGAATATCTCTCAAAAGCTGAATTGTATAAAACAATTCATACAATACCTTAATTATTCTTAATTATTATATCGTATGGACACATTGTTATCAATAATAATTCCAGTCTATAATTCCAGAGACCATATCGAGAAGTGCTTAAATTCTGTACTGGCGATAAGTATTCCTAAAGAGATCATTGTGATTGATGACGGTTCAACAGATGATAGCATCAGAATCATTGGGAATTATAAAAATAAAGAAATAAGGATTTATAAGCAAGCGAATCAAGGCGTATCCGCAGCAAGAAATGTGGGCTTAGCTAAAAGTCAGGGGCAGATAATTGCTTTCATTGATAGTGATGATGTGATTCTAAAAGAAGCATTTGAAACATTTTATTATCAATTTGTTAATTCAAGTGCAGAAATTGGTGTAGGGGCGACCAAAATTGATTTTTTGAATCAACAGGAGAGCGCTTATAGAATATCACCTTCAAAATTACATGGATTGATTTTAGATGGACAAGATAGTTTTGTCACATTATTAAAAGAAGATGCATTCGTTCCGTTGGTTTTTAATTATTTATTTAAAAAAACATTTTTAGAAGAAGTGGGTTTACAATTTCATCATCGAATGTCAGAAGATGATTTGTGGACGACGTGCGCTTTATGCCTTTCAAAAAAAGTTCTTTTTACAGATCAGGTACATTATAATTATAGAAAACAACCACATTCAATTACAATGATGAATCACGATAGTCTATTTAAAGCAGATAATCTATTGGCCGTTTCTGATGATTTATTGTCATTCACTAAAAACCAAGGTTTTAAAAAAGAAACTTTGGTTTGGATTTATTGTAAAATTCTATATATCGATTCTGCTGCCATAGAGATTTATCAAAAAAATAAAATTAAAAAAAGAATTACAAATGTGATGGATATTACTTCCATGACTCAATTTATTCTTATGCAGGATGACATAAAAGCTAAACGTATTGCTTTGACATATTACAATAGGATTATTCGATATTTTAACTCAAATTAATCATGACTATATCTATTCGTGCATTTCTCAAAAAAATGCTAGACAAACATTTAATGCGTTTGGGAGTGGGGTTCTCATATGAAAGAATCATATTCAAACAAAAGATGGTTTTGGCAAATGTTGCCATATGTCATTTGAAAACAGGAAATACTGTTATTTCTGTTGATTCTTTGGGTATTTCATATAATTCATTCATCAACTTACTATGTGGTAAAAAACAAATTAGAATTAACTTTATTAATTTTACTGTATCGTTAAAACAAATTGCCAATAATCCGATTACAATATCCAATTTGTTTTCATGTATTAGCATTCATAAGGATAAAATTGAAATCTTTACTAGAATTCGAAATGTCTCAATTGTAGATATTGACATTACCGCAAACTTTTCAAATATTAAGGATAAACCTGAGTGTTTTGTGAGTATTGACTCAATAAGTTTAAATGATTTTAAGAAAATATTCATGACCAATCTTTCTTCAAATTTTATCAAATCAATATATGATGATACTGGCATAACAGTGTCTGCATACTATATTCATGACCAGAATAAACACTATAATAGTTTTAATGCATTGATTCGTAATTATGAGACTCTTAAGATACAACCACAAGACATAATTCTCTCCAAGGAAACTCTAATCAAATGTCTATCTCAACGAAATCATCTAGGAATCAATTATTTGGATTATGTGAAAATTCCAACTTTGCTGAAAGGGGTAATTATTATGACTGAGGATCCAACATATGCCCTTCATAGTGGCATTAGCCGAGTAGCTTTAGGTATGACTATTAGGGAAAACATAAAAAAAAGACAATTAAAAGTTGGCGGCAGTACTATTGATCAGCAACTAATAAAAAATGCATTGCTTAGCGAAGAACGAACACTTTACCGTAAAGTTGAAGAAGCGATTCTTACTCTTTTAATGGTCAATTACTACCACGTTGACAAGAAGGACATCTTAGAGGTCTATCTTAATATGATTGAATTTGGTCCGAATATTTATGGGATAGAAGATGCGTCTCAATACTATTTTTCTAAACCGTGTAGAATGATAAGTCCGATTGAAGCACTAGTTCTCGCATATATCATTCCTCGTCCGTTACCTTTCCACAAAGCATTGTTAGAGAAAACAGATACATTAAGGGAAAATCTATATTTGCATCTGTTGCGGTTTTTCTACTCATTACAGATTAAAGGGATTGCCAATATCCAACAAGAATCGTTATACAAGCTGGATTGCATTCAGTTTTCACCTCGATTTGGGACATTATTTTTTATTAAACCAAAGTTTAGAGATATCAAAAAAATTATCATCCATTGTACTGGGACAAAGAAAGGGGATAGAATAAGTAGAGAACAAATCAAAAAATGGCATCTCGAACGTGGATTTGAAGATATTGGCTATCATTATATAATAGGGCAAGATGGTAACGTTCAAATAGGAAGACCGCTACATTTAGTCGGTGCTCATTGTTATGGGCAGAATGATGATAGCATTGGAATTGCTTATGTTGGTGGCCTTGATGAAAGTGGAAACCCATGTAATACTCTTAATGATCTGCAAAAAGAATCGCTTCTTCAGCTATGTGAAAAGCTTAAGAGGCAATTTCAAGATCTAACAATACACGGGCATAATGAGTTTTCTAATAAACAGTGTCCATGTTTTGACGTACAGAACTGGTTACTAAAAGAATTAAATAACGTGAGTTCGACGAAAATAATCAAAAGATAGTCAGATGGTTATCAATTATCAAGGTCAAACTGTAGCATTGGTCTCTTCGGGAAGAAGCGGCCTATGCCAATTATCCCATACCTCAATTCTATCATTTCGAGTCTCCAGAGGTGCGGGAGCGCATCTTATATTCTAATTTTCTTCAAGTCAATCAAGATGTGAAGGACATGATTAAGGAGATCCAGGAGTTCAATAAAAAGTAAGGTGAGCGAGGGAAGCCTCCAATATGATGACTTCCCTCGCCTCTTTTATGCGCTCATGTGCGTCTTCTGTTGGCCGACGGTTTTCTTTGGCAAAGCCCATCCTCTTTGCTTGGCAACCTCACAGTTGAACTTGTACCACACATCTTCGTCAAGAAACTCAAAGTGCATCGTCCCTTTCTTGTATGCCTTGCAACGGAAGAAGCCCCACACAAACCACTCTCCCCATGCTTCGCGGTCATGGTGGCAGTGTAATCCCGAAACATTGTCATAGTTCGTGCCTGTGATGTAGCACAAAGCCTTGCAGACATCCTCCAGCTGCTCGATGTTGTAACCATCTAACTGCACCGTGGGATATGCCTCCTTACCGTTCTTCGTGCAATAACCGCCATAGCCTGTGCCATGAAACACATAGCGGTCATGATAGCCTTTGCACATATACGGTACGATGAACTTGCGATTGACCATGTAGTTCGCATTGGTTTTCCATTTTTCCCCTGCGGTGCTGTTATCCGCCGAGAAGGAGCAGATAAGGTCAAAGGCTTCAAGTAACGCTGTTTGCATCCGTTGTCCGTTGGTCTGTATCACCATGTCGATAACACGATAGATGTTCCCCATGGTGAAAGGCACATTGGTCTGTTGCTCGATGAAGCGGTTAATCTGTTCTCGAAGTTGCTTTGTGGCATATTTCTCCATGTGCAGTTTCTTGAAAATGATGCGCCAGTAGTATTTCTGGAGTTCTTTCTTGTACTGCTGATGCGTGACCACTTTCTCATCACCGCTGTAGCCTCCTGTCATGGTTCCGAATTTGATGGGGATGTAGTCATAACCCTCAGCATCGGGATATTTGGCGGTCTCATTGATTTTGTTGGCTGCTGCCAGTGTCTCGTCGAAGAGTTTCACTGCCGCCACATATCGGTTTACAAGGTCACGCACGATGTTGTATTGCATGATTCCTTCCCTCTTATTCATATTTGCGATGTCCTCATCCACCTGTGAGAAGAAATAGCCAGCAAATTCATCCTTTCCTTCGCCCTCCTTATAGAGTTTTAGAAGCGCCACATGTACGTTAGTCTGACGCTCTGCCTTGCTGAACACGTCCCCGAGATACTCCCTGCGCCCATAGAGTTCCACCGTCTCTATAAGCTGCTTGTTTTTCTCGTATCGCCATCCTCTTTCGAGGTTATCATCGTTGCATAATGCCACAATAGTACATCCTGCCGGTGCGATGTCAAAGGCATGGAGGATATGCCTGGCACCCTCGCTAAATGGCGGGTTCATTATAATGTAGTCAATGTGGCTTACCTGCTCGGACGTGACGGAAAGGAAGTCATCAGCAATGATTTCACATTTTCCGTTCAGCAGTTTGCGGATGTTCGGGTCTTTCTCACAGGCGATGACTTGTGCTGCTCCGTTTTCATTGAGCCAGTCCACGATGTTGCCTTTCCCTGCCGATGGCTCAAGAACAGTCTTGCCACAGACGCTTTCGTCCATCATCATTCTCTCAATGACCTCTCTCGGTGTCGGGTAGAAGTCCGGGTTGTCTGTAAAAATGTTGTTCATATTGTTTAGGTGTTGTAGAGGGCTTGTTTCATCCCTCCGATTAAACATGTTATTAAAAATCGTCGAATAGAGATAACTGGCCTGTCGAAGCACGCATTTTCTTTATCAGCGGCAAATACTTTCGGTCTTTTTGGACAGTGCTGCTTTCCACATAGCCAATGAGCTTGTCAAGTGTTGCATTCAGAGCGTTTCTTCTTGTGTCGTACTGCTTTTCCCAGATGCTGGGGTAAGAGCCTCCTCCACAGATGGAAAGGCTATAACATAAAGTGCCAATCCATTTGCCGTTAGGGTGTTGCAGCAACATGATTTCAGCATTGAAGGTGCCATCTTTGAACACTTGAACATGTTCAGACTTTTCTTTCAAGCTCATGCAATTACCGTTTTCAAGCCATCCATGTTCATTAAAAACAGGTTTCTCTTTGTAGCCACACATCAGATACTGCTCGTATGTTCTGGCATTGGTAATCATCTGGCATTCCCATTTCTCAGAGCCAAATTGAGCGAACCAAGCCAGTTCTTCAGTGTCGTTATTCTCGACAGCCTTGTCATACCTTTCATACATCGGTATTTCCACCTTGCAGATGTTAAAATCTCGTTCTCTCATTTTTCTCACTGTTAAACCGTTAAACTCTTATTATTCTTTTCCCTTTTATCGAAGCTATTGCTCCGTCGGGAATTGTTTTTTACGTTGCAAGAAAGGTGGTCTTCCCATAGAAAGATGAGACAAGTAATATGAAAGGGATTTGATGGAATACCCCGATTGTAGGCAATCTGTGGAAGGCTGCCGTCAAATTCCTTTCAGATAACTACGTGGTACTTGGCGTTCTTTCAGAAGACATTACCTTTGCATAGAAAAAACAGTCCGACGGAGCTATAATTAATCGATTTATGGCTCAAAATTGATGAGAACGCAATTATTTGCAGTTTATGTGATGCTTCTTTTGAAAGTCCATATATTTTTGACATAAATATAATCTTATTAGTTCACTGAGGTTGAAAAAATAATGGTATAATAGTATTGACTCAAAAGTTTATGTAAGTATGGAAAATTTGACTGAGAGCAAAAACAAAGTGTAGACCAGTTTCTTAATATTTGTTCGTGTTATAAATACATTTCTTTTGATAAACAATGATTCATATTCAGAAAACAACTTTAATATTATTTATATAATTGTTCTACTTCACGTTTTTTGTTCTATAAATACTTTTTTAATATCGACTTCTCAATAAAAAGTAGTATCTTTGTAAACTTTGAGACAGGAATCTTAGTCATCAATATATAATGGTAAAATAATGAATCTAGAGAACCTTTTAGCAGAATGTACTGCATACGATTTCAAGTTGATGCTTGAAGAGAACAAGCCTAAAAGTTGGCTGAAGAGTGTTAGCGCTTTTGCAAATGGCTTGGGCGGTTCTCTTTTCTTTGGCATTGGCAATGATGGGGTTGTTAGAGGTCTTGATGATGTGCAACATGTTTGTGAAACCATCAGCATTAAAATCCGTGATTATATGGACCCCCTTCCTGAGGTCGAAATGATTCCGCATTCAATGGATGGTTTCCAAGTATTACAATTAAAGGTAAATGCGGGTCATTATGCTCCATATTATTACGTTGGGGATGGACAAAGATTAGCTTATGTCCGTATAGGTGATGAGAGCATACCTGCGACAGCAGAACAAATGGTGCGTTTAGTCATAAAAGGCTCAAACAAAACATTTGACTCACTAAATACGGATTATAGAGTTGACGATTATTCTTTCACGATACTGGCTAACACATTTAAAACTAGAACTAACCAAGATTGGAACAAGAAGTATCTTTTATCTTTTGGTCTTGTTACTAGTACCGGAAATTTAACTAATGCCGGTGCTTTGTTCGCTGATGACTGTGACCTCAGTCAATCTAGATTGTATTGCACACGCTGGAATGGCTTAGAGAAGAGCGACGCTATCAACGATTCTGAGTTTAAGGGTAATATCCTCTTGTTACTTCGTGAAGCTATGGGTTTCGTAAAAGCAAATACTCGCAAAGGATGGGAAAAACTTCCACTAGGCAGAAAGAATAAGCCAGAATACGCTGAAAGAGCCGTCCTTGAGGCATTAGTGAATCACTTCATTCATCGAGACTACACGGTAATGGGCGGTGAAGTGCATTTGGATATCTATGATGATAGATTGGTGATTACATCTCCAGGTGGAATGTATAGCGGGCAGATGGTTCAAGATCTGTCTATTGATGAGATCTCTTCGGATAGGAGAAATCCAATTCTTGCTGATGTGATGTCACAGTTGGATTACATGGAAAAACGAGGCAGTGGACTGAAACGAATCTGTAATGAGACTAAGGCATTAGATGGGTACAGAGAAGAGTTGAAACCTGTATTCAAATCTACGACAAGCCAGTTTATGACCATTATCTATTCAACGGGGTATGATTCAACCCTAAATAAAATAGAGTTAGAACAAGTCGTCACCAAGCAGTCACTAAGTAGTCATCAAGTAATCGCTAAGTTGTCATTAAGTGTTCCCATGACGGTTGAGTTGCTTCGTAAAATGGTCACTCCATTGTCGGCAAAGGATATGAGGCAATTTTGTGGACAAAAAGATTCGTCTTATTTTAAAGCAAAATTCATAGACCCTCTCATTACAGAAGGAATTGTAGCTATGACTCATCCTAATTCACCCAAAAGTCCAACTCAAAAATACTTCTTAACTGATTTTGGGAAAGTATTGCTTAAAATTGAAGTGGAAGACAAAGAAACGATTGCATCTACCGAAAAGATTATTCAAATGATTTCAGATTTGAGCGACTCCGAGAAGAATAAAGTATTGGATTTACTGCAAGAGTGGCAACAAAATTAGAAATATATTTTGGCATAGTTTATTCCTAAATATGTATTGGAGGAATTGATAATCCTAATTAGCGAATTATTACAATATAAAGCATATTTTATCAAGACAGAATAACAATAATCAATATGGCAAAAAATAAAGTATCAATAACAGATAGTAGCATTAAAAGTGGTGTGACCTCTGACGCAAAAAAGGCTATTTGTGAATTTATATGGAATGGCTTTGATGCTAATGCGTTTCATGTTGAACTATCTTATGTGGCCAATGAGATTGGTTTTATATCGTCCTTAATAATAAAGGATGATGGTGACGGCATTAGTCGAAGTATGCTTGATTCAACCTTCGGAAAATATCAGGATTCTATAAAGCGAAAGTCTTTTCAGTGGAGTTCACAAGTAAAGGGGCATAGGGGAAAGGGCCGCTATGCATTCAATTGTTTTGCTACAAGAGCTGATTGGGTATCCATCTGTAAGGAAAATGACAAGCTGTTAAAACACCATATCTCTATTGATGCAGGTGACAATGATCACTTCAATGACTACAGTGAAGAAGCTGATAATATGATTGTTCATGATGTTGAAACTGGTACAGAAGTCACCTTTACTAATGTTGATCTAACACAGGCATTCTTTGAATCTGATGATTTTACTGAATATCTAAAAAAAGAATTTGCAGTTTTTCTGAAACTTAATGAAAATGCAGGGAAGTATATTACTGTAAATGGAAAAATGCTTGACTACAATAGTCTAATTGCAGAAACTGATACCTTACAATTAAATATAAATGATGAAAAAGATGGTCATGTATATGGTTTCCATTTGACTTTTGTTAGATGGAAAGAAAAAATGAAAGAAAACTATTGTTCGTATTTTCTGGATGATAGTCAGATTGAGCATTTTGAAAAGACAACGACCCTGAATAACAAAGATACGGATTTTCATCATAGCGTATATGTGATTTCCTCATATTTCAATAGTTTTGTTCCTCCTCAAAAGCCGAAAACCAAAACAAAACATAAAACAGAAATAGAGAATCAAAATCTGATATATTTTCCAGATTTTAGAGGTGATAAAACCGAAAAGGACCAGGTGTTCAAACAACTGCTAAAAAAGGTGAAAGTTTGGATATTAGAGAAAGAGAAAGAATATATATCCCATGTCGCTGGGGAAGAATTGTGGGCAAAGTTTGAAAAGAATGGTACAGTCACCAAGCCTACCAACAAATATGAACTGCCACTTTATGAAGATTTAAAGCAGACCGTAAAGGGCATCTATTCTGTTCAGCCTAAGATTTTTACAAATATCAAAAAAGAGCAGGCAAAAACTTTAGTTGGTTGCTTAAATCTCTTGTTGCAAACAGATAAGCGAGAAGACCTTATTACTATTATTGAAAGTGTTGTAAAAATGAGTGCAGAAGAAAGACATCGCTTAGCTGAAATTCTTCAAGTTACTGAGCTATCGTATATCACCAATACAATATCTTTGTTAGAGAATAGATTAAAGACTGTTTCCGCTATAAAGGCAATGCTATTTGACAAATCATTAAATGCTTATGAAGTTCCTGATGTGCAAAAAATGGTTTCCTCCGCATTTTGGCTGTTTGGAGAGCAATACAACATAGTCACTGAAGCCGAACCAGATTTTCAACAAGCATTGGAACGCTATTTAAACATGATACGAAAAGACAACAAAGGTGTAGGAAAAAGTAAAATATCCGTTGAGAAATTAAAACATCCTGATGTAAACAAAGAGATGGATATTTTTGCATTCAGGCAAACTAAAACCAGCAATGCAATAGAAAATATTATTGTTGAATTAAAGAGACCCAATATTAAACTCGGTGAATTGGAATTAAGCCAAGTTAAAACCTATATGAGATTAATTTATCAACAACCCCAATTCAATTCAACAGCAGCAAAATGGACTTTTATTCTCGTTGGAAATGAACTTGATAATAGTGGGACTATTGAAGGTGAATATTTAACAAACAAGACTTGGGGCAAGAAGGATTTAGTTTATCATGTTGATAGCAATTCTCAGAATTATGAAATCTATGTAAAAACTTGGAGTACGCTATTTGACGATTTCGAGATGAGACACAATTTCTTATTGCAAAAATTACAATTTAGAAGGGATTCATTGTCTGCAAAATATTCAACAAAAAAAGACTTACATAACATTGTCGAAGATTCAATAGAATAGAATGTTAGTCTTTATAGGTAATCGTAACACTCGTTTCCTGTTATTCCGATTTTTATAATTCCGAAAATCGGAATAGCAGGCGTGTCACCATCCGAAGAACTTTCCACCATCATCACATTCTCTTTCCCAATCGGACTTCCCATGCCAGGTTGTCCGGTTTTTCTTTTTGTGTCGTTTCCCGGCTCTGTTCAGGACAAACACGATGAATAGTATGATCAGTACAACTCCCATCATCAAAAATGTGTTCTGCTGTATTTCAGCAATTCGTTAGTAATAAACCGTAGCAGCACCTTGGGATCGAAGTATTTCCCCGTGTCGCTCCATTTACAGGACAGGTGCAAGTGCGGTCCAGTTGTCCGCTTGCCGGTGTTGCCACTGACACCAATCTTCTGTCCGGCACTTACACGTTGCCCTTTGGAAACTTCAATCTTAGACAGGTGCAGGAATGAACAGGTGCAGACACCATAATCCACCGTGACATAGTACCCACCGCTTGATGAGTAGGATGCCGCTATGACCGTGCCTGGGAACATCGAATAGACATTCTCAAACCTCGCTTTCAGGTCAAGCCCGTTGTGCATGCGGCTTTTCTTTCTGTTCATCGGATCTCGCCGCATTCCAAAGGGCGAGTTCACCTTTATCTCCTTCAATGGAAGTGACACCATCAGAGGCACATAGTATGTTGTCGTATCGGATTCCATCGATTCCTGCTCGTTTAATGAGTCGGCATCTACTGCTTCAGAGGTTTCCGTTACAGTCGGCTCGCACACTATTTCTTTTGTCTGCGTCATGCCAATCGTGTTGAAAGAAGCCGCTTCTCGTTGTTGTGCATCGCCCATAAAATGCAGGCTCAAGCACATAGCTAATAACATTGTCTTTTTTCTCATGTAAAGGTAATCATTTTCTGTGATATATCAAAATTTTGAGCATTAATCTTTGCAAGAATCAACACTTTTATGCTGGTTTTATAGCCAAAAAGATCTTTCAGAATATTGACACATCATTGGTTGTTGTTAATTGGCGCATTATTTTTCTACACTATAATATGCGCTACTTTGTTTGTATATATGAATTTCCCTTGCATCTGTTGCATAAATCAAGAGACGGAAGCGTTTGGGCTGATTTCTCTGTTATTCTGGCATTTCTGCGATAAGGATGAGTTTACCAGACAGTACAAACCAACCATCTCTGTCTCCTTGCGGCAAAGATAAAGTCACCATTATGCTCTTAAGGAAATCAGGCAAAACAATCCCACTATTTTGAGCCGAAAATCAATTATTGGTACTAATGGCCTTACTTGTTAGAACCAATAAAAAGAAACGCGGTCAAATATCACGATTTTGAGCGTATATAGAATAATCACACTTGATATGCCCTCTAATTTTGCCATGTCAAAATCGCAATTCACCGACTATATGGAAGAAAAGAAATTCTACCGTGAGGACTATCCTCTTGACATCCTTGGCGAGTTCGGCTTGACCGAGGAAATGATTTATGACCTCCCTGATTTCGTTCATGAGACGATAGAAAGAGGAGGAAAATCGCCATTGCTGCCGATCAGTATTGAGCAGCCATTTGGTGTTACCCGTGGCTATGCCAAGTTTTCCCTGGTTGATACAGAAGACGGTATTGATGTCGTATTCTACCCGAGGTTCAAGCAGGCCAATCTTGCTGCCTTCGGTGAGGAACAGAAAAACGCGCTCATAGAAGGCAAGGTCATCGTTGCAGACATCAATGACAACTTCATTACCCAAGAAGGAGTTGAGGACATACAACGTATCAAAGCTTTTGTACAACTTGATAAAGACACGAATACTGTCATTTATGTTCCCACACCAGCTATTGGGAAAAACCTAACCGCTGTTGCAATGGAGTATGACATTTCTGGTGATGACCTGCAGCGCATATGGGATGGCGACCTGATAACCATCAAGGAAGCGACAGAGCAAGGCGGTAAAGATCCCGTAACCATTGGCGTTGATCTCTTTACCGATACAGGTGTCATTGTCATCCCCGGCACGGCAGCCCAGTGGGAGAATACGGTAAGGCGCACAATGCCCAAATATTCCTTCGGCAATGACGGCTGTTGGGTCAACCAAGACGGCAGGCTATCTTACGTGCCAGAGGAAAATTTCACCAAAGACATTATGGATGCCCTTGAACGTCTGGCCAGCCAGAATGGCGTGACTTTCCAAGAGCAGGATGCTCAGCAAGAGCAGGTTTTACAGCCTCAGGTCGGCGAAGTCGAGGAAGAACAACGCCAACTTGTGCGGTAACGCCAGTAATACTAAGGAATAGCATATTCACAAATAAAAACCGAATCAAAATGGAAAAGAACTATCCAGATTACGATGACCTCCGTGAGCAGTATGAGGAGGGCAACATTTCCGCAGTGGACTTCGTGGCCCAGCAATCCGATGAACTGACTGAGGACTATGAACGCTACTGTAGGGAGAAGTCGCTGGATCTCCACAGCGAAGCGTCAGCACAGGCTTTCATGGCCTACCGTGACGAACTCTTTGAAGAGAGCCTCTCCAATCAGTGTTAATCTTACCAGTAACCAGTGCTATGAGCATCCGTTCAGAATCGCTTCCGTACCGAGGCCGACTTTCCCGTCAGTTGGAAGACCTGTTGCGCAGGAATGGCATGAACGCACAGCTTGCCGTTGAAGACGGAAAGTACAAACTCCTTGTCCAGGGACATGACTCGCCGTTGCTGAGTTATGACATCAGTGAACAGCAGTTCCGTGCCCTGGGTGAAGGCGGCACCAACTACGCCAATAAGAAAGCCTATAATGTGTTCAATGGCATCATAGGTAAAGACTTTGATTTGCCGTCGTCGTTTGTCGCTGCCCGTAATGTCAATGGTCGTGTCGTCATGGGTTTGCATGGTTATAGAGCCGGAGCCGAGGAATATGGCAGGCCGTTTCCCGCGTCTCCTCATGCTTTTGGTCCAGGCTTTCTCGGATGGGCACCTCGTCACCAGCCAGGTTTCCATGTTCGCCGTATTGGTGATGTGCCGATGGTTATTGAACATGCCGACGGTCGTCTGAGGCCTGGCGAGATGAAGAGTGGCGGTTATGGCTATTATTACAAAGGCGGTCAGCAGTCCACTCAACAGGTATCAGATCCGCTGAAGGACTTACAGACGTACTTCCCTCCAGTGCTGACCCGTCCCCGTCCTGCCGAACCCGCCAAGTCTTACAAGGAACTCATCACTTCCGATGTGTACTTCACCAATGAGAAATGGCAGGAAGTCCTGTCATCCCATAGTATCATCATCGATGCAGACAAGAAGCTTCTTACCATCCAGTCCTCTGGTGCCCAACAAGATTTCGCCTATGACCTGACGGAGGATGAAGTCAAGAAACTCACTGACAACTCCCTGAAGAAGGTGTCGTTACAGTCACGCCTTGACATCCTAAACCATGTCATTAGCGGCGACTTCAAAGATTCCATCACCAAGGACATGCTTAACAGCACTGACCATATTGCCATCACTCTGAAGCCAGAAGTAGAGCAGTCGTTCATACAGCAACAGCAGGTGATGAGCCAGCAGGTTGAGGTCATTCCAGATCCCTTGCAGGAACAACAGCATTTTGCTCCCACCATGAACCCGGAACAAGGCTATGTCAACGGTGCAGACCTTGATGAGGAAGACGAGCGCAAGGGCTGGTATCGAGAGGGCAAACACGGCCGAGCCGTGGAGGTCGGTGACATCTGGGTGGAGAAGGTGCTGCCGCAGCAAACGGAAGGAGAAAGTCAAAGCCCGGAAGAGAACAGGAAAAGCGATGTCACCTATCGCATGAGTGCCGTTATCAATGGTCAGGTCATCTCCCATGAAATCAGCCAGAAACAGTATGACAAGTTTATGGCCGTCGATGACTATCAGAGAATGCGCATGATGTCAAAGGTGTTCAAGGAGGTCGATATGAAGACCCGTTCTGAGATGCGTCAGGGCTTCAACCTCGGTGCCTTTCTGGCCGCTGGTCTCACGGCTGCCCGTGATGCCACCTACATTGGTGCCGACATTGCCCATAATGTAGAGCATATCAAACATCCACACTATGCACCAGACGTGTACCATGAGGCACATGGCACTGGCCGGATTCTCGTCAAGCCAGGTGTGGACTCTCCACAGGACATCGCTTCCCGAGCTTTTGAAGCAGGACTTAACCAAGGTCTCTACGGACACGGAATGGGAAGATAAACAAAATGGAGGGATGCCCATGAGTGCCAACGACCTTACCTATCAGGACTATCTTGACAGGATAAACATTCAGGATGTCCTTGTTCACGCAGGTTACACCTTGAACCGTCGTGACGGACTGCGTTATCCCTCGTATGTCCGTCACGACAGCAATGGCCGTCGCATTCATGGTGACAAGTTTATCGTGACCAATCATGGCACCAGTTGCTTCCGTCCGCCAGAACAGAAAACCTACAATCTCATCAGTCTTATCAAGACCTTTCCAAGTATGTTCCCGGAACACGTCCGTTGCGCCAATCCAGACCATCT
The DNA here is from genome assembly GCA_900318335.1 of uncultured Prevotellaceae bacterium. Lineage (GTDB taxonomy): Bacteria > Bacteroidota > Bacteroidia > Bacteroidales > Muribaculaceae > Sodaliphilus. The sequence goes on from ONKF01000012.1 coordinate 15,849, forward strand.
GGTGAATGAAGTATGCCGGACGTTGTTGAATGTCCCCAATGAGCATCGAGGAATCATTACCGGGTTTCAAAAAGAAGCAAAGCCTTTTAATCTCAATGAATACAGCATCCATACATTCAGCAAGTATGACTTTGACAGTATCAAGAAGTTCTATCCGTTTTTTGTGACCAGAGGCATCAACCTTGATACCCAGATAGCGTTCAGCGCCCATTTCATCCTTGCCACCAAAGAAGCACAGGCACAAGGCAAGACCTATACCAATCTGTCTTTCCCCTTGTATGTGCCAGGAAACGACAACGTTGTTGGCTTGGAAGAGCGAGGCCGCCCCCGACTGGATGGCAGTTCTGGCTATAAAGGCAAGGCGATGGGCAGCAACAGTTCCGAAGGGCTGTGGATAGCCCAATTAGGCAAAGGCGGGTTGGCCGAAGCCAAACATGTCTATTGGTTTGAGTCCGCCTACGATGCCATGTCCTATTATCAGTTGCATGTGAAGGATAAACCCGAATTGAACAAAGCCATCTTCGTCTCTACTGGCGGTAATCCCACTGTGGGTCAGATGCGTGGAATGTTGAAACAGACACCCACAGCGTTGCACCATATCTGCTTTGACAATGACCTTGCCGGGCGGCAGTTCGCCGAGAATTTCAGGAACGAGCTGCACCAGCAGGTGCGTTTCAATATCAAAGAAACGCCAGAGCGAAAACCTTATCTCGATTCCCTGCCCTTTGCTCAGGATTTAGCCAACGGCAATATAGATCTGTTACCCGACTCTGTAAAGGAGAAGTATGCCAAATATGAATCCGCATGGGAAGAAACCATGTCTATGCGCCAGAGCCGCTTATGCTTTGACGGAGACATCAAAGAACAGGAGAAACAGGCGGAGGCACTGAATAAAGATTTCCGATCTTCTTTACGGGCATTTCTGGGCATCACTTCAATGCAGGACACACAGTCAGTGCGTGAAATCCCTTTCAAGGGAAAAGACTGGAATGAGCAACTGCTTTTTGAAAGAGAGGAAGGCCGCCTTGCAGCTGATGAGACCGATGAGACAAGAAATGTCACTTCCGGCATTGATCTCGACGCCGATGGAGAGATTGAGGCTTGTGAGAGTGAGGAGAAGAGACAAAACCATAAAGTCAGGAGGTAGCCATGAGTCAGAAATATCCTGTCATCATATTACGTCCGCATAGATTACAGATCGTGGTGGAGAACATGGGAAGCATCCTTTGTTTAGCTCTCTTCCTTGTTCTTGCCGGGTGGGACGGTTTGCTCCCAGAAGCGTTGTTCCCGTTTCTGATGACCGCAGCAGCCATACTGCTGGCAAACCTTTTTTGCAAGTATCTGTATCTGAGTCGTGTCCGCTACACCATCAATGAGGAACAGCTTCAATATGAATATGGCATCTTCTCCATTCAGAGAGACTACATTGAATTGTACCGCGTGGTCGATTACAGCGAGCAACGCAGTTTTCCACAGAGGCTTTTCAGCCTGAAGACCGTGAGTATCTACAGTGGCGACAAGACTTGTCCCCGTCTGGATGTCGTGGGTATCCGCAATCAGACGGATCTCATCAAGGTCATACGGGAACGAGTAGAGTATAACAAGAAAAAACGCAATATTCATGAGTTTACGAATATCCGATAGATTCCGCAAAAAAACCAAGAAGAACAGTACGCTTCCTCCGTTAGGCGACAGTTCTGTAAAGCGGTGGCTTATTGTATCGTTGATGTCACTCATCCTTTGGGTGGTCAGCTGTCAGCGTGGCTATTGTCAGATAGTCACATCCAATCCGGGTGAGTACACTATCCTTGCTACAGGCAATGCACTCATCAACAATACCGTGAAGTCGGAGACCAAGGCAGAACGAGAGACCGCCGAATTGCAGAATGCGATGGCGGGAGAGTTCACCAAGATGGCCGAATGGGAACGTCAGTATAATTCCTATCTGAAAACCGCTACCGGGTACGCCTCAGCCATCAAGGCTGCCACCCATATCTATGACGATGGCGTAAGGGTGCTGATTACCCTGAACAAACTTCGTCAGTCGGCAAACAATAATCCCCAGGGTGTGGTGGCCACGCTTGACATGAATAACCTATATATGGAAACGGTTACGGAAATTGTCAGTGTCTTCACTTTGTTAAAAAATGCCGTTGCCAAGGGAGGAGAAGAGAATATGCTTACAGGTTCGGAGCGTTCCCAGACCTTATGGGAACTGGAGGACAAGCTTTCCGCTTTCTCCCACAAACTCCAGCTGCTCTATTTCAGCATCCGTCATTACAGGATGGCCGATGTATGGAATAGGGTCACGGCAGGGATGATAGAACGCAACAAGAGCCAAATCGCCCAGCAGTCCTTATCTCACTGGCGCAGATATGCCCGTGAGGTCACTATACACTAATTACGATAGCAAGATGAGAAATACCATATATATCCTATCGCTAGTATGTCTTGTATGGCTTTCCACGAGTCCTTCTTTTGCCCAGATGGACCCGACACTGACAGCCATGATTCTGGAATACACCCAAAAGGCGAAGTCCCAGTACAATACCCAGCTGGAGACAATGGCTGTTGAGACGGAAGGACATGTTTGGCTCAAACAGGAGGTAGAAGCCACAAAGAACTACCAGCAGCAGTTTGATCGCTATATCAGCACTTTCAGGGGCATCCTCTCATACGCTGCACAGGTCTATGGCTTCTATTACGAGGTCAATCACTTGACAGAGAACATGGGGCGCCTCTCCAGACAGATAGGTGATACCCCAGTCAATGCCGTTGCAGTGGCCTTGCATCATAACCGTAATGACATCTATGTGGACATCATCAACCGCAGTATAGGCATCGTTAACACCATCCGTCAAGTGTGTATCGACACAAAAATGACGGAGAAACAGCGCATAGAACTTGTGTTTTCCATACGTCCGCAACTGCAACAGATGAACAGAAAACTTGCCATGCTCACCAAACTGGTGCGTTGCACAACAATGGCACAGGTGTGGTACGAGATAGAATATCAGTCGCTCCCACACAGGGAAGGCAAAGCGGGAATCGTGGAAGAATGCCTCGAAACCTGGCGCGTGAATGGTCAAAATGTTAAACCTAGAAGATGAATGACTATGGGATGGTTATCATTAGCTACAAGAATACTGCCCAAGGTATGGAGGGCGGGCACAAAGGCCACTTCCAGCCTCTGGCGTGGAGGAAGTGCCGTATTGGGAACTAGTGGCAAGGTGCTGTCCGTTGCTGCGAAGAATCCGAAGACTACAGTCGCCGCAGGTGTGGCTTCATTTGCCGGATGGCGTATGCTCGATCATCCAGAGGAGAGTGCAGGCACCGCAGTCGGCAAGACAGTAAGGAGCGGAGTCGATGGCTCTGGCGATTTTCTCCATGATGCTGTCAATGGTTTTACGGGAGAAGAGACTGTCGAGGAGGTCAAGGACACTACCACCCATGTTGTCAATGATTTAAAAGAAACTGTCGCTGAGCAGAAGAACGTCCTCGGTTCCCTCGGAAACACATTGCAGGAACTTGGCTCCTCTATCGGGAATCTGTTAGGTTCTGGCATCAACATGATTTCCAATCTCTTCGCTAACATCAGCAACGGCAGGATTTCCGGTCTTGGCATCGGTGGCCTCATAGCCGCTTCTTACATGATGTTTGGACGAACAGGCTTGCTGGGTAAGATCGGCGGTGCACTGCTTGCCACGATGCTCATCGGCGGCACTTCTCGTCAGCAGACACAGACAGTCGGTCTGGAAACAAACCAGCAGCAGTCACATGAACAACAGCATATGATAAGAAGATAAATGATTAGCACCGTTTCCTGAAACCACAATCGAATTTATAGACATTTAAATCATACGTTATGGATTACGTACAAGCAATGAACCTGCATTCGCCAAGCGGTTATGCCATGCCGTTTGAGGCAGATGAACATACCCCTTTGGAAATCACCAGTGGGTATGGGGCACAGGTAAATCCCCGTACAGGAGAAGAAACCTTTAACCATGGCATGGATTTCCGTGTGCGCCGTGGCACATGGTTAAAAGCCCTTGCGACAGGTGTCGTGACTGGCATAGCCAGTGACTTGAAAAGTGGTTTTAACATCACAATCAACTATCCCAATTATGCGGATGGCAGGAAAAGTTCCTATGACGTGGTTTATTCCCATATCAGTGAATCCCTCTGCAATTTCGGGAAAAATGTTAAAGCCGGTGACAATGTGGCACGTTGCGACGGTCATCTGCATCTAGAGGCGCGCTTCAACGGAGAAGAGACCAATCCCCTGGAGTTCCTGACCATGCTACGTGACAATCTGGTGATGAACAGTCAGACTCAGATGGAAGGCAGTAATCCTGAGATCGCCACCCTTGACCTCGATGTGCATACTCCATACGATCATCAGCAGGGTGAGATAGACCAACTTATATACCATTACTTCGGAGATTACATGACAGACATCTTCCGGGGTCGCTACCATGTGCCTGGTCCTACAGAACAGGGGCTGCGTGAAGTGATTACCGAAGGGGCCAGTAGTGGAGCATTTTACGAACATGCTCCAAGTATGCTCAATCCACTTGGTCTTGGTCGCAGGAGCTGTTCCATCATTGAGCGTGTACAGACCATCCTGATAACAGACTTCCTGAATTATCTGGCTTTAATGCACAGTGTATTCCTGTCATCCATGAGTGAGATCGAAAAAAAAAAGCTGTTGACAGGGCTGTAGAAAGCCAGGGTGTTCTCGACCCGTTGGCCGACTTTGAGATAGACATCCAAAGCTTCGACATCCAACGGACAGTCAGTGTCTATCCAGACAGAGACGGCATTATATGGTGGACGAAGGCATGGTTCAACGGGCGCAAGAAAGGGGAACGAGCTATTGAGATAACGAGAGCACTCGCCATCAAGTTCATCCATGATGATATCCAGAAAGACGAATGGCTTGAAGAGTTCTTCCCCAAACAGATGGCGGTTCTCCATGCGGCGCTGGAACAGACAAGAGAACAGGTAATCAACCAATATAAGCAAACAGCAGTATAATAATGGCAGAACAGAAAGACATCTTTCTATCCACGGTCGTACCTATCATGGATAAGGTGCGTGATGACCTCAGCAGAAAACAAGCTGCCGAGTATGGCCGTCATGCTTCATCCTTTGGTGCTGTCATGGCAGGTGCGGCTGGACCGGACGGTGGCATGGCAAGTATGGATGCTTACAATGCGACCATCTGTTATATAGGCAAATGGAACAGCAAGACGGTGGATGATTTCATTGATATGGTCAAGTCGGAACTGAAGAAGAAAGGGATTACAGTCGATGCTGTCATGGAGAAGAGGATGATAGACCATCTTATCAAACAGCAGATGCCCAAGTCCACTGCCGATTATATCCTTCGAAAGGCCGCCCAAGGCTCGATATTCTATATGCAGCAACGTGCCAGGACTTCTTCCCTTCAAGACCATATCGACAAGGAAGGAGAGCGACGCTATCATCCATCCTTGGCATCAGAGATTACCGGCAACATCCTGTCATGGGCATCTAATGCCGCTTCCACTGGTGGCTTTGGCGGTTTTTGGGGACAGACTGTTTTAGACCTTGCCGTTGAGGGCAGCTCCCAACTCGCCCCAGGGCAGCAAGAGAAATATCTTGCAGAACAGAAAGCGCTGGCAAAAAAAGAAGTGGCAGCTGCCACCAAGCAGAAAGCAGCCATCCCCAAATGGATGCTCACACAGATGGGTTTTGAGCGAATCAGCGACGCTTCAGACAAACAGCTTGCGATCGCAGCAAATTGGGCCAAGTCCAATGCGGACATCTATCGAAAGAGGGTGGATGCCGCCGTCAAGGAGGGAAATCGTACTGTCAAAGCCTCAGGCAAAGGAACTGAAATATCCGTTTCAGATGCTACCATACGCGCCATGCAGTATGAAGCGTTTGTTCATGCCATCAAGAAAGAGCAGTCTGCAAGAAAAGAAGCATCTCAGGTTGCAGCAACCCCAAAAACAGATCGTGTTGCCAAAGCCGATGTGTCGCCAGCTGCTCAAACAGATAATGCGCAGCAGACCACGCAGGCAGTAAATGCTGCCAAGTCAGATAATGAAACTATTGAATCCGCCCATCCGCAAAGTATAGGGAACTATAGTGGTTGGATCAACCTGCTTGATTCCCTCGGCCTTGCCGGATCTGGCGATACTTTCAGACATCTTGGTCTGACGCTGGCCACCTTGCCTGACATGCTATTAGGGGTATTTACAGGAAAGACCAGATCGGTTGGCTTGAACAAAAGTACCATGATGCCTTTAGCTGCCCTTATTGGTGGCACATTTATCAAAAATCCACTTCTGAAAATACCTTTGATGCTCTATGGCGGAGCCAATCTGGTTAACAAGGTCGGTCAGGAGGCTTTGGCCGACTACAGACAGGAACATGGCATCATGTCATTAGTAACCCGCTATAAGCAATATCCCGACGAAGAACTCAATCCCAGAATTGGCAATCCCCATGTCGAAGGCAATGTGCTGATTGTGGATATTGACCATGTCCCCAGAATTGTCACCATGCCGCCAACATTGGCTGACGCTTACCAGAGTGGGGCAATTCCGTTGAACACCCTTGCCAATCATATCCTTGCAAAGTCCGAGCAGATGCAGCAGACAATTAACAAGGAACAAGAACCTCAGGTTGACGCTTCTCGGAAGTATGAGCAAAGACAACAGCGTGAGCAAGTACGTGGAATCAGATAATGTTTTCATTCACAATATTTTCAACCATTAAATGATACGATTATTATGGCAGAAGAAACTATCCAGAAAAAATCTGGCGCGGAACGTCAAGCGGCGTTCCTGATTTCGGCACTCGAAAAGGCCAGCCAGAATGATGGCGTCCTCTTGAACGGCACCATGAAGCAAGCCCCTCGTTTCTACGACAAAGGTTTGCGTGTGAATCCAGTCAACGCCCTTGTCATGGCCATTCATAGTGACCAGGCAGGGTACAAGACCAACAGTTACGTAATGTTCAACGACACGAAGAACCGCGGAGAAGCCATCCGTAAAGGAGAAACTGGTGTGCCATTCGTGTGGACGAACAACAGTGAGTATATCAACAAAGAGAATCCAGAGGACAAGATCAGCAGGGCGGAATACAAGCAGCTGCCGGAGTCAGATCAGGCCCGCTACAAACCCAATCCCAGGGAAGATGTCTATGTGCTCTTCAACATTGACCAAACGACGATGCCAAGCGTTCACAGGGAAGACTATGACAAGCATGTCGCCCAATTCGGTGGTATGGACGGAGGATTACAGGAAACCTATCTCGACAAGGATGACAAGGCGAAGCGTATGAGTGTGAACCAGTTCATCCTTAACATGCGTGATAATCTTGTGCCTATCCGCAAGGATGCCACAGGCATAGCCCACTATGACGGCAAACGTGACACCATTTACATTCCTGCCCAGAAAAATTTCCCGACCTATGGTGACTATGTGCAGGAAGTCGCCCGTCAGGTCGCCCATGCCACAGGTATCACAGGTCGGCTCAACCGTGATAGAGGCACACAGCAAAAAGAAACTATCGTTGAGGAACTGGCTTCAGCGGTTAAGATGCTTGACTTCGGTATGACCGCCAAGCTGCGCCCGGAAACCATGAAAGATCTTCCTGCTATCATTGAACGGATGAAGGAGAATCCTCAATATGCGAAGGAGGTCATGCGCGACGTCAATCGCACCGTCGGGATGATCAAGAAGGCTGAGAGTGGCGAAAAGATACAGATTATCGAGAGCCCAAGCGAGAAGCGTCAGCAGGAGTGGGCTGCACAGTTCCCGATAGAGCAGGTGCCAGAGAAGTTCAATGCTGTTGTCATGTTGAAAGATGATGAAGGGAAATGGGCACTTGCCGCAAAGCCTGACAGCCAACCTGTATTTACCGTTCATCCGTCTAAAGAAGATGTCAGCCTGTATTTCGATGTCATCAAAAACGACCATGATGAAGCCCATGTGCAGGAGTTCCGTACGCAGATGGCTCAGAAGTACTATTCCATGCTCTCCAAGGGTGAGGCTCAGCCAATCAACCTCTTCAAGAGCCAAGCCAGTCAGGAGGCTTTAGATCTTATCTCTAAGGTCAATGCGTTCAAGACCAAAGACTCCCAAATGCTCCTTGTCGCCACAATTGGCGGTGAGAAACAGAGACCCGTCTATGTCAGTCAGGATCAGTGGCAACGACTTTGGCTTGCGGATGACAAGCAAGACTATAAGACCCATCTGGCTGCCACACTCTATTCTGATGTGTTGACGGGTAAACTGGAAGCCATGAAACAGGCTACATCTCCTAAAGTTGATGGCACTCCACTGCATGAAGAGCAGGAGCAACGTGATAGCCGTCAACAGGTTGCTCAGACCGAAAACGAGAAGAAACAGGAGGAAGGCCGCCGTAATTCCCCGGAACAAAAAGAGAAAGAGCGCCAGGAAGAGAAAGCCAAGGAAGAAGCAACCAAGGCAGAGACAAAAGCTGTAGCTGCCGTTGCCCTGTCACCGATGATGAAGCAGTTCATGGATTTAAAGAGCAAGCATCCCGACGCCCTTCTTCTGTTCCGTGTCGGTGACTTCTACGAGACCTACCAACAGGATGCACGCAGAGCGTCTGAGGTGTTGGGTATTACGCTCACCAGGAGCAACAGTTATAAAGGGCCCGACGGCAAAGCAGCTGAAATGGCCGGTTTCCCGCATCATGCCCTTGACACTTATTTGCCCAAACTGGTTCGTGCCGGAGAGCGTGTGGCCATCTGTGACCAGCTGGAGGCTCCTCGTGCAACTACACAGCACGGTTCAGGAGAACATAAGGAAGAGGGTCAACAAGCCGTGAAGGAAATGGTCATCCCTGCACAAAAGCAGGAGGAACAGCAACCTAGAGGAATGCACAGATAAAACACGTTATGGCAAAATCAACATCCAGACAGCAATACATTGACCAGTATGCGGAATACGCCATGGAACAGATGCGTCGCTATGGAATTCCCGCATCCGTGACCCTTGCGCAGGGCATCATTGAGTCAGCTAATGGCAAAAGTACACTTGCCGAGACGGCCAATAACCATTTCGGTGTGAAGGGTACATTCAATGGCGCATATGTGGTGGCCAATGATGATAAGCCCAATGAAAAGTTCAAGAAGTATGATAACGTGGGACAAAGCTATGAAGACCATTCCAAGGTACTCATGGCATCCCGTTATCAGAAATACGTCAGCAGTCTTTCACCTGACGACTACAAAGGTTGGGCGGCAGGTATCAAGAAAGGCGGTTATGCCACGGATTCCAACTATGTGTCAACCATCGTTGGGGTCATCGAGGGCAACAATTTACAAAAGTACGACCAGATGGTGATGGAACAGATGAAACGGGAGGGGCGACAGTTCGGTGTCGCCTCCAACCCGTTGTCTGCCTCCTCTCAAGGCACCCCATCAACGCTAAGCACCTCGCTGAGACGGACTGGATTCGATTTGGCGCAAGGGCAGTACAGCATGCCCGTCAGCCGTGACGTGTTCATGCTCGTCACCTCTCCATACGGCCCCCGCAAAGACCCGATGGACAGGACAAAGACGCAGATACATCATGGTATTGACATCAAGACGAATAGTGATGCGGTTCTCGCTACAGAGAATAATGGTACAATTGTCGCAGTCAATCACAACACCAATACTGGTAGCGGAAAGAGTGTGACTGTGGAATATTCCCGTGCAGATGGGAGCGCAACACGCATACAGTACATGCACCTCTCTCATATAAACGTGCAGAAAGGTGATTCCGTCAATGCTGGCCAGAAGTTGGGGGTGTCAGGGAATACCGGCTCTCGGACAACAGGGGAACACCTTCATTTAGGAGTCATCAATGTCTCTGCCGATGGCAAGCAGCAATGGGTCAATCCAGCTGCCTACCTTTCCGAGATCAACCAAAAGGGCAATCTTCAGAAACAGGCACAGTACAACGGCAAAGATTTATTGACACAATATCAAGCTGGAGGGAGCACGACAATGCCGTCTCAATCACAGGAACAGGCCTCACCTGATGACTGGATGAGCAGACTGATGTCTTCTGATGATGCTGCCTTGGGATATGGACAGACGGGGAGTAATGGGAACGATGGAGGTCTCTTGGATTCCATCATGAAGATGTTCATGACAATGCTGATGCTGACCATGCAAATGGAGAATAAGACCCAGGAGGAAAAGGTGCAGATGGTTACCGATGCGTTGGTTAACAAGCGCATAGATCTCAGTGGCTTTACTCCGAATCTGCAATCTTCGGCATTGACCATCAAACAGGATGGCACGGCAGTTCTGACAACGGATGACGGCAAACAGCAATACAGTCACGAGTTGACAACAGCCGAGCAGACGCGTCTATCCCAGATACTCAACAGTGATGCAGACAATGCGACGAAACAGCAGCGCATAGGCACGATGGTCTATACCATCACATTCGCTCAGCAGGCATCTCAAAATTATGAGCAAATTGCTACGCAGCAACAGTCGCAAGAACAGACAATTCAACGTAAGTAAGTATAACATCAAAATTCAAAAACAATGATTAAAGCAGAAGTGAATCTGGTGGGTACCGTCAAACGCGGTGCCACCATGCGTGAAGACAAAAACAAAAAGTCCTATCTGTCGTTTGTCATGGCAGTGAATATTACAGATGGCAATGGAAACAGTAAAGACATGGAAATCCATGTCATGTACTACAATGCTAAGAAAAGTGATTTGCCTCTCTATGTCGAAAATCGCAGGATTGTTGCCCAGGGCATACTCGACATTCACAAAAAAGGCGAGGACTATATTTTCTATCTGTCAGCAAGGAAACTCTCAGTCAAAGATGTGTCAGATGAAGACGCCATCGTTGGCGAGTTGCAGTTCCGAGGCCGTTTAAAAAACGATGACATCATGGAGGAGAAGATTGACAAGAACAGCAATCCGTACATTGTCTTCTCGGCATTCTCCTCAGAGAAAGTGGGTGATAAGTTCGTCAGCACATGGGTGCGTTTCATGCGCTTCCCTGCCAAAGGGGCTGGTGTTGAAACAATCAAGCCCGACTGGATGAGACCTAAGGCACATCTCACCGCGACAGGCGACTTGCAGGTATATGTATATAACAACGTGTTCCGCTTCTCCTGCATTGTGAAGGGTATGGAAGAGTATGTCAAGGAAAACAACTAATAGCAGGTTTCATCTATGGCAAAGAAAAACTATACCCCGAATCCTGATGGCCGCTCAGCTGAGGACAGAGCCTTGGATAAGTTTGCCGAGCTGATGATTGAGAAAATCACCAATCTGCAAAGCGACTGGAAGAAGCCGTGGTTCTCTCCTCAGGCTGCTCAATTACCCAGAAATCTAAACGGAAGACAGTATAACGGCATGAACAGTATCATTCTCATGCTTCAGCAGGAGAAGAATGGCTGGAAGACTGCACGTTATGCCACATTCGACCGTATCACGGGACTGAACTATGGTCAAGATAAGCAAGGTAATCGCCAACCCCTCACCGATGAGAATGGCGAGAAGCTGCCTATGGTAACAATCAACAAAGGTGAGAAAAGCACCCCTGTAATGCTAACGACATTCACTGTTGTCAATGCAGAGACCAAAGAGAAGATCAAGTATGATGATTACCGCCAGATGAGTGATGAGGAACGTGCGAAATACCATGTCTATCCAAAACTACAGGTATTTAACGTGTTCAATCTGGACCAAACCAATCTGAATGAAGCACGGCCCGAGATGTATGAAAAGTTTCTTATAGAATCGTCAGGAGAGTCGCAGAGATCAGACAAGGATATGGAAAGCTTTCCTCCCATTGATACGATGATTGATAAAGACCTGTGGGTGTGTCCCATCAAGCCGGTTCATGGAGACAATGCCTATTACAGCCCAAGTAAGGATGTCATTGTCGTTCCAGAGAAACAACAGTTCATCGATGGCGAATCTTTTTACAGCAACCTGCTCCATGAGATGAGCCACAGCACGGGATCAGAGAGCCGTCTGAACCGCCTGAAGCCTGGGCAGAGCTTCGGCAGTTCTGAATATGCCCGTGAGGAACTGGTGGCCGAACTGACGGCGGCCTTAGTATCGTCTCAGTATGGCATGACTAAACATGTGAAGTCCGACAGTGCTGCCTATCTGAAGGGCTGGCTCTCCAAGCTTCAGGAAGATCCTTCGTTCATCAAGACCACTCTCATGGATGTGAAGCGTTCCGCTTCGTTTATCGGCCAAAGAGTCGATGCCGTGAAAATGCGTCTGGATCGTGATGGCGTAGATGCTGACTTCGCTGACATTCGTGAACAAAACAAGCAATACGCCCCGACATTCGGCAATACTAAAGCAGAGGAAACGGCACAGGTTCACCAGGAGGAGAAACCCCAACAATCAGAGGAAAGGCCAAAGGAAGAACAGGACTTGACTGCGGCACGCGGCGTTGATCCTCCCCGATTTCACCGTTAGTGTCAATCCTTCGGATCAGCTGGGTGTCCTGTTCATGTTCAATACCGAACATGCTGAAATGTATATGGGGTATCGTCCTATCTCAGTTGATATGGATACAGCTCTGTATATGCTTCAACAGAGGGAATCCATGCCGTATGGTCTGTCATGGGGTAGCAGCTTTCCGGCTGTGGTGAACCACACCAGTTCGCATGTGGCAAGAAAGCACCCGGACTTTGAGGCAGCCAAGCATGGCGACTTCGATGCGGCTATCCGACTGGTCGATGACCTCGTGAAGGATGACAAGGTATTGGAGGTCGCCGAGCAATATCCAGATGCACATGTGGCTTACATCCATAGGCGGCAAGGTAATGGCATTAACATGATACCTGCTGCCTATGCTGCCAAGTTCGCAGCATTGGGAATGACGGTGGATGACGACATCATAGCTGTTACTGATGTCAAGCATACCAACGCTTCTGACATCGCGCGTCTGGGTCGCAGGATGCGTTACGAGGGCGAAGTAGAGAAAGGAAAGGATTACATACTTCTGGATGACTTCATCACCTCTGGTGCGGAACTCAGGGATCTGCGCGACTATATCTCCAGCAAGGGAGGCAATGTTGTGATGATAACCACCTTGGGTCATGGCAGTTTCGGAAAACTGAAAGACATCAGAATAGACAATGATTACAAAAGCAAACTTCAACAAGCCGGTATCACCGATCAAGATTTAAGAAGATATGGCATCGCATCAGAAATCGGATGTCTCACCATCAGTGAGGCTTTTTCAAGCATACGTCAAGAACAGTCCTCAGTTCCACCGATGGCAAAAGAAATTCCAGAGAATGAAGGAAGGACACAAGTAAGTCTGCCACTTCCTGTTACTCAGCACCCCTCTATGAGAAGGTAATCATGCGTCGTTATGGAGCAAGATAACGACGCATGATTTACAGTATCTAATACTGATGATTTCATCACTTTACTTTCTGTTTATGATCCTAAAATGCTCATTGGAATCACTCTCCCTTTATTTTCGCTTATTTCAATGATTTATTGACATTCCATTGCATTTTTTTCCAACGAATATTATGTCCATCTGTCCTCAGTCTGACAATTACCAAATAATCCAAAATTGGCGAAAATGTTGCTAAACTCACGTGATTCAGTTGTAAGTGTTTTTCTTTTCCCGCACCTGAGTCACAAGCTTTTCTCTCAACAATTCAGAAATCCCTGATACTCCTTTCTCATCAGATTGATATCCTGGCTATTCTGACGCATTATCCGTACCGCCATCATTCTTAATAACTGAATATACCCATTAGAAATTATTCATTTAATTATTCCTAACTTTCTTGCTATAGCGACCCACAATTGGTCTTTGGAAACTATTATTTGCCCCTTATGCGTCGTCATTTCATTCTGTATTTCTGGAAATGGTGTTTTACACTTCTTGCCACAATAGTCATCTGTGTTCTCTGTCATAAAGTAAGCTTGGTTCTTATGAGGAGCATAGTCACAAAGTGTAAGAAAAGTTTCCCAGATATAACAATCTTTATACTCTTGCTCTTTTCCTGATGGGGGCGTGCTACTTAACACACGGTTATGCGCTTTCTGAAGGAAAGACGTATCATCGTTTATCACGTAAGTCTGCTTCCATAGGTCGCACACCATTCTATCCATCATTGAAGACAACTTAAATGACTGTATAGCTTTGTCAATGATGGCTTTATCCTGTCCTCCCACAATGTTACCATATTGCTGCATCGTGTGAATCAGCCCAGCCTCAAGCCCTAAGTCTTTATTCTTGAAATCATCATGATGCTTGTTGAACTCCTGGCTTACCAGCATGGATGTTACTGAGTATACGTCCCCATTCAAGACCCAGTCCAGCAACTTCTTATCCCAATCAAATTCTCTGTATGCCCTACGGCTAACTATTGTATTGAAGTATAGCAACGAACAAGTGTCCCAAAAGACAATGGGCTTGTCATCTGTCAAAACAGTAGGAATCTCGTTGTATGAAATAATGCCTTTATTTAGAACAATTGTCGCCATAGAATTTCAATAAAGATAATGAGTACTCCAGACTTTCTGACAATCTATCAATCACGTTATTATAGAATGACGGCCAGTTGCAGTCTTCCGTCAGCCACTGTTCGAAGTCTTTGGGATGTAGCGTCTTTCCTGTTTTATACAATTCACAGATAAATGCAAACCACTTACTCTCATCCATAGGGTGAGAGATGGGATGCTCCTTATTACAGGTTTGTTCCCACAGACAGAGAGCATTATACGCTTCTTTCCCAATCAAATCATCCATTTGTTGCTCCTCACCAGTGATATGAATGCAGTTAGAGAAGGATGTATCAAGACATTTTGCCATAAAATGGTAGAAAAAGTAGTCAAGGACAAAATTATATTGGTTAACCCCAAGTTCTGAATAACGACTATCAGATGAAATAATATTGAATACTTTAAGTTCATCGTCTTTCACTGACACGTATACCTTTGTTTTGTAAAGACTTTCTTGCTCTGTTTTGAACACAGCATAGTCAGTTCTTCTACAAATAGAGTCATTATTACAGGTCTTGTTCATACTCTCTGACATTTCTAAATCATAACAATAATCTTCACCTGCCAAACTCTTCATCTTCTCAACAAGAGTAATCAATGAAGTGTTGTCACTACGAATTACGATACTATTAAATTTTTTCATAGATCTAATTAACAATACTTAGTTAATAATTAATTTAAATATTTGAAAATCAATGAGTTATTTTAACAATATATAACTGATAAAATTTGGTCAAGTGCCTGATATTCAGCGACTTAGTTGTCGCCAAACACTGCTAAGATATGAGATATATTTCAGAAGCACTCGACCAATATACGGGCATCTGCAAGGAGGCCTTGCAGGATTGCGCGTCAAAGTTAAGCAAAAGTTTTGAGTCAGTCATCATCGAGGTGCTACTTTTATGCATGGTCATCCCAGGAAAGATAAACTTCACCCAAATGGGCCGCTACGGCAGGCACTGCGAACATTGTTACCGCCAGAACTTCGGTCGCCTTCGCTCGAAGAGCCTGAACTGGCTCCGCTTCAACGCCGCCCTTGCCCTGCGTTACTTCGGCAGTGAGGGGCGCAAGGCCATAGCCATTGACCCCAGTTACGTCAGCAAGGCTGGCAAGAAGACTCCGCATATCGGTCGTTTCTGGTCGGGGTGCGCGGGCGCCGTCAAGCACGGGCTGGAGATCATGGGGCTGGGGCTGATAGACATCGACGCCCACAACTGCATGATGCTGCGTGCCCATCAGACACCGGGTAACCTCGAGCTCAAGAAACGCAACAAGACGCTGGTGGACCACTATATAGCGGTCATCAAGCGCTACCGCAAGGAACTTCTCAAACTGACCGACCTTATCGTTGCCGACGCCTTCTTCTCGACCCGCACCTTCTATGAAGGCATCCATGCACAGGGTTTCCACCTCATCAGCCGCTTCCGCGACAACGCCCACCTTTGCTACATCTATCAGGGAGAACGAACCGGCAGGAGGGGAAGACCCAGGACGAAGGACGGTAAGATCGACTTCAAGAACCTCGACAAGTCAAGGATGACTCCCGTCACTGTCGACGGGCTGCCGGGCAGGGCCTACACGCTGTTGGCCTACTCTAAGGCTCTGAAGTGCACGGTGCGGCTTGTCATCTGGATCATACCCACAGGCAAGCACAAGCTGTTCTTCTCCACCGACACCTCGCTCACGGGCGAGGAAGTCCTGGACTTCTACAGGACAAGGTTCCAGATCGAGTTCTGCTTCCGTGATGCCAAGCAGTATTGCGGACTGACACACTCACAGGCCAGGGATGCCAACAAACTCGACTGCGCCTTCAACGCCGCTTTCGCATCGCTCAACGTGGCAAAGGTCATGATGAAGGAACGGGGAATGGAATATTCCATGTCCAAGTTCAAACTGCTGATGACCAACACGTTCATGGCCAAGCGAATTTTTGACGTGTCCCGATTCCGACCGAACCAAACTTTAATTACTCAGATTTTCAATGAACTCTTTGGCGGCGCGGCATAGCCGTTTCGCCATATATCGATTTTTTAACGAACTATTGAATTAATATGATGGTTACACATTTCAAATTTTTAATAATCTCGTTTTACCGCAGCCTTAATGATTTTTAACAATCACTTTGCCTCAATATAGAAAACCAAGCATCCATAGTGGCAATTTTGCGCCATCAGGCATGTCCCAGTCGTCAGCGAAGATGTAGGAGTTATCTACACCTGCAATCTGTGAAAAGCCCTTGCTGCGTCCGCCAATCTCAAAAGTATATTTTGCATCGATTCTAAAATCGCCTTGCGCTTTACCATATTCTACGTCATGGTTTTCTGAAAGACTACATATTGCAAAGGTTTCACGTAGCGTCCCTATTTCAGCCTTTGTGGGCGTCAACGCATAAAGAATATTGGGATTCTCCAAATAGACCTTATCTGGTTTAGATAGTTTGCCAATCTTTTTCTTGTCGGAATATAGCAGATTGAGCACTTTTGCATCACCAAGATATTTCAGATATTCAACCACCGTGTCACGCCCGATCTCAATAGCAGCAGCAATCTTGTTTGCATTCAGTTCATATGGGACTTCACTACAGATAAGAGCAATTAGAGCCTGCAATTTTCTGACATTAGCCACATTGACTTTGCAGATTTGAGGTAATTCAGTTTCAATAATGTAGTTCACCACCTGCTCAATCTTGGTATAGTATTCGCCTTCGCCCTCCAATAAGAAGGGATAGTAACCTTTTTCCAAATACTCTTTGAACAGGGCAACAGGCTTGCACTTTGAGGAAACCTCATACCACAAATCATATGGATGAGCCAGGATGTCTTCCAGTGCCCATCGCTTGAAATTCAGACCATGATAGAAACGAAGTGATTCACGGAATGAAAGTCCAGGCATTGTGTACTTGACGGCACGACGGGACAGGTCAGCATCCCCTTCCTTTAAACGAAGAAGGGACGACCCGCTGACAATCAGTTTTAAGTCAGGGTATAATTCATGAATCTCTTTGATTTCACGACTCCAATCGGTTGTGCCAGACTTGTACTTATGAATTTCATCGATAGCTAACAGTTCGCCACCGTGAATAGCAAATTCCTCAGCCAACCCTACAAGTGTTCGCATAGAGAAATCTACTGTATCAGCCGAACAATAGAGCATGCGACGGTCGCCGAGTCTATACTTCTGCTTTAGATACTGCTTAATGAGTGTGGATTTGCCCACGCCTTTAGCTCCCATTATGGTGATAAGTTGGGCATCCCAGTGTATCTCATTCATCTTGTCACGAATAATCTCCGTCTGGGTATTAGCCAGTAGCCTGTCACTTTTTCTAAATAATGAATCCATACGATTTCTATTTTAGCGATGCAAAAGTAGTAAAATTGTTGCGCACAAACGGCATTTTTTTAAAAAAATGTTGCCTGTGCGCAACAATTTATGTGTAAAAGAATTAATACTACTATAATTCATCATGTTGAAAAACCTAAACAGGCAAAGGTAAAGAAAGGAAAAGATTACATACTTCTGGATGACTTCATCACAACTGGTGCGGAACTCAGGGATCTGCGCGACTATATCTCCAGCAAGGGAGGCAATGTTGTGATGATAACCACCTTTGGTCATGGTAGTTTCGGAAAACTGAAAGACATCAGGATAGACAACGATTACAAAAGCAAACTTCAACAAGCCGGTATCACCGATCAAGATTTAAGAAGATATGGCATCGCATCAGAAATCGGATGTCTCACCATCAGTGAGGCTGGAACAGTCCTCAGTTCCACCGATGGCAAAAGAAATTCCAGAAAATGAAGGGAGGAGACAAGTGAGTCTGCCACATCCTGTTACTCAGCCCCTCTCTATAAGAAGGTAATCATGCGTCGTTATGGAGCAAGATAATGACGCATGATTTACAGTACGAATACTGATAATTTCATCGCTTTACGTTCTGTTTATTGTCTTAAAATGCTATTGGAATTACTCTCCCTTTTCTTTTCGCTTATTTTCAATGAGTTAATGACAATTATTCTCTATGAAACGAAAACGAGGAAGATTAAATGTTTTTAGCTTTTGTATACTTGAGAATGACAAGTGAGGAAGACAAATTTCACCTTGCTACTCGTGCAGCCAACTACCTAATGATGTAAACTGCCCAATACAAATTTTGCATTTTGGAACAGAGATATAATTGTAAGAAACGCATACTACATTGTGATACATTAGGGTTTAGAGAAGATGGGAATCAGGCTATGCACTTTATCTTGGTTATCCTTGTCAAGTCCATCATTCACTAGCAACTTGTCAAAAACATATCAATTATTCGAAATAAACTTCAAATGATCAAATTTAAAAAGGATTAACAGTTCTTTTCGTGTGCATGTGAAAAATATTTATTTATTTTGCAAGTAATTTGAGTGGATTCATTAAGTATGATGAGTTCGTTAATGATTATTTGTTATCGTATGATAAAAGAACTAATTATTCGTGACTTCTTCTCGTTTAAGGGAGAGCACACAATCGAACTGAACACAGGGATTAATATTCTTGTAGGTGTTAATGGAAGTGGTAAGACGTCCTTTCTTAATGCTATCACATTGTTGTATGAGGGAATTGCTGGAGGCGGTTTATCGGCGTTGTTTCGACAGTGGGGCACATACAACGCAATAGTTAATGCGTGTGGCGAACAGAAGCCAGACTGTTTTAGTGTAACTTACGTTTTCGATGCTGATGTTTTAAAAAAACTTGTTTCAGCTTCTCCTTTTAAGAAGGATGTGTATTATAAGATAACGGTATTTCCTATAGGTGACGGTACAAGTTACTCTCTTTGTGAAACGCTTTATTCGGAGGATAGTAGATGTAAGAAAAAAACATTTAGTTATCTCGAATTCCGTAATGGTATCGGACAAATTTCGGTTCGCACAAAAGGTGGTATTGAAGTGGAAAAATATGATGGCGGAATGCTGTCTGCACAGGAATTGGTGCTCAGACAGATTACCGATCCTCAAAGATATCTGCCATCATTTGTCGTGAGAGAGGCGATTAATGCGATTGCAGGATATTCCAAGTTTAATTTTGATAAAGTCCGTCAGCCAGCTGAGGCCAATGGTATTAAACGTTTGATAAGCACGGGTGAGAACCTGAGTCAGTTACTGAGCAATCTTAACAACAACTATACGTTCCAGTATGAGAAGATAAGGAAATGTCTGAGCGATATAAATCAGAATTTCACAGGAATCGGGTATAATGTTTTTGGTAGCAGATTGTATCTGACCCTGCGTGAGAATAATTTGTCACATGCCATAGACGCTCTCCATATGTCAGATGGCACATTGAAGTATCTGCTTTTGTTGAGCATCTTCTATAATCCAGATAGAGGCGCACTTATTGACATAGATGAACCAGAATCGTGCCTGCATCCGGACATGATTCGTTCGGTGGCAAATATGATGAAGAGTGCAGCCAAAACGTCACAGATTATTGTGGCAACGCACTCAGCTCTTTTGTTGAATGCTTTCGAGCTGGATGATATATTGGTATTCGAAAAAAACAGCAGAAACGAAACGCAAATTATACGTTATAGCGAAGATGATTTTGAGAATCGCGAGGGAGATCTGCTCCCTGGTCAGTTATGGTTGAACGGTGAGATTGGCGGCAAAAGATGGTAGTTAATGTGTACGTGGAAGGTGGTGTAATCAATGGAAATGTTGATGCCACAACGAACAATAACTCCGAGGCTTTACGGGAGGAGCTAAATCGTTTCATGAGTCGAGCATTAAACCGCGATGACATCAGCATTGTTGTGAAGAAATGCTCGGGATATAAAGAGGCTGCCAAACAATTTATCAACGCAACGGGTGATGAGAAAAACTATCTATATATAGATCTTGATCGCAAGCCGGAGTTGAGGGAAGAATGGTTCAAGAGCCTGTCGGATGATGGAATTGAGATGTCACCTGATAAGACAGATCATGTAAGTTTCTGGATTCAAGAAATGGAGGCATGGTTCTTGAAACAACCTGAAGCTATTGAACTATGGGCAAAGGATGAAAATCTAATACGTAGACCTGGACAAGATTATCCGTTGGCCGATCATCCTTCTATCAAAAATAAGGATATTGAGCACTTGCAGCAAAAAGCATCGTTTTTGATGGGTGTGATTCTGCGACAGGTATTTGCTCCACAGGAAAAAATGAAGAAGAGTGCATCGGGTAAATTGCGCAACATAAAATATGGCAAGTTGCGCCATGCTCCTGGTATCATTGCGCATCTGAATCCAAACGATTTAATATATAAAGACAGAGAGCTGAAATCTTTCTGTGAAAAGGTTCTGAATAGTTAATTCATCAAAAAGTCCAAGATGGAAGTTAATGTTCAAAAGGCAGTAAAATTATTTTTCTCGAATTCATCGTTCGAGATGATATACAACGAGGCGCTAGCAAATGCTTTAGACGCAGGAGCAAACGAGATACATATAAATATATCTCTGCCAGAAAAAACTCAACTTCAAAATCTGCGGTTAACTATATCAGATAATGGAGTTGGTTTTGATGATGTTAGATTTGGAAAATTCAGTAAACTATTTGATGTAGAGGAACAAACTCACAAAGGTCTTGGCAGATTGGTCTATCTGTGCTACTTTGATTCAGTTCGTATTGTAAGCACTTACGACGGAGGTAGCAAGAAACGTACGTTTACGTTCAATGATGAGTTCAAAGGAGATTGTACAATTGAAGACATGCAACCATCCCCAAGTGGTTCATCATTGACGATGGAAGGCTTTTCTGGAGAGAGGCTTCACCGTAATGATAATATCAATCCAAGTCACATTAAAGCTTTATTGTTGGAGAATTTCTACATGAGGTTGTACAAGAAGAGACTTAATGGTGAGAGAATTAAGGTACTAATAGAATCTTTTGTAGAAGGTAATTGCATAGAGGCCATACTTGATACGGACTTAATGCCTGATTTTACCATTCTTCCATTAGAACATCAGCTGGATTTATTCAATTCCATTGACTTATACTATTCAGTAAGAGAAACTGATGAATTGGGCAAGAAGCCGATTACTGCTATAGCTGTAGACGAACGGTGCCATAAGGTGGAAATTATTGATGACGAAAACTTCCCAGCAGGATACGAAATGATTTTTCTACTGATATCGGAATCTTTCCAAGGTGCAATAGATGAATCAAGACAAAATTTCACCTTATCGGGAACAGATCTCGGCAATATAAAACGCCTTTTCAGAGAAGGAATAAAGCGAGTTATCAATGAGAACTTCCCAAGAATCGTAGAAGCCAACAAGGAACGTGAAGAATCGTTGAAGAATACCTATCCACATTTATGTGGATATTTCAAAACAAGTGACATCGGATTCTCATCTTATAATGACGTCCTAAAAGATGCTCAAGAACGTTTCTTCAAAGATCAGCGAGAGATTTTGTCTGCAACGACATTGTCAGATGAACAATATGAAAAATCTTTGGCCCTTGCAGCACGCTCATTGACAGAGTATATTTTGTTCCGTCAGAATGTAATCTCCAAGATGAAAACATTGGATAAGAATAATCTTGAAGCAGATTTGCACAATCTTATTGCACCTAAAGGAAGCGAGTTCCGTGAAGGAGAGTTCTACAAAGATTTATATCGTAATAATGTGTGGATTCTTGATGACAAATTCATGAGTTATTACACGGTATTGAGTGAGGCTGAAATGAACAAGATTATTGATTTGATTACTGATGGAGAAGTAAAAGACTCTGACGACGACCGACCTGATATTACTCTCTTCTTCTCTGCTGATCCAACAAAGGGAGACCGCATGTTGGATGTTGTGGTCGTAGAACTAAAGAGGTTAGGAATTAAGGCAGAGCTAAACTCTATAGTTGAATTTCAGCTTGATACAAGAACACAACGTCTGGCCGAATACTATGGCAAGAAAATACAGCGAATGTGGTTTTATGGCATAGTAGAGTTTGACGAAAGATATGAAACTCATTTAGTAAACAACGGGTATGACCCGCTTTTCTCAAATGGAAGTATCTATTTCAAGTCAAAAATCGTTTATACGGATAAGACTAAGTCGTTTGGAGTTATCCAAAACTCGTATATTATGGACATTAAGGCTCTGGTTGAGGATGCTTTTTCACGTAATGAAGCATTTTTGAAGATTCTGAAACACCAGTTTGAAAATACTCAATAAACGATGTTCACGTACCACACTATTGACCAAAATAATCGTTGACTTTCTCCTTGTTGATCGGCAACTTCCGTGCGATGCAGCGGTTCAATTCTCCACGCTGCTTCAGCAGCGTTTGCTAGATGATGCTCATCTATTTTTACTGTTCCGGCCATTGTCGTACTGTTCGTTGATGAATACCCAGTACAAAGTAGCTGAAGTCGTCAAGCGGGTGAACGGGTATGGTCCAGAAAATGGATGGCGATACGACATGTTACAGATGAAGTGAATCGGTTTGCTCAGTAAAATGTGGTCTGTTGATTAAATGTCCATTCTTGCGTTTATTGTTAGCGCAAACGGACATCAAACGAGGCATTTTGCCACATCGGTGCCCCAGCGCCCCTAAATCTTGAACGGCTATGCTCCGGAATATGCAATAATATCATGGCTTAAGCTCAATATCCATAGAGTTGCGCAAGAGCAAAAACTTATAGCCGTTCACTTCAAATGGCAAGTCATTATCATTTATGGTTGTCATGTCATAGTATTTGTTAGGGACTGCTCCTTAACCAGAATGAATTGTCCCATCAACTCTTTCTCCAAGAACATGTTGGTGGAAGTTGGTTTGATTTCACGCCATTACTCTTTTCATAGTCAAGAATGATGTCATTTCACAAGGTTCTTGATAGTTTGACATCATTACAAAAGCATTCATCGATGCCATGATTTTGATGATTGTTTCTCATCATGCACTGAGGAAGTAACAGGTTTGTTTGGGTGTGAAGTGAAAGAAGATTTCAGATTTAATTCATCCACGACAGAGACCTCCAATCCTCTTCGCCTGGCAAAACTGATCATGTGAGCCGTTCCGCGGCTTTTACCGTCCCAGAATGCTATAAGAGCATCAGAGTCTCTTGCCATATCTGCATTGCGTATCATGCCAGCCGCCTTGCCTAAGGCTCTCCACTTAGCGGGATGAAGCTCAACGGATAACCCTTGTTCCTTGGCAAACCTTTCACCCAATATATCAGCGCCTTGAGCATGTCCGGACACAATGATTACCCGGTGTGCCCTCATTTTCTCTTGAAGCAGGGAAAGGCAATGCTCCCTCAGCAACTCGTAGTTACTGAAGGAGCGGCTGCCAGCTATGATAACCCGATAATCGTCCATTTAATTTGTCGGTTGTTCGTCGTCAATTTCCAGATAGAGTGACACTCTGCTATATCTGTTATCTTTCGGGTTGCTGAACTCCTGTATGCCCCCAAGTGAAACGCCTTTCATCCTATCTGTTGGCACACCACGTTTTGACAGTTCTTTTGCAATGAACCTGGCACGCTCCTTGCTTAATGCAGAATTGACATTCTCAGAACCCGTTGCACTGTCGGCTGCACCCGCAATATGTACCTTGAGATTATGCTCGATAGCCACCTTTGCCAGTTCGTCCAGGTTTATCAATTGGGAATTATCTGTCAACTTAGCTTTGCCCAGCTCAAAGAAGAAGTATATGGGTATGTTCAATACATTCGGTCTGTCTTGTAATGAGTAAGGCAGGGCGTATTCATTCATGCCTTTCAAGCGAGAACGCAGGGAAAGCAGTCCTCTGTAATTGTTCTTGACATTACCAACGTCGCTGTTATCAAAGAGATAGCCATACTTGCCAAGCAGTCCTTCAATCTCCAGAATCTTTTTCAGTTCATCCAAAGTCTTTCGATCGATACTTCGCTGGTCACGAAGCTGCTTGTTGGATTGTTCCAGCCGTTCAACGTAAGCAAGCAGATTGTCGTTCTGATTGATGTAAGGATTTGCATCAATGGCATGATACCATCGTGGCGTTCCAAAGTTGAATCCGATACCAAGCGTCAAAGACGGCATGTTGTCGCATAGCTTTCCATGTGAGCCATAGCCGTCGAAATCTCGGAACGTAGTGAAGTTCCCCAATTCCCCTGACAGGTAGAAACGTTCCCCGAAATGGTATCGCGCATGGATGCCATAAGTCAGAATAAACAAATAGCTTCGTGTTCTTTCTTTGTCTGTATAGAATTGGTCAGCGCCATGAACGAGTCCTGCACCGATAAAAGGAGCAAAGTCAAATTTGGGCAAGCGTTCCGACGGCTGTTGGAACAAGTTGGCGACATCATACATCAGGTCAGCATGTCCCAACTGGTAGTCAGCCATGTCGAGGTTACTGTTCTTGTACTTCAATCCCTGAAAAGCTAACCGCACACCAACATCAGGTGTGATCCATTTGCCTACATAGGCATTGAATGAAGGCATGATGCGGTCGAAAAGGTCGCCACATCCTACCGGGTTTCCAATGAAAGCTGATGCCCCACCTTGGACACCAATAAACCAGTGCTGACTCGATTTTCCCAGCTGTACATAGTCTGTGGTCAATGTCGGGGCTAGACGATGTAAATCTGGGTTGTCAACTGTGACCCATTGAAGGCTGTCAATCATACTTGCGTGGACGCTTGTCGCCATTGACAATGCCAAAAGTGAAATCAGAATACTTTTCTTCATGACGTAATTGATTTTGATATTACTAATGTTACTGATAATACTTGTATTACTTGTATTACTCATATTGATGATTATCTGCTTCTTTTGATTTTTCGACCCGCAGGTCTGACCATTGCGGCGGCCTGTAAGATGCACCTCATCCACCAGCGCTCATCATCGTCTTCCTTGTCTCGTCCCCATCCAGACATATTACCGCTGCCTCCGCCGCCACAGGACTCTGCATAGGTCGTGGCTTGACTGATGTAGTTGATGGCCAACAGAAGGGCGCAGTTGATGATATGTTGAGAATTGTTTCTGAGGTCAAAGAAGCCGGACTTATCTAAAATCTCATGTTGTTCCGCATTAAGGGTAGGCAAAAGAGGTTCCATCAAGGACGCCACCATCTTATAATAAGTGGCATTGATGTTTGAGTGAACTATTTCAGCCCTTCTGTCGATGTCATCTCCGATGAATTTAGACATTTCGCCATGCGCTCGCTTCAGTTTTTCAAGTTCCGTTTTGGCATTCGATAGTTCGGATTCTGTTTCGTCCAACATCCTTTGCCTGTCCGCCATCTTCCGGTCGATATCCTCCATCTGCTTGCGGAGCTCTTCCATGCGATTGGCCAACTGTTCCTTGTCCTGTCCATCCTCACCAAGTTGCTGAGCGATAAGTTCTATTTCTTCGTTTATTTTTTCTTTTCGGGTCTGTAAATTCGCTATCATCGTGGACAGCCCCTTCAGTTTGATCTCTGCTCTACGAATCTGCCTCTGTAATCCTTCCCTAGTGCACTCCAGCTCCTGCACCTGATTGATGAGATCACGCTTGTATTCCTCTGTCGAGCGGTGCCTTGCGCCTGTTTCAGCCTTATTGCTGCCACGTTCAAGTCCCCAGTGACTGTTGACTTCCTCGTACAGTTCATTGTGAAGTCGTGTAAAAGTTGCTTTCTCTTCCATGGGATTCTTCCCAAAAACGCTTGTCCATGAAATCCGTTGGTTTATTTCGTCAATGGGAAGGACGGTACAGTGGCAATGAGGATTCGTTTCATCCAAATGAACGTAGAAACTGACGATGTTTTCCTCGCCGAATTTTCGGGCAACAAAGCGATAGACATCAGCCGCCCATTTCTCAATGTCCTTGGTTCTTGTTAGTTTTGAGTTATCCGCCCCTTTATTGAGATTTACGTCCTGCTCTCCGAACGCCATTTCCAACATGCGCCCTCTACTGCCGCCGAATATCATCTGAGCAAGGATCCGCTGCTTTCTGCGTGCCATAGCCCTGGCATTAGGATTCTTGATACCACGTGAGTTGAGGATGTCTTTCATCCTCTCGTCAATGCTCTTGGACTTGTCTATCGGCTGGACCTTTCCTCCTTTTGTGACCTCGAAGTTCAGATGGGCACGAGTCAAGTCGTAATTGGCAAGGCTGTCTTTGGATTTTCTGTCCCAAAGGTTTTCTGACCAGTTGCGCTGCTGCTCGTTGCTTTCTTGTTTTGATATGCCATCCTTGTTCGGACGCACATCCATTACTTGTTTCTTTTCTGCCATTTTTTTGTGTCTATTAATCTCTTCTGCCTGAGCTTGCTCCCCGTAGGAACTCCTTCAGGAGAGGCAGCCTAACGAGTTAATGAATGTTAACTCTTATTAGGCTAAGAGTTTTTATAAAACTCCCATCCCTTTGTTCGACATCATATCTCTTTGTTCGGAGGAGCAAGCTCCCCATTTGGGAGAGTGAAGTTCCGATCTTTGATTGTGGCTGCCTGCTCATATTCGAGAAGATTGAAGAGTATGCTATCAATTCACTTGATAAATTTCTCTGCTTCGGCACTCAGCGAATAGGCAAAATATTTGCCGAAACGCTCCCGTCTAAGTAAACCCAGATCGATGAGTTCCTGAGTGAATTTCTGGACGCTTGGGCGGCTCCAATGCCATAGTTTTGCCAGTTCACTGTTTGTGACTTTGTACAGTTGTAACTGGCCTTCTTTTTGGGAAAAAGGAAATCCATCAAGTATATGCTCCGCTAACCACATGAATGCGTCAAAACGAGACAGCTTGTGATTGTCTTTCGTTTTAAGGATATCCAGGAGAGTGATGTCAAACGTCATCTTATGGATGGTTCTATTTATCTGATTCTTTTTCATGACGAATTGGTTTTATTATGGTGTTAATGTTTATTTTCAACTAAAATAGGAGTCAACGAATTTCTTGTTCATACCCTCCTCATGAAGATGCTTCTTCTGAAAGTCCTCAACTTCTTTGGATGGAAAGAATGTTGCACACTCCAGGATCAATGCCAAAGATATAGAAGTCGAGAATGCATGAGGTGCGAAGAGTAGCGCAACGCTTGCAATGGCCATGAGCCGATACAAGACCTTGTTCCGTCTGGTGGCGAGCATCAGCCGGGCAGATGTTTTGGTTGCAAACATGAAGAATACAATAAAGGAGGAAAAGATAAAACCGTAGTCTTCGGGAAAGACGGCGAAGTATGTGACATGAAAGAAAATGAGCACGAGTTGTGTGATATTCGTTGCCATCTTTCTGGCATTGTTGTCGAATGCCAAGCGAAGCCATACGTTGATGTACGGTGGTTTGTATTTCCGATAAAGCAAAAAAGGAAGCAATATCAGTAATAAGGGAAATACGAAGAATAATATCTTTGCTACCATATGTGATTTTAATAATACAGGTAATACGGATAATATGGAATTAACTGTTCTCCGAGTAGATGTCGTAGGCCGTACTGACAAGCTTCAGTTTAAGCGCTTGGAATGATGCCCGACGCACAATGACCTCAATGTCAAACAGGGTCGGCTCGCCATTGTCAATTCGCTGTGCAAACGCCCTATCCCTGCGACTGATTTTTGTGATAATTCTGTCGATGTCATTTTCATAAATGTTCCAGATGCTCCGATTCACATGGTTCTTCGGTCGGGTCGTCACCATAACATTAAGGACAAGACAAGTGGACTTGACAAGGATTTTGCCCTGTTGTGTCATATACTGCCTTTTAGCGCGAGGGATGACAGCACGGTATTTCGTGCTGTTGGCGTTGATCATGTCGGCTATCTTATATAGGAGTTCTGTTCTCATTCCAACAGACAGAATAAGCCAAGCACTTCAGAAACCTCCATGGCCTGTATGAAGTCGAAACTTTTGGCATGTGACGTCAGATCTGATTCCAGCTCATTCTCCATCGTGTCAAGTGAGTCAAAAATGGAAATGGTCAGGTCACTGACATATTCACGGTTATCTGAGACCATGTTGAACTTAAACATGTTCTTTCCATTGGCTGTAAAGAAACAGCAATGATGCAGCTTTGCGTTGTCCTTACTTGTGCCATGATAAAGCAGCGACAGTTCCATGTCATCTTCAAGCATATCCATCACGAGGCTGATTGGCAATGCCTCCTCCAATGTGAAATACAATATGGCGGAATCGTCAGTGATGTCCGTTTCTTCGGCTGTCGTGTTTTTTATCAACTTTGGCAGCATGAGCGGCGCTAAGGCCATAAATCTGGTTACTTCGTCTTTAATCATATCCTTGAATATTTAGAGTGTTAATACATACATTTTCAAGAGTTGTTGAGGAAGGAGATAGTTTAAGGCACGTTGGTCAATGCCGAATGTTTCGGCAAACTTGACCGACTTCGGCAGTTGTGCGATGATGTAGTTGAAATGACTATGTTCCTGTGGCGTGAGTGTGGCGATCGAAAACTGGTCAATGCTGATGAACGGCTGAATAATCATCCATAGATAGGCATTTCCCTGAGCCTTGCTCATTGTCTTCTGATTGTTGATGTCCGATATGCAGGCGGTGGAGTTTTGCAAAAGCCGTCTGACCGTCCGCATAGACATATAGACCATGGCGTCACGTGCAGCAATCTCTCCGTTTTTCGCAGCAATAAAGATGTTCCGGCAAATCCGTTCCGTTTCTTGTGTGATGTCAGATAACGGCTCGTTATCCATCTCATAGATGTGAATCAGGAATGAGCGGAACAAAATATCCTCCTTGCCGATGAAGTCAAGCATGGCAGCCTTGTCATGGATGCCGGATTGTATGGTGTGCTTCAGTAGGCTACGATATTGAGAAAGAATATCTTTCTTGTTGGCTACAAAGACAGGGACACTGTCTAATGCGACAAAGAAAGGCTGCGCTTCAATAACGGCCTCGTGCAGCTCATTGTCCTCATGGAATATGGATGTCTGCTCCTTGATTTGCAGAACATCCTCGTATGAGTACCGCCATGTCTCAGTCAGTCTGAGAAACTCAAAACGAATGGAGTCGTGGATTGATGCATAGTCATTTGCACAATGTAAGTCTTTAATGAATGTGGAATCCTTCATCAGAAAGTGGTAAACGGTATCTGAGATCTCCTTCCATACCTTGATTTCTTTACAGAATGATGAAGTGTTGCAGGTCTTTGTTTCTTTGACGGAACTCAGATAATCCTGATATGCTCTTAACGCATCATTTGAAGATCTGAAATCAAGTTTGTCATCACTGGAGCATGATGAAAACAGGAAAACCGTCAGGCATAATGAACATAGTTTTAATGTCAAATGTTTTGAGTTTTTGAACGTGTTAAATGTGATCATATCCTTATAAAAAATGTTTGGGTTGATTTACAGGATGCAAAACTACTGTGTTTTGCTCAATATATTGATATTATTTCCTAATATTTTAATTATTGGTATCATTTTATTGAGAAATAGAACCAAACAGAACCAAATTGCTTATTTGATTACAAAACAAAGTGTTAAAGTTGACAAATAAAGTGTCTATTAAATAATTATAATATAACTTTGCGCTCAATATTTGCAGCAAGAGGTACAACATGAGTTGCGTCGGCTATATAAATAATGCTCAATATGTTGATAATATTGAAGTGGGGGTTTCAAAGATGAAACAGCTTCAATGTTCCCCTATCCATATTGAGGACAAGGATGACAATGATCGTCTTGAATGGAAGTGCTTTCTCGGCAAACTCAATGAAGGCGACGCAGCGGTGCTTCTGTCATTTGACAATGCCTTCAAGAATCACACGGATCTGGTGTTTTTCCTGAAATACTGCCTAAGTCGGCACATTCGGATTATTTCTTTGTTCGATGGTTTGGACACCTCCGATGAGTTGTTCCCAAATGGCAGCACCAGGAATGTGCTCTCTGCCATTGTCAATGTGCGTACAGACAAGCGTGATGAAGGTTTTGATGACTTTGAGGCGGAACTCATTGCAGACAAGCACCAGGAGAAGAAACTGAAGAAATACCGCATGGTCATCAATATGTACAATGCGGGTTACAGCATCAAGGAAATCATGTCAAGGACGGGCTATCACGGGAAGAGCAACATCTACAGGATTCTCCACATGTACAATGTGGAGCTGGAATACCCAACGATGGTCCGCACAAGACACCAGTCACCAAATATCATTCAAAGGAACCTGTAAACATAATCGTTATGACAGTTTATATTGCAGAAAAGCCGGACATCGCCACAGCCATAGCGTCTTACTTGTGGACTGATTTTGTCGCCTGTAGGAGCAAGCACTGCTATCAGAAAGATGATGTCATCGTGACATGGGCATTTGGCCACATTTTGATGACGGCTATGCCTGAGGCCTACGATAAGGAATATGCTGATTTTAAGAAATATCCCATATTCCCGACAGAATGGAAGAAACTCCCCTCGCCAACAGCCAAGGGACAATTTGAGTATATCCGCACTGTTTTGAAGAAGGCCGATGTCGTAGTCAATGGCGGTGACCCTGACCGTGAGGGGCAGTTGCTGATTGACGAAATATTGGAATATGTAGGCTATAAGGGGGATGTACGGCGCATTCTCATCAATGCCAAAGACAGCGACAGTATGAAACGGGCGTTTGACAATATCGTGCCGAATGAACGGTTTCGTTCATTGTACCATGCAGGCATGGCGCGTGAACGGGCAGACTGGTTAGTAGGCATCAATCTGTCGAGGGCATATACGATCAGTGCCCGGACAGGCGGGAATGGTTGTGTCTGGCGTGTAGGGCGTGTGAAGACACCCACGCTTGCTTTGGTGGTCAATCGGGAAAAGGAGATAAAAGATTTCCATTCCATCAACTACTATGAATTGAAGGCTAACCTCTCAAAGGGCGGCATCCCCTTCACGGCAACATTGACATCGACAGCGGATGCTCCGACTGACTGCGAAGGGCGTATCATTGACCGGAAATATCTGGAGCGGATCAAGGAAGAAATCAAAAATAAAACCGCAAGGGTCGCCCACTGCGAGAGGCATAGCCAGACTGAAAGTTCGCCATTGCCTTACTCCATCGATACTTTGCAGGTGGAAGCCAATAAGCGTTATGGCATGTCTCCGTCGAGTGTGCTTGCAAGGGTACAGTCCTTGTATGAAAAGAAGTTCGTGAGCTATCCACGTTCTGACTGTAATTACATCCCATCAAGTCAACACCAGGATGGTGTCCGAATTTTGAAATCCCTTGGCGATTATGGCATGGAGGCTGCACTCCATGCCGACTCCACAATAAAGAGTCGCTGCTTCAATGACAACAAGGTCAGCGCACATCATGCGCTGATACCTACTGGCGTTGTCCCAAAAAACTTGGACGAATGGGAGCGCAAGATCTATGACATGATAGCCATGCGGTACATCATCCAGTTCTTTCCCCCTTGTAAATACAACGCCATCAAATACGAAATAGAGGCACAAGGATGTATGTTCGCAGGAACTGGCAAGGCGGTTGTCAGTCCAGGATGGCGTAGTGTTGCTAAGTCGGATGACAAGGAGGATGAAGTCAAAGACATTCCAAACCTTGTGGTTGGCGATGAGTTCCCTATACCTGTATATATTATAGAGGATAAGAAGACCACTCCCCCTAAGCGTTTTACGGAAGGCTCGCTGCTGGCAGCGATGACCAATATCTGGCGTTTTGTCAACCCAGACAATCCTAACAGAGAGAAACTGAAGGAGTGCAAAGGCATTGGAACGCCGGCAACTCGTGATAGCATCATTGCTGACTTGCTCGCCATATCGTCAGGAAAGTCTCATTCGTTTCCCTGTATTCAGAAAAAGGGCAAGGAACTCGTTCCGACTGACTTCGGCGTGGCAATGATCGAGAACATTCACGAATCATTGACCAAGCCTGACCTCACGGCAGAAATGGAGTATAATCTCTCGGCCATTGCCGATGGCAAGATGGGGTTAGGTGACTTTATGGAGCAGACCGAGAGGATGGTTCGGGAAAACATTAAGTTCGCAGAAGAGAGCTCCCCTCGTATGTCATTGACAATCAAAGCAGCTGAAGGCCAGGAGGTTCCCAATAGGGAATGTCCTGTATGCCATCGTAAAACGCTTGTACGCAAGTATTCCCCGAAGACCAAGAAGCACTTCTGGATCTGTCAGGAGAATTCTTGTGTACATCCGACCACTCTGAAACCAATCTTCTATGCGGACCTGCGGATGAAGCCTGTCATCAAGCTTTGCCCGATATGCGGTCTGCCGCTGATAAGCGTGTTCAGCAAAAAGAAGAAGCAATCATACTGGTTCTGTCCAAAGTGTAATGAGTTCAAATAACCGCAGCAATACAAACACCAACTAACTTTTTTCATTTCATACGACTAGTTTTTAATAAAACAACGCAGGGGTCACCTTTGGCAGGCCGCCCCTGTTTTTTGTAGCGAAACAAAACCTAAAATAAACCATGTAGCGAAGCGTAAGTCGCTGATATTTAAAAAGAACAATGGGGTTGTTTGTGCTTCGCTACATCGCTACAAGAAAATAAAGCAATCTCATATGAAGCTATTATATTTCAGATGAATGAGGGTGGTGATGCAGTCCATGCCAACAATGAATCTGCCTGCCAGGCCATTGCATGGTGGTGACCTGTGAGTGTCGTCGAAAAAGAAACTCCGTGTTATATGTACGGAAAAGAGAAGGCATGTCTGTTGTCAGACTTGCATTCTCCAGTACATACATCACAGAGTTTCTCGGCGACTCTCACTGGTCATTGTCCAATACTGCGAAGGCTTTCATGCTTGCACGAAAGGCCGAGACGTGATGGACAAAAGCGATGCCAATGGCTGGCAAGTAGAAAGACACAGAAATTTGGCATGGGCGCATCTTGGGTGAGGATGAGTCATCTTCTTGGATAGAATCCTTTGGGTTTTCGTCTAAATGAAGCCAGGCGCATGTCATTCTCTTCGTCTGGATTCATGCTGCTTTCCTGGTTTTTCCTGCCGCCTTCAAGCCAATGCACAAGTTCATCTTTGAAAAAAATGAAGTTTTTCCCTCGTTTGGTGACTGTGATGTTGCCACGTTCTACGTGATAGTACATTGTTGATTTCTTCATCTTCAGGAAGTCACATGCCTCGTCAATAGTCATTGGAATATGTTCGGCTGAAGATGTGGAATTGCCGTCTATCCGTTCTCTGATGGTTTCAATTACACGTTCAAGCCGCTCCATTTTGCTGAGCACCTGTGAGACCATCATGGGAAGGTCGTTGAATGTGATCTGTTCTTGCATATTGTCGAAATTATTATGATTCCGAGGGCAAAGTAACAGACTGATTCAATGCTGGATGATGTCATCAAAAGTTAAGTTTGGAATAAGTCAGAATAAGTTGTAACAAGCAGGTAAATGTTTTATGGCAAGCTGGCGGATGGGGTATGAAACTTGAAACAGCCTTTGTCCGGGATGTCTATCGGGATGATGCAAGTTCCATGTTGTCGCAGGTTTTGCCGGATTGATTTGATTTCAAGATCTCGGAACTCATTGGGGAACGACCGCTTGATAAATATGGCCCGCTGCTCACCATTCCACTTGAAACGTTCTCCGATGTTCCAGGCTAAATGTCTGAGGTCCAATGTTGAAAGTTGCCCGTTGGTTATGGACGGCGAAGGTTCAATGTCCTTTGAAGTCTCCCAATTTTTGATGTTGTTACAAAAGACATGGAGGTCAGAGGTCTTCATGTAGGGGGCCAGTGTGAGCTCCACGTAATCCAAAACACATGTCATAATTTGACGCTTACGTTGTATGAGCTGCTGCTGATGGCGTTCTCTGATGACCTCAGTCTTATCTTTCTCCGGCTCTTCTGTCATTAAATCGTTTTTTGATCCAGTGACAAGACGCAACTGCTGCTTACTATGAGGGATAACAACTACCGTCTTGCCCATTGCATAACTGATGAATGTCATCCTGATAAGAACCAGCAGCGCCAGGGTAATATATAAGATGGGTGTGAAGGCTTTTGCTTGCTCATACTGTCCGCTGATGAACTTTGAGGGAAGTATGAACCAGTCGGCACAATCAATCCATTCGAAAAGCATTGCTATATATAAACCCATTGCAATACAGCCTACAACCAAAAAGAAAAGTTCCGTAACCTTTTTGCTCTTCATATTAATGAAATATCAATAATTTGAGCGCAAAGTTACGGAATTATCCACTAATAACAGCAATCAATCCATCATAATTATGGATTTTGTGGTTAATTGGCTTATTTCTTCATTGCCTCAATATATTGAGGGGTTTCGTAATCTTCAGCCACAATTCCTCGTTTTCTTGGTTTGAGCCGTTACTTTTTTATCATCACCGAGAAGCATGGATGATATTCTTTCGGCAGCTTCCCGTCTCTTTGGGTCGGCATGACAAGTATAGATTTGTGTGGTTGTGACACTCTTGTGTGCCAGGAGCTGCTGGACAGTGTAGAGATCCGTGCCAAGTTCCACTTGGAGCGATGCGAAAGTATGCCGGAATGAGTGGAATGTTATCCGCTTTCTGATACCGGCCTTAGCAAGCCAGGTTTTCAGCGGTTTCCGTGCCATGTCTATCTCAAACCCGTCAAATACCGGCCCATATAAGGATTTTCGTCCCTCAGAGATGAGGTCGTATGCTCCCATAGTGATTGGGATAAGGTTATGTGTTTTAGTCTTTTGTGCATAGAACTCGACATACTTGTTGCCGTCGGCGTATTCCTTGATGTTTTCCCATCTGAGATTGATGATGTCACTTCGGCGCATACCTGTTAAGCAAGCGAAAATTGATGCCTTTTTCAGTACGTCGATGTCACATGGAGTACGGTAAAGCCTGCGAAGCTCTTCCATTGACAGACTCTGCTTGTCAACAGGAATGGTCTTGATTTTGTCCAAGAAGTCATTGGGGTTAGTTTGGATCATCTTGTCACGGTAAGCAATATTCAGGAAGCCACGGAATGTTGACCAATAGCCAGCGACTGAGTTGATGGCCATCGGTCTGCCGTTGCGCATGTTCTTTGCTGTCAGAAGGTAATCGCGGAACTTGTTGCACAGTTCAACGTCGATTTCCTTGCAGCTGCACTTGCCGCCAACAAAGTATGAGAAGTGTTCATAGACAAACCTCCACTTGGGGTCTTTGTTTTGAAGCATCTGATAGAAGTAGGCAAGGAAGTCGCCGTTGAATCTCTTTTTGTCAAAAAAGTCATAACGTTCGTTCACGATGGACTCAAAACGCCTGCAGCGAATGGCTTCAGCTTTTTCAATCATTACCTTATTGAAGTCCTTCTCACGCTTGTTTTGGGGCTTGGGATAAATGTAAATACCAAGCGATTCACGACGGATGGTCTTCATGGAAATGATGTCACGATAGCCTGGATAATAGTCCAGATAGAGGGAAATCATCCCGCATTTGAGGATGCGTTTCCGAAGTGTGATTGTCTTGCAGTACTGCATGTCTTTATTGTTTTATTAGTTTGCAAATGTCTTTACTTATTTTATGCTGATGGCAATCAGCGGATTATAATTGAAAATAATGCTGGGATAAGTCTGAACTTATTATTTCTTATTGTCTCTCTCTTGTTTATCGGAAAAGCACTTATCAATGGCGGATTTAAGATACACTCTAAACTGGCCGTCTTTGGCGCTCGGGATTTTTTTGTATCTGACAATACCATACACAGTTTCCCTGTCAACATGATACTTGGCCATAATCTGCTCGACCATGTAGTAGTCTTCGGCATATTGGAGTCCTGGATTACGTGCAAAGTCAACATGGAGCTTGGAGTAATACGTGATGCCATACTCCTTTTTTGTAGGGATATTGTGACGATGAGTAAAGCTGCGTCTGGCCACAGGTGTCATGTTGTACATCTTTTCTATATCATCTGTGGTGTACCATTCTGTGATAGAGGCTGGTGACGAATATCTGCTGAAGACATCTTCAACCGCTGTCTCATCGTAGAGCAGGATTCCTGCTACCTGCACCCTCGGTATTTTTTTCTGACGCAGCAGGAAGCCAACCCACTTTTTACTTTGTTTGTATCGTGCTGCTATCTCCTCGGCACTAATATAGCCTTCGTACCCATCTGCATCATTCTCTGATTCCACACTTGGTATGATTTCAATGCTGCCAGAATGAGGTGTGATTTGCTCTGTTCTTGTTCGATCATCCTTTGCTTTTTCAATCTTTGCGTTGAGTTCAGAGATGCTTGTGAATCCATTCATGCGTTCCTTGATTGTCTTGTCAAACTCCTTCCGGTTAATCATTGTAAAGGTGCCTCGTTTGAAGCGGTCTATATGATAGGTATGGAGATAATGGCTCACTTGATCTTTTGTGAATCCGTACTTCTCCATCACCTCCTTAAAAGTGTAGTAGAGAGGATCAATAGCTTCACCATTACCTTTCAGGCTGTCGATATGGGGTTTGGAATAGAACACTTCCCTCCGCCTGGTAACCCTTGGTAACTTATGCCGTTTGGCAAAAGAAATGACGGCAGAGTAGGACATGTTGAACTTCTCCATAACCTGTTGGATAGTGTAGTAATTCTCCTTATCAAAGTCCTCGATGAGTTCGGAAAAGTACCTGTCAACGGCAGTTTTTGAGAAGGACACATTGCGTCCCTCGTATATCTTTGGGATGTCAAACTGCTCAATCCGTCGCATGGCCACTTTTCGGGTCACTTGATATTTCTCACAAATCTCCTTCATTGTATAGCTATCGTGCTCGATCTTATGCCTGCGGTTGTTCCGCTTGACATATGCGGGGGCATTGTCAAACCATGCTTCGAGATCACTCCATCGGATAATTGTTTTTGCCGGTGTTCTCAATGCTTTGAACATTCCTTTTGCCATATATCTATATATAGTCGGCAGACTTATGCCAAGAAGGTAAGCTGCCTCTTTTGGTGAAAGGAATGGTTTTTGTCCGATACTCTCCACTGTTGGCAGTTTTGAGTCCTGCTCTGATTCAATTTCTTCTTTCTTCATCTGTCTCTTTTTTGCCTTGTAAGCCTTGTTAACACAGGTTGAAGAGCAGTAAAGAGTCGTCATTTTGTGTGCTATGAATTGTTTCCCGCACCACTGACATCGTTTCTCTATTTCCATAAATGTGCGTCATTATAAAGGTTTAACTCTGCGGAAAATCCGCCATTTTTGTCTCACTCTTTCTCGCAATTTCTCACTGTGTATCATATTGTCCCGTCGATAGCGTTTTTGGGGTTTCTCATGGTGTATCACGTTTGTCCCAAATATTGCATACTGGAAGACAATTTGAACACAGTTTACACTCGCGGTAGAAATATGATACAAAAATAGTACGAGAAAGTTGAAGAAAAAAATATGCAACCTGAAGTGTTAAAAACGAATAAACCGCTAATTTATAGCGGTTTACTTCAAGTCGTTCAAAGTTGTTCAGAGTTGTTTCTAAGGCTCTATTTGCCGATGCAGAAGTGGGAGAAGATTTCGCCGAGGATGTTGTCGGTGGTGATTTCGCCGGTGATTTCACCGAGCCAGTGGAGGCATTCGCGGATATCCTGGTCGAGGAGGTCGCCGCTGAGGCCGTTCGTTAGGCCTGTAATGGCGCGGGCGATGGCATCGCGGGAGCGTGTCAAGGCCTGGTAGTGGCGGGCATTGGTCACGATGATGGCGTCATTGTCCACAGTTGGAAGAGCGGCACTCCTGACGATAAGTTCGCGCAGGGCCTCGATGTCATTGTCGCTCTTGGCGCTGATGGCCACGATTGGCGTGCCCTCGGGCAGGATGTCGTTAAGCTCACTTCTCGCAGCGACATCATCGTCAAGGTCGGTCTTGTTGAGCACGGCAATCAGTGCCTTGCCCTCGCAGTGGGACAGGATGTCATGGGCCATGCTGGTGTCGGCGCTTGTGACGTCAACGATCCATAGCACAACCTTAGCCTTGTCGATAGCTTGCCAGGTGCGCTCGATGCCCATCCGCTCAACGGCATCAGTTGACTGCCGGATACCTGCTGTATCGATGAAACGGAACAACGTGCCGCCCATCACCACGGTATCTTCGATGGTGTCACGCGTGGTGCCATGGATGTTGCTCACCAGAGCGCGGTCGTCACGCAGCATGGCGTTCAGCAGGGTGGACTTGCCCGCATTGGTCTGGCCAACGATGGCGACAGGCATGCCATTGCGGATGGCGTTACCGTCACGATAACTATCGGCAAGTCGGCTGATGAGGTCATGGATTTCGTGCGCCAAGGCAGTCACCTCGCCACGGTCGGCAAAGGTCACGTCCTCCTCGCTAAAGTCCAGTTCCAACTCAATGAGAGCCACAAAGTGCAGCAGCTTGTCGCGAAGGCTCTTTAATTCGTCGCTGTAGCGGCCCCGCATCTGGCTCATCGCCACATGGTGGGCAGCACGGGACTGCGCCTCGATGACGTCGGCTACGGCCTCGGCCTGGGAGAGATCCATTCGCCCGTTGGCAAAGGCGCGGCGTGTGAATTCTCCTGCCGTGGCATGGCGACAGCCCGCGTCGATGAGCGTCTGTACTGCTTGCTGCTGAATCCATGTCGAGCCGTGACAAGCGAGTTCCACCACATCCTCGCCCGTAAACGAGTTGGGTGCGCGAAAGACGGTCAGCACCGCCTGGTCGAGGATGTCACCGTTACTGTCCATCAATTGTCCCAGGTGAACCGTGTGGGTTTCCACGTCGGAGAGCGGCTTGCCCTGCCAACGCTGTTGCACAATATTCAACGCCTGCGGTCCGCTCACACGAACCACAGCAATACCTCCCCTACCCTGCGGCGTCGAAACGGCGCAGATGGTGTCGCTGCCAATACTTGTCAATTCTATCGGATTCATCGGCGTGGATAATAAGTGGGCCAGTCCTTAATGTTTTGCTTACTCTCGATGACGTCCTCCACGTTGTCCTCAAGCGAGGCGAGGAAGTCATATCCCGTGAGGGCTTCTACCTTGTCGATGGTAGTGGCATAGTTGGTCCAGCTGTTGGGCAGGGCCTTATTCTCCATCACAAAGGCAATCGCACGGTTCTGACCAGGTGAATAGATGACTTTGAAGAAACGCTCAGGCACAGCGATGTCGTCATGCTTGCCGATGCGTTTCATATTGTTAGAGAAGATGGGACCCGTAATCACGATGAGGCGTCCAGCCGAGCGCGACCACTTGTGGACCGCCTCCTCAACATGCCGCCACTCGCCGTCGTTCATCTCGTCGAGCTGCGGGCAGATGTTGGTCATCAGGAAGCACTGTTCCATGGCCGTCTTGTTCCAGCGCATATCCATCGCGGGAGCCATGTGGCCGCGGGTGTAACCGCTCTCTTTATAGTCCCACCAGTCGGGACAACCCTTCACGTCGTGGTCTCGCTCAAACTTGTAATTGGCACGGTTCTCGGCATCACGCGAGTCGGCCATCGACGTCATGGTGTTTGTCAGTTCATAGGCCACACAGTTGGGCACGCGGTAATACTTGTTGAAATAGACCACAATCGACTTGT
Source organism: uncultured Prevotellaceae bacterium (assembly GCA_900318335.1). Taxonomy (GTDB): domain Bacteria; phylum Bacteroidota; class Bacteroidia; order Bacteroidales; family Muribaculaceae; genus Sodaliphilus. The sequence goes on from ONKF01000012.1 coordinate 55,783, forward strand.
AGTGGACCGTCTGGTTATCCAGGCGCTCAGGCAGTTTCACGTCGAGCAGCGACGCGTCGCCTGTTGACTTATACTCCTTGCCCTCACCAGGTTTGCTTGCCTGATCTTTCACGGCATTGCCGTCGTCATAGGCACTCTTGTAGAACGAGTCCACTTGAGACGCCTCCTCTGGCCTTTCGTTACCCCCACGGCATCCAGTGAGTGCAAAAGCTAATAGTAACACACTATAAATCAAATGTTTCTTCATTGCGTTCCGTCTTTAAGCCATCTATTGAACTGCAAATATAACAAAAATTCCGCACATTTCTCTATTCCCAGTCCTCGACTTTACACTGGCGCTTGGGGATGGCGCTGGAGAAGGTGAGGCCAGTGCGTCGCTCAACCTCGGCAACAGTGACGGCATACTTGGCGATGCCCCCGGGACAGGGGCGGTTCTCGTAGATGAAAGCGATGGCACGCCCGTGCTCGGGGGCATAGACCACCTTGAAGAAGGCGTCGGGGACAGCGATATTCTGCTTGTCCTTGCCGATCTTTTTAGGATTCTTGCCCATAATGGGGCCGGTATAGACTATCAGGCGCTTGTCACGCTTGGCCCATCGGTGCACTTTCTCCTCGAGCACACGCCAATGGTCGTTATTGAGTTTGGTGTCCTGAGGGCACATATTGGTCATGTAGAAGCACTGGGCCATCGCGGTCTTGTCCCAGCGCATATCCATCGCGGGTGCCATGTGACCACGGCTGTAGCCGCTGCCACGGTATTCCCAATTCTCAGGACAGGACTTGACGCCTGAATCCTTGGCATAATTGTAGTTCTTACGGCTCTCATGGTCAGGGGCATCGGCCATCGAGACCATTGTCGCCGTGAGTTCATAGGCGACACAGTTGGGGATCCTCAACGAGGGGTTGAAGTTAACCCTGATGGCCTGGTAGTTGATGACCTGGTTGGAAACACCTTTGGGGATGCCTACCGACAGCAATGCGTTGGTATTCTGCTGCGGAATGACAGTCGCCGTAGCTGTCTTGCCGATGGTGGGGACCGTCAGCAGTGAGGAAGAAAACTTGTCTTTTTTTCTTGATTCTCTTGACTTTTTGGACTTTTTCTTCTTTTTGTCTTTTTTCTTGCTCTTGGCTTGGGCAGACCACTGCGTGGTGATGGAGCTATCGCCCATCACTTGAGGAGGCAGGGCCCCACCCATGACCATTGCTGCTACCAGAATCCAAATCTTCAGTAATTGCTTCATCTCATCAACTATAAACTATTCTCTAATAACTATTAACTAATTAAGCCACGCGTCGAGGTGGACGGGAGCTTCAAGGCGTTGCTGTTCCTCGGCGGGCAGATAGGCTACCTCATCGACACTCACGACATACTGGCTCAGCCTGCCACCGCTATGCCCGTTGGGATAGATAAAGGCGATGGCACGCATGGGGCGCACACACGGAGCCAACACGACCTTGTAAAAACTCCCTGGTACGGTAACCTTACCCCCAGCCAGTGCTGTATCGCTATCGCAGACAACAGGCCCCGTGAACACGACCAAGGCGCTGTCGCGAGCTGTCCACTCACGCACCTTTTCCTCCAGTTTGGCCCAGCCGCCCTCGTTGAGCGCTTTGTGCATCGGGCACACGTTGGTCAACAGAAACGACTGCTGCATGGCCGCATCACTCCACTTGAGGTCGGCGGCAGGCACCAGGTGGCCACGGTCGAAGCCGCTACCGGCATAGTCAACCGGCTCGGGGCAACCCTTCACACCAGGGTCAGCCATGAACTCGTTACCGCGTTCAGTTGTTCCGTTCAGCTCGTTTACGACAAGTTCATAGGCAGTGCAATTGGCAATGCCACGGTTGCTATTAAAGTGCACAGCGAAAGCTTCGCCGTAATTCACCAGCGTATCGCTCATGCCACTGGGGACGCCGACGGTCATCAGACTGTCGCGCGCGCCCCTGCTCAAGGGAACCAAATGTGGAGCGTTATCGTTCACGATGACGCGATACAGCAAAAAGCATACCAACGCCACCGTCAAGCCCCACAAGAGGAACCTGACGGTATCACCCCATCGTTGCCACAACCGCTCAATCTGCTTGTTCATAGTCACAATTACTCTTTCTGCCTCATTTATTCTTTTTATGCAAGAAAGAAAATAGAAAATGAGTACCTATACAGCCCAAGAGAAGACAGATGATGGCAATTGCCTGAAGTTTGCTTTTTACAGGGCAGACGCTGAAGGTTAAGGCAATCAAAGCAAATTCGACAGCGAGCACACGGTGCCATCTGATGAGCAGTTTGAACTGTTCGGCATTGGTGATACTTTTCGATAAAGCGACGGAGAAGGCGGACATCGGATGATAGGCCAGAAAGAGTCCTGCGATTGCAACGATGAAGAAGCACAGATATTCTGGCAGAATATCGGTACGCTGTTCAAACGTGTGGGTGGCTACCCCGACGACTACCGAGCAGACCAGAATCAGGGCCGTTGCCATTTCAAAGGCAGTCCCCTCGCGTGTGCGCTGCACCTTAGTCTTTTCAAAAGCCCGTTGTATTTTCTCTTCCTCTCTATTCACATTGGGCGTTGGGCTGTTGACATAGAGTACTAAAGCAGCAAGACCAATGATGGCTCCAAATATAGATGCGACAGAGGCATCAATCACGCCAGCTGAAAAGAGTACCAAAATCAGAACCAATGCAACGACGACAATCAAGGTTGTCAGTTTATATGATGTATTCATTTTGTTCATCATCTCTTCGGTTTTAGAAATTGATAACTAATGTTGTTTCACTGAACCGGCTTAACCCCTTGCCTTGCGGATGAGGATGCGAAAAGCAATATAGGCTAGAAGCAACACCGCAGCCAGCCCGATAATAATCCAGTTCTGCTGCCGAAGTGCAGGAAAAGAGAATACCAGCATTCCCGCAGCAAACAGTACGGCAAACAGGCGATTCATGTAAACAGCCAATTTGACCTGTTTGATGTTGGTCAGGATGCCTGCGTTATTGATGTCACCAGGGCTGTAGGTATCACAGAGCATAAAGATGATGGTGCCGGTGAAAAAGAGCATGCTGAACAGTGTATTGAAGCTGAAACTGCCATCGGCCTCGGTAAAGACGCCGTTCTTGGCAGATACTGCCCATGCCATGGCGACGAGGACACCTGTGATAATTTCAATCCCAGTGCTCAAGGCGGTGCGGGTCATCTTCACCTCATCAAGATGGAAGCCATCGGCGGGCTCTTCTCGCTCGCTGCTGTACTTGGCCAGCAGAATGATGGCGACAAAATTGCCGATAGCTGCGACAACTACTCCTGTGACGATGATTCCCGTCATTGACAATCCGGCCCATCCTGCCAGCATGAGAGCCCCAATGAGGACAACCATGCATACGATGCCCAGCAGATTGAAAGCGCTATTACTATTCAGTTTCATAATCCTATTCGTTACTTGTCGGGTTGTTTTCTTTGTCAGATATAAAGAAGAAGTTGCAAATCGAGATCACGATGAGCACTGCGACGTAGAGGTAATCCAGTGTTTTCTTGTCCAGCTCGGGGAGAATGAAGGGAAGAATCAGCGCAAACAGTGCGAGCACAACAGCCGAAATGCGGCATCGCCTGATGCTGTCCAGAACCTGTTTGTCGCTCTTGAAGATGGTAGCGCTATTCAGCCATGTCGGGAAATAGGCAAGGATGAGAAAACCGATGGAGAATGCCGAGCACATGATGAGGTCGGCGACAGGAATATCCAGGACCAATGAGCATGAGGACAGCCGCTGTTTCAAAGGCAGTGCCCTCAATAGTGCGTGTCACACTGATGTTTCGGGGATCGTAGTTGTTGACCTTGGCCATCAGGGCAGCGCTTCGCCTGTTGATGACGTGTTGGATGGGTATCATGAGCGCAAAAAGCAGTCCGCATGAGAAATAGAGCGCCCTCCACTTGTAATAGGTGCCAGGGTCATAGAGGTAGGTCAATATCAGCGTTACCAACGCTGCAAATAGGGCGGTGACATGACCATTGTTGCTCACGGCGATAACGCCTCCCCGATCACACGGCTCACAGTATTTCTTCTTGATATCGGTGTAATAGGATGTGATGAGGGTGCCGATGGCAAATGCCGAAAAAAGGACGACTCCCAACATGCGCTGGTCCAGTGTCCATGCCCGGTAAAGGGCATAACCGATGATGCCGACAACCACAATCTCACACAGGGTCCCGATGACAGTGCGCGGCGATTTGACAGTTTCGTCGCGTTCGTCTATTCTGCCTTCATCGATGTCGTTGAGCATCTTCTCGACTTCTTTCTCTCGTGCTGAAGGCGGGAACATCTCCGGAAACTTCTTCTTGAGGAAGTGCTCTATGAGATAGATGAGGCCTATTCCCACAATTCCTGTGGCGTACAGCATCCACTTGCTACTCAGGACATCGTTAGATATAAGGACTCCGAGCAGTATGCAGAACAGTATGACATAGATCCATCGGCATATCTGCAATTTTTTATCAGTTATCGGCTTCATTGCTAACGTCCTCCTGGTTATCGGGTTGACTTTTTTTCTTCTTGGGCAGACGGCGGGCCTTGCGCAGCGCCTCGGTGATGATCCACTGCAACTGACCGTTGGTCGAGCGGAACTCGTCGGCTGCCCACATAGTCTGCTAATGATTTAAAAAACAGATAATGTTTATTGAAACAACTGAATCATCTGAAAAACCTGATTTTTGCCTATCTGTTATCGGCTGATGGGTGTAAACACTGGATTTATAATTGCCTGAGATGCGGCAGTGCTCAGAATAATCAGATCATTAAGTTGTTTTTACTTGTCGGTTACATATTGAGGGTGCCGGTGTTGACAACGGGCTGGGCCTGCTCGTCGGCGCAGAGGACAACCAGGAGGTTGCTCACCATCGAAGCCTTCTTGTCGTCGTCAAGTTCCACGATTTCCTCGCTCGAGAGCTTGTCAAGGGCCATCTTCACCATGCTCACTGCGCCCTCGACAATCTTCTCGCGGGCAGTGATGATGGCGCTGGCCTGCTGGCGACGCAGCATCACGGCAGCGATTTCGGGAGCATAGGCCAGGTAATTGATGCGGGCCTCAACGACCTCGATACCAGCCAGCGACAGGCGCTCGTTCAATTTGGATTCCAGCTGTTCGTTAATCTCGTCACCGCCTGAGCGCAGGGTCAGTTCCTTGGTATCCTCGTCGTTGTCGTCATAGGCATACTGACCGGCAACCTGGCGCAGAGCAGCATAGCTCTGAACACTCACGAAGTTCTCCAGGGCGCTCATCAGACCCTTAGCGTTGCCGCTCAATGTACCGTCGGTCGAAGCCATCGTCTGTGAGTCCACCTCGAACAGGGCCTTGTAGGTATCCTTCAGTCTCCACACCATCACCAGACCAATCATCACCGGGTTACCCACCTTGTCGTTGACCTTGATGGGCTCGGCGTCGAGGTTGCGGGCACGCATCGACACTTTCTTGGTGCCATAGAAGGGGTTAATCCAATAGAAACCAGTGCGGCTGAAAGTGCCACTATATTTTCCGAACCAGGTGGTCACGCGGGCAGTGTTGGGCTCAAGCATGATGAAACCTCCTAAAAAGATTAAGGTGCAGATGATGAAGAGGACACTCACTATAAGCAGCACTGAGGGCAGAGCGCCATGATTAGGCATATCGAACAGGATAATGCTCTTATATATGCCCCAGATGGCGAGAATCGGTAACACAATCACTATAAACAGCATCAAGAAGCCGTTCACTGTCATGCCTTTGAAATTAAATTCCTTCGTTTCCATAATCGTAAAAGTTGAAAAGTTAATATTTAGTTTTTATTAAAATGATATCGTTTTGATATCACAAAGATATGTGCAATTATTATTCCCGTCAAGAGTTTTCATGGAAATTTAACTCTCTTTAACATATTTAGGCCACTTGGGGCTACCATTATCGGTGGGTCGCTAAAAAAACAATTGAGAAAAAGTAATGTGTGGGGAATTATTGTTATATTTGCAAGTTGAAAAGACATTAACCATTAACAGTATATCAACACTATGACAAAATTAGTTGACAGATTTTTGAAATATGTGAAGTTTGACACCCAGAGTGACGAACTCACTAACCTCACCCCCTCGACACCTGGTCAGATGGTGTTTGCCAAGGAGCTGGAAAAGGAATTGCATGCTATGGGCCTGAGCGACATCTCGCTTGATGACAACGGTTACCTGTTTGCCACCCTGCCCGCCAATACCGACAAGGCCGTGCCCACCATCGGCTTCATTGCCCACATGGACACCGCCCCCGACATGAGCGGTCATGACGTGAAGCCCCGCATCGTGAAGTATGACGGCCAGCCCATCGTGCTGTGCGAGGAGAACAATATCGTGCTCGACCCCGTTCAGTTCCCCGAGATGAACGACTACCTGGGTCAGGAATTCATCGTTACCAGCGGTGACACCCTGCTGGGTGCCGACGACAAGGCTGGTATCGCCGAGATTCTGAGCGCTGTCGAGTGGCTGCAGGAACACCCCGAGGTGAAGCACGGCAACATCCGCGTGGGCTTTAACCCTGACGAGGAAATCGGCCTGGGCGCACACCACTTTGACGTGGAGAAATTCGGTTGTGACTGGGCCTACACGATGGACGGTGGCGCCGTGGGTGAGCTGGAGTTTGAGAACTTCAACGCTGCCAGTGCAAAGATCACTTTCAAGGGCTTGAACGTACACCCCGGTGCCGCCAAGCACAAGATGATTAACTCGATGCGTGTTGCGATGCAGTTTGCCGCTATGCTGCCCCGCTGGGAGACCCCCGAGCACACCGAGGGCTATGAGGGATTCTATCACCTCATCCGTATGGAAGGTGGCGTGGAGCAGACCACATTGAATTACATCATCCGTGACCACGACCGTGCCCGCTTTGAGAGCCGCAAGCGCGAAATCGAGCACCTGTGCAACAAGATCAACTGTGAATTCCCCGATTGCGCCACTTGCGAAATCAAGGACCAGTACTACAACATGCGCGAGAAGATTGAGCCCGTGATGAACATCATCGACATTGCCAAGCAGGCCATGGAGAACGCTGGCGTAACGCCCAAGGTACAGCCCATCCGCGGCGGTACGGACGGTGCCCAGTTGTCGTTCAAGAACCTCCCCTGCCCCAACATCTTTGCCGGTGGCATGAACATGCACGGCCGCTTTGAGTATGTACCCATCCCCTCGATGGAGAAGGCCATGATGACCATCGTCGAGATTTGCAAGATTGTCGCTCAGTAAACCTGAGAGACCATCTTATAGAACATCAAGACGCGGAGCCCGCCATTGCGGGTTCCGCGTCTCGCTTTACTGTTAGCTTCTTGATTAATGGGCCGAACGGGTGGCGATTTTCTTGCCCTTCTTGTCCCAGGTGTAAATCCAACTGCCCTTGCGGCTGGTGAAGGTATCACCCGCGGCATTGAGGACCTCGCCCACATTGCTCACGCTGAAGGTGTACAACTTTTTCCCCTTGGCATCATAGGTGTAGTACCAGCTGCCGTGCTTGACGATATAGAACGAGTCGCTATAGGCGACCACTTCGCCCTGGGTGGTGCTGAAGGTGTGCACTTTCTTGCCATTGTCGTCATAGACGTAGTACCATGACCTTGTGGCCTCGATATGGCTGATCTTCTGGGCCTGAATGCCCGTGATGGTCATCATCATGACCAGGATGATAAGGATTCTTTTCATATCGGTATTACATGAGTTTATTTGATGAGTTTCATGATTTGTTTCTCGGTGGCATGAGGCAAGATGCGCTTGAAGTGTTCCAGGATGCGCTCAAGGGATTCCTCGGGCGCGCGGTCGCAGCGGCATGCTTCCTTGCCCAGCAGGTCCTCGGGTGTGGTGAGCAATGCCCAACCCCAGCCGTATTCATGTCCGTGCTTGTCACGTGGATAGACAAAATCCTGGGTAACGATGCGGCACGCCATCTGCAAACGTGTGACGTAGGCATCAAAGCGGCTGCGCATCTTGGCGCCCGTGAAGCCGCAGGCGGCACGCAATTCCCGCGTGATAAGGCTGCCGTGCTCACGCAGGGTAAGCACGATGGCTTCCTCGATGGAGCCTTCGACAGGTTCAGGATAGGCATGGCGGCGGTAGTTCATGAAGTCGGGCCACCAGTCCATACTGATGTAGCCAGCCTTCTTGTCAAAGAATTTTCCATACACACAAGGGCTCTCGGTCACTATCGGGCCTTTCCACTTCCACATGGGCCAATCCCAACCCCCGTCTTCATACACGACATAGCGGCAATCGCTATCGACGACGTCCTCGGCCGAATAGCCGCTGATGCCGCTATAGAGCAACGGCAAGAACCCGATTTCCTGTATCAGGTCAACCAGTTCTGTCGCATTATGAATCATTCCCCGTCGTATCATTTCTATCAATGGTTTAGGATCTCGTCAAGGAGGGGGTAGATGTCGGCCTCGGTGGCGTAAGGGTGAATATGAAAGTAGGGATTGCCAGTGAGCATGGCGGACAGTTGGCATTTTGTCTTGTCATAGAAGATATGACAGGGGATGCCATGGGCCTCGGCATAGGCCAACTCATAGCCCACGCCCAGCGACGGACAGGTACACTCGCCAATCAACAAGTCGCTTTCGCGCAGCCATGCGGTATCCTGGTCATAGATGCGGGCGTCACGTTCACGACCCTGCTCTACCAGGCTCAAATTGCTCTTGCCAACGTGCTCGGTCAGCACCACATCAGTACGCTGGATGTAACTGATGATGCGGTGATACAACTCGGCATCAACGCGACCGCCACGTATTGACCCTGCAAAGTAGATTTTCTTATCCATAATTAAATCAGCAATATTGACTTCGCTATCACCGTCAGTCTATGTCATTACTCTCGTCTGGGGGTTATTCCCGCACAGCCGCCGGGGTCCATTGCTGGAAGAACGTGAGCACCTTCTTCTGGTTATAGCTCTTGTCCTCCTCAAGCAAGCCCGAGTCCTGGATGTGAATGATCTGTCCCTCCTCATCGAGCACAACGAGCACGGGAAAGCCGAAGCGGCCCGCATTGTTGAGCCGTTTCATCAGCGCCTTGCCTACCTCACCAGCCTTGCGGGGATGATAGTTGACGTGTATATAGACGAAGTTCTGCTCAATGACGCTGTTGATAGTGCTGTCGTTAGTAATGAAATCGGCAAAGCGCAGGCACCAGGGGCACCAGTTGCCACCCACCTGGCAGATGACGAATTTACCCTCGGCCTTAGCCTGCAGGATAGCCTGGTCAATCTGCTCCAGCGGATTGATCTGCTCATTATACACCTTCTTAGGGGCTGAAGTTGCCTCGGTTTGGGCATTGGCAGTCACACAGAACAGTGCCATTGCCACCAATGTGATCGTTAATATCTTCTTCATAATCTTGACATGAATTTTTCTTTATCCACAATAAAACGCAGGTGTGTGCCCTCGCCCAGCAGCGTGTCGCCGCAGTGGGCCTCAACCTTGAACTCGATTTTCTTGCCATCGACACGGGTGACAGTGGCTGTCGCCGTGATTGTGTCACCCAGTTTGGTGGGTTTGAGATGGGACGATGAAATATGACCGCCCACGGTTGTACTGCCCTCGGGCAGATGATCGGCCACAGCAAGCATGGCAGCATTCTCCATGAGTGCCATCATTACGGGTGTAGCCAGCACAGGCAAATCGCCCGAACCCATAGCAATAGCCGTAACGGTTTCATTGACCGTTAATTGGCTCGTGTGCCGTAATCCTTCTTGCAGCATTATCTCGTTTCCAATTAATACTTGTTGAAATTATACTTGGTTCTTAATTCGGCTTTTTTCTCCTCGCTCTGACGAGAGAAATAGCTTCTCCATCCAGGGCAGAAATTAATGTGCCAACGCCAAAACCTGCCCAGCGCAGAATTGGGCTTATTGTCGTAATGAGCACGGAATTTACAGTTCTCGCAGATATGTGCCATAATCGTCTTTATTTTTTAGTTAGTTTTTAGTTATTTTTTTGTGGTTACTTCGTTGACGAGATAGATGATGTTCAGATAGGGAATGCCGCCGTTGGTTTCCAAGCCGACCTCACAGGTGCGGCTATTGCTGTAGCCCATCTCGATATGGTTTTCCTCGAGTTGTCGACGCAGTTTGCGCAGTGCCCAGCGGTTGACTTCGGGATGCGTCCAGCCACGGTCGCCAGCAAAGCCGCAACAGCCCACGCCCTCGGGCAGGAAGACGTTGTTGGAGCACAGGCGAGCCAACTGGGTCATCTTGTCCACGAGCCCCATCTCGCGGGTGGAGCACGTGAAATGCAGGGCGATATGGCGGTCGATGGGTGTGAACTCCAAGCGGTCGCGCAAGTATTCCCAGATGAATTCCACAGGTTCATACAGTTTCATCCGCTTGATGCACTTGCGCATACGGTGCAGGCATGGGCTCTGGTCGCACACGACGGGATATTTTCCCTGCTCACTGGCCAGCCACAGGGCCTTCTCGAGTTCTTCGGTCTTGCGGTCAGCGATATCGAGCATACCCTTTGACTCCCAGATGGTGCCACAGCACAATTTTTCGATGCCCTTGGGGAATATCACCTGATAGCCTGCCTTACTGCACAACCTCACCATCTCGATGACAAGTGAATTCTCTACGGGCGAACCTTTGGACAAGCCCATCGTCTGGTTGATGCACGAGGGGAAATAGACAACCTTACCCGCCACATCCTGCCGGGGCCCTATTCTACCCGCAAGCGGCTGGCGGGCCTTACCAGGCATGGTTGGCGTCCACAGTGGCATACCTGCCTTGTGCAAGGCTCCGGCAATGCCGTTCATGGCACCCGTTCCCAGAACGTTGTGACCCAATCGTGCCGTATCAAGCACAAGGCGCAAGCCGCTCTTGACGCCAGCAAAATGACGGGCAGCAAAGTTGCCCACCTTGTAGCCCATGCTACCCTGCGGTAAAGCATCCTGGCGGATAAGGTGGGTCAAATCGGCCACATTGATGCCCATCGGGCATGAGGTGGCGCACAGGCCGTCGCCCGCACACGTCTGGTCACCCTGATAGCGGTATTGCTTGACAAGTTTTGCCAGACGCCCAGGGTCGGCGCCCGTCTCACGCAGGTGTGAAATCTCGCGCTGAATGACGATGCGCTGGCGGGACGAAAGTGTGAAGCCACAGGTCACGCAATTCACCTCACAGAAACCGCACTCGATGCACTTGTTCGCCTTCAAGACGCCTTCGATGGTAGCTTGAACACTGTCGTGACGTTCGCTGGCTTTGGGCACACTTGCGGTACCTTTCAATTTAAGCTCAGGCAGGGGCTTGAAATTCTTGATGAAGCACTCAGGATCATCGTTGAAGATGACGCCCGGATTGAGCAGATTGCCAGGGTCAAAAATGGCCTTGAGCTCACGCATGGCAGCATAGGCCTCCTCGCCCCACTCCTGCTTGACAAACGGCGCCATATTGCGGCCCGTGCCGTGCTCGGCCTTCAACGAGCCGTCATACTCCTCGACCACGAGCCTGGCCACGTCGCGCATCATCGCGGCATAGCGTTGCACCTCGCTGTCGGTGCTGAAGAGCTGATTGATGATGAAGTGGTAATTGCCTTCGAAGGCATGGCCGTAGATGCATGCATCCTTATAGCCATGGTCGGCGATAAGACGCTGCAACTTGACGGTGGCCTCGGGCAAATCCTCCACGGGAAACGCCACGTCCTCGATAAGGCACGAGGTACCCACAGGCCGTGAGCCACCCACGCTGGGGAAAATGCCTGAGCGAATAGCCCAGTACTTGCCATAGACGGCAGGATCGGCCGTGAACTCAACGGGGATGTAGGTATTGAAACGCGACAGGCAAGCGGTAATCGCGTCGATGCGGCGCTGCAGCTCGCCAGGGGTCGTGGCCTTAGTCTCGGTAAGGATTGCCGTGAGGTTGTGGTAATCACCAGGTTTCACACCCGCAATGCGGCCAGCATCCACGTCGCGCTTGTATTGCAGATAAACAGGATCATCGACCGAAGCCAGAGAAAGATAGTCGAGCATCTCAGCACTCTTGACCATCAGGTTCTCGGCACTCATGGCGATATCATCGTCACTCGACTGCAACTGCTTGAGGGCGACAACGGCCTCACAACTCTCACGCATCGTGAAGAAATAGAGCATTGCCGAAGCCTTGCAGGGATAATCGTGCAGCGTGCGCATGGTCACCTGGCTGATAAATGCCAGGGTGCCCTCACTGCCCACCACGCTGTGAGCGATGATGTCAAACGGGTCATCATAGGCGATAAACGGCCTCAGGTTCAATCCCGTCACATTCTTGATGCTGTATTTCTTGCGGATGCGGTCGATCAGTTGGCCATTGGCACGGATACGGTCCCTCAGGGACTCGATACGGGCGATGAAATCGGGATGTGATTTCCTGAACGCCTCACGACTGTGCTCGTCACCCGTGTCAAGCACGGTGCCGTCGGGCAACACCAAGCGAGCCGACAGCAGCATGCGGTCACTGTTGGCGTGGGTGCCGCAATTCATACCTGAGGCATTGTTGGCGACTATGCCACCCACCATTGCCGACCCGATGCTCGCAGGGTCAGGCGGGAACACCCGGCCTAAAGGCTTCAAAATCTGGTTCACCCTTGCCCCGACAATGCCAGGCTGCAAAGTGATGCTCTCACCATCGGGAGCAACGCTGTAATCTTCCCAATTCTTGCCCGCGACAATCAGGATGCTATCGCTCACGCTCTGTCCCGACAACGAAGTGCCCGCGGCGCGGAAGGTGAACGGAAGTCCATACTTGCTGGCCAACTTGACGATTGCCGCTACCTCTGATTCGTCCTTAGCGCGGATGACAACCTGTGGCGTCAGGCGATAGAAACTCGCGTCAGTTCCCCACGCCAGTGTCCTCAACTCGTCGGTATAAACCCTGTCCCCGGGCAAGATACCCTTTATGTCATTCAAGAACCTTTTCATAACAGTCTAATAATACTTGATGGTGAAAACGCTGGAAATTCTCAACTCTTCGCCCCAATGGTCACGATAAACGATGGAAATGCCACGGTAAGCCTCAGGCACCAAGAGCACATCCACCTTACCCCAGCGGGGCGGTCCATAATCAAACGACTTACCCGACAAAATCAAGATGTTGCCCGCATAGTCGAACTCATAGAAACCGCCACCCAAGCATTGCTCATGCGGCAATAGCAGGTCACGATGCAAAGTGACCATACCCAGACGCAGGTGCCCGCCACTGGTGATGATGAACTTAGGGTGTTCCATGACTGCAAAGATAATAAAAAAGTTGATGCTCGATGCTCGCGTTGCGAGCAGTTTAATGTTTAATGTTTAATGTTTAATGAGGCATCCGCACTCCTGAAGCCAACAGGAATGCGGATGCACCTCTAAACTTTAAACACTAAACTCTAAACTGCGAGCGTTAGCGAGTATCACCATGAACCACCCAAGAGGTAGTCGATTAGGGCAGTAAGGTCGATGATGGTTACGCTGGAGTCGTTGTTGCAGTCAGCAGCGGGATTATCGATGGTTCCGCCACCCAGCAGCAAGTCAATCAGGGCAGTAGCGTCACTGATGTTCACGTTGCCGTCGCCGTTCACGTCACCACGAGTCACGGTGGGCTTGCTGATGACAACACCTTGATTGAAGATCGTATTGCCGTTGGTTCCGACCACGGTGCCGTCACTATTGAAGTAGGCTCCAGCAGGCTCTGTGATTGTCAGGCCATCGTTGAGTGTGGGCTGCATACGAATGATCGAAGCGTTGGTCTGACCTATAGCAGTCAGTTTGGTGTCGGCTCCACTCATAATCAGTCGGCATGTATTAGAGCCACCGTAAATGCCATAATACTTACCGTGGAACAGGGCTTGGACACCGCCGCTGATGGTCAGCGTTCTGCCAGTAGTTACCGAGCATCCATAGTAGGTATCACCCAAGCAATTGAGCCTACCAGTACCCGAGATGGAAACCGATTCCTTGACACTGAGAGGGGTATTGTTGCCGGTTGTGGTGATTGTATTAGTTCCAGTAACGGTGATCTTCAAGCCACTGATTGAGTTCTTGATGTTATCGGTGCTGTTGCTGGTTATGGTCGCATTACTCAGTTTCAGCGTGCTGGTGCTCGGAGTGTAAGTCACTGTACCATCCACACCATCGATAAACGACAGGTTGCTGTAGTTCACGCTGTTGACCTGAACACCATTGATCCACAGATTGTAGTGCGTGGAATTATCCTCGATGTAAACGTTGGATACTGTTATCGGGCCAACATCGGTCGCTTCCAGTTGCACATAAGCCGAACCGCTATTGATCGTCTGCGACGAGGTCACGCGGCTGAACCGGTCGGAACCGTTGAAAGTGTAGTTCCAAGGCCCTGAGGCTGTATAGGTGAGTGTTTGGCTGTCACCTGTCACACTCTTGAGATAGTTCTTGTTAGGGCCGTAGAATATGTAGGGCGACACATCGGTCTTGCGCCTGAAGCGATAGACGGTACCCACCGTGCCCTTGAGCAACATGCCTGTATTGCCCTTGATGCCCACGTCGTTGCTCAGTTTCTTCAAGACCAGCGAACGGGTCGCCAAGTCAAACTGCTCAGCGGTATGGAACTCTCCGGTGGCGGGCAGCAGCACGCTGTCATCGACAGGAACCGAGATGGGGGTCCATTGGGTGGTAGGCTTGACCCAGGGCAGCAGCTTTGTGGGCGCTGTAGTGGGATAGTTCGAATAGGTGCTGGTCTTCAGCTTGGAGTAGAAGTCGTAGAATTGGTTCAGAGGCACGTAGCAGATGAAGCCTTCGGCGTTGTTCGGGAAGAAATCCCTGCCAAACGTGGTGGTCTCGGTTCTGCTGATGAAGATGCTCGACAGTCCAGTGCAATTGGTAAAAGCTCCCGCCTCGATGGTGGCCAGCGTCGCTGGCATCGTGAGTTCTCCAGTGAGCTTTGAGCAGGCATAGAAGGCCTGCTGCCCGATAAATTCCAGTCGGCTGCCCATGTTGATGGAGTTGAGCTTGTCACAGAAGTAGAACGCATCTCTGCCAATGCTGACCGGGTTGGGGATATTCACCGTCGTCAAGTTGAAACAGTAATAAAAGGCATTCTCGCCGATCTTCTTGATGCACTTGCCACCATAGACTGCAGTCAGGTTGGTGGCCGAGAATGCTTTGTCCTCGATCTCGGTGATGGCGTAGTTATCGACAGTGGTCTTGTAATACCTGATCGGGATGTTGATCGTGCTCGGGTTGGACATTTCACCCCTGACGATTTTCACCTGGCCATTGAACGTTAGCGTGCTGGCCAGCGCGTCGGTATAGGTGCCCACGCTGGTAACGGTGTAGTACAACGTCGTGTTGCCCGAATCGTCGGCCTGTTCAAAGTCGAAGGCATAGCCGTTGATGGTGGCAAAGGCACTGCTCCACACGCTGTTCTGTGAGTAGGCCGAGATATTGTTGAACGGCACGCTCAGCACACAGTCGCTGCCGATGCCCGAGAAGTTCATGCCCGAGGGCGGAGCGGGTCTATTGAACATGAGCTTACGCAGTGAGGTCATGTTGTAGAACGCATAGCCTGAAACCGAATTAGCCGAGCTGGGGATGCGCAACTCCTCCAGCGTCGTGTTGTAAAAGGCGTAATCGCCAATCGTCCTGACACCATAGGGGATCTTGAGATAGGTCGACTTGTTGCAGCCGGCAAAGCACCACGGCTTGATGGTCCTGGGCGTGCCATAGAAGCCACCGTTGCCCACCCTGGTGTTGGCGGCGCCCACCTGATAGATGGTTTCATAGTTCTCGCTGCACAGCCAGCCGGCAAAGCTCTCAAAGATGGTGTTACTGGAACTTACATTAATATTCTCAAGGTTGCTGCACTGGGCAAAGGCACCGTCGCCATACGTTGTCAACGACTGCGGGATGTAGACCCAGGATACAGCGGTGTTGGCAAAGCAGCGCGTACCCAGTTTCTGTGTGCCATAGTTCTCGGTATCTTTGAGGTACAGGTTGACGGTGGCCAGGTTGGTACAATTGTAGAAAGCGAAGTTGCCGATATTCTCGGCCGAGATATTGACCTCGGTCAATGCCTGGCAGCTGTTGAAGGCATAAGCGCCCACCTCCTTGAGCCTGAAGTAAGAGCCCAGATCGCTACGCCCGATCTTCCGCAAGGTCGAGTGATTATAGGCGGCATAGGGGGCTATCTCGGTCCAGTTGCAGAAGATGTACGACCCGCCGCCGTAGGTGCTGTTGGTATAGTCGTGGGCCGAAGAGACCATGGGCAGATAGGTCACCCCCGACTGGATGCCCACCAGCGTGACGTTGACGTTGTTGGT
Source organism: uncultured Prevotellaceae bacterium (assembly GCA_900318335.1). GTDB lineage: Bacteria > Bacteroidota > Bacteroidia > Bacteroidales > Muribaculaceae > Sodaliphilus. Next base: position 72,073 of record ONKF01000012.1, read on the forward strand.
CGTTGTCGCGGGACTCGTAATCACATAGCACAGGCCGTTCTCAACAAAGTCGTTGGCCTTGATGCCAGTATAGGAGATCGTGCCGTTGCTGTCGGCAGCCTTCCAGGCGGTGACGTCGTTGTAACTGCTGACGTTGGGTTGCATCGCCGTGAAGATATCGCATGTCTTCATGCCCGACAAGGCATAAGCCGACAGCGTGGGCGGCGTCGGTGCTGCCACGCCCATCTGGATCATCGACGAGCAATTCTGGAAGGCATAGTTGTAGATGTGCGTCAGCGTGCTGGGCAGATAGACATACTTCAGGTTGGTACAGCCAGCAAAGGCATAGGAGGAGATTTCCTCCACGCCCCAGCCCAGGCGCACACTCTGCAGTGTGGTCACGTTCTTGAAGGCCTCACTGTCGATCGAGGTCACGCGATACTCCCTGCCGTTGTAGGTCACACGACCGGGAATCGTGATGTCGGTCAAGCCGTCATAGCCACCATAATAGGGGCTATCGCGCACCCAACAGGTGCCGTCGTCGGCTTGTTCATCGGGCTGATAATAGATATCGCCCACCTTGAAATAAGCACTGGCATACATTGAGACCAATGCAAACATGAGGGTTAGTAAAATCTTTTTCATAATTTTATCATTTTAAGATTAGTAATTATCGTTCTTCAATACTGCAAATATACGGTCTTTTTTCTAAAAAAACTATATATTTTCGCCCAAAATGCTTCATATTTTTTACCGAAACAACAAAAACATGACATTTTCATGCCATGTAATGTGTTATTTATACAAAAACGATAAAATATTACATAATCGCTAATGATAGTTTCACCAGCTGCCACCCAACAGATAGTCAATGAGGATGGTTACGTCACTGATATTGGGCGTTCCGTCTTCATCACAGTCGGCGGCAATCATATCGATGTCCGTGGAACTGCCACCCAACAGGTAATCGATGAGGACAGTGACATCGGTTATTGTCACATGGCCATCGCCGTCCACGTCGCCGCGCTCGTGGGCATTGGGGTCGAAGCCAAGCTGGCTGTCCATCCAGGCGATGCGGTCACTGAGCCAGTTCTTGAGGTAATCCACCTCATCTTTATAGTTGTCGGCAATATAGTAATTGGGCCAGACATACTCGCCCCAACGTGGCCAAGCCATGCTGTTGCGGCGTTCGGCGCCATGTGAGGTCAGCACCGAGGCCAGCGAGTCCACTGTCGCCATGAGGCGGTCCTCGCGCAGGTTAGCACGGCGATACTGTGCCCAACGGGCCTTGAGGGCAGCGGTGTACTCAGGATTGGTATTTAGCTTATACCACCAGAAAGGAATCAGCTGCGGATCGCCCTCGTTGTAGAGGTTGCTGTTGTTCTTGTACATCCACGTGTCGGTGCGCCACCCCTGATAATAATCGGCGTTACCGTAGGCCAGGTTCATGTCCCACACCACCATCTTGAAGCGAGCGTCCTCACTGTCACGGCGCTTAAAGAACTTGCCGCTCAGGCGGTAGCCATCCACATTGTGCCCCAGTTCCATGGCAATCTGGTAGTCAATGAAATTCTCCTCATCCAGGTACTCCTGATAATTGGCGGTGCCAGTGGGCCTGTAATTCCACAAGGCGGTTTCCATCTCGTCAATCCGCCCGGTGATATAGCTCACCTGTTCCGAGGTCAATTCCTCATAATCGGGTGACTTATACTGGAAATGGATATAAGCATCGCTATAGCTCTTTCCCATGCTGCTCACGGGATGATACTTGGAGGTATAAGTCACCTCGCCATCGATGCGGTTCACCTCCATGATGTAGCCGCCGGTGATGGTGTCGCCCTCCAAACCCGGGTCGGGCAGGTTGAGGCGGTGCTTGCCCTTGCTGACCACCTCGGTGAGAATGTACACACCATAGTAGGTGCCATCGAGGAACATCTCGCAGTAACGTCCCTGGGGAGTGTATTCCATCCACGGACGTGACACCTCAAAGGCCAGCAGGTCACGCATCATGCTCTTGTCGGAATAGGGGGCGAGCAGGGCCCAATTATTGTCCTTGCCCATACCCAGGATTTTCACCTTCTGTTTGGTGCCGCCATCCTCCAGGGGCTTGTCGATAGGACGGAAAGAATAGGGTTTCTTATCGCTTATATTGAATGACGAGCTGCCACGGTAGCGAATGGCGATATAACCCTCGTAGTCAATAGTCTGACCCGGGTGGGCAATGGTATCGGCATAGTTGAGCTGACCGTCGCCATTGTGGATTATCTTCATGCGGCCCGTGATACGCTCTTCGCGGTCAATGTATTGGCCATCGACATCTATCCAAACAATGGGCAGATTGGTCGATGTGAGTTGCACTTCCTCGTTGTCTGGCGGATAGTTCCACCAGCCCCATGCGTGTGCGGTTCCCGACAAAGTCAATACCGTAACCGCCAGTAATAACAGTCTTTTCATTTGTTTCTATAATTGATATTGGTAGTCGGTGCAAAGATACAAAAATCTTTTTATGCCTGACGCTATGGGTGAAAAGTTTGATGCCTTCTTGTGCCCTAATTGCCGTCATGCTGATGATTACGGGGATGGTACTTGAGAATCTCGTCGCGCAAGCGGGTGCGGTCGATGTGGACATAAATCTCGGTGGTGGTGATGCTCTCGTGGCCGAGCATCTGCTGAATGGCACGCAGATTGGCGCCCCCCTCGAGCAGATGGGTGGCAAAACTGTGGCGCAAGGTGTGGGGACTGATGACCTTGCGGATACCCGCCAACTCACACAGCTGCTTGACGATGTGGAAAATCATCTGGCGTGTGAGCATCGCCCCACGGCGGTTCAAGAACAGGATATCCTCGCTCCCCTTTTTGGCTACCTGACGTGAACGGGTCTGCTCCAAGTAGAGGCCAATTTGCTCGATGGCGACAGGCGATATGGGCACCAGGCGCTGCTTGTTGCCCTTGCCCTGAACGACGACATAGCGCTCCTCCATGTAGAGTTGAGAAAGCTTGAGCGACACCAGTTCGCTCACGCGCAATCCACAGCCGTACAGGGTCTCGATGATGGCACGGTTGCGCTGTCCCTCGGGCTTGGACATATCAATACAGTCAATCATGGCATCAATCTCGGCGATGGTAAGCACTTCGGGCAGATGGCGTCCTATCTTGGGCGTGGGCAGCAACTCGGTGGGGTCGGTATCCATGTATCCCTCCAGGCGCAGGAACTTATAGAAACCTTTCACGCCACTGATGATGCGTGCCTGGGAGCGCGGCTGGATACCCACATCCAGTAGCGTGCAGACAAAACGCTCCAGGTCATCGGTCGTGGCATGCTCGATGCCGATGCCCGAATCGGCAAGGTAGCGGGTGAGTTTGTCCACGTCATCACTGTAGGCCTGGGCTGTGTTCTGGCTCATGCCTTTCTCGAGGGTGAGGTAGGCCAGAAAACGCTTCTTCACATCGGCTATGTCGGTAATGTCACGCATGATTGGCTTCAAGGGGTTAAGAACTTGCCGTGAATCGTGTCGGTCAACAAGGGGTCAAAGCCATCGCTGACGGCCACCGTCACGCCGTCACCATCGAGGGACATCCACAAGCGGCGGTTGTCGCCACCGTCGAGCCAATCGGCACGCATGGCAAGGGTATCGCCCCGCCAGCCATAAGCCGCAATTGTGGTGAACGGGCGATGGAGGTTGATGAATTGCTCGAGACTCTCCATGAGATAGATGACACGCTCGTCACCTGTAGTGTATTTCCATTCTCCGCAGGTGGCCACAAAGCGCAGGGGACCTCTATAGTCGTTCATGGTGAAAATGCGTTCATTGCCCCTGCGGTTCACCTCGATGGTGCTTATGCCCATGGGATTGTCATCAAGGGTGATGGTCCTGTTCAACAGGCGCTGCTCGATGGGACAGGTGGCCTCGCCACGGGGCATAATTGCCATAATAGAATCACACGCGGGGAGGGCCTCGGGCAGTTCTCCACTCACGAGAGGCACAACCAGATGGTCATAGAACGCATTGAGCTCATTGCCATAGTCCTTGGCCCTGCCGTTAACGACGATCACCAGTTCGCACTTGGGCACGACATAGATGAGTTGGCCGCCATAGCCGGCGGCAAAGAACGCCTCGGCTCGCGGTTTGAGGATGGTCTTGGTCTGGTAGCCATAACCCGAGTACCAGTCGGAATTATTGTATCCGGTAAACCATGAGATGACATAATCACGTGCCTGGATAAGCCAACGCTTGACTTTCTGGAAAAATGACAACTCAAGCTTGACATCAAATGTGATGTGGCGCTTAGTCATTTCTTTAATCCACTGCTCGCTCACCAACTGCCTGCCGTTCCACTGGCCGCCTTGCAGCATGAGTTGGCCTAATTTGGCCTCGCTCTCGGCCTGCAACCGCAGTCCCCATCCGCCGACCTCTGCTCCATCGGGCGCCAATTCCCAATCGACATCAGTGATGTGCATGGGCGTGAAAATGCGCTCCTGCACATATTCCAACAACGACTTGCCAGTCAAGCGACAGACAATCATCGCCAGGGCATGGGATACCATCGAGTCATAATAGAATTTTTTACCCACCCCCTTGAAATCACCTTGGAACCATTCGGCCAACCAGTCGCCCCGGCTCATGTACAGGCCGAAGTCCTCCTTGCGGCCCGCCGACATCATGAGCATGTTCCTGATCGTCAGGCTGTCAAGTGCTGGAGATAACGTTGCGGGCATTTTGTCACGCAGGAATTTAGAGACCTTGTCATCAATCGTGAGCAATCCGTCCTGCACGGCAAGGCCCACCGCAAGCCCCGTCACCGTCTTGCTGGCACTGTGCAGGATGTGCTTGTCGGTTGCCTTATAAGGTGAAGCGTGCAGCTCACTGATAACCTTGCCATGACGCAGTATCATCACGTGATGCAAATCAATGTCCGGGTCAGTGCCCAACACATGGTAAAGATTGTTGATCAGCACCGGGTTGACCCCCTCGGCCTCGGGAGTGGAGCGCGGCAGGTCACCCACCTGCCCCTTCATGGTCAGGCAGGCCAGCATTATCAGGCAGATGGAGGTCAAGTATCTGGTCATCGGATGGTGAATTGAACAGTTTCGGGTTTCGTATTGGGATAGGTGTCCCGCAAGGTGACTTGCTGCTGAGCGAGGTCAATCACAAGGGTCATGCCGCTAATCCAATCCACATAATGGACACGCACCTCGAGCGTCGTCCCCGATGTCCAAGCACAAGCGGCGGCAGCCTCAAAACCATGCTTGAAACCCTGCATCCGGTTAATCGCATGAATCGAATAGTAAGGATAGCCGTTCAACATGCTGTAACGCCATTCCCGATAACCCATAGCCAATGTCTCCTCGACGCCGTCATTGTAGGCGAGGCGCAAACTGCCGTCATCCACCGTGACTTGGCTCAAGCCGTAACGGTTATTCGACAAGTTGAGCACATGGCCCATGATGCCCTTGGCCTTGTTACTGCTGCGCTTGCCTCGAGGCATCGGCAACATGGCCGTTGCACACAGTTTTTCCAAGCGCTGTTGCAGTTTCTTCTCGGGAGCCAGTGGCGCTTCCTTCATGCCAGGCATCAACTGATTCCAGATGCAAGCCAATTCCTCGTGACCAAAGAGTTTCATGCCCAGGATGACCACGACAAGGTCCTCCTGGGGAACGACTACGGTATATTGCCCCATGGCACCATCGGCACGGAAGGAGCCGGGCCACTTGCTCTGCCACACCTGATAGCCGTAGCCCTGATTGCCGTCGGTGGGCGGCACGGTCTCCTTGGCACCACCGTCAATGAGACGTGAGCAGGCTTGTTCCACATAGTCGGCGCTGACGAGTTGCTGGCCATTCCAGTTGCCCTTATTGAGCAACAACAGGCCCAACTTGGCCATCGTCTCGGCCTGGACGCGCAGTCCCCAACCGCCCGTGTTGATGCCGTCGGGACTGGTTTCCCAATCGGCAACACTGATATTCATAGGACCGAAGAGTTTCTTCTGGAGGTATTCCAGCATGGTGAATCCCGTCACACGCTGCACAATGGCACTGAGCATAAAGGTGCACATCGAGTCATACTGGAACAACGTGCCAGGCACTGCATCGACAGGCTTCGCAAACCAGTCCCTGACCCAATCCGTGCTGTTGTTACGCATCGTCCAGTCAGGTGCCACACCCGAAGCCATCATCAGCAGGTCGCGTACCGTCATGGCCGCCATATTATCGCTGACTCGGTCCGAACGCTTGTCGGGGAAGAAAGTCATCACACGGTCGGTAAGCCGCAGTAGGTTGTCATCGATGGCAAGGCCCACGGCCAGCGAGGTGAAGGTTTTACTTGCCGAGTAAAGCGTGTGGCTGTCCTGAGCTCGGAAGGGCGCGGGATGCAACTCGGCAATCACCTTGCCATGGCGCATGACCATCACGTGGTGGATATCGCACTCGGGCAATGCCATCAGCGAGTCCATCATGTCGATAACCGCCTGGGTGCTAACACCCTCTTGGGCTGGCGTGCTGCGGGGCAGGTCCCCGACTTGTGCCGCCAACAACAGCGGCAACAGCGCCAATAATATGAAAATACGATGTCTCATCATTAAAGCCTATTGGTAATTCTGTAATGCTCGTTGGAGTTCATCACGGATAATCATCTTCAGTTCCATGGGTTCAAGGACCTCGATACTCGCGCCATGGGACATCAATTCCTCCTTGAGGTCGTAGGTGATACGCATCCAGTAGGAGAAAATCGAGTATTCGTCATGGATTTCCTCTTGCTGGGAACTGTGGAGAGGCAAGGCACGGAAATACTTGGCCTGAGTGGGCTCCACGCGCAGGACAATGCGCTTGGGGCTATTCTTGTTGGTAATGATACCAAAACAGTCCTTGAAAAACGCCGACGGGTTAACGTTCTCGGGCATAGTAAAAGTGTCCTGCAAGAGGTTCAGGTGACTGATGCGGTCAAGTGAGTAGGTCTTGACCAGATCATCCTTGACATTCAGACCGATGACATACCACAACTGCTTGAAAATCTTGACAAAATAGGGTTCAAGGACAATGCCGTCGGTAAGTTGTGAACGCGTGTAACTCTTGTAGGAGAAACGGATGCGGTGATTCTGTTTGAGTGCATCGATAATCACGGGCAGATGCTCGCGTGCCGAGGGCACATTCTCGAGCATGATGCGGCTGCTGATGTCATGGGCATTGCTCAACATGCCGCTCATCGACACCGAGTCCACAAGCCACGACCTCAGCCGGGCGTTATCCTCGCCACCCGAGTCGTCGATGTAGTATTCAAACGTGGACTTGTCGCACTGGATGTTGATGTCGAACATCTCCTCCACCCCGTCACGGTAATGGAAGAACGTGCGGCGAGCCAGGGGTTTTCCCTCACTGATCTCGCTGCGCAGCCAAGCCTTGTTCAAGTCCTTGAGAGTGATGCGCCCGTAGCGGCTGATGGTGTCCACCAGCCACACGTAGCGGTTTATCATGTTGCGGGCCATACTTCTCTTAGTTAGGAGTTAGGAGTTAGAAGTTAGGAGTTAGAGTCAACTGCTGATTGCTAACAACTAATTCTTCTTGACGAGCAGGGCCAAGCCTATCATCGTGAGGGCCGCATTCAACAGCAGTAACTCAAAGCCGAGGGTGTAATCATATTGGTTCTTCAGCCACATCTGGACAAAGAAGCTGATGAGGGGCGCGGCAATACATACCACAGGCACCAGTCGGTCGCGCACGGGGCTCTTGCACATCATGCCGAAGGCAAACAGGCCCAGGATGGGACCATAAGTGTAGCTGGCCAGGGTATAAACCGCACTGATGGCATCACTATTACTGATGGCATAGAAAATAAGGATGACCAAGCCCATGCCTGCCGCCATGGCAACATGGACCATGCGGCGTGTGCGGCCCAGTGTGGTCTCGTCCTGCTTTTTGTCGGCCTCAAGAATATCGACAGTAAACGAGGTGGTAAGCGATGTCAACGCCGAACCGGCAGCCGAATAAGCCGCGGCAATCAAGCCGATGATGAACACAACGCCAAGCAGCACAGGCATTCCCTCGCTGAAGGCCACGGTGCCAAAGAGTTCATCGGTCTTCTCGGGCATGGCGATGCCGTGGGCACGCACGTGCAGGGTGAGCAGAGTACCCAGAATCAGGAACAAAGCGATAACAATGACCTGAAGGAACACGCTCACGATGAGATTCTTGGCCGACTCGTTGGCATTCTTACAAGCCAGACTGCGCTGCATCAGGTCTTGATCGAGACCCGTGGTGGCAATGACCATGAAGATGCCGGCGATGAACTGTTTCCAGAAGTAGGTACCCTCCTTTGGATTATCAAAGAAGAACATGCGTGACGTCTCATCACCAGCCACGGCCTTACACAGACCACCGAAATCGTAGCCCAGACCCTTGGCGACAAAATAAATGCTCAACACAACCGACAGAATCAGGCAGAAGCTCTTTAACGTATCGGTCCAGATGACGGTCTTGACGCCGCCCTGCAGGGTGTAAAGGAAAATGAGGGCAATGGTGACGATGACGTTGACGACAAAGGGGATGTGCAGCGGTGAGAACACCAGCAGCTGCAGGGTCACGCACACGACATAGAAACGTACCGCGGCTCCCAGCATCTTGCTGATAAAGAAGAACCACGCGCCGCTCTTGTGGGTACTGCCACCGAAGCGTTGCTCCAGATAGCCGTAGATCGACACCAGGTTGCGCTTGTAGAACAGCGGAATGAGCACATAGGCTATAACAAAGTAGCCCACAATGAAGCCGAGGGCCATCTGCATGTAGCTGAAGCCCTTGGTCACCACCATACCAGGAACCGAGATAAAGGTCACACCCGAAATGGGCGCTCCCAGCATGGCGATAGCGACGATGAACCATGGGGCCTGACGGCCGCCACTCAGGGCAGTGGCCGTGTCACTCTTGCGTGACGCTGCCCACGAGATGATAAACAACAAAATAAAGTAGCCAACAATCGTGGCAAGTACAATCCAGGGAGTCATATTTCTGTTTAGAGTTTAATGTTTAAAGTTTAAAGATGTGGGGCTCATTCTGCGTAGAGGAGGTAGGGGCGGCGCTGGACTTTAAAGAGGTCTACGTCGGCTTTCCAGGTGGCCTTGATTTCATCGGCACTCTTGCCTTGAGCAATCAGTTCGCGCACACGGGTAGTGCCCATCAACAGGTCAAAGAAGTTACTCTTCAGGTAGAACTGGTGCCCCCCCTTGGTGAGGTTGCGATAGGCATCGATAACATATTCCAGGTTAATGCCCTTGGCTATAACGGCCTCGGGGTCGAGATTGTGAAGGTCAACGCCATGGCACACCTTATCCATCTGGGGCGGCGTCTTGGCACCAAAGCGGCTCTTGGGCGTGAATTCAAAGCTGTAGCCCGTCATATCGGGGTGGCCATATACCTGGAAGGGCCAATCAGTACCGCGGCCCAAGCTCACTGTCGTGCCCTCGAAGTAGCACATCGAGGGATAGAGGTAGATGGCGAGCATATTGGGCAGATTGGGGCTCGGAGCGATGGGAAGCGTGTAGCGGGTCTGGTGGGTGTAGTTCTCGCACGGGATGACCGTGAGGTCACACTTCTGTCCATCCTTGAGCCAGCCCTCGCCGTTAGCCATCTGAGCCAGTTCGCCCAGCGTCATGCCGTGTACTGTAGGAATAGGCAGGCGTCCCACGCCTGACTTGAGCGACATGTCCAGTATGGGACCATCGACATACATGCCGTTGGGGTTGGGGCGGTCCAGCACCATGAATTGCTTGCCGTAGGTCACGGCGGCATCCATCAGATTGATCATGGTCACATAGTAGGTGTAGAACCTGAGGCCCACATCCTGGATGTCGGTCACGATGACATCGATACCGTCCATCACCTGCTTGCTGGGCATGGGCGACTTGCCGTCATAGAGCGATGCGATGGGAATTCCCGTCTTATCGTCCACACTGCTCGACACATGTTCGCCAGCATCGGCATTACCACGGAAACCATGCTCGGGCGAGAAAATCGTCACGACGTTCACACCATTCTCAAGCATCAGATCCAACGTGTGCTTGTCGCCCACCATACCCGTCTGATTGCTCAACAGAGCCACACGTTTGCCCTTGAGCAGGGGCACATAGGCATCGGTACGGGCGGCACCAAGCACAACTTCACCGCTAGTCTGGGCCGCGACGGCAGGCTGCTGTTCACTGGCCGCAGGGGTGCCCTTCGCTGCCGGATTCACACGGCTGCTGCATGCGTTCAATGTGGTCATCGACGTGAGCGACAGCCACACCACAAGCATCAAAACATAAGTCTTAGTCATACGTTCCATTGTTTGAATTGATTGATTTCCATCGCAAAAATAGATAATTACATTGAAAAACAAACAATCTTCACCCAACAATTTTGCCAAAAAGTGGCACATGTCGCACTCCTTCTCCATTTTGCAATAAGTTGCACCGAAAAAGAAGAAGCATTTTTCATTTAAAAGTAGTATATTTGCAGATTAAAGATGAAAACGGTTGTGAACATATTGATTGCCTACATCCTGCTGGTACTACTCTTCACTGGAGCAGTAGTAGCGGCATTTTCCATTCCTGGAAGCGCTATTGAACGGGGAGTACGTCAGTCGGTGCAGCAGGTGACCGACGACGGCAAGATGTTCACGGCCCAAGTGGGACAAATCCAACCTTTCAAGTTGGGGGTGTTCAGTGATTGCCTGATTCTGGGTATCGCCTATTGTGCCGACAATAGCCATCCCCTGCATTCGGCGATGAGCGACAAGTTCATGATGGTCGGCAACTCACCCATCAAGGGGGCACAAGCAATGCTGGAGCCAGCAGGAAACGATAACCTAAAGCCCATTATTTACTGCCGCTATTGGCACGGGAACCAGGTGATAATCCGCCCGATGCTCTGTGTCACCACGTTGCATGGCATACGAGTCTTCAATTGGATATTCCTGACACTGTTGCTGCTGGGATTGCTGGTGGTGATGTGGCAACGGGTAGGACGAACTGACGCCATGATTGCCACCCTGTCGCTGGCAACGGTCATGGTGCCATCAGTACCCATGTGCATGAATTATGTGCCCACGTTTTACATTGCCCTGCTATCGTCAATCATCATCCTGAGTTGGAGAACAGTCACAAGCAAGTGGCATTGCTCGATGACCACATTTTTTATCATCGGCGCATGCACATCTTTCTTAGATCTGCTCACCACGCCGATGGTGGCTCTGGCGGTTCCTCTTGTGGTCTATATGCTCTATCGCAAACCTGAAAAAGCGTGGCGCACGGTCATCATGCTCTCGTTGGCTTCGCTCTTGGGTTATGCCCTATTGTGGGCGACCAAGTGGGCACTGGCGGCGTTCATTACCGGGCATGCTGCATGGGAAGACGCCATGGGTGCTGTGACCCAGCGCACCGTCGGACACAATGAACAAGACTACATGATGTGGTGCTTGAAAGCCACTGGCATGTTGCTGCTGGCCATTTCAACGTTCACGGCTACGGTCACATTGGCTTTCGCCAAATCATGGCAATCAATCCGGCATTACAGCTGGCTGCTCCTTGTGGCGATGGCGAGCTTTGTATGGACCTTCGTCCTGCTGGAGCACACGTGGCACCACCTGCATTTCACGTGGCGCACCTTTGTCGTGCTGGCAATCGGCGTAGGGCTTTTCTGGCACCACACCCTCGACTTGAGACAACCATTCGCATTGTTCCGAAACCATAAAACGTCATCCGTGAAACCATCCCACTGATGACCCAACATGAGAGAAGAGATATGAATCAGATTGCAGTAATTATCCCATGCTATAATGAAGCAGCCACCATCGGCCAGGTGGTGCGTGAGTTTGCCGCGGCACTACCTGAGGCAACCATATTTGTCGGTGACAACAACTCCACCGACGGGACTGCTCAAGTCGCACGTGAAGCAGGAGCAACCGTCATTTCCGAACAACGGCAAGGCAAGGGCAACATGCTCCGCACGATGTTCAATGCCGTAGATGCCGATTGCTACCTGGTTGTGGATGGTGATGCCACTTATCCCGCCAGCTGTGCCAATGAACTATGTGGCAAGGTGATTGATGAGGGCTGCGACATGGTCATCGGGGACAGGCTATCAGCAACCTATTTTACCGTGAACCAGCGGCGTTTCCACAACACAGGGAACCGTATCATGCGAGCGCTCATCAACTGGATGTGCCATAGCAATGTAAGGGACATTTTTACAGGCTACCGCGCCTTGAGTTACAAATTCGTGAAAAACTTCCCGTTGCGATCCCAGGGTTTTGAAGTGGAGACCGAAATGACCGTTCACGCTCTGGAGCACAGTTTCAAGGTTGACTCAAAAACAGTGGATTACCGCGACCGCCCTGAGGGTAGCCACTCCAAACTGAACACCTTCGGTGACGGTTACCGCGCCATCAAGACGGCACTTACCCTCTTCGGCGAGCACCGCCCGCTGAGGTTCTTCAGCCTAATCGCCGCACTGCTGCTCATCATTTCGGCCGTGCTGGTGATACCTGTACTGATCGAGTATTTCCAGACGGGTCTGGTGCCCCGCTTCCCCACCTTGATTGTGAGCAGCTTTATTGCCATGCTGGCCATGATGTTGTGGGTGGGTGGCGTGATTCTAGAGGTCATTTCCCGCAACCACTGGAAACAATATGAGTTGATGCTCATGCACTGGGAGCACACCAGTCGATAATCAAGCCATGTAAAACGATTAGATTGTCTTTTCTTCTATGTTCAAATTCATTCACACCAGTGACTGGCACCTAGGCCAGAATTTCTATAATTATGACCGCAGCGAGGAACAGCGGGCATTCTTGAGCAAGCTGACCAGCATCGTGCGCAAGCACAAGCCCGACGCACTGCTCGTGAGCGGAGACATCTACCACACCGCCACACCATCTAACGCCACCGTTGCGCTATATGTGCAATCCATGTTGGAGATACACCAGGCCTGTCCCTCGATGGAAATCATCGTCATCGCCGGCAATCACGACAGCGCATCGCGTCTTGACAGCGACAGCAGCCTGTGGAAACTTGCTAAAGTCACCGTCCTGGGCGGCATTGCACGCAAGGAGAACGGTCTTGCCGACCTGGAACACCACATCATCAAGGTGGGCGACAAGGGCATTATTGCTGCAGTGCCGTTTGCCTATCCCTCAAGTTTTCCCAATGTGACGACCGAAGCTTTGCCCGCCGACCAACGCCAGCAAGCCTATTTCCAAGCCCTGCTCAACCGCGCCAACTCCAAAAACATCCACCAGGAACTGCCCGTGGTGCTGATGGCTCACCTTACCGTCAACAGTTGCGACATTACCGGTCACGACCGCCTCGTAATGATGGACAGTGTTGATGTTGGCACTCTGGGACAAGGTTATGACTATGCGGCTCTGGGACACATCCATCACCCACAGGACGTGACCGAACGGGCACGTTATTGCGGCACACCGCTGGCCGTGAGCTTTGACGAACAGTGCGAGCACTCGGTGAGCATTGTCGAGATAGACCAGCACGGCGCCATGCCACGCATCGAGGCCAGACACATCAGGAACATCAAACCCCTGCACACGATTCCGCCTAAGGATCCCGTCCCGTTTGATGAAGCCCTGCAGCTGCTCCAGGAATTGGATCCCGAGGAGCCTGCCTACATCAGGCTTAACGTGAGCGTTGACCGTTATCTGCCCCATGGTGCCCAAGAGCGCACCGCCTTGGCACTGGCCAACAAGGCATGCCGTTTCTGCGAAATCAAGAAGACCCTTACGACTGTGGTTGAGCAACAGGCCACTCAAATGACGGTCGAGGAATTTAACACCAAGTCGCCCATTGACATCGCCAACCAGTACTTTAAGGACAAACTGGGCGAGGAGATGAGCGAGGAGCAGAAGAAGATGTTTAACCATATTTTCGAATTAGTCCAGAAGGAGAATAGACAATGAAACTCAAGAAACTCACCATCGAAAACATCGCATCGATTGAACATGCCGAGATAGACTTTAGCGCCTCGCCCCTCAAGGACGAACACCTGTTCCTCATCACCGGTCCCACCGGTTCGGGCAAATCGACCATCATCGATTGCCTGTGCCTCGCGCTATATGGCACCACACCACGCCTGGAGTCGGCAAAGAAACGCGAGGGAAGCTACGAGGATGTCAACAACAATGGCGTTATCAAGGCCTACGAGAGCAAGCAACTGCTGCGCCGTGGCACTGTCAGTGCCAGTGTGACGCTTACATTTGACGACAACCAGGGCATTCCCTATACCGCCACATGGCAAGTGAGACGTGCCCACAAGAGCCTCGACAACAACATCATGACGCCCGAACGGGCATTACGCACCGACGAGGGAATCGTGCCTGCTGTCGACATGCACAAGGTCACCGAAATCAACAATCATATCACCGAACTCATCGGGCTCAACATGAACGAGTTCTTCCGTACTGTCGTGCTCGCCCAGGGTAAGTTTGCCGAATTCCTTAACAGCAACGAGAACGAGAAATCCGCTCTGCTCGAGAAGATGACAGGCACCGAGATTTTTACCCAAGTGGGGAAAAAGATATTTGAGGTCTTCCGCGACAAGGAGAACCGGCGCAACAACCTGCAGGCCCAGTTGAACGAAATCACCCTGCTCAATGACGAGCAAAAGGCCTCAATCAACGATGAAATCGGGCAACTCAACAAGCAACAGACCACCATACAGCAACAGCGTGATGGCGCTAAAAAGATGACCGATTGGCTCGATGAAAAGGAACAAAACGAGAGAAATCTCGCACAGAAACAGCAAGACCTTGCCCGCCACGAGGAGCGTACCCGTGAAGCCGCATTTGTGGCACAACAGCAACTGGTCATCGACTGGGAAGCCACCATCGAAGCCCGCCGCGAGATGAGGGACATGGTCCAAGCTCAACAGCGCCTGGAAACACTACAACAGCAGCAGCCCGCAATGCAAGACGAGTTTGACCGCCTGTGTGCCGCGCTGCGCGCTACCATTCACAACGTGGAGGAAAAGCGGAAAAAAGTCGATGAAATCGGGACTTTTCTCAAGCAAGAAGCCCCCAATAGCGCCATGTATGATGCCATCAAGACCATCAAGGCACACATGAAACAACGCCAAGGCGAACTGGACAATATCAACGCATTCACCCTAGCGCTTGAGAAGGAACGCCAGCGGTTACCACAAGTCGAGGCACAGGTCAAGTCGTCGCTCGAAGCCCGCAATGGCCAAGACGCCAAGGTCCAGCAACTGCAGACCCAATATGACAGCATAAAGGTGGATCAGGTCAATGCCCAGAAGGATGCCGTGACCGAGGCCAAACAGGCACTGATTCTGTACAAGGCCAAGCTCGATGCCGTTGTCCAGGAGGCCGACACCATCCTGAAGATGCAAACCGATGCGGCTCATGAGCAGCAGAACCTCGACAAGGAAAACGCCGTCATTGACTCTAAACGCGCCCTCAAGGAACAGGCCCGTGAGGCACTCGAACGGGAAAAGGACTGGAATGCTCTCATCGAGCAGGCTCACAAGTCACTGCGCGAGGGCGACACATGCCCCGTTTGCGGCAACCGCATCAGCAACCTGCAGGCTCCTAAGGGTAAAAATGTCCTTGACGAGTTGAAACAGCGGCTCAAGGAAGCCGAGGATAACCTGCAAGCGAGTGAAACCGCCATTGCCGCCACAACCAAAGCCATCCAGAGGCTCAAACAGGACATCGCAGACCACATCTCAGCACAGGCCAACAAGCAGAACGATTGCGGCAGACACTGGTCATACACCCGTGAGTTGCTTACCCGATGCGGAAAAAACACCGATGAAACCGCCGATGCCACCCAAGCCGACGCGCTCATTGAGTCGCTCAACAAGGACCTCGACAGCATCAATGCCACGTTGCAGCAGGCCACAGAGCTTTACAACCAGATTACCGCCGAACGCAACAAACTCACCCAGCTAACCAACGACCACAACAAAGCGCAAATCGACCTCAACAAGGTGGGTGACAGCATTAAGTACCAGGAGGAAGCCATCGCACGCAGCAAAGCCAAGTTCGCTGAATTCACCGCCGAGCTCGATGAACTATTAACCATGAGTGACTGGCAGGAGTCCGTAGCCCAAAATGCCGGTTTCATCGACGAATTGGAGCAACGGGCCAACGCCTATCAGCTTCAGGTGAAGACCGCGCAGCAACTGGAGAACGAGATTCAGGTGGCTAACGCCATCATCCCTGCCATGCAGGAGAACAAGAACAATATCACAAGGCTTGTGGACAACGGCAAGGGCTGCGACGATGTTCCCCGCAATCTGGATGAGCTGTGGCGACAGTTCGAGAACAAACACATCAACTGGAGCAACCAGCTCGACAACGAGCAAAACAACGCCCAACGCGCTCAGCATGCCCTTGACAAGTATATCGCCGAGCACCCGTCAACGACAATGGAACGCCTCACCGAGATTGACCGCCACGGGCAGGGCGATATCGCCTATATCAAGCGGGCTCAGCAAGAACTGGCCGAACTGATCACCCACACCAAGGGCGAACTCACCTCGCTCAAGAGCCAAAAAGATGAAATTGCCGCCAAAAAGCCCGATTTCATCGAACAAGACCGCGAGCAGTTGAGCAGGATTCTCCTTGATAGCCAAGCGCAGCTTGAACAGTTGGCCAACCAGATAGCCGACCGCAGGGCGCAACTCATGAATGACGAGGAAAACCGCAAGACTGCAGGCAAGAAGCAAGAGGAATTTGAAGCCGCCGATGCCGAGTATCAGCAGTGGTATGAATTCAACACGATGCTGGGTGACAGCAATGGCACGACTTTCCGCAAGATTGCCCAGAGTTACATCCTGGGAGAACTCCTGCATTGTGCCAACGGCTACCTGCGCCAGTTCAATACCCGCTACACCCTTGAGGCCAAAACCGGCACACTCACCATCCTGGTGCGTGACCAGTTGCAAGGGGATATCACAACGGTCAACACACTCTCGGGTGGAGAGGGTTTCATGGTATCGTTAGCGCTCGCATTGGCGTTGTCGAGCACGACCGGCAAGATCTTCAGCGTTGACACACTGTTCATCGACGAGGGTTTCGGCTCATTAAGCGGAGACTATCTCGAGAAGGTCATGGACACGCTGAACCGCCTCTACAACATGGGTGGCAAGCGCGTGGGCATCATCAGCCACGTGGAGGCTCTGCAGGGCAGGGTCACGACCCAGATTCAAGTCACACGTGACCAGAAGAACAACACCGTCAGCCGCGTGACTGTCGTTTAACACACTACTGCATCCTACAATAAAGGGCGGCTTGTGAAAAGCCGCCCTTTATTGTAGTCTCGCCAAATATGCTTACAGGACATCAAGTCCGTGAATCATACCGCTGTAAGATATCGCATCACGTCCACGCGGGTCAACGTCAACTGTGGTTTTACCGTTCATGAACACCTCGATATGGAAACGGTAGTGGTCATCACCATTATCCACCTTGAAGGTCACCCGGGCGCGGTCATCCTTAGGATACTCCACCTTGTAGTCAGTGATCGGGCTCGAGAAATTCAGGGCCTTGTAACCACTGGCATAACCCACATTCTGGCCCGAGCCCACATAGGGCAGATAGCAAGATACCGTGCCGTCACGGACGATTAACTTCTGGCCCTGGCTCACACTCACGGTGGGGGCGGACAAGGGTCGCATCGAACCCACCATCACCACAAACTGCCGCATCTCGAGTAGTGCCTGTACGGCTTGTGCCTGTACGGGGTCCACAGCGCTCTTATTGGATCCGCATGCCATAAGCATGAGAGCCATCAAAGTCATCGAAACGAGTAAAATCTTTTTCATATCCAAGAAGTTTTTTAGTTAACGATACCGCTATGCGGTGATGAACTCATCTACTATTAAGACCATGGAAAACGATGATAGTTTAATTCGTGAGCCACGATTAAAAAATCATCTCTCCGTCAAACGAGATTGCATCATGATCCTGCGCAATGACATCGATGACCGCTTTACCGTTAGTGAACAGGTCGATGCGGTAATGGTAGTAGTCCTCCTGGTTATTCACGTCAAATTCAATAACAAGTCGGTTACTGGTGGACTTGACCATCTTGTAGTTCTCGATCTTTCCCTTGAAGTTAAGGCCTTTACCGCCACCATAGGGTACACGGTAAGCCTCACCCATGTAGGGAAGATAACTATCCACCTCATCGCCATTGATTTTCAACTCATAGTTAGAGCTCACATGGCGAGCCATGCCGCCCAGGGGTTTCATCCAATCCACAGCAATGGTGTACTGGCGGGCCTCGACTGCGTTAACCACTTGCTGGGTAATCTGCGCCTGCTGTTCGGCCTTGGTCAATCCGTTAGTTGTGCCACACGAGGTGAGCACGGCAGCAATTACTGCCAACATAAATACGATCTTTTTCATAGCTAAAGCATTTGATAAATTAATAATTGGAAATAATTAACACATATATATCATTTGATTAACGAATCACGGCAATCTTGGTCACTACCGCCTCGCTGCCACCGTTGGCACGAGAACAGAGCACCATATAGACACCCGTCTTGACACGCTCGCCATACTGGTCACAGCAGTCCCATGTGGCCATGCCGCCCGTCGACTTCAACTGCCTGATGACATTGCCGCTGGCGTCTGCGATTTTGACCAGCGAATTGTCCATCATTCCCGTAATGGTCACTTCACCTGTATACTCGGGTCGCACAGGGTTGGGATAGGCATAGATGTTGCTGTAGTTGGGCTCGGCAGGGCTACTGTCGCTGAAGTATTCATACAGACCTGTAGGCGTTGTGACATAAACCGAGTTGCTGTTGGGATTGCAGCACACGCGATAGATGGTGTTGGACGCCAGGGGGCTGTTGGTCGAATTGAATTTCTTGATAATCTGCGTTCCGTCGGCACTCACGAGGAAGAGTCCCGAGGTCTGGGTGGCAATCCACTTGCGGTTAGCGCCATCCACAGCGATATCATTAACCTGGATACCATTGAGCAGATAATCGGCCATGCCGGTGCCATCGTTGCGCGGCACCTTGATGTGGTTTACCCTGAAGCTGCCTGTGAAGGCCTGGGCGGGATTGAACGAGATGACACCCTCGGTACAGCCCATCCACACCATGCCATTGCGGTCCTCGGTGAAGCACATGATTTTAGTCCAACTGAAGGGTTGTCCATCCTGGTCGATAAGTTCGCTGAACATCATCTGTTGAGGCCGTGATGAGATATCCCCATTGGAATTCCACATCACAATGGGCCTTTGGTAATCACCATTACTAAATATCTTGATGTCGTAACTGCTGTTTTTAGTCGATATAAAACTTGCAGTCTTAGTGGGCTCGTCCCTCAAACCATCAATCTCAGGAATCACCCAATCACTCTTGCTGCTGGTGTTCTGCTTGAGCTTTGAGGCAGGAAGTACCATCACGGGAGATTTACCGTTCTTGAAAGTCTCATAGGTCTGCACGGCCCAGAGGTTACCATTGCGGTCAATCGTAATGATAGGATGACAGCAAGTACGCTTTGACAACGGGGAATTGGTAGAGTCATAGATTTGGACAATCTCATTCTCATAAACCTTGAGCAGACCTTGATGCCAGGAACTTAACAGATAGGTATCAGGGTCACCAGGCATAAACTCGATTTTGAAAGAGCCCTTTACAGGAGCTTCCTCAGGGGTGACATCGTTCCACTTCAAGCCGTCATAAGTGTTCACCGCAGTCGGCCTGCTTTCCTCTTCAACAAAGAAGGAGTTGGTTGCCGGACTTGAGACATAAAGCAAGTCATCAGCTTTATTATAAGTCATCCAGAAAGGCAGGTCAAAGGTCACAGCATTGGGCAAATAGTAATTCTCGCTATCCAACTGATGCAAACCATTTCGACCAGCCGCCCATATTGTGCCATCACCCGCAGGATGGGCACTGCACATTTCTCCATCAGTGTCAAAGGACTCTATAATCTGTCCATACTCATCGGTCATGAAACACTGATCCATGTCAGGGACGTACAGCAAATAACCGTCCACCGTCTTCTGCAACAGTTCAGTGGCTTTATCAATGAGCGTTTGAGACTCAAACAATGCCTGTTCATCATCATCTACAGTCATCGAATAGAGGACTGTAGAATCCGACAGACAGAAGAACGTGGAGTCGTTGATGGCACGCAAACAGCTTCCCTTGATAACTGTGGAGGTCTCGAACGATGACAATTTATCGTAATAAACATCAGCAAGACCATAGTAGGAAGCATCCGGGGAAGTCAACAACAACATATTGCCCACTTGGGCTACCGACGACAATGACTTGCCGTAGAGGTGTGACTCCTTGACGACAAACTTGCTGTCATCAATCACCACATAGCCAAAATCGGTGGCCAGATAAATCTCACCAGGCGCAAAGGTCACATCATTGATGGCCTTGCTCGATGTCATCACAGCATCCTTGATTTCGGGCATGTTCACGACACTGCCGTCAGTCTTAATGATATCAATATTGGAATTGCCATAGATGACGACGAGGTAATCCTTGTCACTGTTGTAATATACCTGCTGGATGACCATATCGGTCAAGTCATTGACAATGCTCAATGCCTCGTTTTCGTTGGTCTGCTTGTCCAGCCTGAACAAGTTGCCCGAAGATAAGTAATAAACCCAGTCCTCAGCATCGACAATAGCATTCACGTCGGTTCCCACAAAAGCGGAATGGAAACGCCAGTCGCCAACAGCATTCTGGGCACCGGCACACAACGTGGTCAACACAGTCAAGAACAACAGTATCTTCTTTATCATCACTAACTGATTTTTTATATTACTATTTCAATGATAGAGCCGCCAATCAAGCACATGGCCCCTATAGGTTATAACGTAATAACACAAGTGTAAATTGTGTTATCAGGGAATTATACCCTCATGTCCCAGCCGCATGAGCGGGAGAATATTTCATATTATGCCCATTGCCTATATCTTGAGGTTCACGACCTTGGGCTGAGGAGACGAGGTGTCATAGGTGAACGTCGCCCAGGTGCTGGTCACCTGGCTCTCATAACGCATCCGGTACTTCTCTCCAGGCCGCAGGCACTTCACGGTTACTTCACCATTAACGGCCACACCCACTGAACCCCGCCGCCTGACGCCTTTCTTCTCGACGATGGAACAATGGTCGTCTTGAATGGTGAACACCAGGTTGACCGTTTCCTCGGCTCCGATAGACAGGCCTGTACGGGAAATCCTCACCCTGCCGTTATCGAGTGCTTCGAGGCTCACGGTATCCTCGTCGTCATCGCACTCGGCAGGTGAGGTCAAGAGCTGCACGATATAGGTGCTGGGCGGATGCTTTTCGCTCCGTCCCATGAGCAACGCCACAAGAGCCATCGCGATGACAAAAGCAATCGTGTAAAACTCTATAGAATTGATATCCATATCACAATCAACACTGGACTCACATTATAAAAAACACAAGAGGACATGCATGAACCGCACACCCTCTTGTATATATCCATTAAGGCTTGAAGCCTTTACTTGATAACCATCACAGTTGCCTGGGGCGTACCCGTGATTGCGGGCTGGGCACCCTGGGCGGCATAGATGTTGTAGATGCCAGTGGGAACACGCTCACCGTCGGCACCACTGCCATCCCACAGGGCGCTACCCATCACGGGACCAAACTGCTTCACGACGTTGCCATCACGGTCGGTGATGGTGACATAGGAATTCTCCATCAGCTTAGCAATCTTGATCATGCCAGTGAAGTCAGGCTCGATGGGATTGGGGAAGGCATATACATTGTCGAAGTTGAGTGCAGCGGCATCACCATCGGGAACATACTCGGCAAAGCCGTTATCGGTGAAGATGTAAACGCGGTTATGCTCGCGGTCACACTCAACGCTCCAAACGGTGTTGCTGGGAATATCGCTGTTGGCGGTGGTGAAGTGGTTATACACCTCGGTACCGTCGGGCGACACGAAATACAGACCGTTGATGGTGGCAATCCACTTGTTGTTGTGGCTGTCACAACCGATATCATAGACGGTTAAGCCCTCACACAGGTAACCATTGCCCTCGTCAAACTTGGTCACATAGGGGGATACAGCCTTGGGATACTCGTCAAAGACATGTTCGGGATCAAAGATGAACACGCCAGAGGTCGAGCCAGCCCAGATGAGACCGTCGAGGTCCTCTTCCATGTGGTACATGTAGGTCCAGTCCACCTGACGGTTGTTCTGGTCGATGAAGTGGGTAATCGTTGCCAAGCGGTAGTTGTCTACCATGACATCCTCACTGAAGTTGTCCCAGCAGTACATGGATGACTTGTAGTCACCATCGTTATAGATCTTGACGTTGTTCTTCTTGGAAATGAGGAAGCGTGAAGCCTGCATCTTCTTGGTATTAAGCTGCAGCAGACCCGAGGGCTGGAACCAGTCGGTCTTGGTTACCGATGACAGGGCAACCTTGTTCTTGGGCAATACGGCCACAGGGCAGCTTGAGCTACCATAGGAGCTCACAATCCACATATTGCCATAGTTGTCAAATGCGGGATGAGCCTTGTAGGTACCCATCAGACTGTTGTTCTTATTATAGGTGAAAACAACCGAGTGGTTTTTCACCCTGTAGATACCGCTTGCCCAACTTGCACGGAAATAGGTCGTCGAATCCATGGGATAGAACACGAACTGATAACCCGAGCCGTTGGGATAATAGCTGGTGACATTACTCCAGTTGGTACCATCAAAGATGTTGATGACATTGGGGGCAAAGTTGCCGCTCTGGGTACGGTTTACACGGTTCAATGCCGAGGTGGCAGTGAACAACTGGTCCAGTGCAGGGTTGTAGTGCAGCCAGTAAGGCTCATCGGTCGTCAAGGCATTAACCGCATAGCTGGTTGTGGAACCGCTCTTACGCAGACCAGCACCGTCATTGATCCAGACGGTGCCATCACCATTGGGATAGCAAGTGGCGAAGCCCAGCGTGGAAGAGGCCTTGGTTGCTACCGTTCCCGTCTCATCAATCGTATAGTAGTAGTTCTGGCCGGCAAAGTTGGCAATGAAGCCAGTCTTGGCCTTCTGGGCCGTGATTTCGGTCTCGGCCGAGAGAGTAACCAGGTTAGTCACTGACAAGGTACCTGACGAGAAGTCATAGTTCTTCAGGTCTTTCACGTTCAGCAGGAAGAGGGAGTGGTCGTTGATGGGATAGAGCCTTGCACCCTTATATGAGCCACCATAATAGGATGGATACTCGTTGATGGGGTCATTGCTGCCAACAGGGCCATAATAGCAATCATGATTGGTCAGGATGACCATCGTGTTGCCCACAACGGCAACCGAGTTGACATTACCCGTGCGGCCCATCACCTTGTGGTTGCCGGTAATCGTCTTGGTAGCCTCGTCGATAGTCACATAACCGTAATCGACTGCCACATAGGCGACACCGTGGGCAAACGTGATGTCGTTGATGGTCTTACCGGTATATCCGGTGAGCACGTTATCTTCGAGTGTGTAATTGCGGACATCCACCACAATGTCTTTCAGCTTGCTGACATTATAAACGGCACCCGTGTTGTCGATGATGTCGATGTTGCAGTTGAGATAAGCGACAAACAACAACTGATTCTCCCAATCGTAGAAAATCTGAGAAATCTGATTATCAGACAACAGGTTCTGCCTGTTCAGGGCAATGGTCGTCGTCGTGGCCTTGTCAAACTGGAAAAGGCTACCACTGTTCAAGTAATAGATTTTGTCACCTGTGTCATAAACATTCTGAATCTTGGCGGTCAGATAGTAGTTATGAACTTTCCAGGTACCGGCACTGGCAGTAACAGCGGCCATCACCAGCAGCAAAACAAAAAGAAGATGTTTTTTTAACATATCAAGTAAGTTTAATCTAATAATCTACCATATTAACACACTGATTAACAGCGAAATATGCAGCCAGACCGCATAAAACCCACTGAATCAAATGCCAAAGTTATAAAATAATAACGAAAAAATGGCATTTTTGCTTCCTCATAAATCCAAAAAAGTTTCTTAAAAATTGCAAAATCCCTATTTTCGGGAGGAGGCAGGAAAAACCCTCAACGGGTCATTCCTGCCTCCTTTGTTCCAATAGGACTAACTGCCAAGTGGACGTGCTCACTCCTGGGGGGCGACACTGGCTGCAGCCTCGACCCACTTCTTGACCTCGTCAACGACGGGCACCTTGTAACCCAGTTTGTACTTTTTGTTGATATCCAAGAGGTCCTGGAAGAGCTTGCCTGGTTTCTCGAGAGCGCCAAGGGCTGCAACGGTGAGCAGACCGGCTTTCTGGATAGGAGCCACCCACTCCTCGGGGACACCGATGGCGGTGAATGCCTCGACCTTGTCGCGGGCGGGCACCTTCTCGGGACGCATCTGCGGGAACAGGAGCACATCCTGAATGTAGCTGTTGCCGGTCATGAGCATCACCAAGCGGTCAATGCCGATGCCGATACCGCTGGTGGGAGGCATACCGTATTGCAGGGCACGCAGGAAGTCCTGATCAATGATCATGGCCTCGTCATCACCCTTGTCGGCCAGACGCATCTGCTCCTTGAAGCGCTCCTCCTGATCGATGGGGTCATTGAGCTCGCTATAGGCATTGGCGAGTTCCTTGCCATTGACCATGAGCTCAAAGCGCTCGGTCAAGCCAGGCTTGCTGCGGTGCATCTTGGTCAGCGGCGACATCTCGACGGGATAGTCGATGATGAATGTAGGTTGAATGAATGTACCCTCACAGAATTCACCGAAGATCTCGTCGATCAGTTTACCCTTGCCCATCGTGTCATCAATCTCGAGGTTGAGCTGCTTGCACACGTCGCGGATCTCGTCCTCGGTCTTGCCCTCCAGGTCATGGCCGGTCTTCTCCTTGATGGCCTCGAGGATGGGCAGACGGCGGTAAGGAGCCTTGAAGCTGATGACCTGCCCGTCGATCTCGGTCTCAGGCTTGCCGTTGACAGCGGTACAGATTGTCTCGAGCAGCTGCTCGGTAAACGACATCATCCAGTTATAGTCCTTGTACTGAACATAGAGCTCCATGCAGGTGAACTCGGGGTTATGGTTGCGGTCCATACCCTCGTTACGGAAGTTCTTGCCGATTTCATACACGCCTTCAAAACCGCCCACAATCAGTCGCTTGAGATAAAGCTCGGTAGCGATGCGCATATACATCTGAATGTTCAAGGCGTTGAAGTGGGTGATGAACGGACGGGCCGTGGCGCCACCGGCAATGGCCTGCAGCGTCGGGGTCTCGACCTCGGTATAACCAGCATCGTCCAGTACCTGACGCATGGTCTTCACAACCAGGGCGCGTTTCAGGAAAGTATCCTTCACACCCTTGTTGACCACGAGGTCGACGTAGCGCTGACGGTAGCGCAACTCGGGATCCTCAAACGCGTCATAGGTCACGCCATCCTTCTGCTTTACTACGGGAAGCGGCTTCAATGACTTACTCAACAGTTTGAGCGACTGTGCATGGACACTAATCTCGCCCGTCTGGGTGCGGAACACATAGCCCTTCACGCCCACAAAGTCACCCATGTCGAGCAACTTCTTGAACACGGTGTTATACAATTCCTTGTCCTCGCCAGGGCACAGGTCGTCGCGGCTCACGTACACCTGCACACGGCCACGGGAATCCTGCAACTCAAAGAACGAGGCTTTGCCCATGATGCGACGGTTCATCATGCGGCCGGCAATGCTCACCTGACGCGGTTCGGCATCGTCCTTGAAATTGGCCACAATCTCATCGCTGTAGGCATCCACCACATACTCGTCGGCAGGATAAGGATTGATACCCATCGCCTTGAGCTGCTCTAAACTGTTGCGGCGAATAATCTCTTGTTCGCTTAATTCAAGTACATTCATTGTTATGTCGTTTATTAGGATGTTGTTTCGTTTTCAAACTGCAAAGGTAGTAAAAAGTCTTTAGACTACAGGCCTAAGACTTCAGTTTTTGGGCATCAGGGGCCAATTCTTGGCGGTTTTCAACGTTTGGAAGAACGGCTCTTGCCGAGCAGGAAGGGGAAGTAGCGCTCGACAATCAGGGCCAAGGGATACAGTGCTGCCATCACCGCGATGGCTATAGCGACTTTCAGGAGGATGCTTTCGTCGAGGATGGCTGGCCCTGCCACCTTGCTCACAATCATCTTGATGATGCCGATGAGGTAGTTTTGCAAGGCCAGGTAGGTGATGCTTGTAATGGCGACATTCTGAGCTATGCGGCTGACGCCATGGCATTTCTCGAGCCACTTGCACATGGCCGTGTACAAGGGCAATGTGAGGATGACCGCCTCGGGGGCAAGGACATAAGCCACTCCGCGGTCGATGGTCAGCGGAGCGATGACCAGGAATCCCAGACCCAACACGGCAAGAAGCAGCCATAACAGG
This sequence comes from uncultured Prevotellaceae bacterium, assembly GCA_900318335.1. GTDB lineage: Bacteria > Bacteroidota > Bacteroidia > Bacteroidales > Muribaculaceae > Sodaliphilus. The sequence goes on from ONKF01000012.1 coordinate 98,436, forward strand.
GAACGACCAGTTGTGGAGAAGTCAAATCGATCGGCCAGCGGCTTACAGCAGTTGCCGAGCGCATAAATCGGCATGTAGAGCAATGCCTTGTCCAGGTTCCAATAGCGCAGCCAGGGCAGGTCGGGCAGGATGAGCAGCGACAGGCTCAACATCAGCGCAACAGCAAGGGGCCACATGTCAGGCAGGAACTTCTTGACCGGATAATAGATGACCTGCATGGTGAACAGGGCCGCCAGGAACCAGAAGGGACCCAGGACCACATCAGGTGTACCTTGCAGGAACTGCCACAGCGGCGTCATCGTGTCGATGGCCATTTCTTCGGGACCAGCCATTCGGCGCCCCACGGCAAGCCACAAGGCATAAAAAATAATGAAGAAGGTGGTATAGGGCACCAGAATCTGCCGTGCCCGATGGCGCAGGAAGGTGAAGAAATTCTTCTGCTTGGCTATATTGAAAAGATACCCGGCGGCAAAGAAAAAGACAGGAGCACCCATGTTAAATAGGGCCACCTCACGGGCCGTGTCATAGCGTGGTGGCGTGTGGTACACCACCACCATAAACATGGCGATGAACTTCATGTAATCGAGCCAAGCCTGTCTTTTCATCAATCGGATGCTGGGTTTTATCAGATATTAGGCTTTAGGCTTTAGGTGTCAGGTAGCGGATGCTCCCCTGTAGCCTAAAACCTAAAGCCTAAAGCCTTATCGTGAAATCAGTCGATAATGTCAAATCCAGTGTAGCGCTGCAGGGCGGCAGGGATGCGGATGCCCTCAGGTGTCTGGTTGTTCTCGAGCAAGGCGGCCACAATGCGCGGCAGTGCCAATGCCGAACCGTTCAGGGTGTGGCACAGGTGAGTCTTCTTGTCATCACCACGGTAACGGCACTTGAGGCGGTTGGCCTGATAGGTCTCGAAGTTGGAGACGCTGCTCACCTCGAGCCAGCGTTGCTGAGCGCCCGACCACACCTCAAAGTCGAAGGTAATGGCGCTGGTAAAGCTCGTGTCACCACCACACAGGCGCAGGATGTGCCACGGCAGTTCCAGTTTCTCGAGCAGGCCCTGAACATGGTCCTTCATCTCCTCGAGGGCAGCATAGGAATTCTCGGGCTTCTCGATGCGTACAATCTCGACCTTGTCGAACTGGTGCAGGCGGTTCAGACCGCGCACGTCCTTACCGTAAGAACCAGCCTCACGACGGAAACATGCCGAGAACGCGCAATTCTTTTTGGGCAATTCCTCCTGTGGGATGATAACGTCACGGTACATATTGGTCACGGGAACCTCGGCTGTGGGAATCAGGTAGAAGTTGTCCACCTGGCAGTGGTACATCTGACCCTCCTTGTCGGGCAGCTGACCCGTTCCCAGACCTGAAGCCTCGTTGACCACAAAGGGCGGTTCAATCTCGACATAACCGGCCTTTCCAGCCTCGTCGAGGAAGAATTGAACCAGGGCACGCTGCAGGCGTGCACCCTTGCCCACATAGACGGGGAATCCAGCACCTGTGATCTTGACACCCAGGTCAAAATCAATGAGGTTATACTTCTTGGCCAGATCCCAATGAGGCAGAGCATCCTCGCCCAGCTCAGGCATCTTGCCACCAGTCTTCTCAACCACGTTATCCTCGGCACTCTTGCCCTCGGGCACACCGCTGTAAGGTACATTGGGCACGCTCAGCAGGATGTCGTTGATCTCGTCCTGAGCGGCGCTCAGGTTGTCGTCAATTTCCTTGTTAGTGGCCTTGAGGGCTGCTACCTGGGACTTGACGTTCTCGGCCTCGTCACGGTTGCCCTGCTTCATGAGGACACCGATCTGGGCGGCCATTTTATTGAGCACAGCAGCATTGTCGTCGCGCTGCTTCTGCAGGGCACGGCGCTGCTTGTCCAGTTCCACAATGCGCATAATGGGTTCACGCCCGTCAAACTGCTTGACGGCGAGGCGGCGAATCACGTCCTCGGGGTCCTGGTTAATAAGTTGTAATGTCAGCATTTATTCTGTTATACCTTATAATATAAATATATGTTATACTGCAATTATTCACCGAAATCGATGGTCTGGGAATCACCGTTTCCACCACCGCGTTTGGGCGCCTTGGGCACCTCGACAGGGCGCTCCTGGCTGGCATTCTGCTGGCGCTCCTTAATCTGGCTACGGAAGTCAGGCTTGCGGCCAAAGGTGGGATTCTTCTCAATCATGTCGATCATATCATCATCGTCCATTTGATCGGGTGTGAGCACGATGTAGCGAGCACGGTTCTGGGCCAGGACCTGATCTTTGATGGCTCTTTCACCATATTCACGCACGAGACGGTCGGTAGGATTAGATACCGTGGAGCGGGTGGCAGCGACCTCGCGACGAGGCGAAATCGTGGGTGTGGGAGCTTCCTTGTCAAGCGACACGTTGAAACCGGCAGCCAGCACGGTCACCTTGATCTGCTCCTCGAGCGAGAGGTCGTGGGCGGTACCCCAAATCACGTCAACCTCCTGGTCGAAGTTGGCCATGAACTCCTGAATCTCGTTAAGCTCCTTCATCAACAGGGGTGAACCGCTGTTGGGGTTGAAATAGACGTTCATCAAGATCTTGCGGGAACCGTAAACGTCGCGGTTCTTGAGCAACGGTGACTCGAGGGCGTCCTCGATAGCCTTGGTAACACGGCGTTCGCCCGTACCATAACCCGAACTGATGATAGCGGCGCCACCATTGCGCAGGGTCGTGTTCACGTCGTTAAAGTCAAGGTTGATCACACCACGCACGGTAATCAGGTCACTGATGCTGCGGGCTGCGGTGGTCAAGGTATCATCGGCCTTACCGAAGGCGTTAGTGAAGTCGAGGTCACTGTAGATTTCGGTCAGGCGCTGGTTATTGATGATGAGCAGAGCGTCAACATACTTGCCCATCTCGTCGGCACCGGCAAGCGCCTTGAGAATCTTCTTGGGCCCCTCGAACAGGAAGGGAATCGTCACGATACCAATGGTGAGGACACCCTTCTCGTGGGCGATGCGGGCGACAACGGGCGCTGCACCAGTACCGGTACCACCACCCATACCAGCGGTGATGAACACCATCTTGGTATCGTCGTCAAACAGTTGTGCGATTTCATTCTCGCTCTCCTCGGCGGCGCGCTTGGCGGTCTCGGGGATGTTACCTGCACCCAGGCCGTGGGTCGTGTTCGGTCCCAGCAGCACGCGGTTGGGCACCGGTGACTCGTTGAGCTGCTGGCGGTCGGTATTGAGGACGACAAACGACACGCCCTCAATATTCTGCATATACATGTGGTTGATGGCATTGTTACCACCGCCACCGACACCCATCACCTTGATGATGGTGCGTGATTTCTCCTTGTCCTGGAAACCTGAATTCTGGTCCAGCGTTGACATGATGTCCTGTCCGGGCTCGCGTGCACCGAAAATATTCTTACTATCTTGCATATTGTGTTGTATTTATTTTTAAGTTAGGGTGAATGGTTCTTTTACACTTTTGGACTACTGTTCTTCGTCATCATCCTCGGTCATGAGGCCTTTGAGTTTCTCGGTCCACTTCGACCAGGGCTTACGGGATTTAGGCTCCTTGGGCTCCTTGGTCTTTTCAGGCTTACGGGGTTGTGTCGGTTCCTCGCGTTGTGGATAGTTGCTGCCCTCTAACACGGGACCATCCTCATACTTGTTGAGTTCGACGCAGGTCTCACCTACAGGAATCATGTCGGCAGCCTTGGCCAACAGCGAGAACACCTCGATGTACTCCAGACGGTTGATCTCGTTGTTAAGGATGTTGAGCGTAACCGGGTTCTGGCCCATGCGCACCTTGATCTTGATGGTTTCCTCAAGTTTCTGCTGCAAGCCTCCCAGATGTGCGCCACCGCCGATGAGGACGATGCTCTGGATGCTGTCGGCCGAAACGCCTGCATCAGCCAGCTGCTGGTTGATGTTGGCAATGATCTCACCCGTGCGGGCAGCAATATAGTTTGCGGCTTCGCGGGCACTTAAACCCTCGATTGTCACGTCGCTCACGTTGCTGGGGTCAAGCGGATTATTAATGTTCTTCTTGACATTCTCGGCAGTTTCCTCGAGGACGCTAAGACCAATCATCACGTCACGCGTCAAGTTGCGGCCGCCCAGGGGCAGGGTGTTCAGATAGATGAGCGCGCCGTTCTTGTAGATGGCCACGGTCGTGGTCTCGGCACCTATGTCCACCAACATGCAACCAAGTTCACGGTCGCTGTCGGTCAAGATATTCTCTGCTACTGCTAACGGGGTAACGATGTAATCCTTGACGGGGATACCGAAGGTCATCAAGCGGTTCAAGTTGAGCTTGAGTGCGGGCTTGGCAACAATGAGGTTGACCTTGATTTTTATGGAAGAGCCAAACTGGCCGACGGGGTTGGTCGTTTCAACCTTATCGACATAATAGGCACGTGGAACGATGTCCACCGTGTCGTGGTTACGGATTGGGGTACTGGTGGCATCGTGGATGATGCGGTCGATGAGCTCGCTGGTGATAGGCTCGGTGGACCCCACGCTGCGGTTCACCTCGCTCACGCTGCTGTGCAGCGACCTGCCGCTCACGCCCATATACACCTTGGTAATGCGGCCGTCAACCATGCCCTCAAGGTTCTTGACGATGCGGTTGATGCTGCTCTTGATGTTCTCGACATTCTGCACGATTCCGTATCTCACGCTATTGAGATGCCTCTCTTCTTGCAAGTGCTTTACACTCAAGTATCCAGCCGAAGTTTTCTCGGCAATTGCTCCAACGATCTTGGAGCTCCCGATTTCAAGTGCTACAATGTATTGGTTCTTTTCCATAAAATGATTGATATGTATTTTTTAATTGTTTTTATTTTGGTTGTTAACTTTTCTTCTTGTTGGCGTCATTGCCGGCAGGCTTATCCTTTTTGGATTCTTCCTTCTTGGAATCCTCTTTCTTGGTCTCTTCCTTTTTGGGCTCCTCTTTCTTGCTCTCGGCGGCCTGCGCGGCCTCGGGGGCGGCGCCTAATGCCATCGTCTGCATGTCGGGGGCCTGCTCGTCATCCTCGGGGTCATAATCAAAGATCTGTCGGACAGCCTTGACGCGCTTGGTAGCGACAATCTGGTGGTTCCACTTGACCGAGATGGTGTCATAGGTATTCCAGCCCTTCTTGGGCAGGACCTCGCTGTAAAACAGCTTGAGCTTGGCAAACTTGTTCTCAAAGCCGTCGGCATTGCCTATATTGACCACATGACCACTGAAGTTGGGCACAATGATGATGTTGTTGGTGTCACGCACCTGGTACATCGTCACCAGTGAGTGGAGCAATGAATCCTTCTCGATATAGTCGATGAGGGGCAGCAACCGTGTCACGGGATACTTGCGGGTGAAATGACCTTGTACCACGGGCACGTCACAATGGTAAAAACTGGTTGCCCCCATGCGCTTGCCTGCCCGGTTAACATAGTAGGAAGCGTCACCGTCAAACACACGCAACACCGGCACGAGCTGACTTACGCGTATCAGGACACGTCCGTCCTGACATTTCACGCAGTCGGCATTCTCCAGATAGGGAGACTGACGCAGGGCTTCTTCGATGCTGGAAGCATCGATCTTCCCCATGTACTTGCCCTTGAGCTTGACGCCTTGCTCACGCAGGTCGTTAAGGACACCTTGAGGCGTGACAAACGACGTGCTGTCGGCGTTGATTACCTCAACCTCGACCTTGGAGCAAATCTCATCATGCGACTTGCCGCGCGCCCACAGGATTCCCGTGGTGAGCGCAATCGCCATGACAAGCAGAATGATATTTTGTATCAGCCGTTTCAATGTCCTTGTTTCTTGAATTCATTGCATATTTCAGGCAGCAGATTGGCGATATCGCCGGCACCTGCTGTCAATAAGACGTCAAAATTACTCAAATGTATTGACTTAATCAAATTTTCTTTTGAGTAAATGCTTTTTTTAGCACTTGTTATCTTTTCCAGTATCATTTCACTGGTCACTCCGGGGATGGGCTCCTCTCGGGCGGGATAGATGGGTAACAGAATCACCTCATCGGCCAGCGAGAGCGCCTGGGCGAAACCAGGAGCGAAATCACGCGTGCGGGTGTACAGGTGGGGCTGGAAAATCACGGTCAGCCGCCTGTCGGGATACAAGTCACGCACCGACTTGATACTGGCCTGCAGCTCACCGGGATGATGGGCATAATCGTCGATCATCACCTTGCCATGACTGCCAGGTTCCTTGAGCCAGAACTCAAATCGGCGCTTGGGGCCCTGGAAGGTGGCAATGGCGTCACGCATGGCCTCTAACGGGGTGTCAACCAGGCGGCAAGCGGCCATCGCAGCAATAGCATTCTCGATATTGATGTCAACGGGCACACCCAGGCTGATGTCGGCCAGCGTCTCCCACGGGGTCACTAGGTCAAAGGTGATTTCACCGTCACCCTTGCGGATGTTGACGGCATGGAAGTCTCCCTCGTCACGGCTGTAAGTATAGGTCTTGACGTTCTCCCCTACCCTGGGTTTCAGGGCCAGCCCTGTGTGGACGATGAGGGCGCCACCAGGCTGGATAAGCTCGGTGAAATGGGCGAAACTCTCGAGATAGTTCTCGGCGGTGCCGTAGATATCCAGATGGTCGGGGTCGGTCGAGGTCACCACTGCCACATGGGGACGCAGGTGGTGGAATGAGCGGTCAAACTCGTCGGCCTCGATAACCGAGAACGGACTGGTGGTGGACAACAGGAAATTGCTGTTATAGTTGCGCAACACGCCACCCAGGAAGGCATTGCAGCCTATGCCCGAACTGTGCAGGATATGGGCCGCCATACTCGACGTGGTGGTCTTGCCATGGGTGCCCGCGAAGCACAGGCCGCGGGAATGATGGGTGACGACACCCAACAGAGCGGCACGCTTGAGGACATCGAAACCATGGTTGCGGAAGTAGGTCAGTCCCTGATGGCTGTCGGGCACAGCAGGAGTATAGACCACCAGCGTGCGCTCGGGGTCACGGCAGTAATCGGGGATGAGATCGGGGTTCTCGTCAAAGTCGATGTGAACGCCCTCGCGCTGCAAGGCTTCGGTCAGCTCGCTGGGGGTGCGGTCATAGCCAGCGACGCGTTTGCCCATCGCCAGGAAGTAGCGTTCCAGGGCAGCCATGCCGATGCCGCCCGCTCCCACAAAATATAATGAATCAAAGTCCTTCATTTCCAATTGAATTAGGTTATGCTTTATTACGCTTGATAATTTTCTCTACCTCGTCAACGATGTGCTCGGCAGCATCCCTCAGCGCCATCTTCTCGACATTATTGCCCAGTTGTGCCGTCTTGTCGGCATCCACAACGGTGTCGAGCATGGTATCCACGAGTTGGGCAGCCGCATCGGCGTCTCGGACCATGATTGCGGCATCGTGCTTGACCAGGGCCATGGCATTCTTGGTCTGATGGTCCTCGGCCACATTGGGCGAGGGAACAAGGATGGCGGCCTTGCCCAGGAGCTGCAACTCCGAGATGGAGCTGGCACCAGCACGCGACACTACGAGGTCGGCGGCACGGTAGGCCATGTCCATGTTGCTGATGAATGGCATCTGCACTACATTCTTCACGCCCGAGGCCCGCAAAGCCTCACTGCACTGCTGGTCATAGAACTTGCCCGTCTGCCAGATGACCTGAACATTATAGGCCTCGCCTATCTTGCTCAAGCCCTCGATGATGGCGTTGTTAATGGTGCGGGCACCCAGGCTACCGCCGATGATGAGGATGGTCTTCTTGTTGGGATCCACGCCCATCGCCTGTCGGGCCTGTTCGGGTGTGGCGCCACAATCCAGCAGGTTACGCCTAACGGGATTTCCCGTTAACACAATCTTGTCGGCGGGGAAGAAACGCTCCATGCCCTCATAGGCGACACAGATGCAGTCGGCACGTGCGGCCAGCAGCTTGTTGGTCACTCCAGCAAATGAGTTCTGCTCCTGCAGGAGGGTGGGAATGCCTTGCTTCTGTGCAGCCTTGAGCATGGGACCGCTGGCATAGCCTCCCACACCGATGGCGATATCGGGCTTGAAGTCCTTGAGGATGCTGCGCGCCATGCCCATGCTCTTGAGCAAGCGGGCAACCACCTTGAAATTGCGCAACAGGTTCTTGCGGTCAAAGCCGCTCACCGGCAGACCGATAATCTTATAGCCGGCGGCAGGCACTTTTTCCATTTCCATACGGCCCTCGGCTCCCACAAACAGGATATTGGCCTCGGGATAACGACGGCGCACCTCGTTGGCGATAGACAGAGCGGGGAAGATATGACCTCCAGTGCCGCCACCGCTCACCAGCACGTTGAATTGTTGTTGATTATTTCCAGACATTTTTGGGGGGAATTTCTGTTGGGTTCACGGCATCCAGGCCCTCGATAATGGGAGCCTCTTCAACCTTATTTTTCTTGTTTCCGTAGTTGGCGATGGTGCGGCTCACGCTCAGCATCACGCCAAAGGCGATACTAATCACGATAATCGACGTGCCACCCTTGGAGATAAGGGGCAACGGCTGTCCCGAAACGGGGAACACGCCCACGTTGATGGCCATGTGGAACAGGGCCTGGAACGTGATGAACGACGCCATACCAATGACAAGCAATGAGGGCAGTACACGCTTGCTGCGCCGCACAATCATGGCAGCGCGGCCCAATAGGGACAGGTAGAGTAACAGCACAAAGATACCGCCTATCAGACCTGTCTCCTCGACGATAATCGAGTAGATATAGTCACTGAAGGCCAGCGGCAGGCGGCTGCACTCACGCGACTTGCCGATACCGCAGCCCAGGGGGCCACCATGGGCCTGAGCCATGCGGGAGAACATCTCCTGCTGGTTCTTGGGCGTGATGGGGCGGTAAACCAGCGAGTCGCTGTTCCACCATTCCATAAGGCGGTTCATCCAGGTTTTCGAGCGGCCAAAATCGCTCTTGGAAGCGGTATTCTCGTCCGACGGCACGTTAACCATCATCTCGCGTTGCGTCTCATTGAACATCTCTTCCTTCTTGTCGTTGTTATGCTTGATGATGACAAAGAAGCCGAACATGATGCCGAAGATGACCATCAGAATGCCGATTTTCTTTAAACGGGCACCGCCGATAAGCAGCATCGAACCACTGATGGCGATGAGCAGCAACGTGTTGGTCAAGCCACTCTTGATCATCAACGCGCCATACAGGCCAACGGCTACTGCCGCTGCAAACAGGCCCTTGTTGCTGATGTCCTGATTCTTCTGGGACTTGGCAAAGATGTAGGACAGTATGGTGACAATCGACAACTTGGCAAGCTCGGCAGGCTGCAGGGTGAGCAGGCCGGGGATAATCGTCATCGCACGGCGGGCGCCATTGATGATTTCACCGAAGAACATCACATAAATCAGGCTGATGACCGTGACCACAGCCAGTCCAGGTATCATCAGGTACAGGAACAACGGCTTGTTGTAGTCCAGTCGCTGGAGCCAGAAGACGCCAATGGCGCCTGCACCCAGGAAGATGCATTGCTTGATGATGGGCACATAGATGCCCTGGGCCGCAATCTCACGGCTCGAAGCACTGTAACTCTCGATGATGGAGATAATGATCAGCGCGATGTAGATGCCCCAGATCCATGGGTCTCCATACTTCTGGGAAATCTCGGTGTATTTATTTGTCTTTTCGTTAGCAGACATAGATATAGGGGTAATTGATATCTGTGTTTATAGTGTCTCTTATTGTTACGCTTTCATCTTCTTGACACACTCCTTGAACTGGTTGCCACGGTCGGCCATGCCGTTGAACAGGTCAAAGCTGGCACAGCACGGCGACAGCAGCACGGTCGAGCCTTCGTGAGCCAGCTGGCGGCACTTGTCCATGCACTCGGGCATGCTGGTGGCATCGGTCACCACGGGTACCTTGCCGTCAAAGAACTCATGCAGCTTGGCATTGTCCTTGCCCAAGCAGACGATGGCTGTCACCTTCTCCTTGACCAGGGGCTCGATCTGGCTGTAATCGTTGCCCTTGTCAATGCCGCCCAGGATGAGCACACAAGGTTCATTGACGCTCTCGAGGGCATACCAGCAGGCATCCACATTGGTCGCCTTGCTGTCGTTGATGTAGCGGACGCCATCGACCGTATCGACATACTCCAGGCGATGGGGCACAGCCTCGAAATCGGCCAATGCTTCACGGATGACATCCTTGCGGATATCAAACACCTGGGCCGACAGACCTGCCGCCATGGTGTTATAGACGTTGTGCAGGCCCTTGAGCGACAGTTGCTCACGCGGGATGTCCCAATGGTCGCCGTCGATGTCAAAGTTGAGCACGCCATCATGTACCCATGCGGCATTGTTCTGATCATCGTCGGCAGTGAAGCTCAGCAGCTTTGACTCGAGATTGTGCTGGTGCAGCTGTGAGGCAATGATGGGGTCGTTCTTCCAGAAGATGAAAGAGTCGTCGCCCGTCTGGTTCTGGGTAATGCGGAACTTGGCGGCGGCATAATTCTCCATCTTGTAATCATAGCGGTCCAGATGGTCAGGCGTGATGTTGAGCAGCACGGCCACATTGGCCTTGAACTCATACATGTTGTCGAGCTGGAAACTGCTCAACTCGATAACGTACACGTCATGGTGCTCGGTAGCCACCTGCAACGCCAGGCTGCGGCCCACGTTGCCGGCCAGGCCCACGTTGAGGCCCGCCTTCTTGAAGATATGGTAGGTGAGCTTGGTGGTTGTGGTCTTACCGTTGCTGCCGGTGATGCAGACCATCTTGGCATCGGTATACCGTCCGGCAAACTCAATCTCGCTCACGATGGGAATACCCTTCTCGATTGCCTGAGCCACCATGGGAGCCGTGTCGGGGATACCGGGGCTCTTGACAATTTCGTCGGCATTGAGAATCTTCTCGGGGGTGTGGCCACCCTCTTCCCATGCGATATCATATTGATTGAGCAGATCCTTATAGGCCTGTCCGATGTTGCCGGCATCGCTCAGCCACACGTCCATACCCTTCACGCGGGCGAGCACAGCGGCTCCAGCGCCGCTCTCGCCGCCACCCAATACTACTAATCGTTTGGTTGCCATTATTGTATTGTGATTTTTGCTTGTTTAACGTATCTTGAGAGTCACAAAGGTCAATGCCGCGAGCATGATGCTCACCAGGAAGAAACGCATCACGATCTTGGCCTCGGGGATGCGGTGATCAGGAATCTTGACCTTGTAATCCCACGTGATCTTGGCCGGATCGATGGTAAAGTGGTGATGCAGGGGCGTCATCTTGAACAGGCGCATGTTCTTGCCCTTGTGACGCTTGACATACCATACCTGCAGGATGACCGACAGCTCCTCGATGAGGAAGATGCCGCACAACAGGGGGATGAGCCACTCCTTGCGGATGAGCACGGCAAACACGGCAATAATGCCGCCCAAGCACAGGCTGCCCGTGTCGCCCATGAACACCTGGGCCGGATAGGAGTTATACCACAGGAAGCCGATTGTCGCACCGATGAATGCCGCGGCATACACTACCAATTCGCTGCTATCTGGGATGTACATGATATTCAAGTAAGACGAATAGATGACGTTACCACCCAGATAGCACATGATCGCCAGGGCAACGCCTATAATCGCCGAGGTTCCTGTCGCCAATCCGTCCACACCGTCAGTCAAGTTGGCACCGTTGCTCACTGCAGTGATCACAAAGATGGTCACCAGGATGAACAGGAGCCAGCCGCCCAACTGCTTGTACTTGCCCATCCAGCCAGTGAAGTAGGCGTAGTCAAAGTTGTGGTTCTTGACAAACGGCAGTGTGGTCTTTGTTGCCTTGACAGCCTGTGACTTGTGGACCTCCACCAGTTCGGGGGTCTCGTTGCGGTTAGTCACATGCACGTTCTCATTCATGACAATGGCAGGACTCAGATACATGGTCAGGCCAACGATGATGCCCAGACCCACCTGGCCGACAATCTTGAACTTGCCCTTGAGACCCTCCTTGTTGTGGTGGAAGACCTTGATGTAGTCATCGGCAAAGCCCAGCGCGCCGCACCACAGGGTGGACACAATCATGAGCAGCATATAGACGTTGTTGAGTTTTCCCAACAGCAGACAGGGCACGAGTATCGAGATGATGATAATGATACCGCCCATGGTGGGAGTACCCTGCTTGGCAGAATTACCGCCCAGTTTCTCATCGCGCTCCTTGTCACACATCTGGTGATTCTTGAGCCTGAAGATGATGCGACGGCCTATCACGATGCCAATGAACAGCGAGAGGATGAATGCGAAGCCCGACCTGAATGTGATATACTCAAACAGGCGTGCACCACTGACATGGTGATATTGCTCCAGATAATGAAAAAGATGATAAAGCATATCCTTGTAGTGAAGGGGTTAATAATCTCACTTGGTTTCGGCCTCAAAGACCTCCAGCACCTGCTCGCGGTCATCGAAGTGGTGCTTGACGCCCTTGATTTCCTGGTAATCCTCATGGCCCTTGCCAGCCACAAGCACCACGTCGCCCATCCGGGCGAGCTGGCACGCCGTGCGGATGGCTTGGCGACGGTCGGTGATGGTCAGGGTGGTCAGGCGGTTCTCGTCGGGCAGACCTTCCTCCATCTGGCGCAGGATCTCATCGGGGTCCTCGTTGCGGGGATTGTCGCTGGTGAGAATCACACGGTCGCTACGCACGGCCGATTCCCTCGCCATGATGGGGCGCTTGCCGGCGTCGCGGTTACCGCCACAGCCACACACGGTGATGATGTGTCCCGATGTGCCCACGACTTCACGGATGGTGTCAAGCACGTTGATCAGAGCGTCGGGGGTGTGGGCATAATCCACGATGGCGGTATAGCCACGGGGCGAACGCAACGTCTGGAAGCGGCCGGCAACAGGCTCGAGCAGGCTCATCTTGACAAGCACCTGCTGCGGGTCGAAGCCGAGCAGCAGCGACGCGCCATAGACCGACAGCAGGTTGTAGGCATTGAAGCGGCCCGTGAAGAGCACCTCAACCTGGTTGCCGTTGAGCTCGAGCGTCGTGCCATCCAGGCGCGACTCCACGATGCGGCCCTTGAAGTCGGCCATCGAGCGCAGGGAGTAGCGGTACTTGGAGGCTCGGGTATTCTGCAACATCACCTCACCCACCTTGTCGTCGGCATTGACGAGGGCAAAAGCGCCATCGGGCAGCATGTCAAAGAACATCTTCTTGGCCGCGATGTAGTTGTCCACCGTCTTGTGGAAGTCCATGTGGTCACGGGTGAGGTTGGTAAAAATGCCGCCGGCAAAGGTGATGCCCTCGATACGGCGCTGCACACACGCGTGGGAGCTCACTTCCATGAAGGCATACTCGCAACCGGCCTGCACCATCTCGTGCAGGAGGCGGTTGAGGGTCAAGTGGTCGGGCGTGGTCTGCTTGGCTGTCTCTTCACGGGTGTCGATGATGTTCTTGACCGTTGAGAGCAGTCCTGCCTTGTAGCCCATCAGGCGTGCCATCTCATAGAGCAGCGTGGCGGTGGTCGTCTTGCCGTTAGTGCCGGTAACGCCCACCAGACGCAGGTTCCTTGACGGGTGGTCAAACCACTCGTCGGCAATGTGGGCCAGGGCGACAACGCTGTTGTCCACTTGGACGTAGGTCACATAGTCATGCAATTTCTCGGGCAATTCCTCGCACACAATGGCACGGGCGCCGACAGCGATGACATCGGCGATAAAGCGGTGAGAGTCCACGGCGACACCCTTGACGGCGACAAACAGGATACCCTCACGGGCTTTGCGCGAGTCATTGACGACATCGGTGATTTCAATATCGGTATTACCCACCACTCGGATGGGCTTGATAGACGTGATCAGTTGTGATAATTTCTTCATGATGATTACTGTGGGTTAGGAATTTCTTAATCTTAAACTAATGCGTTGACCGCGGGCATAATGCGAACCTGCCGAGAGGCTCTGGCTGGTCACCATGCCCGATCCGGTGAAGTTCACGACGAGTCCCGCATCCTCCAGGATCTTGATGGCCTCGCGGATGCTCAGACCCACGACGTCGGGAACTCCCTTCTCGATCTTGGCGGGACGGACATAGCAATGAGACGTCTTCACGGACAGGCCGTGCTTGACATTCTTGGCGGCGCGGTCACTCATCGAGGCAAAGAAGGTGGGATAACTCTTCACTTCCTTGTCATCCTTGGCTTTCTTGTCGCCCTTGCCCTCGGTCCTGTAGTCGGAGTTGATGTCCAACAGGCCACGGGCATACATCTTGTGGGCCACGTTTCTCAGCACCATACCACTGCTGGCACCAGCACCACGGTCGGCACCCAGCATGAGCACGATGCACGAGTATTTGGGCTTGTCATAGGGGAAGAAGCCGCAGAAGGCAAGACGCTTCTTGCTGCCGTACTTGCCGCCGATGACGTCAAACGCGGTTCCCGTCTTGCCGGCAATCTCGACCTTGTCGTCCTGTACCCAGTGGCGGGCGGTACCATGGCTGCCCCACACCACATCGTGGAGCATGATGCGCAGCTTGCGGGCATTCTCGGGCGAGCACACCTGCTTGCGGATGTAGGTTACAGGAATGATCGAGTCGGGCTCACCCTCACGGGAAAGCTTCTTGAACAAGTGGGGACGCACATACTTGCCGTCGTTGGCAATGGCGTTGTACATCGCCAGGGTGCACAACGGCGGAATGCGCGAACCGTAGCCATAGGCCTGACGGGACAGGGTCACGCGACCGCCATTCTTGATGGCGGCATCCTGGAACCAAGGCGTGGTCTCGCCGGCGATTCCCGAGTGGAAAGGCTCAAAGAAGCCCATCTCCTCCAGACGCTTGCGGAAACCCTGCGGGTCCTTGTCATATTTCTTGACGATGATCTTGGCCATACCGATGTTGGACGAGGTCTCGATAATCTGCCTCGGGGTTCGCGTGGCACCACCATGGCTGTCGGTAATGGGGTTGCCGCCAGCATAGGTCCATGTCGAACCCGTGACGATAGGCTCCTCGATGTTGTCGACGATACCGTCCTCGAGGGCCACCATCATCGAGATGGTCTTGACTACCGAGCCTGGCTCATAGCCCAGCACGGCGTGGTTCACACCCTCGACATAGTTGCCCGTGGTCGGGTCAAGCTCCAGGTTGCTGATGGCCTTGATCTCGCCGGTAGCCACCTCCATGAGGACACAGGTACCCCAATCGGCACCCGTCTCGATGCACATGTCATTGAGCTCGTTCTCCACGATATCCTGCAACTGGACGTTGATGGTCGTGGTGATGTCATATCCCTTGACGGCTGGCTGGCTCTCGGCCCTGACGATGCCGTTGGTGAGCTGGATATTGCGGGCCTTGCCAGGCTTGCCGTAGAGCAGCGAGTCAAGTGCCATCTCCAGACCTGAATGGCCATGGATGCTGGAACTCGTCTCGTTCTGGCCCACGTTGCCGATACTACGTGCCGCCATGTTGCCATAGGGCTTGATGCGGCGGTTGTGCATCTCGTAGTAGAAGCCGTTCTTGTTCTTGGCCCTGCGCAGGAAGGGGAAACGGCGCACGCGCTCATACTCCTTGTGGGTGAGCATCCGCGGGAACAACTTGTAGGCGCGGTTCTTCTTGGCCTTCTTGCCGGGCGCGGGGTTCGTCGCAGCCTCCAGGATGCGCTCGCGGTCTCCCAATATCTTGGCCCGCCACTGCTCGGCCGTCATTGAGTTGTCAAATGCGGCAAGGCTATCACACAACGGGCCGATGTCCTTCATCAGGGTATCAAGCTTGATGCCGTCGGTAAACCAGTCGATGCGGGGCACGTAGTACTGCAGGTTGGCTGCCAGCACAGTCCCGTTATCGGCGAGGAGCTTGCCACGCTCGGGCTCGATGGGCGTGGTGATGGTCAGGATCGAGTCGGCCTTCAACTTCCAGGCATGGGCCTGAATGGTCGTGGTCTTGAACAGGTTCCAGACGATCATCGTGGAGAACAGGAGCATGAATCCCACGACGAGTCCGTACCTGACCAGAATATGGCGCTTATTGTTCTGTTTCATTGCTGTGATTGTTTACTGGGGTTAGGTATAGTCAATACTTCACTTGGACTTCAGCTCATATGGGGGATCTTCGGGGGCTGCCAGGTCCATGTGCTTCTCTCTCATGAGCTTGGTCATCTCGCTCTCGAGAATCATCGAGTTGTAGTTGGCACTCGCGTTCACGAGGTCGGTCTGGGCATTGGCCAGCTCGACCTTGAGGTTCATGACCTCCTGCATGCTGCTCTGGCAGACAAACTTGTTGGCGATGTAGGCCAGTGTCATCACCACCAGAGCAATGATGTACACCGCATTCCGCTTGAAGAAGTCAAGCGAAAATAAACGGCCTTGGAAGATGTCTTTCCCGGCTTTTTTTCCTGCTGATGCTGCGTTTTTTTTCTCACTCATCGGTTTTGAATTGATGCATTAAGGGTAATTTATTACTGGTGTTTATTGCCTCTGGCCGGTTGCTCCACGAGCTCGGCAACGCGCAACTTGGCACTGCGCGAACGGGGATTGCGGGCCACCTCGTCGTCACTCGGAGCAATGACCTTGCCCGTGACCACACGCCACGGCGTGTTGACGCGGCCATAGAAGTCCTTCTCCTGCTTGCCCTCGACGTTGCCGGTGCGCATGAAGTTCTTGACCAGTCTGTCCTCCAGGGAGTGGTAGGTGATGATGGCAAGCCTGCCACCGGGATTGAGCACATCGACAGACTGAGCCAACAGCTTGCGCAGGGCGTCAAGCTCGCCGTTGACCTCGATGCGTAGCGCCTGGAATACCATCGAGAGCTCTTTCTTCTCCTGGGAGGGTTTGAGCAGGGGGCGGACGACGTCAACCAGTTGGCCGGTTGTGGCCAGGGGGCGCGCCTTGACGATAGCGGCGGCGAGGCGGCGCGACTGGCGTAACTCGCCATACAGGTACAGGACATCTGCCAGGCGGTCCACGTCATAGGTGTTCAAGAGGTCACGGGCGGTGAACGACGCGTTGCGGTTCATGCGCATGTCGAGCGGCGCGTCGGCACGGAAGGTGAAGCCGCGTTCCACATCGTCGAAGTGGTGGAACGACACTCCCAGGTCGGCAAGGATTCCGTCAACTCGCTCGATACCGTAGTACCTGAGGAAATTGTGCAGGTAGGCGAAGTTTCCGTGTGCAAATGTAAACCTCCCGTCATCCAAACGGTTGGACCAAGCGTCCATATCCTGATCCATCCCGACGAGTCGGCCATCGGGGCCCAGGTGCTCCATAATGGCACGGCTGTGGCCGCCACCGCCAAAGGTAACGTCCACATAGGTGCCATCAGGTTTGATGGCAAGCCCAGCTATCGTTTCAGAGAGCAGGGCGGGGATGTGGTAAACAGGTGTTTCCATTGCTGTATCTGGTGTGTTGACTTTTGCCTCGCTTTTTTGAGGACTCCAAAGGTACAACATTTTTTTCGATAATTTACAATCGCAAAACCTAAAAATTTGCAATTTCAAAAAAATATTTTTCAACACCCCCTGTTAATAAGTTTACGACCATTGATTATCAGTGATTTATATTAAAGTTGTCAATAATTTACAACTGCAAAAAGTTCTAAATTGGGCACTTCGGGACAAAGTGAATTGATTGCAGGGAAGTGGAGCATGAAAAAACGATTACAGCGACAAAAAGCAGGGCTTGTCGTGTTTTAATAGAATTTATGATTTATAAATACTTTTTCAATGTTTTTTTTAATACTTTTGCCACGTGATATCAGAAGGCATCCTGCCATTCTGCCGCAAACGAGAGTATAGAATTAGGCAATGGCAACACACCCGGAATGGATCGTGTGCCAATTTGATTTAAGGACCCAAAACAGGGAGAGAATTGAGATGTTTGATGCGTTAAATCATCATGGCTTCGCAATGGATCTTGTTGACAAGACCCCAACGCCGTTTTACTACTATGACCTGGATGTGCTGCACTCCACACTGGAGGAAATCAACCGCCACATCTCAGGTTATCCATTCATGGTTCATTATGCCCTTAAGGCCAATGGCAATCCACTTATTCTCAAAGAAATAGCCAACCATGGATTGGGCGCCGACCTGGTAAGCGGTGGCGAGATAAAAGCCGCCATCCAGGCGGGTTTCAAGCCCCAGGAAATGAACTTCTCGGGGGTGGGAAAAACCGACTGGGAAATACGCTTGGGACTATCGCACGACATCGGTTGCTTTAACGTCGAATCCATCCCCGAACTCGAGGTCATCAACGAACTCGCTGGCGAGATGGGAACGACCGCAAATATCGCCTTCCGCGTCAACCCCGACATCGATGCCCACACCCACAAGTACATCACAACAGGAACGGCCGACGACAAGTTCGGCATCAACATCGAGATGCTCGAGCCGGCTGTGAACCATGCGCTCCAACTGCCCAACATCCATCTGCGGGGCCTTCACTTCCACATCGGTTCCCAAATCACCCAGATGCAGCCCTATGTCATGCTTTGCCAGACGGTCAACAAGCTGCTCGACCAGTTTGAGCAACGTGGAATCAGATTCGAAATAATCAACGTGGGCGGTGGCCTGGGAATCAATTACACCGACCCCGACAGGCACCTCCTACCCGACTTCGAAACCTATTTCAACACGTTCAAGCAGCATCTCAAGTTGAGGGACAACCAGCTGCTGCACTTTGAGTTAGGACGTGCCATCGTGGGCGAATGCGGCTCACTCATCACGCGCGTGACCTATGTCAAGGAGAACCGCAATAAGAAGTTTGTCATCGTTGATGCAGGCATGACCGATTTAATCAGGCCGGCCCTGTATCAAGCCCATCACGAAATACAGAATATCACGTCGCGGGAGAATAGCCGGGAAATGTATGACGTCGTCGGTCCCGTGTGCGAGTCGAGTGACGTGTTTGCCCACGACTGCTCCCTGCCACTCACCCGTCGGGGGGACATCATAGCCATCCGATCGGCGGGTGCTTATGGCGAGTCCATGTCCTCTGGCTACAATATGCGTTCCCTGCCCCAGAGCGTGTTCCACCACTGCAAGTGATAGGTTCAAAACCGGGTTAATCCACTCGACAGCAGTTAAAATCACACATAAATAAACACTATTTTAGCCCTTAATCGGCATTTTTCCTTAACTATGATAGAATAGTTAAGTATTTCTTGTACAATCAATTAACCAAAATCGGAGATTTTTTTTGAAAAATATTTACCGAAACCTATAGCAACATTAAAAAAGAATGGTTACATTTGCAATGTGATAGAAAACTCTCGTTTCATGGAAAAAATTGATACTCTGGACAAGAAAATTCTTGAAATTGTAATGAACAACGCACGCATACCGAGCAAGGATGTTGCTCAGGTGTGTGGTGTTTCGCGTGCCGCCGTTCATCAACGCATCCAGCGTCTCATCGATGATGGGGTTATCACTGGATCGGGTTATAATGTAAACCCCAAGCTTCTTGGGTACTCTACTTGCACTTTTATTGGACTGACTCTGGAGCGCGGCTCGATGTACCGCACTGTCGTGCCCGAGCTGCTTAAGATCAAGGAAGTGGTTGAATGCCACTTTACTACGGGACATTATACAATGATGATCAAGGTCTATGCCCGTGACAACGAGCACCTGATGTCGCTGGTCAACGACCGCATCCAGCACATCGAGGGCGTTGCCGCTACCGAGACCCTCATCTCACTGGAACAAAGCATCAGCCGCACGTTGCCCATTTATTATAATGAGTAACGTCAGGGCGACGAATCATATCCACAAGGGGGCAGACATCTCTACCGATGTTTTGCTCCCTTGATGCTTATACCTCCTCTTACCATAGTGACGGATGGCAATTCACCCGAAAAAAGGAGTCCAGTAATTGGATGCTCTCTGATTTTATTTGTACCTTTGCCACCGACTATCAACCAAACTTTAAATAGAGAAACGACACAATGAATAACAACCTATATTGCGTCATCATGTGTGGAGGCGTGGGGAGCCGTTTCTGGCCCTTCAGCAAAGCCGAAAAACCCAAACAGTTCCTCGACTTCTTCGGCACCGGACGCAGCCTGCTGCAGATGGCATTTGACCGCATGCAAGGCATTGTACCCGTAGACAATATCATCCTCATCACCAATGAGATGTATGAGCCGCTCATCAAGGAGCAGCTTCCCGAAATCAGTGCCAAACAGATTCTGCTCGAACCCGTTCGCCGCAACACCGCGCCGTGCATCGCATGGGCTGCCCACCACATCAAGGCCATCAATCCCGATGCCAAGATGATGGTCGCTCCCAGCGACCACCTCATCCTGAATGTGGAGCGCTACAGGGAGAGCGTTGTCAAGGCATTTGAGTTCATCGAGAATCAGGATGCCCTTGTAACTATGGGCATCAAGCCCAGCCGCCCCGAGACCGGCTATGGTTATATCCAAGTGGGTGAGCACATCGAGGGCAACTTCTCGGCCGTCAAGACGTTTACCGAGAAGCCCAACGAGGAGCTGGCGCGCGTGTTCCTCAAGTCAGGCGAGTTCTTCTGGAACTCGGGCATGTTCTTCTGGAGCGCCGACAGCATTCTCAAGGCCCTTAACGACTGCGCCCCCGAGGTGAATGCGGTCTTTGAGCGGGGTCAGGAATTCTTCGGCACCGAGCAGGAACAGCAATACATCAACAGCCACTTTGAGGAAAGTCCCAGCATCAGCATCGACTTTGCTGTGATGGAGAAGGCTCCTAATGTCTTTGTAGAGACGGTGGACTTTGGGTGGAACGACCTGGGCACCTGGCGTTCACTCTACGACCACTCGCCCAAGAACCGCGACGGCAATGTCACCCAGAACTGCAAGGCCCTCATGTTTAACAGCCACAACAACATCGTCGCCATCAAGGGTGACAAGCTCGTGGTGGCATCGGGTCTTGAGGGCTATATCGTCGCCGACGTTGACGATGCGCTGCTCATTGTCCCCCTGGAAGAGGAGCAGAAGATCAAGCAGTATGTCAATGATGTGAAGACCAAGTTTGGTGACAAGTTCCTCTGATACTGCCGCTTAATCATTTTCCACAGAAACATCAATCACGGGACCCCTGCCAGGCAGGAGTCCCGTGATTGATTATTGATTGGTTATACTCTCTTGGGCTATGCGAATCAGAAGGGAGTGGCGCCGCCGTTGTTCTGGTTACCGGCAGGCTGTTGGGGCTGCTGAGGCTGGGGTGCGGTAGCAGGACGGGCAAGCAACTCAAACGTGTCAACATAGATCTCGGTAGTGTAGCGCTTCACCTGGTTGCGGTCTTCCCACGCGCGGGTGCGCAGCCTTCCCTCGAGGTAGATCTGCGTCCCCTTGCGGATGTAACGCTCGGCCACCTCGGCGTTCTTTCCCCACATCACGATATTGTGCCACTCAGTACGCTCGGGGACCTGAACACCATTGGCATTGGTATAGGCCCTGTCGGTAGTGGCAAGCGTAAACGATGCTACGGGCTGATTCTGTGCGACGTAACGCACATCCGGGTCTTTGCCCACACGGCCCAACAGAATGACTTTATTTACTGACATAAGAATTAATGGTATATGGTTTTACTATGTTATTATATATAATGTATCACTCATTTAACAGCCAGTTGCCTTGAGGCTCAGCCCCACCCGCTCGTGCAAGCCGAACAACAGGTTCATCAAGTGGACCGCGTTGCCCGCACTGCCCTTGAGCAGCACATCCATCACGGCATGAACGGTAAGCAATCTGCGCGTCTCGTCTTTCTCGAGATGGATCAGGCACTTGTTGGTGTTTTCCACATCGGCTGTGACTATGGGCCTGTCTACCAGGAACACAAAATTGTGGTCATGATAATACTGCTCATAGAGCTGGCGCACCATCTCCTCGTCCACGCCACACGAGAACCGCGCGGCAACCGCAAGCGTGCGGCGCTCACCCAGGGGGGTGATGCTCATGTCAACCGGTTGGTTAAAACTTGACTGGCACAGCTTCAGCGCCATGGCCACTTCCTGCCGTTGCTCAGCCACCCACTGCTCGGCATCCAAGCCATCGATGGTAACGGGATGTCCCGCATCGTTGCAGGGGAAGCCCAGTGTGCCCATCGCCACGCGCAGGTCCAATGGACTATTGAGCAACAGGTTGCGGGCCATGGGCATCAACGCGATGAGTGATGCCACAGCAGCATTGCCAGGCATCGTCACCATGCGCGTCCCGTGCACGAGCACGCGACGCTGCATCTCGCTCAAGCCATAGGCCCACGGCTTGTCTTCACCATGGTCAAGGTTGTGGCTACCGCTCAAATCGATGACACGAGTGTCATCGGCCAGTCCCAATGACTCAAGTACACGTGATTGACGCCCACGGGCATCACATGTGAAAACGAGGTCCACACCGCTGTGCGGAACGTCGTCGTTTACCACAAGGTCGTTCTCGCCCACGATGCCAGGCACAACATGGTCAAGGCGCTTGGCCTCGCCACTGTGGTCAATGGCCCACATGAGCTCGACGTCGGGATGGTTGATAAGCAACCTCACCAACTCTGCGGCACGCAGGTTGTCACATCCGGTTATCCCGACCTTAATCATTCACATTGATGATTGGGCTACCGATAATGTGAGGGGAATTCTTGGGCATGAACTGTTCAAAAGCCACTGTGGCCTGCTCATGCGTTACTCCCTCGGCAAGAATGGCAATCACGGTATCGGCACCGGCGATTGTACCCAAGACCTCTGGCGGACGGCTCATGTCGATGTCATAGGCCAAGCCAGGTGCATAACCATTACGGGTCTTGATGACAGCGATGTTGCCCGAGAAAGTGATTGAAACCAGCCCCACTTGCTTAGCGGCATGAGCATCCGTCTGGCGCATGCTCAGCAGTCTGTCCTGCAACTGGTTGCTGTCGGGAATGATGTACATATACGTGTTGCGGTCGGTAGCCACCTTAGAGATCTTCAGCGCCTTCAGGTCACGTGACAATGTCGCCTGAGTCACATTGATGTTGTGCTCACGCAGCATGTCTGCCAATTCACTCTGACTGCCGATGCAGTTCGTCTTGATCAAATCTGTGATCAACTGTAAGCGGTCACGTTTTCTTTTCACGAGTACTTTCTTTTTTCTTGGTTTTTTTGTTAATGTTGTCGTATCCATCTGAACAATATACTTAAAAGTTGGTTCACCATGCAAAGGTAATGTGTTTTCTGTAAATCCAACAACATATTTATTGACTTTTTTGCCCCAAAAACAATAATTCACTGAATTTTCATTACATATTCATCAGATTCCATAAGTCCAAATACCATTATTAACATGTATAATGTTGCAGCCAGCAGCAATACGGCATAGAAAAGGGCAAGCCCCAACAATTCGGAGCTTGCCCTTGCGGTCAATTAATGCAATATTATTCGGTTGGGGTCCCGACATTCATTGTCGCCCACAGTGCGCCACTCGGCAACCCCAGGTCAACCCATTAGTACCCAGAAGAGCGCGCGATGATGTCAACGACAGCATTCATGTCGGCGATGGTAATCTCACCGTCACCATTCACGTCGGCTGCTGAGACAGGATCATTCACACCCGTGATGATGTCGATAACGGCATTCACGTCAGCGACATTCACCTCGCCGTCGATGTTCACATCACCGGGCATCGAGTTTTCCACAATCTGCCCGAAATAGGGATACCAGCTCTCGTCGGCCCGATAGTCAGCAGCCGTCCCATTGGGCACATGAAGCGTGCGGCCTGAATAGTCGCCATCAAATTTAAAGACTTCTCTTTCTACCGACACACTCGAGAGGTCGGTAATGTAACTATACACATCCATCAAGTCATTGCAGCGATCGAACGCCCATATACCAATGTGGGTGACTGATTTGGGAATCGTTATACTCTTCAGACTATAACACTCGAAAAAGGCCATTGTGCCGATGGTCGTGACGGAATTAGGGAAGTTCACATTCGTCAAGTTGCTGCAGTCCTCAAACGCATAGTTGCTGATTGTGGTGACGGAATTGGGGATATACACGTTAACCAAACCGGTGCAGCGAGAGAACGCCCCAAAACCGATTTCAGTGACAGCTTTGGGGATGGTCACACTCGTCAGGCCAGTGCAATCAGAGAACACTTCTTTACCGATGATGGTAAGGGCGTCTGAAATGGTCAGGTTCGCCAGACCGCTGCAGCCATAGAATGCATTGTCACCGATGGTGGTGACTGAATTGGGGATAGTGATGGTGGTCAAGCCGTTGCAGAAAAAGAACGCTCTGTAGGCGATTTCAGTGACTGATTCGGGTATGGTTATACTCGACAGGCCTGTGCAGCCCGAGAAAGCATTGCTGCCGATTCTTGTGACCGAACTGGGGATGACCGTGTTTTTACAACCTGCAATCAATGTATTGCTTGACGTCTCAATAATGGCATTACAGTTGTCGCGGGAATCGTATGCTATGTTTCCGCTTTCCACGTCGAAGCCCTCAAGGCTTTCACAACCCTCAAATGCACCTCTGCCAATGCTGGTGACATGACTGGGGATGACCATGCTTGACAAACCCGTGCAGCCATCAAACGCATATATGCCGATGGAAATGACGGAGCTGGGAAGGGTCATGTCAGTCAAGCTACCGCACCCATTAAACGCCAAGTCGCCGATGGAGCTTAGCGTGCCGGGAAGGGTCACATTTGCCAGACTGCTGCAGCCATAGAACGTATACTCACCGATGGTAGTAAGGGCGTTAGGGAGGGTGATGCCCGACAGGTCACTGCAGCCATAAAACGCATGGCCGCCGATGGAGGTGACTGAGTTGGGGATGACCACGCTTGTCAAAGCACTGCAGCCATTGAACGCTCCACTACCGATGGTGGTAACCGAATTGGGGATATCCACACTCGACAGGCCGGTACAATTCTGAAACGCCCAACTATCGATTGAAGTGACGGAGTTGGGAAAGGTCATGCTTGTCAGACCCGTGCAATTCTCAAACGCATAGTTGCCAATGGAGGTAACAGAGTTAGGAATAGTAAGGCTTGTCAAGCCACTACAGTTATCGAACGCGTAATCAGTAATACTTAACGTACCGTCTTTTATTGTGATGCTTGTGCCATCGGGCATCGTGCCTTTGTAACAGTAAGCAACAGAGCCGGCATACACAAGTCCGTCAGGCCGGTTGTTGTACCACGGAGTTTCCTCAAAGGCCCGAAAACCGATGCTGGTGACGGAATTAGGGATGTTCACGCTACTCAGGTTACGGCAGTACCAAAACGCCTCCTGGCCAATCGAGGTAACCGAATTGGGGATGTCTACGCTAGTCAAGCTATAACAGTCCCAGAACGCCCCTTCGCCGATGGAGGTGACGGAGTTGGGGATAATCACGCTCGTCAACCCTCTGCAGTCATAGAATGCGCAGTTAGCAATACTTATCGTTCCGTCGTTTATTACGATGGTCGTACCAGCAGGCATCGTGCCCTTGTAACGATAAGCGACCAAGCCCGCATATACAAGCCCGTCGTGCTGGTTGTTGTACCAAGGGGTTTTCTCAAATGCCCGGTAGCCGATGGAGGTGACGGTATTGGGGATGCTCACACTTGTCAAGGCACTACACTCATAGAAGGCCGCTCTGCCGATTGAGGTAACGGAGCTGGGGATAGTCACACTCGTCAGGCTGCTGCAACCAGAGAACACCATCTCGCCGATTGTAGAAACAGCGTTGGGGATGGAGACACTCGTCAGGCTGCTGCAGTTCCAGAAGGCACGTTCTCCGATAGTGGTGACAGAGTTGGGGATGCTCACACTTGTCAAGCCACTGCAATCCCTGAAAGCCGCTTCGCCGATGGTAGTAACGGAGCTGGGGATGGTCACGCTCGTCAAGTCTTTGCAGTTCCAGAAGGCCCAATTACCGATGGCGGTGACTGTAAAGGTGATGTTCTTGTGGGTGACTGTGGCGGGGATAGTCACATCTCCATGATATTCAGGATCAGTTTGATGTCTTGTGGACACTTCAACGGAATTGATGCCCGTGATGGTGTAGTCCAAGCCGCCATATTTGAAGCTATAGGCGGTAGCGGTGGCTGGTAACAGCAGGGCCAGCACCAACAGGGTGGAAATAATCAAGTTTTTCATTTTCGTTATGGGTTTTTATAGTATCTGTTATGGATGTCGCAAAAATATGGAAAAATATTGGAATCCACCAAGTTTTTCAGCAGCAAAACCAGGATGGGTCATAATAGGCCTCTGGATTTTAACCGTTA
Source organism: uncultured Prevotellaceae bacterium (assembly GCA_900318335.1). Lineage (GTDB taxonomy): Bacteria > Bacteroidota > Bacteroidia > Bacteroidales > Muribaculaceae > Sodaliphilus. The sequence goes on from ONKF01000012.1 coordinate 124,575, forward strand.
GGGCGATTTAAAAACCAGAGGCCAGTTTTGACACATTCTCTCAGCTAACCACCACTCGTGAAAGCTTGTTAGTCATGAGAGAGCATATTTTACGGTACACGCACCGCACGGACACTGTGACCGTAGTAGCGATAGCAGTATGGACCGTTCAAGAACCGGCTCCATGACTCCCAATTAAATCCCATGTCACAGGCATTGAAGGCATAGGTCGAGACGCCATTGCTGGTGTAACACGAGCGAGACCATAGGCTGCAGTATGTCCCCTCGTCGATGAGCATGCCATCCTCACGATAACCCGCAGCAGGCAGGAACAACGAGTTTCCGTTCGGTCCGGTCACACGGAATCCGTGCACGCCATTCTGGGTCGTTCTCGCCCATGAGCACTTATCCATCAGCTCATTCTGCTGATCGGTGGTAGGTGTGCGCCACGAGGGACCCCAGTTCACATAGGCAGCATCGTCCTCAGGATCAAGCTCGGTCTTGTTATCAACCATTCCTAAGCTGCTTTGAGTATTGTACTTTGTCAGCGTAAACATGCTGCCGTTGCACCATTGATAGGTGCTCCAGTTATACACTTCCTTAGGAGAGGTCTCACCCCAAGCAAAGTGGTCGCCGTATTCCTCGGGAGCGTTGGCGCCCACGTTACAAGTAGCCCACAGGGTGCCGCTGGGCAGCCCCAGGTCAACCCACTCGTGATTATCGGGAGGGGTCACCGGTTCATCAGGCCATGAGCCTTCCAGCAAGTAATTCATCAAAAAGGTCACGTCATGAATGTTCACGATGCCATCCTGGTCCACATCACCACGCTGATATTCAACGCCAGCAGTGAATGAAGCCAGCATCAGCGAAATAACAGAAATAATTAAAATCGATTTTTTCATAATTCTGAGTGCTTTAAAAGATAATTGTATGTTATTGCTCTAAATACGAATTGTTATTCCAGCATATTCAATCCTCACATGCTGGGCAGGTAGTATCCGATTTCTTGTGCTACAAATTTAAGGTCATGATAATAGGCTGACAAGTTTTTTTCAACAAAACTGCCAACCGATAGTGAAAAAAAACAAAAAGTGTAAAAATAATAGACAAAAAATATATTTTTGATTTATTTTAACGGTGTCCGTTAAAGACGACCAACAGCGGCCACTAAGGGCCGCTTCAAGGGGACGGTTCGGTTTGTAACAAAAGATATCTTTTGTTGCTAACGGAACCGTCCCCACGTAATAGGCAAGTGAAGAGGGATGCTATTTGGGAGATTCGTGCACAGCACGGACAAGGAAACCGTAAGGGCGGATAGGCGTGGCATCCCTCTGCCAGCCGTCCGAATTGAATTCCATGCTGTAGGCAGCGGGCGAGACGCCGAGGCTGAGTGACCAATAGCAGCCGTAAGAATTCACAGACTGGAGTGAATCCTCCCAACGATACCCCCCAGCGGGAAGGAAGACAGTCTTCCCATTAGGACCGGTGACCAATAGGCCATTCACGCCGTTACGTTGGGTCCACTGCCAAGTGCAACTGTGGCGGAGTTCCCATATCTGCTCTAACGTTGGCATGCGTCCACCTGGATAATGTACACAGGCCGCATCGTCAACTGGATCCAACATAGTCTTGCCGTCCCTATCTCCATATTGACTTTCGTAGCAGTACTTTGTCAAATAAAAATAGTCGCTGTCATCAGAATTGTTCCACTTGTAGGTGTCCCAGGTATAGACCTCCTTGGGCTCAGTCTCGCCCCATGCGAAGTAGTCGCCGCAGTCCTCGGGACTGCTGGCGCCCACATTGCGGGTTGCCCACAGTGTGCCACTGGGCAGGCCCAGGTCAACATAGTCATCCTCCGAGATCTCGGTGTTAACGGCACGGGCGTGAACTGGAATTACGCTTTGACCTCCATCGAGTGCCGGGTTCTTGAAGGTGAGGTTACTGTCGTAGAAACCTTGAGCGGTCACCGTGAACATCACTGTCACTGTGCAGCGGGAGTTGCCTGGCACCTCGATGGTGATGCTCGAAGCACTGCCCTCGTCCTGCTTTAGCGAGAACGGAGCATCCACTGTTGCCGTCAAGGTCATGGCCTCCATGTTGTTATTAACGATGGTCAGTTCTCCTGTGCCGGTTTCTCCGACGGGCACTCTACCCAAATCGAGACTGGGTTGCACGATATACAGATCGGCTCGCGAGATACGCACCGCACGAACTGCAAACCCGTGTTCGCGCGCATAGTCATAGCGGAGAAACCACCCTTCAGAACTGAAGCCCATAGCGCGGGCGTGTGAGGAGTAGTTGGCGGGGAGAACGCGCGACCAGTAGTATGCGTATGAGCCCGCGCCGTTGTTGGACGGGGCACCTCTCAAGCTGCCAGAGGCGGGCAAGAAGATGGCATTCCCGTTGGGGCCGGTTACCAACTGACCTTTCACGCCGTAGCGTTGGGTCCACTGCCAAGTGCAGTTGTCACAGAGTTCCTGAAACTGCTCCATTGTCGGAATGCGCCCATTGGGATAATGCGCCCAGGCAGCATCGTCTTCAGGATTCAGTTTGGACAAATTGTCGAAAAAGTCGTTATAACCATAATTGCTCTGGACACAGTACTTCGTAAACCCATGGTCAATGCTGTCGCTCATATACCACTTGTAGGTATCCAGATTGTACTCTTCTATGGTCTTGGGCTCGGTCTCGCCCCATGCGAAGTAGTCGCCGTAGTCCTCGGGGCTGCTGGCGCCCACATTGCGGGTTGCCCACAGTGTGCCACTGGGCAAGCCCAAGTCAACGAAATCAGGCTCTGGTTGCACATTACCACCTTGAATGATGTCTATAATGGAATTGATGTCGGTGATGTAGAACACGTCGTCGTCGCCACTATCTCCACCCAACATGATATCGATAAGGACATTCACATCTGCGATACTGACTTCACCGTCATGGTTCACGTCATAGATATCGACCACGACGGTGTGAATCACACCGCCAGATTTGAAGTCATGGGCGGTGGCAGTGACTGGCAACAGCAGGGCCAATAGCAGGAGTGCTGATGTAAATAGGCTTTTCATTTCCGTTAGGGTATATTGTGTTGCTAATTGCTGTCGCAAAATTAGTTGAATCAATGAAAGAAAACAAGACTTTCAAGGGGTAAGAGTCAACCATCAGCAAAAAAAACGATAAAGTGTAAAACAATTAGACACCAAGCGACATATACACAGATTCATCCTTTTCATTGCCAAAGAGAAAGACGGCACTTTGCCGTCTTTCTGTCATAAAGAAAATCATAAATAATACCCATCGGCAGAATCAAGAATGAGCTTGCTTAATTCTGCCGACAGGCAAGATTAATTCGCCAGAATCAAATCAATTAGAGGTGTGACATCGGCGACATCGACGTCACCGTCGCCGTTCACATCGGCAGCCGACATGCTGAACGGTGAAATAGTGGCACCCAGGAGGTAATCAATCAGCGTGGTCGCGTCTGCAATGTCCACAATACCATCTTCGTTCACGTCACCCAGGGTGAAGGATAAATTGACTGTGAAGTGGTGGGGGTCAAGCTCGCCGAACACTGGTTGCTGATAGCGGTGTCCTGACTCGTCGGCACCGTAGACATAGTAGTCAACCTCTGACGCCTGGTGATAGCCCTTGATGTAACCCACATATTCATCGGGAACGCCGGTGGGTCTCATGTGCGCAGTCTGGTAGGGGCCATTGTCGATGCTGTAGTAGATCAATAGCGAGTCCTCTTTCAGGGGATCACCGCTATAGGCAATGAACTTACTCGTGACGGCGATGGAATCTCCACACTGCTGCGTGCCGAAGAGCACGTTCCTGTGGTCGACATACAGCATCTTGAAGTCCATCACTCCGCGCGTGCGGCAATGCAGGGCGTCGGTGTTGAGCCACTGGATGCCGCTGGTTGTGTTATACACGCCCGTCACCTCGTAGCCGGGCATGGCTTCCCTATAGACCTCGAGTGCGCGTTCATTGTAAGTGCTGTTGCTGCCCATCGGCACGTAGACGTGCTTGTTCAGGATAAGGCTGTTGGTATAGGGGGCAAGGGTGCTGCCACCAGGTTCATCGACGCGGTACACCTTGTAGGGATAGCCCCAGCAGCAGTTGGTTGTGGCGAAATAGTTGGCCACAGACTCATATTTCTCATATCTGCTGTCAGTCTTCGGCAGTTTAGCAATCAGGATTTTATCTGGTGCCAGGTATTTTCCCCAGCAGTCGACATGAGCAATGTAGTCGTCCTGCGGGTCGATGGTGATATGGTAGTTGTCGATGCCGAGGTAGTCGAGCATCTTCTTGCGCACGTTGGCCTCGTCATTGTTGTTCTCTGTAAGGACCAAATTGTCGCTAACGGCGTGCCCGCGTCCGTCCTCCATCATGTTGCCTCCAGTGTGTTTCAGGTTCATGCTGTAGAGGGGGATATCCCAGAACGTGGCAAAAGCCGAGGGTATCGCATCATCGTACGGCCGTGGACGATTATACACGTTGTCGACGATAGCAGGAGTCTTGCCGGCAAAGATATACCAGGGACCGTAGTCGCGCACCCAGTAGGAATCTGTCCTCTCGTTCACAAAGGTGACCCTATCCATGTTCACCCCCGCGTTGATGAAACGCGTCTGTGCCGTTGCCTGTTGGGACTGCTGCACGATGCAGTAGACCTGGCAGTTATCGGCCAACATTTTAACTAAGTCAAGCGGTATGCCCAGCGGATAGGCAATGGCCACGCCCTGCATGGGCTCAAACTCTGCCACGAAGCGGGGCGCTTCGGTGGGCGCGGGTGTTTCCGAGAAGTTGATGCTCCTCACGGGGGTCAGCATTTCTTCTTCGGACAAGTAATGAAGTTTTCTCCAGTCGGGTGCTTCCCGTGTCTGGGCCTGGGCATTCATGGAGCCCATTGCCGACATCATAGAAGCTAATACCAGTAAAGCAAATAATGATTTTTTTCTTTTCATAATAATAATGAATTAATTAGCGCAAAGGTACATTATTTTTCTGAATTGATGCTACTTGCTTGCACAATTGTGCCCCTACAACACAACAAGACCCGTCCCCATGATGCACCGCTCCCGAACCCGCCACCACCACTAAATGCCATCATGAAGAACCGCTCCCATTTACTAAAAGACATCCTTTTTGGGGGAAAACCATAGTTGAACTGGATAAGATTTGGGAAATAAGTGTTACTTTTGCGGCATTAAACAAAAAAGAAGACAAATGATTAAATTCTGCGTGCGATTAGTGCAACGTTGGTTGCCAGAACCATTTATTTTCGCTATTCTGCTCACTTTCGTAGCTGCGTTGGTGGCGATGCCATTGTGTCACCAAACCCCACTCGAAGTGGTTGAACACTGGGGTGGCGGTGTATGGAATCTGTTGGCGTTTGCCATGCAGATGGCCCTGGTTCTTGTATGTGGCTCAACCCTGGCAGCCGCACCGGTTGTCAAACGAGCTATCGATGCCATGGCTCGCTTGCCCAAGAGCGCCCCCGCTGCAATAGCCCTTGTGACTGTCGTGTCGGCATTATGCTGCTGTCTCAACTGGGGCTTTGGCCTTATCGTGGGTGTCGTGTTCGCTAAGGCAATAGCACGTCAACGTTCTGATGTCGACTATCGACTTCTCATTGCATCGGCTTACAGTGGCTTCGTTGTGTGGCATGCCGGCATCTCAGGCTCCATCCCCCTCACAATGGCTACACCTGGCGAGGCGCTCTCAATGGCTACCAATGGTGCGCTGACCGACCCTGTGCCATTGGCTCAAACCATTTTCGACTGGCACAACTTGGTGACTGTGCTGTTTGTGATTATCGGCATCACCGTGGCTAACACTTTGATGCACCCCAAGCAAGGCATCCTCACCATCGACCCCATGCTCCTGAAAGACGATGATCATATCAAGACCGAAGTCACATCCTCGGCCAAGACCCCGGCACAGCGGCTCGAACAAAGCAAATTACTCTCGTGGCTCGTGGCGCTGATGCTCGTGGCCTATCTCGTGATTCATCTCGGCGTGCGCGGTGCAGGTTTAGATCTGGGCGGGGTCATCATGATATTCCTCGCGCTGGGACTCATGCTGCATTCCACACCTGTGGACTACGTGCGTGCCTTCGGGAAAGCGACCACCGGTGCTGCCGGCATCATATTGCAGTTCCCCTTCTACGCCGGCATCATGGGCATCATCACTGGCATCGGCGTCAGCGGTATCAGCCTGGGTGGCGTCATGGCCGAAGCCTGTATCCGAATCAGCAATCCCGTCACCTATCCGCTGCTCACCTTCCTTTGCGCCGCAGTACTCAACATGTTTGTGCCCAGTGGCGGCGGGCATTGGGCCGTGCAAGCACCGATTATGTTCACCGCTGGTGCCAACCTCGGTGTTGACCCTGGTTTGACGGGAATGGCGATTGCATGGGGCGACGCGTGGACCAATCTCATACAACCGTTCTGGGCGCTTCCAGCTCTGGCGATAGCCCGCCTTGACGCAAAGGATATCATGGGCTACTGCCTCATCGATCTTCTCGTCACCGGCGTCATTATCTGTGCCGGCCTGTTAATTTGGGCAATGTAGAGGCTGCCATCAGCGGTTGATGTTGTCGTAGCCGGTCTCAACGCGGAATGCGAAGATTCGGGCTGTGAGTTGCAATTCTTGCAATAGGCGCAGCTACATCAACGATATAAATGGGGATGGGTGACGTGAATATGGAATAAAAAATGTAACTTTGCAACGATAATAGAGAGCCGCATTGAGTGGTCATAATGGGTTCTGCCACCCATGCGGCTCTAAAGGAAAATCTACAGAACTCACCAGCAAATAAATGAGATGAAACGAGACCTTACTGTTTTCGTTTGGGCCTTATTGGCTGCGGTATTGATGAGCAGTTGCGACGACCCGGAAATCGCCTTCAACGAGGACTCGCTCGACCTTCCCTACATCTTCTCCGAAGGCTATCAAGACACCATCATGTACCCCTACGAACTTGCCACGCCGCCATCCGACTGGCTCTCCATGATTAAGGATGACACCAAGGTGTGCAAGCTGAGCATTCCTGGCACCCACGACTCCATGACCGGAATGGGGTTCTACCAGCCCATGCTATCGGGTATCTCAAACGTCACCGCAATCAGCCAGCTCTGTACCTTTGACGAGCAGATGAATCACGGTATCCGATTCTTTGACTTGCGCCCAGTGGTGTCCATCGATACCCTCGCCACCACCCCTGCCGAACGGCAGATCCTTAGGCTCGCACACGGATTTACCGAAATCAACGTGACGTTTGAGGAGTCGCTCGACTGGATGAAGGAATTCCTCGCCAAGCACCCCTCAGAGTTCTTCATCATCAAAATCCAGGCCGACAACGGCATGGAAAGCCAGCAAAACTGGACAGTGCTCCTCCACGAACTCCTCGACAAGCCCAAGTACGACGGCCTCTTTGTCGAGAGTTGGCGTCCTGACATCACCGTGGGCGAGATGCGCGGAAAGGTTTTGATTTTCAGCCGATACAACCTCGTTCCGCTGAACGATGCATTCCACTACCCCATCGCCTACTGCGACTGGCCCGATGAGGATCCCGATATCAACGAAGAAATCGATCCCGTGGCTCAACGCTCATGCGCCATCTACAACATGGAAGACCTTTCCATCAAGGCTACGCTCTACAAGCAAGACTACTACAAGACGACCACCGAGAAACGCATGGAGACAAAGAAGAAAACTGTCATCGACATGATGCACAGCGCGCGCGAAGCAACGGCGGGCGACCAGGACATCTGGATTGTGAACCACTGCTCAGCCTACACCGAGGTGTCGCCCCGTGGCTATATCACTAACGCCACCAATCTGCATCCCCTGGTGATTAACGACCTGCTCAACAACGAGGGCACCGTCGGCATCATGCCCATGGATATGGCTTGCCACGACTATGTGCACGCCATAGTCAACGGCGGTACGCCTTACACCAGTGACTACCTCTACGGATTCCGCCCCCTCACGCAGTCACTCACCAACCTCCTCATCAAATCTAATAAGAAATTTTTCAAATAGGGCTCTCTATGAAAATCAAGATATTCATCCTCGCAATTCTCACCGTTGCCCTTGGCGTGATGAACGTCTACGCTCAAAGCGAAACGGATAAAAACGACAAACTGTACACCCCCGACGGATTGTTCAACCACCTGTCAATCGGTATCAGCACAGGGCTCTCCGGCTCCGGTATCGACGTCACCATGCCTGTGCACCGGCTCATTACCGTGCGCACCGGTTACTCCGGACTCCACTTCGGCGACATCAAGTTCAAATCCATCAACACCGCCGAAGATCTTGAAAGCTACGCTCTCGTCGAGGACGACGCCGTGCGCAGGGCTAAGATGGCCGACAAGATAGAGCTCGCCGCCAAGCCTAACTTCTGGAACGTGTTCCTGCTTGCCGAGATTCACCCCTTCACCAACGAGAGTTTCCACTTCACCGCCGGTCTCTACTTCGGCAGCAAGAACTTCGTCCACTTCCGCAACACTAACGAAGGTGCTCTCGATTTCCTCTACGACGCCAACAACAAGGTTATGGACTACAACCGAGCCTTCAACACCAACTTCAGCCCCATCGGACTCAAGTTCGGTGACTACATCTTCACCGCCGACGAGAATGGCAACATCGATGTGATGATGAAGACCAACGTTGTAAAGCCCTACCTGGGAGTCGGTGTCGGCAAGCACATCGCACAGCAGCACCGCCTCAGCTTCGCTCTCGACCTCGGCCTCATCTTTTGGGGTTCTCCCAAATTTATTCTCAACAACGGTAAGGAAATCAAATCGTCAGGCCGAGAGGCAGGCATCACCCAAGTTCTCTCGTGGCTCAAGGCCTGGCCCAGCTTGCAGGTGAAAGTCGCCTACAAGATTTTCTAAGCCCCCGCCACACTGCCCCGCAGGACAATAGATACTGCGACATATTCCCCACCAAAACAATATCTCGGCTTAACGGCCGAGATATTGAATAAATCCACATATCCCACGAATTATTTTGAGCCATTTCCCTTGATTACACGGGTGCCATCAGCTGGTACACGTTCTTTTGAAGCGACGCCATCAGCCTTCCCTGTTTCCCTCTTCTGCAAAAGTAGAATAACACATTCATCCAGCAAAAGGCATGGTATTTGGGCAAAAAAATAGCTCACCGTGATCATCGGTGAGCCTTTCGTCTTGGATATGGCTTTATGCCGCTTCTTTTGACTTGAAAAGTAACCCGCATAGGCGGTGGCACAGGTAACAATTCAAGAGCGCTATGACTGTTATAATGCCTATGTATATGGCGCCTGAAACATCCATTGGACCGAACGCACCAGAGAACACAATTAATATTGCGTCAAAACACAGCAGTGCCAATGTCGTTAGGATGGCACTAATCATGAGCAGCACACTCGCCCACTTCTTGTTTTGGTATATCAATCGCGGTGAGCACATTAGAACGACGCAAATCAGGCACAATATACTACCCAGATGAAAAATAGATCGGAGACAAGCAGGAACAGATGAATCCCAATACTAGGAAATATCTCCCAATGTTTTGTATGCTTTTTTCAGTTTTTTCCATCATTACTTAATGATTATCAACACATCAAAAAGAACCATCACTATTTTGCTATTTACTTTAATCGGTGGGTTATTTCATCTCGGCATCAATCCAGCCCAGAAGCGATACCAACGAGGCATTCCAGTTGATGGCAATTTCGTTGCTGGCATAG
>ONKF01000025.1 GCA_900318335.1 uncultured Prevotellaceae bacterium
GGTCAGGCTCTTGCCCACCTTGTAGCGCAGGTTGGTGTTGATGTTCTTGTCGCCGATGACGTTGATGGGACGGTCCACCTTGATGGTGCCGTGGTCGGTGGTGAGCACGACCTTATAGCCATTCTCGGCCATGAGCTTGAAGATGTCGAGCACATTAGAGTTCTTGAACCAGGAGACGGTCACCGAGCGGTAGGCCTCGTCACTGTTGGCCAGCTCGCGTATCATCTTGGACTCGGTGCGTGCGTGGGAGAGCATATCCACAAAGTTGAACACCAGCACGTTGAGTTCATAGTTCTTGAACATGCCGAAGTTCTGCATCAGTTTCTCGCCAGCGGCGCTGTCATTCATCTTGTTGTAAGAGAAGTGGATCTTGCGGCGGTAACGGTCGAGCAACGTCTGGATGAGCGGTGCCTCGTTCAGGTTCTTGCCCTCCTCGCTCTCCTCATCGACCCACAGGTCGGGGAACATGCGCTCGATATCCACGGGCATCAGACCCGAGAAGATCGCGTTGCGGGCATACTGGGTTGCGGTGGGCAGGATGGTCGTGTAGAGCTCATCACTCTCGATATTGAAGTACTCTGCCAGCAACGGACGCACTGTGCGCCACTGGTCGAGCCTGAAGTTGTCGATGACCACAAAGCACACTTTCTCGCCCTTGTCAATCAGGGGCAGCACCTTGGTTTTGAACAGCTCATTGCTGCGCAGGGGGTGCTCGGGCTTGGTGATCCAGTCCTCATAGTTGCGCTTGACAAACTTGGCAAATGCGTTATTGGCCTCGACCTTCTGCATCTTGAGCATCTCGTCCATCTTGGTGTCGGCATTGGACAGGGTGAGTTCCCAGCGGACCAGGGTGGAGTAGAGCTCATACCAGTCGTCGATAGACTGGGCCGAGTTGATCATCTGGCTGATGCGCATGAATTCCTGTTGGTAGTCGCCTGTCACCTTCTCGCTGATGAGGGTCTCGCTGTGCAGGTTCTTCTTGATGGACAGCAGGATCTGCATGGGGTTGACCGGCTTGATGAGGTAGTCGGCAATCTCGCTGCCGATGGCCTGGTTCATGTTGCAGGGCCTCCAGGCCGCTGATGCCGGGCATGTTCTCGTCCAGGATGATGAGGTTGAAGATTTGGCTGTTGAGTGCGTCAAGGGCGTCGCGTCCGTTGGTCACCGTTTCCACTTCATAGCCCTTGTTCTGCAGGAACAGGATATGCGGCTTCAACAGGTCGATCTCGTCATCGGCCCATAAGATTCTTTCTTTACTCATGTGGTTTGTCTCACTTTATGGTGTTAATTGTTCTTCTTGTTCGGTTTGACGGAATTCTTTGGGGAATTGCCGTCATTGGACTGGCTGGACTGGTCGGACTGGTCAGGCTGGTTCTTTCCCTTGCCTTGGCCTCTGCCCTTTCCCTTGTCCTTGCCTTTGTCTTGGTCCTTGCGATCATTGTCGCGGTCGCGTGTCTGCTGTTTGCGCTGTTCGGCTTTCTCCTTGCGTTCTTGCTCACGCTCCTTCTGCCGCTGCTTGCGCTCCTGCTCACGGGCCTTGGCCTGCTCCTTGCGCTCTTTCTGCTTCTCCTTGCGTTCGCGCTCGCGTTCTTTAGCCTTGGCTTTACGCTCTTTTTCACGCTGCTTGGCGAGTGCCTTGCGCTCTTTTTGCTTATCCTTGCGGGCCTGTTCCTTAGCCTTCTTGGCGTCCTTTTTAGCCTGTTCGGCGGCCTTGAATGCAGCCTTGGCCGAGTCTTCACGCCACTTGTAGCGGAAGTCGCGTTCTTTCTCTTTCTCTTTCTCGGCTTGTGCGATGGAGTCTTGTTCGGCGATTTCCTCTATGCGGGCCAACTTGCGCTGGTGCTTCTGTTCCTTCTTGATGCTGTCCTCAATCTCCTTCTGGCGCTTGCGCTCAGCCTTCTCACGGGCCTTGGCTTCACGCTCGAGTTGCTTGAGGTGGGCTTCCTCGGCACGCTCCTGAGCCTTGATCTCCTTGGCGCTGAGCGTCTTCTGGGGATTTGAAACAGTGGGCTGGTTGCGGTAGTCGCTGGCCTTGATTTGCTGGCGCTCGGCATCCTGGCGGGCCTTCTCCTCGGCCTCGATGCGTGCTTGCTCGGCAGCTTCGGCTTCCAGTCGTGCCTGTTCCTCAGCGATTTCCTTGGCCTTCTCCTCGGCATCACGCTTGGCGAGTTCAGCGGCCTCACGTTCAATCTGTTCGGCCTCGATACGTGCCTTTTCACGCTCAGCGGCGGCCTCACGTTCAGCCTCTTCCATTGCCTTCTTCTCGGCCTCGTTGAGTTCCTTCTTCTCCAGGTCGCTGTGGTCCTTATCGTTCTTCTCCTCCAGGTAGTTGAAGTAGTCCTCAAATGTGCGTCCTTCGTTCAACAGCAGGTTGAAGTTGTCCACGCTGATGATGACGTAGTGTACCTGGCGGGGAATATTGATGCTCTGGTCCTGCTCGAACAGTGAGCGGTAATGTTTGGCCTCCTTGAAGTTCTCCATACCCTTGACCACAAGCAGACCCAGCGAACCGAAGTTCATCTGCTCGATGTCATAGTCCTTGACTTGGAATGCGTTGAAGTTGTGACGTGCCACCTCATAGAGCAGCATATTGGCATTGATGCTGTCCAAGGGGTAGAGCAGGATGAACACCTGGGGCTTGTCGTTATCCTCGGCAAACGGGGTGAAGGTGCGCTCCAATGCCTGTTTTGAGGTGTCGTTGCTCAGGCGCGTGGTCCACAGCATGCCGCGCACGTTGCTGCCGCCACCCTCGAGGCGTCGGCCTTGATTGAGCTGCTTGACAATCTCGGAGGCGGTAGGTGTGATATCGGTCTGGGGATAGCGCTGGAGCATATCCTTGATCGTTTCCTTGAACTTGTCGTGATTCTTCTCGGTGAGGTAGCTCAGCGCGTCGATGAACATGAACTTGGGCATGATCTTGGAGAGCGGGTACTTGCGCATCATCTCGGCATATGCCTCATGCACCTCGCTGTGGTTGTTGGCGAGGTAGTTGGCATAGGCGGCCTCGTACATGTTCTCCTGGTCACGGTTCATGTTCTTGAGGTTCTCAAGATAGTTGGGATCCTGCATCGCCTGGCCGTACTTGGAATCCGGGAAATTGACGAGGATGCTGTCGCGGTAGGGCTCGGCATCGGCTACCTGACCGTTGCGCATGTACATCATGTACATACTGTAATAGACGTCCAGACGGTAGGTGTTGTCGGGGTAGCGCTCGAGCAGTTGGTTGTACTCATAGGCGGCCGCATTGTAGTCCTCCATCTTGTCCTTGAGGATGGTACCCATGTTGTACAGGCCTTCCTGGATGATTTCGTGGGCCGACTGGATTTCCTCCTCGGTCTTGGGAATCTGCTTGAGGTAGTATTCCTCGTAGTGGGGATCCTCGGCACGCTTGAGCGCCTCGAGGTCAACCTTGACGGTGTCGCCGTTTTCAAGCACCATCATGCTGTCGGCGAGGGCCAACAGGGAACTGTCGGTCTCCTCGTCTTCAAATGAGAAGGTGGTCTTGTTCCTGCGTCTCCAGTTGTCCTCAAGCTTGCGGCTGCCCCATGCCTTCTGGAACTGGGTCTTACCGGCATTCTTGGTGGCGGTGTTATAGAAGTACCACGAGTTGTCGGTGTTTATGTTATAGCTATTGGGATCGTTTTTGTTGTCCTTGAGTTGGCTGCCCTTGGCGTTCTGTTGTGCCAGGTATTCCTCGCGGGCGGCGTTCTCGGCCTCTTCCTTTTCCTTTTTCTTGAGGTCTTCGATAATCTTGGCGATAACGGCCTTCTGTTGCTCGGGAGTCATCTTGGAGAGCATGAGCAGGGAGTCCTGCAGGAAGACGTTCTGGGCATATACGGCGAGCTCATCGAGCACATCGCTGCGCTTCTTGAGCATCTTGTAGTTGGGATAATCGTCGTTGATCAGGGGGATGGCCTCGGCGTAGCACACTTGAGCCTCGTCATACTGACGCCTGTTGAAGTAGATGCCGCCCAGCGTCAACTGGCTGATGGCCTTCTCCACACCATTGCGGGTGCTCTTTTCGGCGGCAAGCTTGTAGTTCTCGATAGCGCTCAGGGTGTCACCGTGCGTGAGGTACAGGTTGCCAATGGCGTAATAGACCTGATCGAGGTATTCCTTGTTACGGTCATATCGGGTCATGCGCTTCAACGCTTTGACCTCGCTGGCGATGTTGGCGCCCTCATAGACGGCGCTTTGCTTGATGCGGGCGTTGAACTTGGTGCGGTAAGTCGTACCGCTGCTGCTGCCGGCCTGCTTGTAGGCCAGGTAGGCGTTGCGCTTGTCGCCCACATCCTCATAGAGCTGACCGAGCAGGAAGTTCATCCTCACCTTCTCGTTGCCCTTGAAACCCTTGACGGCCTTGGCCAGATAGGGAATGGCCTCCTCGGCTTGCTGTGACTTGATATAGTAGTCGGCAAATGCGGCATTGGCCAGGGCGCGGACCCGCTTGTTGGTGATCTCATCCATGTGGACATGGGTGAGCACGTTATCGGCCTCGGTGGTCCAACCCAGGGCGCAGTAGCACAGCGCCTCGCGCACTTGGCATTCCTGGACCAGGTCGGTCTTCCAGGTGAAGTGGCGTGCGATGTATCGGAATGTGGCGGCGGCATCCAGGAAGTCGCCTTTCATGTACTGGGATTTGGCAAGCAGATACCAGGCATTGTGCAGGAAGGGGTTGTACTCGTCGCGGGCCATCCACTCGCGGTACTTGGGATCGCGGCTCTTGCTGCCTTTCTTTTTGGGCTTTTTCTTGATGGAGTGCAGGGCAATGGCCTTTTCCATCTTTTCGATAGTGCGGTCAAAACTGCCTCCGGGCTGTTTTGCCTTGGGGTTGGAGCGGGCCTCGGCGGGATGCATGTACAAGCGCTGTGAGTAGTCGTCCTCATAGGTGGTCAACATCGCTTTCTCCTGCTCGTCATAGTTGGTCTTGCCGTGGAAATAGACGTTATATTTGGTGGTGAACGACTGCCAGAAACGTGACCTGGCGGTGTTGGTCTTATTGCTGCACGCGGCAAGTGTGACCACCATCGCTATTATGAGTATCGGTATGAATCGTCGTGTCTTGTTCAAATTGGCCAAATTTGTAATTTAGTATTTATAGAACGAGTCATCTGCTGTTTTATTGCCTCAGGGGGCATGATGTTCCCCGGCGAGTTGCAGGAATTCCTGCCTGATGGCGGCTGGCATGACCAGGCCTCGATGCTTGATGCTCTGTCCCCAACCCAGCAGGTCGGCGGGTTGCAGGGTGTACAGCACATCGCGCCACTGTTCCTCCTCGTCGGGCGTGTAGTCGTTCTCGCCGCGGCCGCGATAGGCATCCAGCTCCTCGTCCTCGTAGTAGGTGATTTCCTGCTTGCACTCCCCGGCAAGAATCTGCTCGCTGGGGCAGATGGAACGGATGCCGCAGGCCTCGTCGGCACAGCCCTGAGCGGGAGCGTCGTCGGTGGGGTTTTCCTCGGTTTCATCGATGTTATCGCCCGTTTTGTGTTGATAAAACAGGCGGTCGATGAGCCACACGATAGCTCCCCCCACCACAAGAATTGCCAATAGTATAATCGCCGGTTTCATCGCTTATTTTTTTATCTGATGCAAAGGTACTGTTTTTTTCCTGGATTGTGCTCACATATCGGCCGCTTATCCGCATTTCTTAGTCTCTTGTAGTTCCCGAAATGGCGCTATTACTGGCAGTTCATGCGTGTTTTGTGAAGCAAAGGGACTGCAGGATTGTTAAATAGTCTTAAATGATGTGAATAATACTATTGTTTTATGCGCCTTTTATACCTTAAATATTGCGTGAATGCTGGAAAATGACTACTTTTGCGCCAGCATTCGTGAGAGGGGGCAATCGGCTTCCTCGTTTTTATTATAACAAAATTGAACCAATGATTGATAAGACGGCACTGGAACAAGTGATTAACGAGGCTCTGGAGGGTACGAGAATGTTTCTGGTCACCCTCAAGGTGAGCAAGGACAATGTGATCGACGTGGTCCTGGACAGCGACGAGGATATCACCATCGACGACTGTGTGGCAGTCAACGATGCCGTGCTTGCCGCATTTGACCGCGACGAGGGCGAGGACTTTGAGTTGACAGTGGGCTCCTATGGTATCACATCTCCCTTGCTGCTGCCCCGCCAGTACCGCAAGAACATCGGCTACGAGGTCGAGGTGCTCACCGGTGACGGGCGCAAGCTCAAGGGCGTCATCGCCGATGCCGACGACGAGGGCTTCACGCTGACCACCACGGTCAAGCGCAAGCTCGAGGGCAAGAAGCGTCCTGAACTGGTCGAGGAGCAGGAGCGCTTCAATTACAGTGACATTAAACAAACAAAAAATATCATCAAAATTTGAAGTTGAGGTTTTAGGCTTTAGGCGACAGTAATCGTACTTGAAACTTACAACTTGCAACTAAAAACTGAATTATGGCTAAAAGAGAAGAAGCGGTGAACATGACCGCGCAATTTGCCGAGTTTAAAGAGCTCAAGGACATCGACAAAACCACACTCATCAGCGTGCTCGAGGAGTCGTTCCGCAGTGTGCTGTCCAAGATGTTTGGCAACGACGACAACTTTGACGTGATTGTCAACCCCGACAAGGGTGACTGTGAGATTTACCAGAACCTGGAGGTTGTCAACGACGGCGAGGTGGAGAATCCCAACAAGCAGATCTCGTTGAGTGATGCCCAGGCCGACGACGACCCCGACTGTGAGGTGGGCGAGGATCACACACGCAAAATCGACTTCGCCAAGTTCGGACGCCGTGCGATCCTGAACTTGCGTCAGACCTTAGCCAGCAAGATTCTCGACTTGCAGAAGGATGCCATCTTCACCAAGTTCAAGGCCCTTGAGGGCCAGCTGGTGGCAGGCGAGGTATATCAGGTGTGGAAACGCGAGGTGCTGCTGCTCGACGATGACAAGAACGAGCTGCTGCTGCCCAAGGAGGAACAGATTCCCACCGACATCTACCGCAAGGGCGATGTCGTGAGAGCTGTCATCGAGCGTGTTGACAATGCCAACAACAACCCCAAGGTGATTGTGTCCCGCACGAGCCAGAACTTCCTGCGCCGCTTGTTTGAGCAGGAGGTGCCCGAGATTCACGACGGCCTGATCGTGATTCGTGCCGTTGCCCGCATTCCGGGTGAGCGCGCCAAGATCGCTGTCGAGAGCTATGACGACCGCATCGACCCCGTCGGCGCTTGTGTCGGTGTCAAGGGTGCACGCATCCACGGCATCGTGCGTGAGCTGCGCAACGAGAATATCGATGTCATCAACTTCACCAGCAACCCGCAGCTGCTCATCCAGCGCGCGTTGAGCCCCGCCAAGATCTCGTCCATCCGACTGGATAACGAGAACAAGCACGCCGAGGTGTTCCTGCGTCCCGAAGAGGTGTCGCTGGCCATCGGTAAGGGCGGCTTGAACATCAAGTTGGCAAGCATCCTCACGGGCTACAGCATCGACGTTTACCGCGATGTCGAGACCGAGGGCGAGGAGGACATCTACCTTGACGAGTTCAAGGATGAGATTGACGAGTGGGTAATCGAGGCACTCAAGAATGTGGGCCTTGCTACCGCCAAGAGCGTGCTGCGCACACCACGCGAGGAACTGATTGACCGTGCCGACCTCGAGGAAGACACTGTCGACTACCTGCTGAATGTGCTCAGGGCCGAGTTTGAGGACTGATACCCTCATGTGACCTCACATCATCATCACGACAATAATTTCAGTATAAACTTCTCATTAGCAAAATATATTCAAGCCAACAGCATATTGCTGAAAGCGAACCGATAACAGATATTATATGGCGATAAAGATCAGTAAAGTCATCGCAGATTTAAACGTGGGCCGTCAGACCATTGAAGAGTTCCTGCACAAGAAAGGCATCGAAATCGACGCCAGCATCAATGCGCGCATCCAGGACGATGTCTATGAAATGCTTGTCAAGGAATTCAAACCCGACATGGACCTCAAGAACAAGTCGGAGAAAATGGCCAACGAACGCCAGAAGGAGAAAGCCAAGCAGAACGCAGCCAAGGAATCCCATGAGATCAAGACTGTCTTGCCTGGCCAGAAACCTAAGATCCTGGGCAAGATTGACCTGGATGCAGCTGGCAAACCCAAGCCTGCCGCTAAGCCTGTCAGCGAACCCGAGGCTAAGGAGGTGAAACCCGTTGTGGAGAAGCCCGTTGAAGTCAAGCCAGCCGAGCCTAAACAGGAAGCTCAGCCTGCACCCGAGCCTGTAAAGGAGCCTCAGCCCGCACCCGAACCTCAGCCTGAACCCAAGGCCGAGGCAAAGCCCGTGCCCGAACCTGAGCCCGAAGCTCCCGAGGCAACCCAACAGCCTGATGCCGAGGTGGCCGAGACTGTCACGGAGCCTGAAGCACAGGACAGAGGTAAGGACGATGACGTGTTCAAGCCAGTATCCGAGACCGTTAGCGGTCCTCAGCTCAAGGTGGTGGGCAAGGTCGACCTGACATCCATCAACCAGCAGACCCGTCCCCGCAAGAAGAGCAAGGAGGAGAAGCGCAACGAGCGCATCGCCAAGGCCCAGGCCGAAAATGCCGGCAAGAAGAAGCGCAAACGCATCGGTAAGGAGAAAGTCGATATCGAGAGCGCTGGCAACCAGCCCTCGTCACAGCCGGGTAAGGGCCGTGGCGGCAAGGAGGACCAGGGCGGCAAGCGCGGCAGGGACAAGGCTAAGAACCGTCGTCCGCTCAGGCCCGAGGTCAGCGAGGAGGACGTTCAGCGTCAGATGAAGGAGACGCTGGCCCGTCTCACCGCCAAGAGCAGTAAGAAGGCCGCAGCAGCCCGCCGTCGTGAGAAACGCGAGGAGTTCCGCGAGGAGCTGCGTGAAGAGGCTGCACAGGCAGCAGCCCAGAGCAAGGTGCTCAAGCTCACCGAGTTTGTGACTGCCAATGACTTGGCAAGCATGATGAACGTGCCCATCAACAAGGTTATCGCCACTTGTATGAACCTGGGCGTGATGGTGAGCATCAACCAGCGTCTGGACGCCGAGACCATCAACATTGTTGCCGACGAGTTTGGCTTCAAGACCGAGTATACCAGTGCCGAGGTGGCCGAGGCCATCAGCGACGAGGAAGACGATCCCGCAGATCTCGTTCAGCGTCCGCCTGTTGTGACCGTCATGGGTCACGTTGACCACGGTAAGACCTCGTTGCTGGACTACATCCGCAACTCTAACGTCATTGCCGGTGAGGCTGGTGGTATCACCCAGCACATCGGTGCCTATAACGTGAAGCTGCCCAACGGCCGTCGCATCACCTTCTTGGATACCCCTGGTCACGAGGCGTTTACCGCTATGCGTGCCCGTGGTGCCAAGGTCACCGATATCGTTATTGTGATTGTCGCTGCCGACGATAACGTCATGCCGCAGACTGTCGAGGCGTTGAACCACGCGTCGGCTGCAGGCGTGCCCATCATCTTCGCTATCAACAAGATTGATAAGCCCAGCGCCAATCCCGAGAAGATTAAGGAGGAGCTGGCCCAGATGAACTACCTCGTCGAGGACTGGGGCGGCAAGTACCAGAGCCAGGACATCTCGGCCAAGAAGGGCATCGGTGTCAGCGAGCTGATGGAGAAGGTGCTCCTCGAGGCCGACATGCTCGACCTTAAGGCCAATCCTAACCGCAAGGCCACGGGTTCGGTCATCGAGTCGTCACTGGACAAGGGCCGTGGCTATGTAGCCACCGTGCTCATTGATAACGGTACGCTCCACGTGGGCGACATCGTGCTGGCCGGTACCCACTTCGGTAAGGTCAAGGCGATGTTCAACGAGCGCAATGTGCGCATCACCGAGAGCGGTCCCTCGACGCCTGTCCTGATTTTGGGTCTTGACGGTGCTCCCACCGCCGGTGACAAGTTCAACGTGATGGACACCGACCAGGAGGCCCGCCAGATTGCCAACAAGCGCGAGCAGCTGCAGCGCGAGCAGAGCCGCCGCACCCAGCACCGTGTCAGCCTGGAGGATATCGGCCGTCGCCGCGCCCTGGGCGAATTCCACGAGCTCAACTGTATCGTCAAGGGTGACGTGGATGGTTCTATCGAGGCCTTGAGCGACTCGCTCATCAAGCTGTCCACCCCCGAGGTTCAGGTCAATGTTATCCACAAGGCTGTGGGTGCCATCACCGAGAGCGATGTGACCCTGGCCGCCGCCAGCGATGCCTACATCATCGGCTTCCAGGTGCGTCCCTCGGCTTCAGCCAAGCGCGCTGCCGAGCAGGAGGGTGTTGACATCCGTCTCTACTCCATCATCTATGACGCCATCGAGGAGGTGAAGAGCGCTATGGAAGGTATGCTCCAGCCCGACATCAAGGAGGAGGTTACCGGTACAGCCGAGGTGCGCCAGGTTTACCACATCAGCAAGGTGGGTACCATCGCTGGTGCCATGGTCATCGAGGGTAAAGTCAAGCGCCAGAGCAAGGTGCGCCTGATTCGCGACGGTATCGTGATCCACACGGGCGAGCTGGCTTCGCTCAAGCGATTCAAGGACGATGCCAAGGAGGTTACCAGCGGCTATGATTGCGGTCTGAGCATCAAGTCCTACAACGACCTGCAGGAGGGCGACATCGTCGAGGCCTTTGAGGAGATTGAGGTTCACAAGACCTTGTAACCGGCATGAGGTATTACCTGAATATAGGTAGCAATATAGGCGACCGGCGCGATAATCTCTATCGCGCCGTCGTTGCTCTTGCCCGTGGCACCAACGGAGCAGCCGTGTCGACTATCGTTGAGAGCGAGCCCTGGGGATTTGAGAGTGACAACCGCTTCTTGAATTTAGGCCTCAGTATCGACTCCGATTATTCACCTCACGATATGCTGGATCACTTGCATATTATTGAACGTCAGCTGGGTAGCGAGGCCCATCGTGATGCGTCTGGTAATTATGTTGACCGCCTGGTGGACATTGACATCGTGGCCATCGACGACATGGTCATCGACACACCCGAGCTGATCGTGCCCCATCCTCGCATGGACCAGCGGGAATTCTTCCTCTTGCCCATGATGGAACTGGCTCCCCGATGGAAACACCCCGTTACGGGACTCACCGCTGCCCAAATGCTGCAAGAGTTAAGGTCGAGTCAGGCAGAAACAGCCGATTGACCATCATTCTGAACCAGTAAGACATTGTTGCTGTCAAATTGTGCAAAACGCACGTTTGGAAGCAATTTTTGTTAAAATAGGGCTTGGTTTCATGAAAATGGATTATATTTGCATGTTTAACACTTGACATTAATTCAGGCTATGACAAGGAAATTCATATTTATAGCATTAACTATCCTGGCAGCGCTTCAAGTGCAGGCACTCGAGGTGGTGAATACCGCTGGGCACCTGAGCGAAAAGGTGAAAAACCACGATATCGCCGACTTGATTGTGAGCGGGACAATGGATGCCAATGATTTCTATTTCATTGTTGAGAAACTTACCCGGTTGAAGACCATAGACATTTCACAGGCCAATGTTCTTGCCTGCCAAACGGGCAAGATGCACTATTGGGTCCGTAATTTTGCGGCTGGTGTGTTGCCTGCGGGCGCATTTGCCGACATGAACTTGACGAGCGTGAAACTTCCGTCGGCTCTCACTGCCATCGGTGACGGTGCTTTTGCCGGATGCGACAAGTTGACCTCTATCACTTGGCCTGCTTCGCTGCAGACGATAGGTGATTATGCCTTTGCGGGCTGCTCTGCTCTCAAGGTTGTCACGTTGCCAGCCAGTGTGGCATCAGTGGGTGATGGCGCCTTCATGCGCTGCACGTCGCTCACCAGCCTGACAGTCGCTTCGCCTAGCCAGTTGCGTCACCTCGGTAATGCCGCCATGATGGACTGCTCGTCGCTCACGTCGATCAATTTGGGCTCTAGTGTGCAGGAAATCGGTGAACGCGCCTTTGCCGGCACGTCCATCAACAGATTGAACCTGAGTGGCAGCACCAGTCTCACTACGGTGGGCAAGTGGGCGATGGTCCAGACTCCCGTGCGTGAGGCCCACCTTCCTTCAAGCTTGACCCAACTTGGTGACGGCGCTTTCCTCTACGATGCCAACCTCACCACGGTGGAGTTGGGCAACAATGTGTCCCAGTTGAACAACTATTTGTTTGCAGGCACGGGCCTGAATGGAGCTCTCGACTTGACGGGTGTGAGCTCAATCGGCGACTATGTGTTGTATAACGTGACTGGAATGTCGGTTGTGGAGCTGCCCGCCACCGTGACATGGATTGGTTCTTATGCTATGGCTGGCATGACGGGCATGACGTCAATGATCAGTAATGCGGTCGATGTTCCTTCCCTCGGTGAGAATGTGTGGGCTGGCGTGGACCAGAAGAATATCCCCTTGACGGTGCCCAAATCCTCGATCGGGGCTTATAAGGCTGCCGCCCAGTGGCAAGAGTTCAAGTTGGCCAACACCTGGCTCAAGGGTGACGTGAACAATGATGGCGAGGTCAATATTGCCGATATTAACGCTCTGGTTGATATTATCCTCGGTAGTGTTGTTGATGGCGACACCATGTTGCGTGCCGATGTCAATGAGGATGGCGAGGTGAATATCGCCGACGTGAACGCCCTGGTTAACATCATCATGAACCCGAGTTTGTTGATGTCGATGAGGATCGATACCGATGACCTGCTGCACCTCGACGACGTGGCGATACAGCCTGGCGAGGAACGCACCGTGGACATCAGGCTGGATAATGCCGAGGGCTACAGCGCTCTGCAATGCGACATCACACTGCCGCAGGGATTGTCGCTGGTCGGTGTCAAGTGTGGCAAGGATCAGTTGCTCAAGAGTGATGGCATGGACGACATGACCTCGCGTGTGGTTCTCTACTCGATGGACAGGCAGCGCTTTGACGGTGATTGTGTGATCACCATTACCGTTCATGCCGATGCCGCGCTCTCGACCGAGGGTGAGATTCAACTTACTCATGTCGTGCTTGCCGACGAGGACAACGTGGGCTGGCATGCCGCCAACTACAGCGCACTCGTGACCAACAGCACCGGCGTCGAGGACTTGACCGCCAATGCCGACCGCCTGTGGGTTGAGGGCCGCACCCTGTGCATCGAGACCCGCAACCACGGCAACGCCCTGGTGGCCTCCATCAACGGCAGCGCCCGCAGCATCACGGTGGAGCAAGGCGTTAACCGCTATGAGTTGGAGCCTGGCTTCTATGTGGTGACCGTTAACGGCAAGAGCCACAAAATCGCTATTAAATAACCCAATCAATATTAAGACAATAACTGAGAGAATGGGCAAGAACAAACTCAAGAAATTTGCTGACATGGAGCGCATGGAGTGCGTCTTCCAGTTTCCCTTTGCGGTAGTTACTCAGGAGGGGGGCTGCCCCATGCGTGGCAAGTGGAATGAGCAATACTTCAAGAATGACAATCCCATCGTGCTGGAGTTAGGCTGCGGCAAGGGGGAATATGCCGTGGGACTCGCTCAGCGCTTCCCGGGCAAGAATTACATCGGCGTGGACATCAAGGGTGCCCGCATGTGGACTGGAGCAAAACTGGCTACCGAACTCGACCTGCCTAATGTGGCCTTCCTGCGCACCAGCATCGAGCTGATTGACCGCATGTTTGCCCCCGACGAGGTGTCCGAGATATGGATTACCTTCCCCGACCCGCAGATGAAGAAAGTCAACAAGCGCTTGACATCGACACGCTTCCTAGACAATTACCGCAATATCCTGTGCGACGGCGGCATCGTCCACCTGAAGACCGATAGCCCCTTCCTCTATACTTATACTCACGCCCTCGTCGAGGAGAATCACCTGCCCGTCGAGGCCGATACCGATGACCTGTATGCCAGCGGCCTGGCCAATGACATCCTGGACATCAAGACCCACTATGAGATGCAGTGGCTGCAGCGTGGCTTGACCATCAAGTACATCCGCTTTGCCCTGCCTCATGGTGTGCAACTCATTGAGCCCGATATCGAGATTGAGCCCGACACCTATCGCAGTTACAACCGCGGCTACATCCAGATGCCCCAGCTCATGCCCGATTCCTCCGAGAACAAACATTAAACTTTAAACTCTAAACTCTAAACAAAAAATGACTATTTATCCAAATCTGGTACTGGATGCCCTGCGCACTGTCCGTTATCCCGGCACGGGAAAGGACATCGTGGAAATGGGCATGGTGAATGACGACATACGCATCGACGGCAACCGCGTGAGCTTCTCATTGACGTTTGAGAAACCCACCGACCCCTTCATGAAGAGCGTGGTGAAGGCTGCCGAGGCCGCTATCATCGCCCACGTGGGCAGTGAGGTGGACATCAAGGGTAATATCGGGGTCAAGACCGCTCAGGACAATCCCGTGCGCAAGATAGAAAGGCCGTTGCCCGGCGTGAAGAACATCATCGCCGTGAGCTCCGGCAAGGGCGGTGTGGGCAAATCGACCATTGCCTGCAACCTTGCTGTGGCACTTGCCATGCAGGGTTACCGCGTCGGCTTGTTGGATGCCGACATCTTCGGTCCCTCGATGCCCAAGATGTTTGGTGCCGAGGACGAGCAGCTCTATATGCACGAGGTAGATGGCAAGAACATGATTATCCCCCTGGAGAAGTATGGCGTGAAGATGCTCTCTTTGGGCTTCCTGGTGGACAAGGAGAAGGCTATCCTGTGGCGCGGTGCCATGGCCAGCAATGCCTTGCGCCAGCTCATCAATGAGGCCGATTGGGGCGAACTGGACTACTTTGTCATCGACTTGCCCCCTGGCACGAGCGACATCCACTTGACGCTGGTACAGACGCTCGCCATCACGGGTGCCATCGTGGTCACCACGCCCCAACAGGTGGCGCTGGCCGACGCGCGCAAGGGCATCAGCATGTTCATGGGTGAGCATGTGGGAGTTCCCGTGTTGGGTATTGTGGAGAATATGTCATGGTTCACGCCAGCCGCCCACCCCGACGAGCAGTACTTCATCTTTGGCCGCGACGGTGGCAAGCAGCTGGCCGAGGCCTTAGGTGTTGAGCTCCTTGGCCAGATTCCTCTGGTGGCTGGCATCTGCAAGGGCAGTGACGACGGTATGCCCGTGGTGCGTGCCAATGACGTGAGCGGTGCTGCTTTCAAGCAGCTTGCTACCCGTGTGATGGATGCCATTGACCGCCGCAACGCGACACTGCCTCCAACCGAGGTCGTGCAAACGCATTAACGAATTCGTCTGGTTTTTCCAGAATATATAAACATCATTAAATCTGTCGATTATGAAAAAGATTATCGCAATGCTGGCAGTAGCGGCTATGCTGCTCACCAGTTGTGGTTCGGTACCCATCACGGGCCGCAAACAGTTGAATCTCGTCAGTGACCAAGAGGTGCTGGCGGCTAGTCTTCAGCAGTATTCCAGTTTCATGCAGACGGCCACCATCTCGACCCAGAAGGCCAAGAGTGCCCAGGTGACCCGCGTCGGCCAGCGCATTGCTGCTGCCACCGAGGCCTACCTCAGGAGCAATGGCCTGGAGAGCGAGTTGCAGAACTTCGCTTGGGAATTCAACCTGGTCAAGAGCGACGATGTGAATGCCTGGTGTATGCCTGGCGGCAAGATTGTCGTCTATGAGGGCATCATGAATCTTGTGGGCAGTGATGACGAGTTGGCTGTGGTGATTGGTCACGAGGTGGCCCATGCTGTCGCCAAGCACAGCAATGAGCGCATGAGCCAGCAGATTCTCGCTGAATATGGCGCCAACGCCGTCGGTATCCTCACCAGCGGCAAGAGTATCGCCACCCAGCAGATTGCCCAGCAGGTTTATGGCCTGGGTGCTCAGTATGGTGTGATGCAGCCGTTCTCACGCAAACATGAGAGCGAGGCCGACAAGATGGGTCTGGTGCTGATGACCATTGCTGGTTATAATCCCGATACCGCTGTCACATTCTGGCAGAAGATGGCAGCCAGCACGTCGCAGGAGCCCCCCGAATTCATGAGCTCGCACCCGAGCCATGCGACCCGCATCTCTGATATCCTGAAGTGGCTTCCCGAGGTCAAGAAACAGTACGGCGGAAAGTAAGAAATGAGGCGCTTCTTCAGCTTTGTCGCTTTGTCATTGGCTTTGTTGCCCATGACAGGTGTCGCACGCACCATCGGTGACTTGTTCGCGAGTGAGCCGGGAAACATCTTCCCACTGCTCACCCGCACTAACCGCTTGGACATGATAGACTACTTCAATAGCGGTCAGCAGGTCGCTGTGCCCAACAATCTGGCGGGAGAGAGCCGCCTTCTCGAGATGGATAGCGTCTATCTCAAGGTGCAGACCAGCGGCAACCGCGAGGTGGAGATGCGATTGAGAACAGCCGGCAAGGACACGGTCATCACCGTTATCGAGACGGTGATGACTCCTGTGCCCGATAGCCGCCTGACCCAGTGGAATAGTCATTGGCAGCGTTACACGAGTGACCGCCTGTTCTCGATGCCCGGCATCGATGACTTCATCGTCAGGAAGATGCCCTTTGAGCTGAGGGCCGACTTGGGGGATGAGATGATTTTCCCGCTCATTCGTCTCACTTTCAAGGGGGATGAACATGATACCATCGAGGCAACCCATGGACTGGAGCAGTTCCTTGCCCCCGATGTGTACAAGTGCTTTGCTTCCTATCTCAAGCCATCGATTAGTTACCGATTCAATGGCCTTAAAATCAAGCCGGTCAAGAAGTAACCATGCAGCAGCCTTCACTTTTCCCTTCCAAGCCTCAGGGCATGACGTTGAGTGAGTTTAACGCGCGCATCGAGGATCACCTCAATGGCGTGGCATCCCTGCACAACCAGTGGGTGATTGCCGAGACCAGCGACTTGCGCCTGAACCGTAGTGGACATTGCTACACCGAACTCATCGAGAAGGACGCCAAGGGCGAAACCGTGGCCAAAATCGGTGCGGTGATGTGGGCGGGAACCTATAGGCAACTGTATCATATATTCCTGCAATCCACTGGCCAGGTTTTGTCCACCGGAATGAAGGTGCTGGTCAACGTGACAGTGTCGTTCCATCGCCTGTATGGCATGAAGGTGGTCATCAACGACATCGACCCGAGCTACACCTTGGGCGACATGGAGCGCCAGCGTCAGGAAATCCTTGATAGGCTCAAGGCCGAAGGCATTATCGACCTGAACAAGCAACAGCCCTGGCCCAATATGCCGCCGCAGCGCATCGCCATCGTGTCGGCACCGGGGGCGGCAGGCTATGGCGACTTCATGAACCAGCTGCAGGGCAATTCCTATGGCCTGCAGTTCTATACCTGCCTGTTCAGCGCTGTCATGCAGGGAGCGCAGACCGTCCCTACTGTCAAGGCCGCCCTGGACCGCATCAACAGCAACATCGATAAGTTTGACTGTGTGGTCATTATCCGTGGCGGTGGTGCGACATCCGAACTCAACTCGTTTGACAACTACGATTTGGCCTCTTACGTGGCCAATTTCCCCCTGCCCGTCATTGTGGGTATCGGTCATGAGCGTGACGTGACAGTGCTCGATTATGTGGCGGCCATTCGGGTCAAAACGCCCACTGCCGCTGCCGAGTGGCTCATCAAGTGTGGCACCAATGCGTTGGCCCGCCTCGACGAGTTGCAAGAGACCGTTGCCAGTGCCGTCCGTGACACGGTTGCCGCTGCCAGGGAACATCTGGCCTATTACACCAGCCTCATTCCCGCTGTCGCCCGAGGTATCATCGATACCAACCGCATCAGGCTTGATAACCATGCCAGGAACATCCCCTTTGCCGCCAATAACCTCTTGGCCAATCAGCGCACCCATTTGCAGCGCATGGTGGAGCGCATGGGCGATTCCGTGGCACGTGCCATGCAACGCGAGCAACAACGTCTCCAGGCCCTTGATGACAAGGCAGTGTTGCTCTCGCCCCAGAATACCCTGCGCCGCGGCTATTCGCTCGTTAGGGTGGGGGACAAGTGCGTCACTGCTGCCAGCCAGTTGCAGCCTGGCGACAATATAACCGTCCAGTTTGCCGAAGGCAGTGCCGATGCTACTGTACATTAAGTCGCTTTTTTATAAGAGCGCGGATGCAATTCGTGTAATTAGGAGAAATAAATAAGAATGCGGATGCAAAAAAATTAGTTTAATTCGTGAAATTTGTAGTTTAAAAGAAAATGGAATCAAACAACGAAATGACATACACCCAAGCCGTGACCGAACTCGAGCAGCTTGTCCAGAAGATGCAGGACCCCCAGTGCAGCATCGACAACCTCACTGCCTATACCAAGCGCAGCAAGGAACTCCTTGACATCTGCCGCAAGAAACTCACCGCAGCCGACGAGCAGCTCAAGCAGATCCTCGCCGACATCCAGCAGCAGGGGTAATCATTTTTTAGTCAACTGGTTATCAGGCAAATAAGTAGCTCCATCAAAAACTATTATCTATTAACTGATAACTATTAACTAAAAATTATTACCTTTGCACCCGCAAACCGCAACGATAGCCCGCGCCTGTGGCGAAATTGGTAGACGCGCCAGACTTAGGATCTGGTAACTCCGGTTGTGTAGGTTCGAGTCCTATCAGGCGCACAGGAATACAAAAACCCGCTGGATTCCAGCGGATTTTTGTATGAACTATAGGTCGGTTTTATGATATCGTAATTTAAAACATTTGGCGGGACTTCATTTCGAGGTATCTGTTGATGATATTGACAGATAGGTTTTGTGGCGAGGTAAGCAGGCTGTTGATGCCATATTGGCGTAGGGTGTTGATGATGAGCGTCTGCTCGTTGTCGATTTTGGCGGCAATGGAGTGCTCGTAATAATCCTTGGTGCTGTGTGGCTGCTGGCTGATGAAATCCCGGCGCTCTTCATCGATGAAAAAGACGACAACCAGTCGGTGGCGGCTATTGAGCTGCCTCAGGTAAGGTAGCTGCCGGAGCATGCTATTGTAATCAAAGAAGTTGGTGTACAGTATCAATAGACTTCTTTGTCCGGCCAAATGGTTGACGTTGGCCACTAATGTCGAATAGTCGCTCTCGGCAAAGTCGGTGGTCTGGTGGTAAAGGCATTCAAGAATGTCGTTCATCTGTGCCGGACCGCGATCTGGCTTGACGAAGTCGCTGAACTTGTCCGCAAAGGTAATGATGCCCGCTTTATCGTCCCTATGCAGGGCTACATAAGAGAGTACCAGCGCCGCGTTGATGGCATAGTCGAGGATGGTCATTCCCGCAAATGCTTGCTGCATGATGCGTCCCTTGTCAATGACGTTGATGATCTGTTGGGAACGCTCATCGGTGTACACGTTGACCATGAGATGGTGTGTCCTCGCACTGGCTTTCCAGTTGATATGGCGGTAGTCGTCACCCTGCACGTAGGATTTGATTTGCTCAAACTCGGTGTTGTTTCCCACGCGCCTGATGCGCTTGATGCCCATATCGGTCAAGTTGTTGCTTATGGCCAGGAATTCATACTTGTTGAGCATCAAGTAGCTGGGATAAACAGCCACATCGGTGGGCTCGCCGTTGCTGAAGCGCCGCTGCACGAGGCCGATGGGGGATGTGACAAACGTGCGTATATATCCAAACCCATACACTCCCCGCTTGGTGGGCCGCAGGGTGTAGTCCAACGTCCCGCTCTCGCCAGCCTTCAAGCGCAACGGGAAGTTCACGTCACGGCGCTGGAAGATGTGCGGGATTTCATCTATGATATTCAGTTTGACAGCGAAGGGGTAGTTGTTTTCCACCTCTATGCTCACCGGGTTTTCGTCGCCATTGGAAAAACGCGAGCTGCAGTTTCGGGTTGCCGTGATGCCACGACGCGTCCACAGCAGGGCAATGTCGACCAATAGCATCAAGGCAAACACCGCCAGCAACGTGGCACCCACGTAGAACAGCGGTGGCCACAATTGTCCCAATGCCAGGACAACGATTACCACCATTGCAGTATAGTAGAAACGAATGGGCAGAAACATAGCAGTGGCCGATTAATTAATGCATCACTTGGGCACCTCGACATTATTGACCAGGGTAGCCACAATCTTTGAAGCCGTGTAGCCTTGCATTTCGGCTTCGGCCGCAATGATAATGCGGTGGTCAAGCACTGCAGGCGCCACCATCTTCACGTCATCGGGGGTGACGAAATCACGTCCATTGATGAGGGCGATGGCCTTTGATGCCTGCAACATGGCCACGGCAGCGCGTGGTGAAGCCCCCAGGAGCACAGCCTTGCTGGTGCGGGTTTGATGCACGATTTGGGCGATATAGCCCAGCAGCGAGTCATCAATCACCACGGCTCCCAGGGTGTCGCGCAATGCCAGCAGCGACTCCTTGGACATGATGGGCTTGATGTCTTCCAGTTTTGCCAGGCGTGCGTTGGACTGATGCCGTTGCAGGATGGTCTTTTCTTCTTCAAGCGTGGGGTACCCCATCACAATCTTAAACATGAAGCGGTCGAGCTGTGCTTCGGGCAGTTTGTAGGTGCCTTCTTGCTCCACAGGGTTCTGTGTGGCAATAATGGTATAGGGCTCTGCCATGTGGTGGGTAATGCCGTCAATGCTCACTTGGCGTTCCTCCATTACCTCAAAGAGAGCCGATTGGGTCTTTGCCGGCGCACGATTGATTTCGTCGACGAGCACCATGTTGGCAAAAATCGGGCCTTCATGGAAGTCAAATTCGCTCGTTTTCATGTTAAACACTGTCGTGCCGAGCACATCACTGGGCATCAGGTCGGGGGTGAATTGTATGCGACTGAAGCGTGCATCAATCAGTCGGGCCGTGAGTCTGGCCAGCAGCGTCTTTGCCACTCCAGGCACACCCTCAAGCAGCACATGGCCGTCGGCAAGTATTGCCGCAATCAAGAGGTCCACAACCTGATTGTGTCCTACCACTACCCGAGCGATCTCTTCTTTTATCTGCCTCACTTGGGCCGAAAACTGTGCCAAATCGAGGCGAGGTGCTGTTGTTTGTTCCATTGTCTTATATGTTTTGTTAGATGTTGATTCGGTGCATTATATCATTCATCACGTCGATGAGCCGTTTAAGCCTCTCATCGCTTATCGAGTCCTCATTGGTGGCAATCATCACATCGCGAATCTGCTGATGCAGCTCGTTGAAGGGAATGCCCGTTCGATTGGACAGCGACATCAACTCATCGTCGAGGTTGTCATAGTTGTCAATATCGATCATGGCCTTGGCTCGCAAGTCGTTGCTGAATGTGACATATTTCTTGATGAGCAGGTCCACGTTGTCGTGACGCTTGTAGTAGATGCCACCTATTCGCTTAACGAAATCCATCATGTGGTTCACTGGTGGCTTGATGACCGGTATGACGCGTTGACGGCGTCTTGCCGAGAACACAACAAAGGCCACCAGGGTTGCCAAGGCAAGATAGAATGCCCACCGCAGCGGCCGGTTTGCAAGCAGATAACGCAGAGGAGATTCCTGGTCTTGATCGTTGTCAACAGTGTCTACATCCCGGCTGATGTAAGTCGGGTCATAGCGCACTATGGGCTTGTCGACGCATCCACTCAGTAGCCGTAATACAAACGGGCGGATGGCGTCGTTGAGAATGCCGTAATTGGAGAATATCATGGGCATGCTCACTATGACTACCTTACCCTTGCCGAAATACCGGCTGCCCGCTATCGTGGACATGCGACCTTCTTGATAGTAATAAAGCTCTTTTGCCCTTTTAAGCGTGGCAATGATAGTGTACGCGCTCGATAGTTTGATCTCATTGTCGCAGAAGGCAGTGTTGACAATATAGGTGGCATCAGCAAACCTGCCATCGGTATGCCATTGGACGGTGTCATAGAGGCTGGGGTCACTCAAAGTCTTTTTATCGAAATGGGACATGTAAGAATTATCGATAGGCTCGAAATAGAAACCTAATTCCTCACTGACATGCTGAACTTCATCGTAGTATATATTGTTGTCAAAGGCCAGGACCACATTGTTGCCATTTTCAATCAACTTGAGGAAATCAACATCAAATGAATTGATGAACTCATCGTAATTGTTGGTGAAAAGGAAGGTGTGCTTGCCTCCTTTGTATTTCTTGCTGATGTATTTCTCGATGCCGT
This sequence comes from uncultured Prevotellaceae bacterium, assembly GCA_900318335.1. Lineage (GTDB taxonomy): Bacteria > Bacteroidota > Bacteroidia > Bacteroidales > Muribaculaceae > Sodaliphilus. The sequence goes on from ONKF01000025.1 coordinate 22,012, forward strand.
TCCCGAGCACCTCGTAGCCTTGCGGCAGGGATGCACGCAGCACGCTGTCCATCACATAGCAGCCAAAGGGTTGCTTGCTCTTGTGGCTTTGTGAAGTCTCATCCCACTTGAAGCGGGTCGGTGCATTCATCTCAAAAAGTAGAATCAAGGCCATGAGCGCAATGATTACCACAACAAATAGGCGGCTGGTTTTCATGACGGCTCACCTCCTTCCTGTTGATTATCGGTTGGCTTTTGTGCCCCAGTGCTGTCGGCAATGCGGGCAAGCAGTGCTGCCTGGCGAGTGCGCATCTCCTGGGCAAGCGCGGCATCGGCAGTGTAGTGGCCATATCGGATGCGCAGGAAATGATTGGTCATGATGGCGAAGTCCTCATCGGTCCACTCCATGGCATATTGCGTGGGCGTCTTGTATCGTCGCCAGGTTACCAGTGACGCATCACTGGCTGCTTTCAGGCACTGCAGGTACCGCAATCGGCACAGTGCCAGGTAGTCATTATTGCTTTCGGCTTCGGCAATCAGTTGGTCAAAGTCCACCTCATTGATATCGTCCTCGGTAATCTCTTGGGCTGTGTGTTGGACATCCCTTGGACCGAATAATCCGGCCCTGTTTTTCCAGATCAAATAACCCACTGCCATCACCGCCAGTGCCCCCAAGAACCACCACACTCCATTGGGAATGTCTATTTTAGAAAGATCGATGTCGAATAAATCCTCAAGAGAATTCCAAAAACGGTCAAAATAGTTTGGCTCATGGTTAGGCTCCAAATCTCGGGCATAATCATATTCCCTTGAGTGCTGGAACGCATCAATTATCGAGTCATTGGCTACTATTGTGTCTCGGGACATGATCATAATCAGGCTTATTTCAGATGGGCAAAATTATCGATCTCACTCTCCAGGCCAAGGTCCTCTACCTCGGTCGCCACACTGCCATAATGATAGGTCATCGCAAGGACAAACAGCCCCATCTCCACAAAAATCATGAAACATTGGGCCACACCGATAATGTATTTAAAGACATCAGCCAGGAATGACCAGAATACAGAGTCGATGGTCGATAGCCCCAAAGTTGATTCTAACGCGTAGTACATGCCAAGGGGAAAAGTGATGGCATTGTTGATGAGTAGCGACACGATGCCCATAATCAACGTGATGAGGATGAGTCGTCCCCACTTCTTGTGGCCCAGTGAAAAGGCACGCTTTGTATTATTCAATAACGAGTCCTGGTGCTCCAGTAGCATGATAGGACATATCAGGAACACGGGCAAAGCCGCAAATACAGCAACTAAACCAATAATGGGGACAATGTTACACAACACAGCCAATGCCATTATAATTGTTCCTAAAATTATGACAACAAGGCACTTAAGCGTCGCCTTTGGTAACGTGCGCCACATGGTGGCCATGTTGCAGCCGTCAAGCGTGCCATCGTGGGTCTCAGACCACTTGACCAGCAATATCTCCAAGGCCGTGACAACAGCACTGCCCACAACGGCCAACACGATAGAAACCACATACATCGTTTCGGACATGGATGTGCTTGATTCATCATATAATGAGGTGAGAGTTGTGCCTAAAATCACACAGAATGGCAGGAGGAAGTAGGCCATCATCTTGAACCACTTTCTCCAATTCTCCCCCACAAAGTCAAACACCATGTTCACATTGTCGGTGAGTGTGCGATTTCTATAGAGCCGATTGCTGTTCATCGGTCACAGATTGTTTGCGGTGTTTACGTCCCACCATATAGGGTAGGACAATATAGTAAAAAATAATGAATGCGGCAGACAGTACAATCACCAGCACTCTGAATGCCAGGGGGTACTCGGTGTGCCGCGTGAGATATCCCTCAATGAATGCGGCCACGATGGTCACGGGAAACACGCTCACGGCAATCTTGAGGGCTTCCTTGGCCTTGCGGCGGAATGACATCATGCGGCTATAGGTGCCGGGAAATAACCACCCTGATCCCATCACAAATCCTGCTCCCCCCGAGAGCACCATCGTGGAAATTTCGAGCGTTCCGTGTTGCATGATGGCCAACAGCGCGTCACCAAACACGCCATATTGGAAAAAGAAGAAAGTAAAAGCCCCAACCATGATGGCATTGTACATGATAATCAGTGCTGTGGCAAATGGCGTGAAAATGCCCATTGAAATGCTCAAAACATCAACCTTCAGGTTATTGAGCATGATGCCGAAGAATGAATCGGCTTCAGGGCCGTGGCTATAGACGTCGGTAGGAACGCCGTTCTTGATGTTCTCTATGGTCATGTCCACATAGTAATCTCCCAAGATTAGCCTGGCAAAGTCTGCATCGTTCATGAGCGAGGCAATGCCCACGCACACGAAGAACACAAACACGGCAAGCGATGCGAGCATGGCCTTGCGGTTGTCATATACCGCCTGAGGCACCTCCTGGGTCCAAAACGTCCACAAGCGCGACCACTGCTCATTACGATCGCTGTAAATCTCGTTGTGTAACTTCAGCGTCATGGCGTTGAGCATCGTGGTGATGGTGGCATCAGGAAAATGTGTGCGTGAGAAAGCCAGGTCAGATGTCAGTTCAGTGTACATCTGCGCCAGAGTGTCAGGGGACTCGTCCGACGGACTATCAATACGGCGCTGATAATCCCTCCACCGGGCAATGTTATGTTTGATGAAAACTGACTCTCTCATGATAATGAAAAGGTGGTAAATTTTTTCTGTTGCAAAATTAGACTATTATTTGTACTTTTGCAACAAAATATTTCACAACCAAAGGGACAAAAACTCAATTATGGCGCAATCGTCAATTATTACCGGACAATATGTGGAACTTACCCAGACTCCAGCAAGTGTGGGTGATAGACTGTTTGCCGCCATTATCGACTATGTCATACTCATAGTCTACTTCATCGCGATATCATTGTTTGGAATTAATATTCTGGACGGATTCCATTATACCAACGACGTGATAACCATTGCCTGTTATGTGGCCATTACTTTCCCTGTTATCTTTTATTATCCTATCTGCGAGATTTTCGCCAAAGGGCAGAGCATCGGGAAGATGGCAATGAAAACGCGTGTGGTAACCATCGACGGCAATTCGCCCTCAGTGGGTAGTTGCTTGCTGCGATGGCTTTTGTACCCCATCGATACCATTTTCACAGGGTTCTTGGGAGTGGTGTTCATCACCTTTGGCAAGCATCGTCAACGCTTGGGAGATCTCGCCGCGGGTACCATTGTCATAAAGACCACCTCGACGCAGTATGACTTCTACGGGATGAACGATTATAACTATGTGCAACAGGGCTATGAGCCCACCTATCCCGAGGCAGCCAACTTGACCTCAAGACAGGTTGATGTAATCACGCGCACGCTCTACAATACCAGTTCCAGTCGTTACGGTGAACTCGTCTATAAACTGGCTGTTCAAGTGCAGCAATTCCTTGGGGTACCCATTACCGAGAATCTCTATGCAGATGCTTTTCTCAAGACGGTGCTCAACGATTTCTACTACTATACCTCAACAATCGAGGTATAAATAACCCAGTACATTCCCACACATGTTGCTTGACAATTAGTCTGTTACCAAGACTCTTGTCAGCCAAGCCCAGAAATCCAAAACAAGTCAGTCCCTCATCCTGAAGGAAACCGCTACCCACATCGGTGTCTACCTTCTTTTGGCACTCTTTTGGGCCTTTCTCTGCCCAGCGAAATGGCAAATGATATATCACCATCCAGTAACGCGATATTTTGCCATTAGTAATCAAATGTCCTAATTCATCCATCTTAGTTTTTTATACATAAAAGTCCCCACTTGTACCATATAATGAAACAACAATTAACTATCTTTGCAAGTGTAATTCAAAATTGATTATGAAGATACCTACGCTATTTAAGGAGTATATATGGCTAATTGAGACGATCAATCGTGCAGGCAAGATCACGTTTGCCGAAATCAATGAGCAGTGGAAACAGAAGGAGGAAAGTGGTGGACTGGAGTTCTCCAGGACTACTTTCAACCGCCATCGTGACGCCATCATGGACATGTTCGGTGTCATCATCGAGTGTGACCGTCGTGATGGCTACCGGTACTATATCGAGAATAAGGAGGTGCTGGAAGAAGACAGTGTTCAGAATTGGTTGTTCTCGACTTTGAGCGTGAGCAACATGATGGACGAGAACATGTCGTTGCAGCACCGTATTCTGTTAGAGAGCATCCCGTCAGGCGACCAGTTGCTGCAGCAAATCATCAAAGCGATGCGCGATGGGCGCCGTATCATGATGACCTATCGTCGTTATGGTGCCGCTTCGGCCAACTCGTTTTCGGCGGAGCCTTATTGCGTGAAGCTGTTCCGACGTCGTTGGTATGTACTGGTCAAGTTGACTCGTCCACATTATCATGAGGATGGGAAAGATGGTGCGAGTTTCTTCTCCATCTTTTCGCTTGACCGCATCGAACAGATCGAATTGCAGAAAACCAAGTTCACGATAGATCCTGCATTTGATGCTGCCGCATATTTCAACGAATGCTTCGGCATCGTTGTGGCCGACGGCACCAAGCCTGAGCGCCTTGTGCTGCGAGCCTATGGCCTTGAGCCGCACTACCTGCGCGACCTGCCGTTGCATCAGTCCCAAAGGGAACTGGAGACGAACGAAGAATATACTGACTTTGAATTGGTCATGAGACCAACGACTGACTTCAAGGCGCACCTGATGTCACGTGGTCGGTGGCTACAGGTAATATCCCCGCAGTGGTTGGCCGATGAGATCCAGGAATGGCTTCAAGCGGCCCTTGATACTTACCAAAACAGCCAAAAAACGCAAGAAAAATGATATTTTTCTGAAATTTCTTTAACCTGTACCGCATGGTGGTACAACACGCCCATAATTTTGCCATCAAGATTGCGAAGATGGGCTGCACTCGGCATAGTTTAAGCAAGCTTAACTCTGCACTCATTTGCACCATCTTTGCATCGTCAACAAGAAGTATTAACGCTTTAAAGATTCAAGATTATGGAAGCAAAGAAGAAATTTTTCATGGATTGCCATTTGGCTGGTCGTAAGTATCACGATGCTGACGAAGTATGGGACAAGCTCAAGGTGGGCGCTTTGCTCCAACTGGAGCGCGACCTGGACAACCGCTATGACCCGGATGCTGTCGCAGTTATATACAAAGACACGGAACTTGACGAGTCGTTCTGCATAGGGTACATTCCCCGTACCGACAACGAAACGCTTGCCGCCTTCCTTGAGATGGGCTGGACTGACGCTTTTGAGTGCCGCATCAGCAAAATCAATGAGAATGCTCATTCAGAGTATCAGGTTTACTTGACTGTAAAGATTAAAAGAAACAAACAATAAAACTATCACAACTATGCAACAAGAAACGAAGATTTTAGACCTTGGTAACGGACGCAGCATCAAGATGCCCGTGAACTACCAGCATTTCATTCTCGACTACTCGTCCAATCCCGAGAACAAGGGATGGGACCGCGAAGAGGTCATGCATATCCTGCGTTGCGTCCAAGAAGGCCATATCGAGGAACTCGAAATGGACGGCAACCTGATGAATGACATCGGCACCTTCTTTGAGGATGGAGTCTGTGTCAAGCCGGACATTGAGATGGCGGTCTATTGGTATGAGCAGGCGATCGAGAGCGGTAACGACCTTGCCCGCAGCAACCTCGCCGACGTACTCCGTAAGGGCACCCAAGGTTATCCCAAGGATTTGAAACGAGCCTTTGAGCTATACCAGGCATGTGGCTTGCCTTATGCCCATTATCGCGTCGGTGAGTTTCTGGAGCACGGTTGGGGCGTTGCTCAAGACCTTGATGCAGCTAAGGCCTACTACCGCCAAGCTTATAATGAGGGCCATGCCCTTGCCAACAAGAAACTCAAGGAATGGAACTTCCTTGAATAGAATTAGGACCCTTTAATAGAGCATTAAGATGAACACAGTATTGAATATTGTAATTTCTGTGGCTGCTCTTCTCTTGATCGGTGTTGTACTCATTCAGAAATCAAGAGGCAACGGAGTTGTCACTCAATTTGACGGTTTTGAGAAGAATTTAGGTGTTAAGACCACGGCAAAATTCTTTGAAAGGGCGACATTCACTCCTGGAGGTATCATCCTTGTTGCAAGTATAATCAGCGCTTTTGTAGCTCCATAGTTGGGTTGATAAAACATCAATTGGAAAATGAGTTCTCTGATCAACTCCACAAGGTCAATCAAGCTCACATTCCTTGTTATAACAATGATGTCGTTTTACAGTCCTGATGCAGATGCCTTTTCAAGAGGTTTGTTTAAAGAGACCAATATCAAGGAGAAAGCATTTGGATTGACCTTGGGCGTCGTCGGTTGGCAAGACGATCAGCCGACACCGGCCATTGGGTTTAGCCTTCAGTTCTTTGGCGTTTACTTTGATTTGATGGGATTACCAATCAATCATCGTGATGACGTAGGAACCGAAACCTGGATTGACGAAACCAGTTTTGCGGCCCACATTGGCTACCAGTTGCCAATCACCAAAACCGTTCGGATTATCCCCATTATTGGTGCGGCCGACTGCGGAACGGTAACAGTAAACGGTGCCCAGTGGCATTTTGAGGACGGCCATATCGTCAACGACACCAAATATAATGGTGATGGAGGCGGTGGGCTAGATTACGGAGGGATTCTGGTCATCCATCATAAGAAGTGGAATTTCTCGGCCACCTATACGAATCACACTGTGTATTTTGCTGCTGCAATCACATGGGGCAACTAACACTCAATTCGTTTTAACTAGATAATAACAACATGAAGCAGTTTAAAGAATATCCGGCAACGCATTCCATGTCAACAGCGTGGTTTGCCATTGACGATGAAGGTAAAGTGGCTATTCTCAATTTTGAAGATAATGGACCTATTCCTCAACCCGCTTCGGGTAGTCAGACTTGTTGTGAAAGTCTGATCAAGGATGGACTTGATGATTCTTGTGGTTTTAAATATAGAATATATACTGATGAACAAGCCCTGGCAATGTTCCGTGAAAATCCAAATGGTTTTGAGGAATTATTTGGTAAAAGCGAGTATTTTTGGGGCGTTGTTCAGATTGACATTTTAAGAACAGATGAATTCCTGAAAATTGTTGAGCCATTGATTAATGAGAAGTATAGCTCTATTATTTGTTATTCTAAAAACCTGGGAATCTACTCATTTACTATTGACAAGTATAAAAAAGTTGGAGCAACTATTCTTGCTGGCTTGAAGTCTTCAGGCTGTATAATTAAAGTATTAGACGAAGGGTATTTTGATTACGATTTCATTGATGACGAGGAGGAGCAATCGAGGCTTTCTCCGATACCGTTTGTAGTGTATAATCAAGAGTATGGCCATCCTTTTGGGGATTTAAATAAAGTATACTCACCCGAAATGCCACAGTTTACCGAGAATCAACTGACTGATTTTGAACGCAGAACAGCGATAAGGATAAAAGGACGTTTTGCGGATCTTGCTCATATACAGCCAGCGGCCAACAGTCCATTCGACACTTATGAGTATTTAGAAAGGGTTGATGTAGATGGGCAGCCTTACTATAAGATGAGACTGACCGGCAATACTGATGAACAGGCATATGTCTATGACAGTCTGACTTCTGGGCTTAAAACTGATCATTCCTATTGTGAAAAGTGTCCTCTTTATGAAAAGACTAATAGTTCCTATCGATATGCCTCTTATGTGCGCGGATGGGAACAGGGAAATCATCCTACTGTTGCCACCATAGGCGTTGACACGTTTAAATTTTTGGTAAAACATCCAGAACTCGAGCATAAGACTTTCGAAACGGACATCATTCAATGTGGTTTTAGTTCTTCCCTATATGAGGAAAATGCCAAACGAGCTAAAGAAGTTGGAATGGAGAATGTCCTTAATCATTGCAAGTATTATTTTGAGCAGGTATTGAAGATATTCCGACCATACATACTCATCCTTGAAGCCTACAATAAAGACTTGTTGACTAAGGTTTATCCCCATTCAGGCAATAGCATAGAGATTAATGGTGAGATTTATCCCTTCTTTATGGCAGATGCTATTAATGAGAATTTGGATCAAATAATGGAATTTGCCAACAAGCCATATCGCGGAAAAGTAATCCCAAAGGTTTTATCTGTAGAAGAAGCAGAAAGAATTGGAGTTAAGGTTGAAAGATGATTAACATAGAGCAAATATCAATAGATCTGTCAAATTATTGTAGCAAGGGGTGCCCCTTCTGCTACAATTCTAGTAATCGTGATGGAGCCACATCGTGGAAACCATCAGAAGTCATCGCGTTTGCCAAGTCATGCATCATGGGTGGTGTGAAGGCCGTATCTTTGGGCGGTGGTGAGCCATTGGAATATGAAGGCGTTTTTGATATTATCGAGGCGTTATATCCCTTGACATATCTGACTTTGACAACAAATGGCTTGCCATTGGATTCGCCCTCTATTATCGAGTCCTTAAAAAGCCACAAGCCTGATAAAATCCATATCAGCCTCCACAATGCGGATAATGAGACTGAGGTGGGAAGAGTTTTAAGACAAATCACTTTGCTGGAGGATTTGGAGATTAAGCCAGGTGTTAACCTCTTGATTAACGCAAACAAAGTTGAGCAGTGTAGATCAGCGTATGGCTTGTTGAGAAAGCTATTGGCTAAAGGTCAAATTATTCTGATTCCTTTACGGTTTAGCGATACGCCTACACCTCAACAGTTGGCAAGTGTAACAAATGGTGAGGAATTTCAAAGCCCTTCATGTTTATTAAGATGCTCGCGTCCTAGGCGTTTTGCATCAATCTCGTGGTACAAGAAGGTGAATTGGTGCAGTTATGCCGGAGGAAAGCAACCTCTGGAATCGTTAGATTATCAAGGGTTGATGAATGCATTACAAAAAGTAAACTTCACCTCTTGTCAAGGTTGATTTTTTGTAGGAGAATATGAAAAAGAGAGCGAGTCTTATTGGCTCGTTCTCTTAATATGGTGTGATTGATTCTCTTATAATATCTCCATAGCGCTCTTAATTTCAGTGAACGTGGACTTTACTTCTGGAGTTGAAACTGGTCCAGTTCTCATCATCTCACGGGCAACAGCTGGCGCATAACTGGAGATCGATACACTTCCATAAGATACCATGTAAACTACTTGCGAATTGATTGTGGTAAGTTGCAGCACAACAACGTTCTTCTCATCTGGAGTAGCGTAAGCAAAGTAGTATTCGCTTGAGTTCTGGGTGACATAAACATAGCGTTCGTTCAAGAATGCTGCCAGTTCATCAGTGCCCACACTTGAAGTGAACAGTACTACTGTCGAGATATAAAGGCCTCCTGATCTGAACATATAACCAGTAAGCGCTTCACGGTATTTGCCTTTATAGAAGATGTTTTCATCGTCTTCACTCTGCAGAGTGTAGCCAGACATGAAACTCTTCACAGTTGACTTGGATGCGCCCCATTTCAGGCATGGCTCTTTAAAGGTATTGTATTTGCCGGTTACGGTTACTTTGAATGATTTTAAGCCGTTGCGGATGGTGGTCTCACCGACACGCTCGGCTGTCACAATACCGTTGGACACACTTGCGATGAGTTGATTGTCCGAAGTCCAAACACCATTCTTGCCAGGGATGGTATAGGTTTCACCGGCCATCATGGTTTTGTTAGGATAGTTGGGTTCGTCTTCTTTATCGCTGCCGCATGAAACGTATGTCAGTGCTGCGAATACCAATGAAAAGATAATGAGTAATTTCTTCATGATAAAATGAGTTTTAAAATGGTGAAACAAGTTTATTCTGCACTGCAAAATAAAAGTGGTGTTGCCCCATATCGTGGTACAGGTGGTCGTTTTTTGACAGACTTAGAAAAGTACCACACTACATCACAAGGGGGATTTATTTATGATTGGTTTGTAAACATTTTGATGTTTAGCCGTTAATGTTTAATTTTGTGTCGTTCAATTATCATCTTATTATCACCTTGGCCTTTTGCCGATTTAATCAATAGAAATGAGAATTAATGCGAAGTATGGCTTCTTGATTGCAGTGTGCATGATGTGCTGTGTGGCAATGGCGCAGCAGCACAGGACGCTGCGTGAATGGGGGTTCCCGACGGGGATTTTCCCGACAGGGCAGTATAATGCGATTACCGATGTGCCTGGAGTGACGGTGGGCCATGTTACCCTCATCGAGGGCGACAGCGTGCGTACGGGCGTGACTGCCATTGTGCCTCATCAGGGCGATATCTTCCGCAAGAAGGTGCCTGCCGCCATCTATGTGGGCAACGGATTTGGCAAACTTGCCGGGGTGACCCAGGTTCAGGAATTAGGCAATATCGAGACGCCTGTCGTCTTGACTAACACATTGAGCGTGGCCGCGGGCATCGAGGGTGTTGTGCGATATACCCTCATGCAGCCTGGCAACGGGAATGTGCGTTCGGTCAATGCCGTCGTGGGCGAGACCAACGACGGCCGGTTGAACGACATACGCGGGATGCACGTCACTCCCCAAATGGTCATCGACGCTATCACTAAGGCGCATGGCGGTCCCGTGGAACAGGGCAATGTGGGTGCGGGAACGGGTACCATTTGCTTCGGCTTCAAGGGGGGCATCGGCACATCGTCGCGTGTGCTTCCCGAGTCATTGGGCGGGTACACTATCGGTGTGCTTGTCCAGACCAATTATGGCGGCATTCTCGAGATCGACGGCGTGCAAGTGGGACAGAAGCTGAAAAAGCACGATTTCATCGAACATATCGGCCAGACCGCTAATGTGGACGGCTCATGCATGATGGTCGTCATCACCGATGCCCCGCTCGACTCGCGCAACCTGGAGCGTGTCGCTAAGCGGGCCATGATGGGACTGGCCAAAACGGGTGGCATCGCCAGTAACGGCAGTGGCGACTATGTGATCGCCATGTCGGTTGCCCCGGGGAACCTGATCAGTGATAACGATAAACTGATTACCCCGACAGTGCTGGCCAACGGTGGAATGTCCCCGATTTTTGCCGCTACCATCGAGGCGACCGCCGAGGCCCTGTGGAACTCCCTGTTCATGGCCGACCCCATGACTGGCAGGGGCGGTTACCATGTTGATGCATTACCCGTCGATCAGGTGCTGGATATGTTGAGGAACAGGCGTTAAGTTTCTTTTAGGCTTTTTATGTGATGAAACAGGCATTTTTGAGATTTTGGATTCTTGTTCTGGCCGAATTTGCTGTGTCAATGGCGGCAATGGCAGATGATACCGCACGGGTGAGGGTAGGGCTGGCTTGGCAACCCACGGCTGCAGCCAATGACCGTGTCGTTCTCTCTATAGAAGCAGCGGGTGGCGAGGCGGTGATTTTGCCTCAGATGCGACCCGTCGGGTTTGACTACGACAGTACGGTATTATGCCCGAAATATGTCGATGAAATGGGAGTTTTAAGGCAAGAATATGCCGATGTCATCAAGCAGAACACTTATAACGGAACCGACATTGCCGAAGCGCTGGCTGGTGTGCAGGCAGTGGTCTTTTTAGGTGGTGGCGATATCAGTTCGACATTGTTTGCCGAGCCCCAACCCTGGCACGGCATCGCCGATGATAGTCCTGCCAATGCCACACGCGATGTGTCGGAATATCTCACGATGGCCTATTGCCTTGACCACGATATCCCCGTGCTGGGCCTCTGCCGCGGCATGCAGATGCTGGCGGTCGTTTCGGGGGCTCCACTCATTCAGGATTTGGGCCAATTCTTCGATGAAATGGGCAAAGATTATCATTACCTGCACCGCATGCAGCGCGATGAGGAGGGCAAACGCTACTACACTCCCCACGACGTAACGGTTACTGACCACTGCTCGCTGCTCTATGCCGTTGCTGCCACCGACACCATCCGTGGCGTGCCCTCGTGGCACCATCAGGTCGTGGGTGACGTTACTGGCACTCCGCTGAGGGTGACAAGTGTGACCATGACCGACGGCATCGACATCATCGAGGCCATCGAGCGCACCGACAAACGCTTTGCCCTCGGAGTCCAGTTCCATCCCGAGGAAGCCATCCGCCAGCACATTAAGGAAGTCCCCGGCGCTTCCTGCTTTATGCCCCTTGACGAAGCCCTCAAATACTTCCACGCCCTTATCCACGCCTGCACCGCCCCTTAACCCCGTCATCATGTGGCGATATATGAGTTGCCCTGGATGTCTTTCCTTACCGCTGGTGGCGGTGGAAAGGCATCCAGGGCCTTAAGTTTTATCGCCTGATATTCGATAGCAGGCGTTTTGGTATCTAACGGCCGGGGTTACTTTCCAATAACCGAGTAGCCTTGTTCCTTGAGTTCTTCCTTCGTCCTTTCCTTGCTGTGAAGACCCACGCGCTCCATCTTGTAACTGCCGTCTTTCTTGACCGTTACCCTGACGAGCAGGTCGTCACCGCCGTTGGGATGGTCCACAAAGTTCATCGAGGGCATGGTGATGTGGTGCACGCCGCCAAAGTCGCGCTCATCCCACGCGTGGACATGTCCCCAGAACGCGATGGTCGTGTTCCAATCGGCCAGCTTGTCCAGAATGTAGTACAATTCCTCGCGGCAATAGGTCGATGCGAACTCGTTGAGCGATGGGCGGAAGATATTGGTGTGGGTGAAAGTAAAGGTGTTGCGGATTTTCTTGTTGTCGCGTTGGAAGAAACCATTCTCGATTTCATCAATCTGATAGCTGCCAAGCGTGCCATTGGCCGAGTCCAAGAAGATGAATCGGTCATAGGCAGTATCATTATCACAGATTACTCTGACAGTGAACTCATAGAATGAGGTCTTGAAAAGTCTGCTAAACAGAGCCCATCCATTGTGGGTGATGTCATGGTTTCCTACAACCGGATAGAAGGGCAGAGCTGTAGGGAAGATGTTGTGCTTGTCCTTGCGATAGACGCAATCGGTTCTTGGGTCATAGTACAAGGTGGTGTCCTGATAAATACCTCCATCCTCCTTGACCAAGGGTTTAAGGTATTTGTCCATCCATTCATCGGTCGCGTCTTCTATGGCAATTTCTGTATTATTGTAATACTCGGCCTTGGTGTCGGCCAGATCGCCCAAGTGGCAAAAGAAGAGGTCATCGTTTTCTATGCCGATTTCAAGCATTTCTTCGAGTCGGCCCGGGTCATTAGTAATGTGGCTGTCGCTGCCCACCAGGAAGGAATACTCCTGGATGGTGTCGGCCAGATATTTGTCCCAAGCGACCTCTAAGACTGAAAAGTTGACCAGTGACTGTTTCACACGGTCGTCAACACTGGTGTTGCCGATGAGCACGCCCGTGGGGCTCACCTTTTCGCACGAACTGAATAATACGCTTGCCGCCATCAGTGCCGCGGCAGCCATGAGGGTATATGATATTGACTTTTTCATTGTTATTTCCATCGATAAATTACACCTACTTTACCTGTTGTCTCATATTTGCTCGCCAACTGGCTCATTGAGCCGGCAGGGCGGACGTTGAACTCACCGAACAGCTTCCATGTGGGATTGAACTTGTAGTAGAAGTCCAAGCCCCAGTTGATGTTCCAGTTCTCGTAATAGAAGTCGTCAAAGTTGCGGAACAGCAAGCCCACGTTCCACTTGTTGGTGCGGGGACGCAGTGTGGCATGAGCGCCAAAGGTGAGCGTGACAGGCTCGGTGTAGTGGTCGCCCATCATGTTGTACCCGATGAATGATCCGCCCAGTGTGATGTCCCAGTAGCCGCGCTCAAAGCGGAGCGACAAGTTGCCCACATTCTCATTGGTGTTGTAGCTGTGGTAGTGGTTGAACATGTATTCGCCCGAAGCAAACATGTGGAATGACTTGATCTTCAGATGATACTGTCCTTTGGCCTTAAAGCCATACAGCCCCTTGGAGTACTGCAGGTTGACACCTCCGTCAACGCTCCAGTGGCTGTCGAAGTAATGCCTGTAGTGCAGGGTATTGCCGATGCAGGGACCCGTGATGATGTTCTTGCCTGTCGTCACCGACGCCGAGACCTCATTCTTGTTTTCCCCGTCAAAAGTGTGTTCGCCACTGTAGTACTGGGCCATGGCTGTAGTACCCATGGACAGGGCGAGCAACGAGGATAAAGCCAGTCGTTTCAGAAAACTCATTTTACTGTTTTTAAAATAGGATTTTAATCAAACTTGTAGCGAGATAATGCACTTTCCATGTGATTATCATACATTTTTGGTGGTGCAAAGGTAGTGTTTTTTCTTGAAACATCGGTCGTGTTGGTCACTTTTTTCAGTGAGTGTTAGTCTATGAGCTGCATGTGACTTCTGAAAAAAAGTTGTACCTTTGCCGCCGTTAATACAAAAATTAGATATGATGATACTCATGATGATAAACATCAAGTCGATGCTGATTCTGGCGATAATCTGTATTATCGCAGTATCGTGTGCAAGGGTTTTCACCAGGGGCAGTGCTACGGGTAATACCAATGCGCTTACCGCTTTTTCCAACGTCGGTGTGGACGAATTCCAGGCGCTCATTGCCGACCCCAACATGCAGTTGCTCGATGTGCGCACGCCCGAGGAGTTTGACGAGGGCCATATCGCCGGAGCCACGCTGGTTGACGTCAACGACAGCTCATTTGTCGATCGTGCGGTAGCCATCCTCGATAAGCAGCGCCCGGTTGCTGTGTACTGCCGCAGCGGCCGTCGCAGCGCGCGGGCTGCCAATCTGTTGGTTGCCCAGGGCTACACTGTGACCAACCTCAACGGCGGTGTGATGGCATGGCAGGATGCAGGCAAGACCTTGATCAAGTGATGGCTGAGCGCAAGCATTACAATGTGGTGGCTGCCGTGATCGAGGTCGGCGGCAAGGTGCTGTGCATGCAGCGCGGCGAGTCACGTTATGACTATACCAGTCATCATTGGGAGTTCCCCGGGGGCAAGATTGAGCCCGGAGAGACCCCGCAGCAAGCCGTGCACCGCGAGTTGCTTGAGGAGATGGAGCTTGATGTCGAGGTACACGAGTTGCTGGCCACGGTCACCCATGATTACCCCGATTTCACGATTACCCTCGCCGCCTATCGCTGCACGGCATCAACCACAGCCTTCACCATGCGCGAGCATGCCGCGTGCCGATGGCTCCCCTGGAGTGAGCTGAACACCCTCCCCTGGTGCGCCGCCGACGCCCGCCTGATCGAACAATTCGGTGAACGTTAGATACCCCTCTAAACTCTAACCCCTAAACTCTAAACTTCGAGCCCCTGAAGTGTGATGCACTTCAGGGGCTCGAATATCTCACGCTTCCAGGTCGATGTTGAACTGCTCGTGCCAGGGCAGGCCCTGCTTGTTGAGCACATCCAGGAACGGATCGGGATCAAATTCCTCGACGTTGTGCACGCCGGGTTTCTTCCACAGTCCCTTGAGGAACATCATGGCACCCGTCATGGCGGGAACGCCCGTGGTGTAGCTCACGGCCTGCATACCTGTTTCCATATAGGCCTTGTGGTGGTCGCAGTTATTATAGATGTAGTAGGTCAACGGCTTGCCCTCCTTATCGGTACCGCTGATGCGGCAGCCGATGCTCGTCTCGCCCGTGTAGTTCTCACCCAGGTCTTGCGGATTGGGCAGCACGGCCTTGAGGAACTGCAGCGGCACGATGTCCATGCCCTGGTAGTTGATGGGCTCGATGCTGGCCATGCCGATGTCCTGGATCACGCGCAGGTGGGTCAGGTATTTGAGGGTCGGGAAGTTGATGACCAGCGACTCCAGCTCCTCGTGATACATCAGGTAGCTCTCGCGCGGACCAATCATGGGGTAGGTGAGGGGCTTGTGGATCTCCAGTGGCCCGGTCTCGATCCACTTGCCGTTCTCCCAGTAGCGGCCCTTCTGGGTAATCTCGCGGATGTTGATCTCGGGGTTGAAGTTGGTGGCGAATGCCTTGCCGTGGTTACCCGCATTGCAGTCCACGATGTCCAGGGTGTGCATCTCGCCGAAGTGGTGCTTGGCGGCATAGGCGGTATAGACGCCGCTCACACCCGGGTCAAAGCCGCAGCCCAGGATGGCGGTCAGGCCAGCCTGCTCAAAGCGCTCCCTGTAGGCCCATTGCCAGCTGTACTCAAAGTGGGCCTCGTCAATGGGCTCATAGTTGGCCGTGTCCAGGTAGTTCACGCCGCAGCGCAGGCACGCTTCCATGATGGTCAGGTCCTGATAGGGCAATGCCAGGTTGATGACCATGTCGGGTTTGTGGCGTTCCAGCAGGGCGACGAGCTGCTCCACGTCGTCGGCGTCCACCTGGTCGGTGGTGATGTTGTCCTTGCCGATGGCACGTGCCACAGCGTCACACTTGACGCGGTTGCGCGAGGCAATCACGATCTCGTTAAACACGTCAGGGTTCTGCGCGCACTTGTGGGCGCACACGGTGCCGACACCACCGCATCCGATGATAATGACTTTGCTCATAACAGGTATCTAATTTTCATTCTTTCCCGCAAATTTACAACAAAATAACCATCGTGGCAAGAGATTTTCCAAGTTTCTTGTTTCCTGCCCCTCGTGTGACCGAATTCGTCTATAAAAAAGGTGGAATTATCGAATTTATTTGTCCCATATGACTGTTTTCAAGTAATTTTGCACCATCAACATTTAGACAACACCACTTATACGCACATGAAAAAGATAATCAATGCTTTATTGCTGAGCCTTTTATGCTTGGTGCCCCTCTCCTCGGGTGCCGCCATCATCAATGGCGTGCTTGTGGATTCCCAGGACACCACCGAGCTCATCGAGGCAACAGTGCGCCTGCTCAAAGCCACCAAGGACAGCAGCCTGGTCAAGGGTACCACGACCGACTTGAACGGCGTCTTCAACATCAAGGGCGTCAAGCCGGGCAAGTACTTGCTGCGCTTCTCCTATCTGGGCTACAACGATGTTATCAAGCACGTGACGGTCGGCGATGACGGCCGCGACGTCAACATCGGCGTGGTTACCATGGATCCTAACACCATCATGCTCAAGGAGGCTGTGGTCGTGGGTCTCAAGAGCCCCATCACGGTCAAGGAGGACACCATCGAGTTCAATGCCGACACCTATAAGACCCAGGCCAACGCTGTGGTCGAGGACCTGCTCAAGCGCCTGCCGGGCGTCGAGGTGGGTTCTGACGGCAAGATTACCGCCAACGGCAAGGAAGTGAAGAAAATCCTTATCGACGGCAAGGAATTCTTCAGCGACGATCCCACGGTGGCAAGTAAGAACATCCCCGCCGACATGATCAACAAGCTCCAGGTCATCGACCGCAAGAGCGACTTGGCACGCTTGACGGGTGTGGACGATGGTGATGACGAGACGGTCATCAACCTCAGCGTCAAGAAGGGCATGAACAACGGCTGGTTTGGCACGGTCAATGCGGGCTACGGCACCGACAAGCGCTATGCCGGCAACGTGATGATCAACCACTTCCGCGACGGCAACCAGTTCACGCTGTTGGGCGGAGGCAACAACACCAACAACCTGGGCTTCGGTGACGGGGCCTCGGGCAGGTTCCAGCGCTTCGGCGGCGACCGCGGCGTGACCACGTCCCAGTATGCCGGCATCAACTTCAACATCGGCAGCAAGGAGGACGAGCACTTCCGCGTGGGCGGTGACATCATGTACAGCCACAGCGACCGTGATACCCGCACCAGCACCGCGCGTCAGAACCTGTTGACCGACTCGGTCAGCTACTACGATGCCAACACCGCCGCCCGCGACAAGAGCCACAACATCCGTGGTGACTTCCGCATCAAGTGGGAGGTGGACAGCAACAACACCCTCGAGTTCCGTCCCAACTTCTCGTTCAATTTCAACAAGAGCGAGCGTGGCGACTCATCGCTCACCCGTGCCGGTGATGCGGCCAGGACCTATGTCAACCGCAGCTTGAGCAACTTCTTCAACGACGGCAAGAGCTTCGAGTGGGGCGCACGCCTGATTTATAATCACAAGGTCGCCAGCCACCCGGGCCGCAGCCAGTCCTTGATGCTCAACTACCGCTATAGCAATGTGCGCGAGGATGCCGATACCTATACCAACAACACCTACTACCTGCTGGAGGACGAGGACGAGCTCATCGACCAGACGGCCAACAACCGCCGCAAGAGCCATAACGTGACGGGACGCATCTCCTGGACCGAGCCCCTCGGCGACGTCAAGAACGCCCGCTTCCTGGAGTTCTCCTACCGTGGCAACTACCGCTACACCACCAGCGACAAGATGGTCTATGACATCGATCGCGACGGCATGTGGCCTGGCGGAACCATTAACGATAAGGAGTGGAACGAGTCGTTGAGCAACAGTTTCCGCAACACCTTCTTCAACCAGGAGTTCAGCGTGGGCTTCCGCCAGGTGCGCAAGGCCTATAACCTCAACGTGGGCATCAGCGTCAACAGCGCGATGTCCAAGAGCAAGGACCTCATCAACAGCGCCCGTGACATCGCTGCCCGTTGGGCATGGTCGGTGGCTCCCTACGCACGCTTCCGTTACAAGTTTACCGACACGCGCAACTTGAACTTCTTCTATCGTATGCGCGCCAACCAGCCCAGCATCGCTCAGTTGCAGCCTGTGGCCGACGTGAGCAACCCGCTCAATGTCGTCGTCGGTAATCCCGAGTTGAAGCCCACCTTCAACCACAACATCAACCTGAGGTTTGGTGACTTCGCCCAGGGCGCACAGCGCAGCATCATGGCGATGATGAATGTCGACTTCGCCCAGAACAGCATCGTTTCGGACGTGACCACCGACGAACTCACTGGTGGACGCATCACCAGTTATACCAATGTGGGCGGCGTGTGGAGCGCCATGGCGATGAACATGTTGAGTTTCCCCTTCGGAGCCAGCAAGGTATGGTACTTCACCAGCCACATGTTCACCCGTTATGGTGTGACCAAGAGTGTCACCGACGGCGTCGAGAACCGCAGCAACACGTGGTTCATCAACTATTCGCCCGGCTTGGCGTTCCGCAACAGTGTCTTTGACATCGAGTTGCGTCCCCGCTACAGTTTCCAGAATACCACCACCTCGGCGCTCAAGTCCAACGCCCGCAACATCCACACTTGGGGTGCCAATTTCGACGGCACCTATTCGGCCCCCTTCGGCCTGGTCATCAGCACCGACCTGCGTTACAGCACCACCAGCGGTTACAGCGCCGGTTACAACAGTGACCAGTGGATCTGGAACGGCTCGATCGCCTATCAGTTCCTGCGCGACAAGCAGGCTGCCGTCACCATCTCGGTCTATGACATCCTGGGTCAGCGCAAGAACATCTACCGCAACGTGACCGGTGACTACATCGAGGACGTCAACTACAACTCCCTGGGCCGTTACGGCATGGTGACTTTCACCTATCGCTTCAACACCTTCAAGAAGGGTGAGCAGCCCAAGGACCGCAATGCCGACCGCTGGGGACCCGGCGGTTTTGGAGGCCCCGGCGGTCGTCCCGGTGGCCCTGGAGGCCGTCGCCCCTTCTGATAAGAGCTACAAACTATATTATAATGTGTCAACCCTGCCGCACCATTGCCGGCAGGGTTTTCTCTACCTCCAGCGCCCGAGTCAAATCAAAATGGCATCTGGTTTTTTTAATCGGCCTGACGGCCGAGAAATTAAACAAAATTATAAATAAAACTAAAATTAAAAATTTATTTTGTTTAATTAGTGTCCCGTTAAAACGACCAACAGCGGCCATTAGGCCGCTTCAAGGGGACGGTTCGGTTTGTAACAAAAGATTGATCTTTTGTTGCTAACGGAACTGTCCCCACGTAATAGGCAAGTGAAGAGAGGAATATGGCTGCCACCAAGCTGCGCTCATCGACGATGAGCTAGCATGGTGTTTTCCATAAAAGTCGAGTCTTCGACCCGACTTGCCTCTTTGAGGCAACAGCCAAGCCCAAGATACGGCAGAAATGCTTATCCGATTCGGATATTGTAGCAGGCGGGGATTATAGCACATCCCTGTTGAGGCATCATTCTCCCCCTCCTCGATAAAAAAACCGAAAATCATCAGCCGTTAACTAAAAAATCACTACCTTTGCGGCAACTTTTTAACCCTGATATACATATTATAAATAAAGTACTATCATGAGAATGCGCCGAATGCACATGTCGCTCACCAAGCGGTACTTCCGTTCCCTTAAGCGCGCCCGCCACCGTCTGAGTGGCGTGATTTGCCTGTCTATCGTCGTCGCCCTCTTTGGCGGCCTGGCCTTCAAGATGGGCGCTGCCAACATGCTCAACACCGTTATGCACACGGCCCATGACCTGCTGTTGAACACCTGTTTCTTCCTGATGGCCGTCTGCGTCATCACTGGCGCCATTGGCCGCTTGTTCGTCGAGTTCGGCGTTGTCGATCTCCTCGAGAAGGGCCTCCGCCCCCTCATGAAGCCCCTGTTCAACCTTCCCGGCATGGCATCGCTGGGCGCTGTGCTCACGTTCCTGAGCGACAACCCCGCCATCATCACCTTGTCCCAGGACAAGCGCTTCGCTTCCCACTTCAAGAAATACCAGTACATCTCCCTCACCAACTTCGGCACCGCCTTTGGCATGGGACTCATCGTCATCGTCTTCATGATGGGTTACGGTTACTTCAAGGAGCCCTTGGTCGGCCTGGTGGGAGCCGTCTTTGGCTGCATGGTGTCCACGCGCCTGATGCAGTACTTTGTCAAGAAGACCCATCCCGAGTATGCCGAGGAGCCCGCCTGTGAGCTCACCGAGCAGGACCTCAGGGTCGAGCACGAGGAGTACAAGTCGCTCTTCCTGCGCATTCTCAACTCCCTGCTCGACGGCGGCCGCACCGGCGTCGATGTGGGACTTGCCATCATCCCCGGCGTCATCATCATCTCGTCGCTCGTGATGATTCTCACCTTCTCGCCCGGTCCCGAGGGCATCTATACCGGTGCTGCCTATGAGGGCGTCGGCGTCCTGCCCTGGCTCGGTGACAAGATCAGCATCGTCTTCCAGGTGCTCTTTGGCTTCAACGATCCCCACCTCATCGGTTTCCCCATCACCGCCCTTGGCGCTGTCGGTGCCGCCCTCGGTCTGGTGCCCAAGTTCATCCAGGAGGGCTGGGTCGATGGCAACGCCATTGCCGTGTTCACCGCCATCGGCATGTGCTGGAGCGGCTTCCTGAGCACCCACACCGCCATGCTCGACTCGATGCACTACCGCGAGTTGACCTCACGCGCCATCCTGTCCCACACCATCGGCGGCCTCTTTGCCGCCGTCGTGGCCCACTGGCTCTACTTCGCCATCTGCCTCATCTGAGCCGCCCGCGCGCTCTCACGCAGCGCCCCGACATGGCCCGAAAAGCCGACAGAATAGTCGATTTAACATTTTTTAAATGTTTTTTTTGGCTTGATGTGTTGTTGTTTCCTGCAAAAGTCTTATCTTTGCGTTGAACTATATAGTGAATTCACAACCTGTAGAATCATAAAGTATTTGATATGAGAAAATTACGAGAGCAATCATTTGATTTTTGGCAGCAGTTGTCAAGAAGTATGGGTTGTCCGTTTAACTCTTCATCAGGTACAGCATGATTTCAAGGGCAAGTGATCTTTTCAGGACAATGTGATACTAAGCAACTCAAGAACTAAACCAATATTTACAGTATAGAAAGAGAATGAAATTCAACCAGATAGTGATCCGAAACGCTTTGATACACAATCTAAAATGATTTCCGACTGAGTGCGATAACTGTGACGTTATAAAACTTTTGAAATAACTTTTTATTACTTCATTTATTAACAACTTAAATTTATTCTATTATGAAGAAATTTTTATTTACTCTTGCTGCTCTGTTGATGGCAGGTAGCCTCAGCGCTACTGAGTACTTCTATCTCGACAACTTCGAGGTGAAGCAAGCAGAGGTAGGTACCAACATCACGGTTCCTGTTAAGTGTCACTTAGACTATGCAATGAATGCAGCTACTGTATTCTTCACCATGCCCGAGGGCCTGGTTGTTCGCAAGATCGACAAGGGTGCTGACATCGAGAACCTTACCTACACCGATGACTGGGGCGATGAGTGGCCCGCAGATCAGACTGTATTCGTGACCAACGTTAACACCTGCAGCTTCGGCTTCGCTACCGCTAACAAGGGCTACTATGAAGTAGACGGCGAGTGGCTGCCTTATGGTGCTGTTAAGTTCCTCCCCGGCGAGTATGAGGAGATGGCTATTCTGACCATCCGCGTTACCGACGCTTTCCAGGGCGGTGAGATCGTAACCCTCACCAACCCCGCTTGCGGTAATGACGAGCGTCCCGATGTGGAGCCCTGCCCCAAGAACCAGGAGAACTACTACACCACCATCGTAACCATGGAGGGTGTTGAGCCTCAGCTCCAGGATCTGACTGGTGAGATCACTATTGGTGATCCCAACGAGGACGGTCTGGTAGCTATCGACTACAATGGCAACGAGGCTGTAACCATCGTTGTTACCATCAATGGTGAGGCAGTTGAGCTCGTTGACGGTTGTGTACAGCTCACTGAGGGCAACAACGATATCGTTGTCGTTGTTAGCGCTGAGGGCTTCAATGACCTGAAGAAGGAAGTTTCCATCATCTGGGCTCCCCAGCCCCAGGAGGTAACCGCTACTCCCGTGATCAACTACGACGAGGAGACCTTCACCGTTGAGGCTGTTGGTGATGGCGAGGTTATCATGTACGTTGACGGTGTTCAGGTAACCAACCCCTACATCTTCGTACAGGGTGAAGACGATGTAACCTACACTGTTACCGCTACCGCTCAGGAGCCTGGTAAGCTGATCAGCGAGGTTGCTACTCTCGATGTAACCGTTCCCGCTAAGGAAGTAGGTCCTGGTCCCGAGGATCCCCACATGGCTGGCTACTGGCTGGTAATGCTCGACAAGAACAACGAGCCCGTATGGTATGAGCTCAAGGTTGGTGAGAATGGCGACTACGCTACCACCGTTGCTCTTGAGTACGGTATCTTTGGCCGCTACGACCACGATGCCGGCTACCGCGGTGATGTGCCTTACTACTTCATGATCGAAGGTGTTGCCTATGGTGCTCCCGATGCAGAGGTTGAGACCGTTCTGGGTACCGCTCTGAGCAATGAGCTGTTCCCCGAGAGCGATGGTTACTACACCGTTCCCGTTGGTTACAACTACGCATTCGGTATCGCAATTGGCCCCGATGGCGACTACTACGTTTACGCTGCTCAGGCCAACTACGTTGGTGTTAACGAGCTGATGAACGGCAAGGCTGTTGCTGGCGTACGCTACTTCAACATGGCTGGTCAGGAGATGCCCGAGGCTAACGGCATGACCATCGTCGTTACCACCTACACCGACGGCACCACCAGCGCCGCTAAGGTGATGAAGTAATCCAAGCTTCACATTAACTTAAAAAAGGGCGACCCTCCCGGGCCGCTCTTTTTTTGTCTCCCCCTCCTACAACCCCACAAGACTAATGCGAATTCCACGAAAAGATGCTAAGTTATAAACTATCAGGGCTCAGCGGATAATTGCTGGGGAAACGAGGTCGGAGACCTCAACAAGGCCGACGGCCTTGACTTGAATTAACCTCAGGGCGCACTGGCCGAAGGTCAGTGTGGCCTGAGGACAGAAGCACAAACAGACATGGGCCCCGAAGGGGGCCACTCACGTCAGGTTATTCATCGATTGGCTCTTGTCTAACTGCAAGTTTTGACGAACCTTTGCATTGCTAAAAAGATATATCATGAGTGCTGTCACTGCCATCTATCACCTCGTCATCAACACCCACAGGCGTGAGATGACTTTGCCGCTCGCTTCGTGCGACCAATTGTATCGGTACATTGCACGGGTGGTGCAGAGTTATCAATCAACTCTTTATGCCATCAATGGCATCGAGAATCACATCCACCTGTTGATCAATCTTCATCCGTCAGTACGTTTGTCTGATTTAGTACGTGACATCAAGTTGTCTTCAAGTCAATGGATCAAACAGAATCGCGACTTATTTCCGCAATTCTCCAGTTGGGGTAAAGAGTATGGAGCATTCACCTACGCTATGCGTGACAGAGAGATGGTTGCCAATTACATCAAGAACCAGCGTGCACATCATCAACGGGAATCCTTTGAAGACGAATACCGCAAACACCTGCAACATGCCGGAATAGAATGGAATGACTACCGCCTGACGTGATTGGCCCCCTTCAGGGCCCATCGAGAGGGAGCCTTGCTCCCCAGGCCACACGAGGCCTACGGCCTGTGCGCCCTGGGGTTGCCTCAATTCAAGGCCGCTGGCCTTGTCGTGGTCTTCGACCACAATGGCCCCCACCTTTTATCGGGTGAGCCACTATCAGCGACTCATATTTCACGCTATGCTGCCAAGCCGCTAAGTTGTTGTTTATTGGTGTCTGGTAAAGATTTTCAACATCGACATGATTCACTATATCTGAATCGGATAAGCATTTCTGCTGTATCATGGGCTTGGCTGTTGCCTCGAAGAGGCAAGTCGGGTCTAAGACTCGACTTTTATGGAAAACACCATGCAGGCTCATCGACGATGAGCGCAGCTTGGTGACAGCCATATCAAACGGGTAGTGCGTCGTAGACGAACTTCCACATCCGCCAAAAGCCTGTCAATCAAGAAATTTCCTCTTCGAGGCACAGGCAATGTTCTGCTCATACATCAATCATCGTATGGAATTGATCATAAAAGTATTAGTGCCCTAGAAAAGTTTAGCAGGCTGAAGGCCTGCACAAGGCCAGCGGCCTTGACTATCATTAACCCCAGGGCGCACAGGTCGTAAGACCTCGTGTGGCCTGGGGAAAGCCGGCTATAACAGGAACGGGCCTCGTAGAGGGCCAATAGAGTCTGAATCAAGTGATTTGACAGGGGCGCGATTGCGGCAGTGAGTGGCCCCCTTCAGGGCCCATATCGACATTCGCGCCTCTCCCCAGGCCACACTGACCTTCGGCCAGTGCGCCCTGGGGTTAGCCCAAGTCAAGGCTGCTGGCCTTGTGCAGGTCATTCGACCTGCCCGCCTGACAGAGCAGGGCCCTTCATGCGAAACCGCCATAACAGCACTGATATCGAAGTTGGGTAAGCTAATGAAAAAAACTTAGCGACTTAGCGTGAGTCATATAGTGTGCGGATGCCCTCCGTCTAATCCGCTTAATCCGCCGACAACGAACGACGAACGCAGATGCAAATAATTTAAGGTTGTCCAAGTGGTCAACCCCTGTTGTTCAAGTTGTCTGAGAAACGGCTTAGCGTCTTAGCGTGAGTCATATAGTGTGCGGATGCCCTTCGCCTAATCCGTCTAATCCGCCGACAACAGACGACGAACGCGGATGCAAATAATTTAAGGTAGTCCAAGTTGTCACCCCCTTTTGTCCAAGTTGTCTGAAAAACTTAGCGGCATGGCGGCTTTGCGTGATTCACTGGGGCGCATGCGCTGTAACGGCTTTGAGTAGGTTGGGGATGCATTTGGCATTTTTTTTTGAAAAAAAATCGATTTTTCTTTGCCATGAAAGAAATATGGAGTATCTTTGCCCACAAGATGAACCAAGTAAGCATCGTCCTAAGAAATCTTTTGTAGTCCGGATAACTATGAAATGCGAACTGAAACTTGAGCAATCGAGGCTGGCCCAATGGGTTAGTAGCGCTTTTTGTATCCCTGGACGTATGGTCAATGGCGACGCTTATACCAATAACAGACGATTTGATCGGACCTTATATAAACATTACCTTATATGATTTTTTATTACCTTGCTAAAGTTTAGTTATTCCGGAACTCTTTGAAAATCTTATTTGTGCATTTCCGCTTATGTTTGCTTTAATGAACTGTTTTATTCACTAATAACTTTTATTAACTAATTAAAATTTTATTCAAACATTATGAAGAAATTTTTATTTACTCTTGCTGCTATGCTGATGGCAGGTAGTATGTTTGCCGACAACTACTTCTACGTACCGACTTTCAACGTTACGTCAGATCAGGTTGGCACCAACATCACCGTTCCCGTTGCTGCTCATCTGGACGATGCACTCAACGCAGGTACTATCTTCCTGACCCTTCCCGAAGGCCTCGTTCTGAGAAGAATCGAGATGGGTTCTGACCTCGCTAACCTGACTTACTACGATGATTGGGGTGATGAGTGGCCCGCAGATCAGACTGTATTCGTTGGTAACGTGAACACTACCAGCTTCGGTTTCGCAACCGCTAACAAGGGCTACTACGAGGTAGATGGCCAGTGGGTAGAGTATGGTGCTGTTAAGCTGATGCCCGGTGACTATACCGAGATCGCTAAGCTGACCATCCGTGTAACTGACGCTTTTGGTCCTGCTTACATCACCGTTCGTTCTGAGCTCTCTTGTGGTAATGACGCTCGTCCTTGGGTAACTGGCAACCAGAGCTGGGAGGGTGTCCTCCACACCGATCCCGTTAGCTTCAATGGTGTAATGCCTGGTGGCAGCACCGAGGACTTCGTTGCTACCGCTGACGTTACCTTCAATGGCAACGTAGCTACCCTGAGCTACGAGGCTAACGATCCCGACGCTGTTGTAACCGTTACCGTTAACGGCGTTGAGACCGAGGTTGAGTGGAACAATGGTACCGCTACCTACACCGTTGTTGAGAGCACCGTTCCTGGTGACTACGACGTAACCGTTGAGCTGACCGTAGCTCCTAAGGAGGGTGGCACCTATGTTGGTGATGCTGTTAGCGATGCTGACACCTACAGCTATCACGTAGACGAGCCCACTATCCCCTTCCAGGCTACCGCTGACGTTACCTTCAATGGCAACGTAGCTACCCTGACCTACGAGGCTAACGATCCCAACGCTGTTGTAACCACCAACGTTGAGGGTGTTGAGTGGAATGGCAATGTAGGTACCTACACCGTTGTTGAGAGCACCGTTCCTGGTGACTACAGCGTAACCGTTGAGCTGACCGTAGCTCCCAACCCCAATGGTCTGTATGTTGGTGAGGCTGTTACCGCAACCGACACCTACACCTACCACGTAGACGAGCCCGCTCTGCCCACCTTCGAGGGTACCGTAAGCGTTGAATTCACTGGCAACGTAGCTGCTATCAGCTATGATGTTAACGATCCCGATGCAGTTGCTAAGGTTTATGTTAACGACGTTGAGACCGCTGTTGAGTGGGACCGTGCCCATAACGCTACCTACACCGTTGTTGAGAGCACCGTTCCCGGTGACTACAGCGTAACCGTTAAGTTGGTTGTTACTCCCAGCGAGAACTATGATGGTGAGGCTAAGGAAGCTAGCGACACCTACACCTACCACGTAGCTGAGCCTCTGACTCTCGATGCTCCCGTGATCAACGATCCCGTTAAGGGTGCTCCCATGTACGGCTGGATCCTCGATCCCAATGGTGGCGTTGACGAGCAGGGCAATCCCGCTCGCGTTTGGGGTCTGCTGGGTTACCAGTACACCATCAGCATCACCAACCCCAACGCTGAGGGTACTCTGTACTACAGCCTGAACGGTGGTGAGCCCCAGGTTTACAATGGCGCATTCCCCGTTGCTAACGGTACCGTAGTTACCGCTTGGGTTGAGGCTATGGACGGTGACGAGCTCGTTAAGTCTGACGAGGCTACCTACACTGTTAACATCGCTGACAACGCAACCAGCGTTAACGAGATCGCTAACGGCAAGGCTGTTGCTAACGTACGCTACTTCAACGTAGCTGGTCAGGAGATGCAGGAGGTTAACGGTATGACCATCGTTGTTACCACCTACACCGACGGCACCACCAGCGCTGTTAAGGTTATGAAGTAATTCAAAGCCTATTAGCTAAAAAAAGGAGCGACCCTCACGGGCCGCTCTTTTTTTTGTTTCCCACACCCACAACCCCCACAAGACTAATGCGAATTCCACGAATTTCTCTAATCTCACGAATAGATGTACCGAATAGTAGTGAATCACGCTAAGTCTTTTTTATGCTCGCTGTTCTCGCAGTTTAGAGTTTAATGTTTAATGTTATTGTCAGGTAAAGTTTTTCAACATCGGCATGATTCACTATATCTGAATCGGATAAGCATTTCTGCTGTATCATGGGCTTGGCTGTTGCCTCGAAGAGGCAAGTCGGGTCGAAGACTCGACTTTGATGGAAAACACCATGCAAGCTCATCGAAGATGAGCGCAGCTTGGTGGCAGCCATATCAAGTGGGAAGTGCGTCGTAGACGAACTTCCACATCCGCCAAAAGTCTGTCAATCAAGAAAGTTCCTCTTCGAGGCACTAGAAATGTTCTGCTCATTAGTACCCGAGAAAAGTTTAGCAGGCTGAAGACCTGCACAAGGCCAGCGGCCTTGACCATCATTAACCCCAGGGCGCACAGGTCGTAAGACCTCGTGTGGCCTGGGGAAAGCCGGCTATAACAGGAGCGGGCCTCGTAGAGGGCCAATAGAGTCTGAATCAGGTGATTTGACAGGGGTGCGATTGCGGCAGTGAGTGGCCCCCTTCAGGGCCCATATCGACATTCGCACCTCTCCCCAGGCCACACTGACCTTCGGCCAGTGCGCCTTGGGGTTAGCCCAAGTCAAGGCCGCTGGCCTTGTGCAGGTCATTCGACCTGCCCGCCTGACAGAGCAGGGCCCTTCATGCGAAACCGCCATAACAGCACTGATATCGAAGTTAGGTAAGCTAATGAAAAAAAACTTAGCGTCTTAGTGTGAGTAATATAGTGTGCGGATGCCCTTCGTCTAATCCGCCTAATCCGCCGACAACAGACAACGAACGCGGATGCAAATAATTTAAGGTAGTCCAAGTTGTCACCCCCTGTTGTTCCTGTTGTCAGAAAAGAGCTTAGCGGCTGTGCGTGATTCACTACGATTCGCTGAACATATTTTGGCCGCCAGGCCGATTAAAAAGGTGCCGTCAAAGGTGGTGTAAAAGCCACCGTTGCGGTGCTGCGGTAGAAATGTGACTGCCGACAATCGAAAACTGAAAACTTTTCATTACCTTTGCAAGTTAAATATGAGAAAAGACGTGGAAACAAGATACATCTTTGTCACCGGCGGCGTGGTATCGTCGCTTGGTAAGGGCATTATCGCCTCGAGCATTGCCCGCTTGCTGCTCTCGCGCGGCTACAGTGTGACCTGCCAGAAGTTTGACCCCTACATCAACATCGATCCAGGGACGTTGAACCCCTATGAGCACGGCGAGTGCTATGTCACCGTCGATGGTCATGAGGCCGACCTGGACCTGGGGCACTACGAGCGCTTCACCAACATCAAGACCACTCGTGCCAACAACGTCACCACCGGACGCGTCTATCAGAGCGTCATCGACAAGGAGCGGCGTGGC
The DNA here is from genome assembly GCA_900318335.1 of uncultured Prevotellaceae bacterium. Taxonomy (GTDB): domain Bacteria; phylum Bacteroidota; class Bacteroidia; order Bacteroidales; family Muribaculaceae; genus Sodaliphilus. The sequence goes on from ONKF01000025.1 coordinate 51,255, forward strand.
GATTACCTGGGCAAGACCGTCCAGATCATCCCCCACATCACCGACGAGATCAAGCGTGACGTCAAGCTGCTCGGCACCACGGGCAAGTATGACTTTGTCATCACCGAGATAGGTGGCACCGTGGGCGACATCGAGGCCCTGCCGTTTATCGAGGCCATCCGCCAGCTGCGTTGGGAGCTGGGCCGCCGCTGCATCTGTGTCCACTTGACTTATGTCCCCTACATCAGCGCTGCCAAGGAGCTCAAGACCAAGCCCACCCAGCACAGCGTCAAGCTGCTGCAGCAGGAAGGTATCCAGCCCGACATCCTCGTGCTGCGCACCGAGCACAAGCTGCCCCCCGCCATGATGAAGAAGGTGGCGCAGTTCTGCAACGTCAGCGCCGACGCCGTGGTGCAGTCGCTCGACGTGCCCACCATCTATGAGGTGCCCCTCAAGATGCACGAGCAGCGCCTGGACAACATCATCCTCGAGAAGACGGGTCTGACCGCCGACGGCGAGCCCGACCTCGCCAAGTGGAACGACTTCCTCGCCAAGCTCAAGGGCGCCAAGCAGGAAGTGCGCATCGGCCTGGTGGGCAAGTATGTCTCCCTGCAGGATGCCTACAAGAGCATCGACGAGAGCCTCTTGCACGCCTGTGCCTACCATGACCGCCGCCTCAAGCTCGACTACATCAACAGCGAGCACATCAACGACGCCAACGTCGATCAGCTCCTCGCCGGGCATGACGGCATCGTCGTTGCCCCGGGATTTGGCCAGCGCGGCATCGAGGGCAAGTTTGTTGCCCTCAGGTGGTGCCGTGAGCATGGCGTGCCCACCTTCGGCATCTGTCTGGGCATGCAGTGCATGGTCATCGAGTTTGCCCGCAACGTCCTCGGTCTGGCCGACGCCAACAGCACCGAGATGGACGCTGCCACCACCCATAACGTCATCGACCTGATGGAGGACCAGAAGACGGTCACCAATCTGGGCGGCACGATGCGCTTGGGCGCCTATGCCTGCCGCGTCAAGCCCGACACCAAGGTCGCAGAAGCCTATGGCGTGCTCGACATCGAGGAGCGCCACCGTCACCGCTTTGAGTTCAACGACGAGTACCGTGAGCGTTTTGAGGCAGCTGGCATGAAAATTGCTGGTGTTAACCCCGAGAGCGGCCTGGCCGAGGTCATCGAGCTGACGGGTCACCCCTGGTACATCGGCACCCAGTACCACCCCGAGTACTCCAGCACCGTCCTCAATCCTCACCCCCTCTTCATGTCCTTCATCGCCGCCATCATCGGTAATAAGTCGTGATGGAGAAGTCGTAAGTTTTTAGTGAGAATACTGAAGCCACTGAGAACCGACAACACATTTATATCGGCCTGACGGCCGAGAAATCAAACAAAATTAAAAACAAAATTGAACAGATAATTGTATTTAATTTTTTAATCAATTTTTGTTTAATTTCTCCGTGCGTAGCACGGACATCAAACTGAGAAAAAGACAACTATAATAGAATAATGGATAAGAACACTTTGATTGGAATGTTGCTGATGGGAGTCGTGATCTTTGGCTTCATGTGGCTCCAGCAGCCCAGTGAGGCCGAGCTCGCCGAACGTCAGCGACAGATTGACTCGATCGCCGCTGTGCAGCAGGCTGAACAGCGCCGCGACATCTCACAGGGTGACGTGGACACCCTGAGCACCAGCGACATCGCTCACCTGCAGAGCGTCCTGGAAAACATGCCCGCCGAGGGTGCAGTGATTAACAACGAGGGCGTCGTGCTCTCGCTCAAGGACGGCAAGATCAACGGCACCGTCACCGTGGGCGACACCACAGTGAAATGGGACGAGGTGACGGCCCACACGAGCCAGAACCCCGCCGCCCATAACCTCGCCGTGCAAGCCGTGCAGCGGGCTATCGACGTGTATGCCAAGAACGGCTCGTTTGCCGCTTCGCTAACGGGTACCGAGGAGCTCGTCGCCATCGAGAACGACTCACTGAAGGTCGAACTCAGCACCAAGGGAGGCATCATCGCCAGGGCCACACTCAAGGGCTACAAGACCTGGAAGACACCCCAGGTCGTGCTGTTTGACAAGGGCGACAACGACTACAGCTTCACCCTGAGCAACAACACCCAGCGCTTCGAGACCAAGAACTTCTATTTCACCCCCAAGAAGCTCAACGACAGCACCGTCGTGATGAACCTCGACCTCGAGGGCGGAGCACAGTGGGGATTGAAATATACCCTCGTGCCCGGCAGCTACATGGTGCGCATGGAGATGGTGCAGCAGCACATGACACGCATCATCCCCCTGAATATCAACCTTGTGGACCTCGACTGGCACCAGAAAATCTCGCGCCACGAGGAGGGCAAGATGTTTGAGGAACGCAACAGCGGCATCTACTACAAGTTTGCCGGCGATGGTGGTGACGTGAAGCACACCAGCGAGAGCGGTGACGACGAGAAGGAGATCAAGGAAAAACTCAAGTGGATCAGCGCCAAGAACCAGTTCTTCTCGACCGTCCTCATCTCCGACAGCGTGATGAGCACCGCCCAGATGACCAGCAAGTCGACCGAAAAGGGCACAGAGGAGTATGAGAACTACATCAAGGACGTCAACATCCACACGTTGGTTCCCTACTCGAGCGACAAGCCCACTGCTGCCTCGTTCTACTTCTACATGGGCCCCAACCGCTACCACATGCTCTCGAGCTATGACAAGTTTTCACCCAAGGAGGACCTGAAGCTCACCTATCTGATCCCGCTGGGATGGAAATTCTTCCGCTGGATCAACACGGGTATCATCATCCCCGTGTTTGACTGGTTGGGCAAGTTCATGACCAACTATGGTCTCATCATCCTGGTGCTGACCATCCTCATCAAGGTCGTGCTCTCGCCGCTCACCTACAAGAGCTATATCTCGCAGGCCAAGATGCGCATCCTGGCTCCCGATATCGCCAAGATCAACGAGCAATATCCCAATCAGGAGGATGCCATCAAGAAGCAGCAGAAGACCATGGAGCTCTACCGCCAGGCGGGTGCTAACCCGATGGGTGGCTGTCTGCCCATGATGCTGCAGATGCCCATCCTGTTCGCGATGTTCACCTTCTTTCCCTCGTGCATCGAGCTGAGAGGCCAGTCCTTCCTTTGGGCCAAGGACCTGAGTGCCCCCGACAAGATCGTCGAGTGGTCCGGACAGATCCCGTTTATCACCAACTTCTTTGGTAACCACGTGAGCCTCTTCTGCTTGCTGATGACCGTGACCAACATCATATACACCTGGATGACCACCAAGTCGCAGCCCTCGTCACAGTCGATGCCCGGCATGAAGGTGATGATGTACATGATGCCGTTGATGTTCCTCGTGTTCTTCAACAACTACGCGTCAGGTTTGAGCTACTATTACTTCATCTCCCTGCTGATCACCATCCTGCAGACCTACAGCTGCCGCCTGTTCGTCACCGAGGACAAGGTGCGTGCAACCATGGCCGCCAACGCTGCCAAGCCCAAGAAGAAATCCAAGTGGATGCAGCGCCTCGAGGAGGCCCAGAAGATGCAGCAACAGCAGCAGCGTCAAGCCGCCAAGCGCCAGAGACGCTAAATTCAGGCTCATGGTTTTAGGCTTTAGTTGAATGATAACAGCTTCAGCGAAATCATTGATTTAAAATAATTGGTATGGTTTTTGCAACTTTTATCGATGTGTTAACGTCTAATGATTGAAACGAAATAATATTAACGCGCTCAAAGTTTCTTGCTTGGAACTCAGGCGATGCCTGAAGTGAACCAGCTGAAACCTAAAGCCTAAAACCTATAATAGATTATGTATATCCATCAGTGTCCCGAGTGCGGAAAACAGTATAGCACTCAAGAGAAGGTGAATCGCGTGAAGTGCCCCTATTGCGGCGCTGAGACCAATGTATCTTACTCCGAACAGGAGCAAAACCGCTGGCAGGATTTCTATAACCAGCAGCGCGCTGCCGGATCGCTCGACAGCGTGTTCAACAACGGCCCCTCGGGCAAGAGCCGCGGCATCGCCGGCCTGCTCGCTATCCTGATGGGGTGGTGCGGACTGCACTACTTCTACATCGGCAAGACTTCGGCTGGCGTCCTGTTCTTGCTCATCGCTATCCTCTCGTGTGGTATTCTCGCTACCGTGACGACTATCGTGTCGATTATCCAGGGCGTGCTCTTCTTCACCTCGACCCAGGAGGAGTTTGAGGCCAAGTGGGTGAACTCGCCCAGCAATTTCCCGATGTTCTGACCAACACCGACTGCCTATGGTAAAAAACCGAGTGCCGACACGACCCGACTACATCAAGTGGCTGCTCCTGCTGGGAGCGGCTGCACTTGTTGTGTTTATGGGTTATTATGCCTTGAAGCAATATGTGTTGCCCCACTCGGTTCCTGTGGACCGTTTCCGTTATCCCGTCGCGGGCATCGACATCTCCAACCATAACGGCGAAATCGACTTTGACGCCGTGGCTGCTGACGATTACCAGTTTGTCTTTATCAAGGCCAGCGAGGGCAAGACCCACAAGGACACCGCGTTTTGCCGCAATTACCAGCAGGCGAGGGAAGCCGGACTCAAGGTGGGCGCCTACCACTTCTTCCGCAAGAACCGTAGCGGCGAAGAGCAGGCCAGCAACTTCCTGGAGGTCGTGAAGGGCAAGACACTTGACCTGCCTCTGGTCATCGACCTCGAGGACGACTGGGGCAATGGCGCCACCATCACGCGCGAGACCGCGCTGGAGCGCGTCACCCGGATGATTTCCATCCTCAAGCAGCATGGCTACGCCATCATGATTTATACCAATGGTGACGGCTACAAGAAGTATTATAAGGGACTTTTGGGCGATAACGACCTGTGGCTCTGTTCGTTCAACAGTCCCGATTTGTTACCTGGCATGCCACACTGCATCCAGCAGTTCAGCCACGAGGGCAGCGTCAAGGGCGTCAATGGCAAAGTGGACTTGAACGTCTTTCGCGGCTCTAAGAAGGAGTGGCAAGAGTACCTCGACAAGGTGAAACAGCAGCAGAAACCCAATTAATGATAATCTCTCCACAATGATGAAAATGAAAAGACTCATAGCACCCTTAACGGCATTGATGCTCATGTTGCTCGCCGGCAGCATGAACGCTGGTGCCACGGTCTATAACTGGAGCAGGTATGACTTGTCGTTTGAGACCCCCGAAGACGGCTTTGTGGTATTCAACACCCAAACCTTCTTTGAAATCCACTGGGAGGACATGGTAATGACCGTGCAGCTCTACAGCCAGGACAGGGGCGACGAGAAGAAACTCCTCACAGAGAACCTGCAGCGCAAGGCACTGGGATACAACATGTATGACCTGCATGACGGCAAACTCAAGGTCAAGGGTTTCAAGAAGACCTATAGCATCGACGGCACCATGCCCGACGGCTCGCGCGCCATCATCGCCGACATCGTTTCCAAGCACCAGAACCTCATCATCGAGGTCACGGTCAACTACCTGTACGGAAACCGCGAGATTGTCGAGGACATGATCAAGAGCTTTGCCGAGAACAAGACCAAGCAGCCCAACCACGAGCGCAAGCGCCAGAAGGTGCAGACCAAGCAGAAGGCCGACCAGGAGAAAAAACAGCGCGAGAAGGAGCAGGAAAAGCAACAGCGTCCTGCCCGCAAGGAGAAACTCTATGACGCCTGACGGTTGCCCTTGTGAAAGCCTGAAAGTTGATGCTGAACCGGTACAATTGATATAGTTTAACTGAAGTTTAACCTCTAATGACGATAGCTTATGAAAAAAATTGCACTCCAAGCCTGTATGGCACTGGCCCTGATGACGATGAGCGTCCATGCTCTCGCCCAGGACAGTGAAAAGCCTGCAGTAGGGCCCGATATGCTCTACGCTCCACTCGTGTATGACAACTATAGCGCCGAGGCTGCCCACAACAAGCCCGCTAAGGCTGGCAATGGCCTCTATGCGCTCGATGCCGGCGACGGCTGGTTGCAGGATGCCATGGACAACGCGGGCCGCACTCGTGCCATCCGCCAGCGCGCCATGATTGACAATCCGCAGCTCGTTGCCTATAATGCCAACCGCCTGCCCGAGGCACCTCCCGAGGGCGTCATCGCTGGTGATCCCCGTCAGGGTATGCTCACCATCGCCCCGGCCCAGGTGGTCGTCGAGGATGTCACCCCGCCCGATGCTCCGGTAGTGCCCATCCACAACTGGCTGCACGTGTTTAACGCCTCGCTGCAGTTCACCCAGGCCTACATCAGCGGCAACTGGTACCAGGGCGGTGAAAACAACCTGGCCCTGCTCGCCAGTATCAACTGGAACTGCAACCTCAATCAGGATGTTCACCCCAACTGGCTGTTCAATAACGCCTTGTCCTATAAGTTGGGCGTCTCCACCACCCATGGCGACAGCATCCGCAAGTACCTCATTAACGAAGATAACTTCCTGTTTACATCACAGTTGGGTTACAAGGCGGTGAAAAACTGGTACTACAGTGCCATGTTGCAGTTCACCACCCAGTTCCTGAACAACTACAAGGTCAATACCCGCACGATGACCGCCGCATTCCTCTCGCCTGCCGAGTTGAACCTGGGTCTTGGTATGACCTACAGCTACAAGAAGGCCGATGACCGCATGTTCACCCTGGCCATCGCACCCATTTCCTATAACCTGAAGTATTGCCGCAACATCACCGACATCGACCCGACACGCTTTGGCATCGATGCGGGCCACCACACCAAGAGCGCTATCGGTAGCAACTTCGAGGCCAAGTGGCTGTGGCGCTTCACGCCCAACGTGATGCTGACCTCCAGGCTCTACATGTTCACCAACTACCAGTATGTGCAGGGCGACTGGGAGAATACCCTCGACCTGTCCATCGGCAAGTACCTGACCACCCAGTTGTTCACCCACCTGCGCTTTGACCGCTCGCGTGCCCGTGACGACGATTGGAACTACTGGCAGTTCAAGGAGATTCTGAGCCTCGGTATCATCTACCGCTTTGCCACTGTCAACTGATAGACTGCCGTGACCCGACGCTTTGCCTTCATATTGTCGATTCTCGTGCTGTTGCCACTCGTGGCGACGGCGGGCAACGGCGTTCCCAAGCGTTCGGTGATACTGGCTGGCATTGACGTGGACTCGATGCGCGTGCGCCTCGACGAGAGCGACTTGCAGCCGCTGGAGGGAATCTGGTATTATCCTAACGAGGAGATGACACTGGGCATCGAGCGTTACCGCGGCGAGCACAACGTCGGCTACCGCATCATCCTGCTGGAGTCGCCCGATATCAATGTCATGCCAGGTACCGTTATCGGTTACATCGCCAGCAGCGCGGTCAACAACAAGTACCAGTTGTGGCTCTATAGCCAGCGCGACCGTGTCACGTTGACCAAGCCGTTGCAGTGTGTTGCCACGCTCAACTCCACGGCAACCACCCTTACCTTTGACCCGCCGCACTGGAAGATCAAGGTGCGTGTCAATATCGCCCGCTTCCTGCCCACGCTGTTCAATGGCCTGAGCATTATCCCCGAGAAGGTGGGGGAGTCCCTGCCCTTGGGATTCAGGAAAATCTATCCCGAGGACGGCGAGCGTAGTCCGTTTAACCGTGTGCGTTACCTGTGATGAAACAGTGGAATTCACATATTTTAACTCTTCCGACCCTACTGTTGCTGGTATTGGTCCTGCTGTGTGTCAGTACATTAGACGCTGATGCACGTGTGCGAACTACCCGCAAGAACCTGCGCTCGACCGAGGTGCCTGTCGCCGTCGTCGAGCCCACCGACAGCCTCTTGCCCGACAGCCTCCTTAAGGTGGATCCTAAGGCGGTGACGCTCAAGGGCTACAGCAAGCGTGCCAGCGACAGCAAGGAATCCTTTTTCATCACCAACAATACCCGTCACCGCATGAGCGCCGTCCGTTTGCTCATGCGATATACGACCATGCAGGGCGAGATGCTCACGCAGCGCACGGTCACCGTGCCCGTGAGTCTCAAGCCGGGCGAGACCAAGTTGGTGAGCATCAAGTCGTTTGACGTGCAGCGCCTGTTCTACTACTATGCCGGTCCGCAGCCACGCAAGGCGGCAACGCCGTTCCAGGTGGCATTCCGTCTCACGGGCTATGATATCCCGGTGGGCAATTAGAAGAAATCCATAACATTATATATTAAACAACACTAATCTAAGTAGAAAAATGAAACATCTGTCAATCCAATTGTTATCGGTTGCCCTGTTTGCACTTGCAGGCTGGGGTGTAGCCGATGCTTGCACCAACCTGCTGGTGGGCAAGAATGCCAGTGCCGATGGCTCGACCATCATTACCTATGCTGCCGACAGCCACACGCTGTTCGGTGACCTGCAGTATCTGCCTGCTGCCGACCATGCTCCTGGCGCGATGCGCGAGATCATCGACTGGGACAGCGGCAAGCATCTGGGTGCCATCCCCGAGGTGGCCCATACCTATGCCGTCGTGGGTAACATGAACGAGCACCAGGTGACCATCGCCGAGAGTACCTGGGGTGGACGTGAGGAGCTGTGGGACACCACTGGCAACTCGATCATCGACTATGGTAGCTTGATGTACATCGCCCTGCAGCGTTCCAAGACTGCCCGTGAGGCCATCAAGTGGATGACCGAACTGGTGGCCAAGTACGGCTATGCCAGCGAGGGTGAGTCCTTCTCGATTGGTGACCCCAACGAGATCTGGATCATGGACATGATCGGTAAGGGTCCTGGTGAGATTGGCGCCGTGTGGGTTGCCATCCGCATTCCCGATGACTGCATTGCCGGCCATGCCAACAATCCGCGCATCTGGAAGTTTGACATGAAGGACAAGAAGAATGTCATGTACAGTAAGGACGTCATCTCGTTTGCCAAGAAGAAAGGTCTGTACAACGGCAAGGATGCCGATTTCGCTTTCGCTCCGGTTTATCAGAAATTTGATGCTGGCGCACTGCGCGGCTGCGATGCCCGCGTGTGGAGCTATTTCAACCGTTTCCACAAGGGCATGGATGCCTATCTGCCCTTTATCTACGGCAAGAAGGGTTCCGAGGTGATGCCTTTGTACGTGAAGCCCGACCGCAAGGTCAGCGTGCGCGACATGCAGGAGATGATGCGTGACCACTTCGAGGGTACTCCGTTCGACATGACCGTCGATCCCGGTGCAACCACAGCCTATGGCGTGCCTTACCGCTGGCGTCCCATGGACTTTGAGGTGGATGGCGTGAAGTACAGCCAGGAGCGTGCCATCGCTACCCAGCAGACCGGTTGGGTGTTTGCCGCTCAGATGCGTTCATGGATGCCCGACGAGGTAGGCGGCTGTTTCTGGTTCGGTGTCGATGATGCCAACACCGCTGTCTTTGTGCCCATGTACTGCTGCATCACTCAGGTGCCCGAGAGCTACCGCCAGGGCAAGGCCGACATGTACACCCTGGATTGGGATTGCGCATTCTGGGTCAACAACTGGGTGGCCAACCAGGCCTATCACCGCTACTCACAGATGATTGGCGACATCCGCAAGGTGCAGGGCGCTATCGAGGACAACTTTGCCAAGCAGCAGCCCATGATCGAGGCCCAGGCAATCTCGCTGCTCGCTACCGACCGTGACGCCGCTATCCGCTACTTGACTAACTACTCGGTCAATTCCGGCCAGGATGCTACAGCACGTTACAAGAAGCTGGGTGAGTACCTGTTCGTCAAGTATCTGGATGGTAACATCAAGAAGGAGAAGGACGGCAAGTTCTTGCGCAACGAGTACGGTACTCCCGCTTCGCCCACATTTGCTGGCTATACCCAGGAGTACTACGACATGCTCATCAAGGGTCCCAACGGCGGTGACCGTCTGAAAGTCGTAGAACCCGAGTTCTAAAATCCTGTAACCGGGTATTAGAAACCAAAAACCGCACCGATATCACATCGGTGCGGCTTTTTATCTGTTTGTTTCAATCTGTTTACTAACTATTCTTGACCTTATTAATAATCAACTAATAACTAATTCACTTTATTACGATGCAAAATTAGAACCATTCCGGCGGGTGTGCAATCGCAAGAATTGGTCATATTTCTCGCAAGACATCATCATAATAGGGGATTTTGTAAAAAACAACAGCCTTAGGCCCGATTTTTGCAAAATAATTGCTAACTTTGTTCACACAATAATAACCAAAAAACAAACGACTATGATTAAACGTATATCTCTGATTCTGGCACTGGTGATGATTGCTCTTGCCGGTCAAGCCCAGTTGCTGTGGAAAGTGAGCGGTAACGGACTGGGACGTCCCAGCTACATCTTCGGCACTCATCACATGGCTCCCGCATCGATGATTGATCAGATCTCTGGTATGGATGTGGCCATTGATGGCTGCGATATCGTGGTAGGCGAGGTGGAGAAGGATAGCCTGATGAGCCCTGAGGTTCAAGCCACCATGGCTCAAGCCATGATTGCCCCGCTCGACAGCACGCTCGACAAGCTCTACACTTCCGACGAGTATCGCATCGTGGAACAGGTGTTCAACAAGTACTTCGGCTCCATGGGTGTAAAACTTAGCCAGATGAAGAGCCTCAAGCCTAACGCCATCAGCACCCAGATGCAAGCGATGCAGGCCATTAAGTATTTCCCTAACTTTGATGCCAATAACCTGATTGACGTCAAGGTGCAGGAGCGTGCCAACGAAGCAGGTCGCCCCTCGGTAGGTCTTGAAAGTGTGCAGGAGCAGATTGACTTGCTGTTCAATGACCCGTTGACCGTTCAGGCCCAGGGGCTGTTGGAAACCTGCAAGCAGGACGAATTCTTCCAGGTGCAGTCGGTTGCGCTTTGCGATGCTTATATGGCTCAGGATCTGGATAAGATGTTGTCGATTATGACCGATGCCACCATGGGCGGTGACAGCGAGGAGGCGATGGATGCCCTTATCTACAACCGCAACCGTAACTGGGTAGAGAAACTCAAGGTGATGATGCCCGAGCGTGCCGCGCTCGTGTGTGTCGGTGCCGGCCATCTGCCCGGAGAGCAAGGTCTGCTGCAGTTGCTGCGCAATGCGGGCTACACCGTCGAGCCGATGAAGTAATTTTAGTTGACTTATTGTCGAGATAACAAAAAAATAGTGTATCTTTGTCGCATTATTCAACAAAACGACTTTTATTTTGGACCCTGACCCGTTATCGTGCCTATTATCGGTACTCTGCACAGCGAGCGGACATCCGCTTGTCACTTTCAACACGCCCGTCACGGGCAGCATTATAGCTATCATTGTCGCCATTTTTGGTTTGTTTTTGTCGGCATTCAATTCGGGAAGCGAGATTGCCTATTTCTCGTTGCGTCCCGATGATGTGGACGATATCGAGGACACCCACCGCCGCGAGCGGGTGGCCGAGTTGCTCAGCATGCCCGAGAAACTGCTTGCCACTATCCTGGTGGGCAATAACCTGGTCAATATCATGATTGCTATCGTGTTGAATTATGCGATGAACCAGATTTTCAACTTCCATAGCACGGTGGTCAGCTTCATTGTGCAGACGGTTATCCTCACGTTCCTGATTCTGCTCTTCGGTGAGGTGATTCCCAAGCTGTACGCTACCAATTTCAATGTCAAGTTTGCCGCAATGGCTTCGGCGCCTCTCAAGGCCGCAGTCAAGCTGTTCTCGCCGTTGACGGCCCTGCTGGTGCGCAGCACGAGCCTTGTCAGCAAGGTGGTGCCCAGCCAGACCGAGGAATTGTCGGTCGATGACCTCACGCGTGCTCTCGAGGTGAGCGAGGTCAAGAATCCCGACGAGAAGGAGTTGCTCGAGGGTATCCTCTCGTTTGGCGACAAGACGGTGAGCGACATCATGCGTCCCCGTGTCGATGTGGTGGATATCGATCAGGAAGACACCTTCGATGAGGTGGTGCGCAAGGTCATCGAGACAGGCTACTCACGCATGCCGGTTTATGAGGAGACGCCCGACAACATTAAGGGCATCCTCTATGCCAAGGACCTGTTGCCTTACATCGGCAACCGGGACAACACCTTCGAGTGGCAGAAACTCATGCGCCCTGCCTATTTCGTGCCCGAGACCCGCATGCTCGATGACTTGCTGGAGGACTTCCGCATGAAGAAGATGCACATGGCCATCATTGTCGATGAGTTTGGCTGCACCCAGGGTATTGCCACCCTCGAGGACGTGCTTGAGGAAATTGTGGGCGACATCAATGATGAATATGATACCGAGGAAAAGTTCTATAACCGCATCAGCAAGGACACGTGGCTGTTTGATGGTAAGACACTGTTGAGCGACTTTGCCCGTGTTCTCGACATCGACGAGGAGGAACTCGGCGAGCATGCCGAGGAGGCTGAGACCATCGCCGGTTTCCTGCTGGACCTCAAGGGCGAATTCCTCAAGGAGAAAGAGGTCGTCAACCACGGTCGTTTCACCTTCACGGTTGTCAAGGTCGTGAAGTACCGCATCGCCAAGGTCAAAGTCACACTCCACAGCGATGAGGAAGACAACGCCGATAAATAATTATTAGTCTCTTCTTATCACAATCAGCCGTAACCCAAAATGGCTGATTGTTTTTTTGGCACGGGATTTGCTGCAATACATATCAGTATTGACCATTTATTGATGACCAGGATGTCAGTAAACAAGAATTTCAACCTCGATGACTATGCACAGTTCTTCAACGACAGCAAGTTGTGGAAGAAGCTGAGTAAGGTGGCTAAGAAGGCCGGTCGCAAGGCTGTCTATTATGTCCTCGTGCTTTACTATGTCTCCAGGGATCCCGCAGTGCCCACCAGTCTCAAACTCAAGGTGCTGGGAGCGTTGGGTTACTTTATCCTGCCGCTCGATTTCATCCCTGACGTGATATTGGGCCTCGGTTTTACCGATGACCTTGCGGCACTGGCATGGGCATTGTTCACGATGAAGAAGTATGTCACGCCCGAGATTGAGCGCAAGGCCCGTGAGCGCCTGCGCGAGTGGTTCGGTCCCGAGGAGGGCGAGGAATCAGACCTCACCATTCCCCACATTGATCCCAGCGATCCCCGCATCATTGACATCGAGGCCGAGGAGTATTGACGCTACCCCGTCATACGCTTCAGTAGAAAAAATGAGGGTGAACACCAGTAGTGGTGCTCACCCTCATTCCCTTAGGGTTGGGATTTTGTTCCTTGTTTAGTTCTGTTCCTCCTTGGGAGCTTCGATCACGTTGATGTAGGTGTGACCAGCGCGGTGCTGGAACTCTACAGTGCCGTCAACCAGAGCATAGAGGGTGTGGTCCTTGCCCATGCCAACATTCACGCCGGGACGATGCTGAGTACCGCGCTGACGGCGGATGATGTTACCGGCCTTGGCAAACTGACCACCAAAAATCTTCACGCCGAGGCGTTTGCTTTCGCTCTCGCGGCCGTTCTTT
>ONKF01000052.1 GCA_900318335.1 uncultured Prevotellaceae bacterium
GTCATGGCCGTTACCCGCTCCTTGAAAAACAACGCCATGATTACCGCTACCATCACAGGATAGACAAACAGGATGGTCGAGGCGATGCCGGCATCCATGAAGTGGAAACTCTGATAATAGGTGATGCTTGAGGCCGCAAACAGGACTCCAAGGGAGAACAGCACCTTGAACTCCTGGCGGGTAACCTTAAAGTTCTCACGCTTGATGAGCATCACAATGGCCAGCAGGATGACAGCCAGGCCAAAGCGATGGGCCAGCACGGTCGCCGTGTTGACGCCCTCCTCATAAAGCGGCAGAGCACCGAAGGGGTTGGTGCCATAGCACACTGCCGACAAGACAGCACACAGGATGCCGATGTATCGCGATTTCTTGGTCATATCATGTGTAGAGTGTGTTTTGAAGAGACAACCGGTTCGCTAACGCTTGAACCCACTCATTTCATATAGAGCGGGAAGTGCATTGCCGTTAGCACTATTGAACAAGCCACGGTTCAATCCCCAGCTGCTGTTCTCGAAGCGCGTGCCGTAGCGGTTCTCCTCAGGGTACCACCAGAAGAGGCCTGTCACGTTGTTGTGGCGGTTGAGTTCCTGTACCAACTGGGCGGTAAATTCACGCTGACCCTCGATGGTGCCAGGCAGGCACTGCGAGAAATCTTCCTCGCCACGGTTTACACCGTCGTGCAGATAGTAATAGGCCGCCTCGACAATCATCACGGGCTTATCGGGGAAACGCTCGGCAAGTCGGTCAAGCGTCCTGCCCAGGTTGGGAATCGTGCCGTGCCACATGGGATAATAACTCAAGCCGATGATGTCATAGTCCACACCTGCCTCTTTCAGGCGGTCGTAGTAATTACGGGTCATCTCCCAAACTCTGGCCTTCTCGGTGTGGATGATGATACCCGCCGCCGGGCAAACTTCACGGCAAGCCTTGCAGCCCGCCTTGAGCAGGCCAGTGAAAACGTCCCAATTATCGGCGCTCATCGGGTCAACACGTCCCACAGGCCAGTCCATTCCGAAGGTAATCTCATTGCCCACCTGAATTGTCGCGGGCTCGACACCTGCCGCCTTGAGGGCAAGCAGGCAATGACGGGTATAGCGGTAGATGCTGTCGGTCAGCACCTTTGCTGACAAGCCTTCCCAGCGCTTGGGGGTGAACTGCTTGGCGGGGTCGGCCCAAGTGTCGCTGTAGTGGAAGTCGAGCATCACCTCAAAGCCACGAGCCTTAATGGTCTTGCACAGGTCGATGACATAATCGAGGTCCTGGCACACTCCCTCGTCATGGTGACGGCCAGGAGCATTCTGCGGATCCACAAACAAGCGCACGCGCATCATGTTCCATCCCTGCTGCTTGAACAGGTCATAGGGATCCACGGTCACACCACACGAATCCTTATAAATCACACCTTGACGGGCATTAGACGTCATCATCGAGATGTCGCCTCCCAGCCACGACTGCGCCAGCGACGGCAACGCCACTGCCAGCACCAACAACACCAATACCACACGTTTCATCATAGTTCTCTTGAATTTCTGTGACAAAAAGAACCGTCCCCTTTGTCACATTTGGTTTATACATGAAATTAAAAAAGTGCCGACAATCAATGATCATCAGCACTTTTTGCGATGTCGGGGTGACTAGATTCGAACTAGCGACCCCACGCCCCCCAGACGCGTACTCTAACCGGACTGAGCTACACCCCGATCGCGTGCAAAGGTAATGCCGTTTCGGGAACTGACCAAATTTTTTTGCGGTTTTTTTTGAAATATTTTTCCAGTAAAGCTATTAATGATTGTTTTTCAGCATATTACCAAACAAACACGAGCAAGGCCCCTTGCCGCCCACACGGGGGAACAAGTGACCTTGCAGGATTCAGTTAGTCTGTGTTGTTTACTCGGCCTTGCCGTCGCTACCCAGCACCTCAATGATTTTGTGCTTGTACAGCTTCGTCATCTCGTCGCGAGCGGGACCGCAGTACTTGCGGGGGTCAAACTCACCGGGCTTTTCAACTAAGACCTTGCGAACAGCGGCGGTAAAGGCCAGACGGCTGTCGCTGTCGATGTTGATCTTGCAAACGGCGCTCTTGGCAGCCTTGCGCAGCTGATCCTCGGGGATACCTACTGCATCGGGAAGATTGCCACCGTGGGTATTGATGATGTCAACATACTCCTGGGGAACGCTCGATGAGCCGTGAAGCACGATGGGGAAGCCGGGGAGCTTCTTCTCAACCTCCTCGAGCACGTCAAATGCCAGGGGAGGAGGAACGAGCTTACCGGTCTGCGGGTCACGGGTGCACTGCTCGGGTTTGAACTTGTAAGCGCCATGGCTGGTACCAATGCTGATGGCCAGCGAGTCGCAACCAGTGCGGGTAGCAAAGTCGATCACCTCCTCGGGCTTGGTGTAGTGCGATTCCTCGGCTACTACGTCATCCTCAACGCCAGCGAGCACGCCTAACTCGGCCTCAACGGTCACGTCAAACTGGTGGGCATACTCCACGACCTTCTTGGTCAGGGCGATATTCTCCTCATAGGGGAGTGATGAGCCATCAATCATAACAGATGAGAAACCGAAGTCAACGCATGACTTGCACAGTTCGAAGGTGTCACCATGGTCAAGGTGGAGGCAAATCTGGGGATGCTCCCAGCCCAACTCCTTGGCATACTCTACAGCGCCCTCGGCCATGTAACGCAACAGCGTCTGGTTGGCATACTTGCGGGCACCACTCGATACCTGCAGGATAACAGGCGACTTAGTCTCGGCGCAAGCCTTGATGATAGCCTGTAACTGCTCCATGTTGTTGAAGTTGAACGCGGGGATGGCATAGCCGCCATCAATTGCCTTAGCAAACATCTCGCGGGTGTTCACGAGACCTAAATCCTTGTAATTTACCATAATTGTTTTTAAATAGTATAGGGAAAAAACATTTATAATATATCTGCTGCAAAGATAAGTGTTTTTTATTGTCTTGCAAAACCCAAGAGGGATATTTTTGTTAACAATGAATGTGGCCAGAAAATGACATGCGGGAACCTAACCAAAAGCAATAAAAAATTTACTGAATTTATGATAAAGAATATTAATGTTTGGAATTTTCAATCCCTTTTTATATATTTGCCACCTAATCAATTACACCCTATTATCCTGTCAATCATAACCAACTTCATATTCCCTATTATTAATAACTCTGTTAAACTATCTACATTATGAAGAAATTTTTACTGATCGCTGCAATGGCAGCACTGGCCCTTGGCGCAAGCGCCCAGGACTACAAGCTCGAAAAAGTGTGGGAGATCAATGACGTCTCCTTCTTGCCCACCCTTGATAGCCGTCAAGGATTTGGCATGAATGGCAAGTTTTACATCAACAACAAGAAGCAATCGGTTGATACGGTTGATGGTGTTGAAATCGTGACAGTCCCCACAATCTATGAGGTTGACGAGAATGGCTTGACCGGTGTGACGTTTGACGGCGGCCGGAACTGTGCCATCACTCATGACGAAGCCGGCAACATCATCACCAGCAACGCCGGATTTGGCAGCACCATGTGGAATGAGCAATCATTCACCGTACTTAACCCCGAAACCGGTGAGACCAAGACCTTTATCATCCCTAATGACACAGGCTTCCAGGGGCGTTGTGACTTCTTTGGCTTCCCAAAAGGCAACTTATTGGAAGATGGCGAATTATACATCACTGCCGCTACTTCTGACGGTGCTACCTATACCGACAAAGTGCTCCGCATTAAAATCACCGACGGAGAACTGGACACCGACAACACCTACGTGGCCACATGTGATGGATTGGTAAATCCCCAGTCTTCTACGGTTATCAATTATTATGTTGACAAAGACGGCAACGATGCACTGGTGTATGCTTACCGCAGTGGCAACCCCGCCAAGCTGGTAGCCGACGGTGACAATTTCTCCTTCACTTCCCTCGTATTGCCCAACTTGGATGATGTCAACAAGAAAGGCCATGCCAATGGTGTGTTCCCGCTCATCTGGGACGGTAAAGAGATGTTTATCTATCCGCTGATGCCCGACTATCGTGACGGCTGGGCCATCGCCGAAGCTGGTGCCGCCGAGCCCCTTCTTGCTGTAACAGCAACCGCTTCAGCCAATTGCAATGGTTTCCAATGCAACTGGCTGAATGCCGAGGTGGATGCCACTGGTGTGACGATTTATCAGTATGCTCCTGGTTACTGCCTGCGCGTATGGCGCCTGACTAAAGAGGAAGAACCCGAGGCTCCCAACGTATACATCCTGGGTGAGGTGAACGGCAATGTCTGGGCTCCCAACGTGGGCGTGCAGATGACCCGTGACGAGGAGAACAACGTCTACACCGCCACCATCACAACCGACGGCATGTCCGATGGTTACAGCTACTTCAGCTTCTCCACCGAACTGGCCATGTATGATGACCAGGGCAGTTGGGATTACATCAAACCGTTCCGTTTCGGTGCTGTCACCGACGGCAACCCGTTCTTAGTAAGTGAAGATCAGATTGGTAATCTGATTTCTCTCGAGATGAATGAAGAGCCGAACGCCTTCCAGATTCCCGCCGGCGAATGGAACCTGACCCTGAGCTATGACGAGATGACCCTGATCATCGAGAAGGTGGCTCCCGATGTCATGCGCGGCGACGTGAACGACAGCGGCGATGTAAGGATTGATGATGTGACAGCACTCATCGACTATCTGCTGGGCGGTAGTGCTGACGAAATCAATCACGCAAACGCCGACTGCAATCTGGATGGATTTGTCAAGGTTGATGATGTGACCGTGCTCATCGACTTCCTGCTGGGTGGCACTTGGGAAGAATAATCAATAATCATCCTGAATGATTCCCTTAACGGCAGGGGGGCACGCAGATGCCCCTCTGCCTGTTTTTGGTGCCAGTCCTGTAAAATCGACGGCTGATTATTGCCATTACCAATAAATATCGTTACCTTTGCGCTCACAAAGATTAATAGCCACATTGTTTAACTGACTAAATAATTACTAAGCCGTGTCAGCAATCAATAAATGGCGCATCGAGGATAGCGCCGAACTCTACAACATCGGAGGCTGGGGCCTCAAGTACTTTTCCATCAACGAGAACGGCCACGTCACCGTGACGCCCAAGAGCAGTTGCGTGCCTGTGGACCTTGCCGACGTGATGGACGAGCTGCATTCCCGCAAGGTGACCGCACCCGTGCTGTTGCGTTTCCCTGACATCCTGGACAACCGTATCGACAAGATTTCAAGCTGCTTCAAGAAAGCGGCCAAGGAATATGAGTACCAGGGTGCCAACTTCATCGTCTACCCCATCAAGGTGAACCAGATGAGGCAGGTCGTTGAAGAAATCATCGGACACGGCAAGAAGTTCAACATCGGTCTGGAAGCCGGCAGCAAACCCGAGTTGCACGCCGTGCTTGCCAGCAACATGACCGACCTGAACGCCAATCCCGTCATCATCTGTAACGGCTACAAGGACGAGGGGTATGTCGAACTCGCCTTGCTGGCCCAGAAGATGGGTCGACGCATCTTTGTAGTCGTCGAGAAACTCAGCGAGCTGGAACTCATCGACCGTGTGGCAGGCAGGCTGCACATCCGTCCCAACATCGGCTTCCGCATCAAGCTGTCGAGCAGCGGCAGCGGCAAGTGGGAAGAGAGTGGTGGTGACAGCAGCAAGTTCGGCTTGAACACCAGCGAGCTGTTCAGCGCCATCGACTACCTGCGTGAGCACAAACTCGATGACTGCCTCAAGCTCATCCACTTCCACATCGGCAGCCAGATCACCAAGATACGCCGCATCAAGAACGCCCTGCGCGAGGCGGCACAGTTCTATGTGCAGTTGGCCAAGTTGGGCTTTGACGTTGAATATGTCGACATCGGCGGTGGTCTGGGCGTGGACTATGACGGCACTCGTTCCAGCGCCAGCAGCCATTCGATGAACTACAGCATTCAGGAGTATGTCAACGACGCGGTCTATACCCTGGTTGACGCGAGCAACAAGAACGGCTTGAAGCATCCTAACATCATCACCGAGAGCGGACGCTCGTTGACCGCCCATCACTCGGTGCTCGTGGTAGATGTACTCGAGACGACCTCATTGCCCGAGTGGGACGACAAGGTGGACACCGTGAGCGAGAGCGATAACGAGTTGGTGCGCGACATGTACGAGATTTGGGACAAAATCAACCAGGCGCGCCTGCTCGAGGACTGGCATGACGCGTTACAGATACGTGACGAGGCGCTTGACCGCTTCTCGCTGGGTCTGATTGACCTGCGCACCCGAGCCATGGTCGAGAAGCTGTTCTGGTCCATCGCCCGCGACGTGGACGGCTTTGTGCGCAACATGAAACACGCTCCCGACGAACTGCGCTCGGTGAGCCGCATGTTGCCCGACAAGTACTTCTGCAACTTCTCCCTGTTCCAGTCGCTGCCCGATGCCTGGGCTATCGACCAGGTGTTCCCCGTAATGCCTATCGACCGCCTCAACGAGCGCCCCACCCACTATGCCACCCTTCAGGACATGACCTGTGACAGCGACGGCAAGCTGAACAACTTCATTTCGTCTCAGGGTATTGCCCATTCGCTACCTGTCCACAAACTCAAACTTGGACAGCATTACTACTTGGGAATCTTCCTCGTGGGTGCTTATCAGGAGATTTTGGGCGATATGCACAACCTGTTCGGTGACACCAATGCAGTGCACATCAACGTCTTCAAGGACCACTACGAGATCGACCAGGTGATTGATGGTGAGACCGTTGCCGAGGTGCTCGACTACGTCGAATTCAATCCCAAACAACTGGTGCGCAATGTCGAGACCTGGGTGAGCGAGTCGATTCGCTCGGGCAAGATCACCAGCGAGGAGGGCAACGAGTTCGTCCGCAACTTCCGCTCGGGCCTCTACGGTTACACCTACCTCGAGAAGTAGTTTTTTAAGTCCTAAGGACTAAAAACTAAAATGCGCTACTTCATTAGGCTCGGTTATCGGGGGGCTAATTTCCATGGATGGCAGGTGCAGCCCTATGACTGCTCGGTTCAACAGACCATCGAGGAGGCTATGGCCACACTGCTACGGGTAACAACCCCCATTACAGGAGCTGGCCGCACCGATGCCGGCGTCAACGCGCGGCTGATGGTGGCTCACTTCGACACCGAGCAACCCATCAAGGATATCGACCGCCTGGTGAACAGCCTGAATGCCCTGCTACCGCCTGACATCGCCATCTACAGCATCTCGCCCGTGCACGTCAATGCCCATGCCCGCTTTGACGCTATCAGCCGCACCTACAAGTATTTTGCCATCACGAGGAAAGACCCATTCTACTATCCGCTGAGCTGGCGCTGCTCCCCTGTTCTGGACTTTGAGCTGATGAACCAAGCTGCAGCCCACCTGCTCGACTACACTGATTTCACCTCGTTTTCCAAACTGCACACCGACGCCAAGACCAACAACTGCCGCATCACCCATGCCCAATGGACCCGGGAAGGCGACCAGTGGGTGTTCACCATCACTGCCGACCGCTTCTTGCGCAACATGGTGCGCGCCATCGTCGGCACCCTTGTCGAGGTGGGCCGTCACAAAATGACTATAGAGCAGTTCTGTCAAGTCATCGAGCGCAAGGACCGCTGCGCGGCGGGAACCTCGATGCCCGGCCACGCCCTCTTCCTGTGGGACATCACCTACCCCTTTGATTATTAGTCTTCAAGGGAATGGAGATGATGGTGAAAAATTTGAAAAAATTGTGTCAATAGGCTTGTGGGTTTAGGAAAAAGTATTACCTTTGCACCCGCATTAGTGCCCGCGGGGCTTAGCGAAGTGCTGTTAGACTGTTTACAGCCGCCTCAGGGACAGTTATTTAAACTACAAGATTAAACAAATGTACGCAATTGTAGAAATTCAGGGACAACAGTTCCGTGCCGAGCAGGGCAAGAAGTTGTATGTCCACTATCTCGGCGACGAGCGCAAGGAAG
>ONKF01000009.1 GCA_900318335.1 uncultured Prevotellaceae bacterium
ACTGACAAGCGCTGAAACGTAATAAAGGTACTGTCCATCCTGACCTGGGAGCAACATTGTCTAATTACCAACTCATTACCACTATATCCAACCGAACCGAAAAAAGTCGAGACCGACACCTCTTCGGTGTCAGCCTCGTTACTTCTTTTCCAGGCTCGCTGCCGGATTGATTATGCTGTCTTGAGGGCACGGTCTCCCCGGCAGGTAATAACGCCTGGTGATGGTGGTGCTGGATGACTCTTCGCTACCCAGTCCATGCCATCGGGTTATATATTGTCTTTGCCCCTCATGCCGCCAGCGTGTTCATTGCTATACCGGCGGTCCAAATATAGGGGCGTTTATTCTCTTGTTTATAAGGGTTCTGAGCGTTATCTGACGGTGACTAAATCGTAACATTAAGGATTGATTCCAGGCGTGCTAACGATGACTGCCGCTGTTGCCTAATCACATTCATGTCGATTGAGGTCATCATTGGTGTTATGCTATTGCCTTTCAGATAGAGCTTGTTGGCCCGCTTGAAAAGGTTCTGCATCTTTTGATAGCCCGTTTCGCCAGCCAACGGGATGGGCGCCTTTTTCAATTTGAGGAATGCACAAATGCCTGCCAGGTCATCCAGAAGCCAATCCTCCATCATCTGTTCCACCCTAACGTGGCAAAACTCACGGATTCCAAGTTTCTTGACTTCTCGCTCAACCTTGTTCCAATCAACCACTGGACGCTCGGCATACTCGAACACATCGGTGTCATAGCTGCAACAAACCGCTGTCACCGCCATGCCTTTCTTCAATGCCTTCGGGCAGATGTCGTTTTGGAGTTTACCCACGATCTTATTAGTATAACGTGAGACACCACGCAGATTTCTCACTTCACATGACACAACCTCTGTAGTCGAATTATCACGATAGAACTGAGTGAGATGGTCGAAGAAAACTTTATCGGTGTCGCCTTCAACAAAGATTACCACATGGGGCTTATTAGGTCCTGTATTCTTCATATCCTCATGCAAAATACTCGTTCAACATCTCATCATCGGCCTCGGCATCAAGCATCATGTCAAAAAGGTATTCACCGATAGAAACTTCCTCGGCTGAGGCCTGACGCAACACTTTGTTCACCTTACTGGGCTTAATGGTCTTGAATTCTGCAACACCAGAATGTGTGGGCAAGCCGAGCTGAATATTGTGAGGTGACAAATACTTGACGAGATAAGGAGAATGGCTCGTCGTAATGACCTTGGTATTACCCGCGAGTTCGGTAACGACTTGCAGCAGATTCTGCAACAGTCGGGGATGTACAGAATTCTCTAGTTCCTCGAACATGAGCAGGTCCACATGATTAAGGCTAGCTGCCAACGACATGGTCAAGACATACAAGATCTTTTTGCTGCCAGTTGACACATTGTTGATGCTAGTGTACTGATTATTATAGCGTTCCTTTACACGGATATCAAAGTATGTATTTGGGAGTTGGAATGGCACATCTGTCTTCGGTGACAAGTCCACCTGGACCGGCTCAAAGTCCTCAATGTTGGGCAACAAGTCTACGATGGTATTCTTCAGCAACTCATACTTGTCCACATCAAGTTGGCGGAGGCTGTTGATGAAGAAGCCTATTTCACCAGGCTTGGGAAATGACACACTATATCCTCCAGAACCCGAAGCGGGATACTTCACACGCTTGACGTTAATTGACCTTATGGCCTTCACCACGTCCAAATAGAACAGTCCATCCATATTCAACAGTTTGTCCATGACAAGGATGTCACGGTCAACCAAAACTTCCTTGTTGCACCGTCCTTTGGGGGTGGCAATAATATATGCAAGTTCAGTATAATCCCGTTTGATATAGGCCTTGTACTTGAGCTCAGAGGCTTGCTTCAATTTCAAGATCTCGCTTACTACCCTACTACCATGTTCTTTACCATTTGTCCTGGCCCATTCGAACGAGAAGCCATACACGAACTCTATATCACCAGCGCTGCCCTCAATCTCAAACGAGAATGGAGCATCCTCCATTGACTTATTGATGGGAATCACATTACGAGTTGACATCATCTTGAGTCTAGTATCGCTTTGAGCCGCCATGAACTGAACGGCGAACTCGATGGCAACAAGGAAGTTGCTCTTACCATAATTGTTAGGAGCGACAAGAGCCGTCAACTTCTCCATGGGAATCTCAACACTCTTGATATTGGTGATTCCGCCAACCTTGATTTTCTTAATTGAAATCTCCATAATGTCGAAATATTTGCGTTTTGACCGCAAAAATAGCCTATTTTTGCCAATTTTCAAAAGAATACGCAACAAATCGTTGCGTATTTCAAAAATTATAGTCTTCATGACCTGACGTTTTAGCATCAGCTGGCAATTGACTTGACGAAATCATACACCTGCTCAAGTTTGTCTGCATCAAGATCCTCAAGAGCAGCGATGATATCAACCTTGGTGTCCTTACCGTTCCACTTGCCGAGTTCAAGCTTCTGCGTATCGTTACCCACCTCAATGTAGGGCTTCATGCTCTGATAGTCCTTGTGCCCCGTGCATGACATGACAACGGCAGGCGGTATTCCAAAAGCCAAAGAGCAGCACACAAATGTGCGACGTCCGTCATGGCAGCCGATAATCTCATAAAACTTATGGACCTCATCGTAGCGTTTCGTGCCGATGAAATACGTGTTGACAACCTCCCTGTCGATACCGGCCTGCTCTGCCGCAAGTTTGATATAGTCATTCAACTTCTGGCTAGACGGCACCGGAAATAGACTACTATCGGATGACTTGTAGTTGGAATACTTGTCAATAATCTCCTGCGCATAATCAATTATCGGTATCGTTATTGGAGTTGAGGTCTTTTTGGTGTAGAGTTCAATGCCACGGCTGGTGATATTTGCCCTTTTGAGCTGAGCCAGGCCTGAATAGCGCAACGAGGTGAACGCCATGAAGCAGAACATGTCGCGAGCCTTATCCAGATATTTATGCTCGGGCGCGAACTTATAGTGATAAAACTGCATCAGCTCCTTGAACGTCAGAAAAGTCACATTTTTCTTGGTGACGGTCAAATGGATCTGGCAGTCAATTGCACTCTCGTGGACAGGATAGCCATTGGCCTTCATCCAGCGAAGGAACGACTTCAAAAACCTGAACTGCTTGGTGATTGTGCGATTCTTGTAATTGTTCTTGACATACCAATCCTTAAGTTCGAGCATCTTGTCCTTGTCAAGGGTCTCAAGAGCAATGGTCGGATCACACTGAGTCAAGTGTTTCCACACCTGCTCATACTTGTAATGCACCGCGCTCGTCCAATCACGTTCTTTTTTGCCCGACGCAAGGAAATCGTCAAAAATCTCCTTGAGTGGCTTTACCTGTGGTTCTTCTTTCTGGTCCTCGACCCGACCAACCTTTTCGTTCACGAGCTCACGCAGTTCGTCTGGTACAGGCATAACATCCTTGAGCCCAAACTCGACAAAAGACTCATTGATAGCCGCAAGGAACTCATCGATCCGGTCGTTGATGACACGCGACGGTATCCTCTTCTGGCCGATAACATGCGTCGAACCACGAACAGGCCTCTGAGAGTCGGCGTTCCACTTCGAAGGGTCAGCATGCAACCCGATTGAGAAACCGACCTCTGATCTCTTTTTGTTCCACCTTACGCGCACCACCACTTGATCGCGATGGTTCAGGAATGTTCTGCAATTAAATTTAATCTCCTTCATAATAACTTTAATTTTATATTTTCTGCAAAAATACAATGCCTCAAAATAATACACAAATTATTGAGTAACAATAAATTAGCACGATACGATAAGACATCACAAGACATCTTATGACACGATAACGCCATTATGCCGACCACTTCATCCGACAGGTTTACATCGATGACGTGCGCATCAGATTCGTATGACTTTGAGTAAGAAGAAACGCGGGGTTGCCTCGGTACGCAAGGTTGCTTTTTTGGGGGGTACATTGATTCCCCCCTTTTACGGGATAACAGGGTTTTTATCGATATGTAAAGAATCGACAGCCCAATCTAAGCAACTGACAATCAGAACATTAACGACTCTATCAGTGTCGGACCATATTGCTCCAGAAAGCGCTATGCTCCACAACCCACAAAATAAGCGACTGATATTCAGCCGCTTATTTTTTATATCATTGAATCATCACACACCAAAAATTGAAGACAAGAAATACTATAAAGACAATTTATTTATAATTAATCATTTATTGTACTTCTTCTTGTCTTCTAATCCATGTGAGCGGATGCGAAAAGACTAAGTTGTGACTGTTGACAACCTCGTTGTTATTGTTGTTTGAGAGACTGGGGGAGGGGTTTCCTCACTTAATTCAGTTATTGTGAAAAATTTGGTCGAGGCCTTGAAAGGACGGGGTTATTCTATTTCTCGATGTCGATTCTGTGGCGCAGGAAATCCAGGGACACTTCACACCTTTGCCATTCCTCTTCGGGATTGTAGGCTGGATAAAGGTAATACCGCTCTTTGTATGCCCCCTTTTTGGTCTCGGTATAATCATACATTTTTCTCAACTTATGAATTCCTTTGCCCATCGGCTTGTCACAGACGATAAAACCATCCCCTGGCAGTTCCACAACTCCGCGATTTATAGCCTGTTGAACGAAATCTTTCAAATCGGCAGGAGAGCGAAACAATATCTCGGCACCTGATGAGGTATATGCATCTACCATGAACACCACAGCGTGGTCCCCGCCATAAGTGAATTGTTGCTCGCCAGCCGAATCGGTAACACGCTTCATCTGACGGCCATACCTGAAATCGACGGCCTTTATACCGTCATCAATGGTATCTGATTCAAGCAACACTTCAAGACCAGCGTTAGCGAGCATCTTAGCCGTTGGACGGCTCCAATAGTTGCCCTTAATGTGATTCATAATCACAAGCCACTTCTCGAAGTCCAGGCGCACAACCTCTTCGCCATCGGGTATGTCCGCCCAGGATAAATAATCCTCAACGGTGTCCTCGTCCTCGGCTATCTCCACATCTATTATAGTGTCTGGAATTATCGAATCGCTCACTGTAGCCTGCGTTTCAGGGCCCTTCTGCGATCCACATCCACTCAAGCCATAGACGACGATGCCCGCCCACAAACCGATTAGCAAATAAAACCTCATCATCATAATCTGTTTCATTAGTCCCTACAAAGGTAATAAAACTATCTCATTCTTATCATATCATTCGCATTAAGAAAAACGGTTGGCCATCACAAATGCAGACCAACCGATTAGATTTCTGAAAAACCATTCTATCTCAATGTTGACATAATAGAATATAGAATGCCGGCGGGGTTATGGCAGGTTGATTTCTCCGTCATAGACGTGGGTGGCAGGGCCTGTGAGATAGACATGACCGTCCTGTTCACGCCACTCGATGTCGAGAGAGCCGCCGTCCATGATGATTCTGGACCGACGGCCGGCACGACTGGTCACAGCAGCTGCAACCGCAGTGGCACATGCGCCAGTGCCACAAGCCATGGTGATGCCACTGCCACGCTCCCACACGCGCATGCGAATGCCCTGGGACATCACTTGCGCAAACTCAATGTTACAACGTTCGGGGAAACGGGAATGATGCTCCAGACGCGAACCCTCAAGGGCCACGTCAATCTTATCAATATCGTCAACAAAAATGATGTAATGCGGATTGCCCATAGAGACAAACACGCCATCGGGCAGCGACTCGCCTTGAGCAAGGAACAGTGATGGGTCCTCCAGCTTGGGTTCCAGCATATCGACGGTAACAGTCTCGACAATGCCATTGCCATCAACGGCCAACTGCAGGATTTTGATTCCTGAGGCGGTTTTCAAGCGGATGTTTGTACTGCGCGTCAAGCCGCTCTCGTACACATATTTACCGATGCAGCGGCTGGCATTGCCACACATCAGCCCCTCGGAACCGTCGGCATTGAATATACGCATCGTGAAATCGGCATCGGGTTCGGTCGAACGGCCAATGAGCACCAACCCGTCACTGCCGATACCCATGTGGGGCTGGCTCCAGGCAATAGATGCCGCCTGCGGGTCGGCAATCGGATAAAGCTCAGTATCCACAAAGATGTAGTCATTGCCCACTCCGTGCATTTTCATGAAATGGATTTTGTCGGTCATATTCAATTAATCTTAGAGTTACATTAGATCGATTTTCACCGCAAAATTAAACATTAAAATGGACATTCACGTTGTATATCGAGAAAAAACGCTAATTTTGCACCCATTAATGTCAACACTTTTTATTGACCTTAAATTAAATACATATCAACCTTAAACCTTGTACATAATTATGGCAAGATACAATTTTGATCAATGCATAGACCGTCGTGGTACGCAATGCAAGAAAATTGAGGTCCTCAAGCAAGATTACGGGCGTGATGACCTGCTTCCCTTATGGATCGCCGACATGGACTTTGCCGTGTGTCCCGAAATCACCGAGGCACTGGTACACCGCTTGGGCGACCATCCCATCTATGGCTACACCTGCCTGTATGACGGCTACTGGCAGTCCATTATCGACTGGCAACGCGAGCGTAACGGCTTTGAGTTCACCCAGGAGGAGGTGACGTTTGTCGCCGGTATCGTGACAGGATTTGGTCTCGCAGTCAACTTCTTCACCCAGCCGGGAGACAAAATCGTTATCCAGCAACCCGTCTATTATCCCTTCAAGGACGTCATCGAGGGCAACGGTCGCATCTGCATCAACAATGCCCTGCTTCCCACCCCCGATGGCCTATACCGCATGAACCTCGAGGAACTCGAACGCATCATGCGGGAAGAGAAACCCAAGATGATGGTCGTGTGCAATCCCCACAACCCGGGCGGCATCACCTGGGAACCCGACATCCTGCGCGAAGTGGCACGTATGGCCCGCGAGAATGGTGTCATTGTATTCTCGGACGAGATTTTTGGTGACCTGACGCTATTTGGCCACCGCCACACCCCCATGGCCACCGTGAGCGAAGACGCCGCTGCCGTGACCGTGACCTGCGGAGCGCCCAGCAAGACGTTCAACATCGCGGGATTGAAGAGTTCGTGGTGTGTCGTCAAGAACCCTGAGTTGCGCGAGCCGTTCTTCAAGTGGATAGAAATTAACGAGTTGTGCAATGCCAACCTCGTTTCCATCATCGCCACCGAGGCAGCCTACCGCAATGGCCATCAGTGGCTCGAGGAATGTCTGCACTATATCGAGGGTAATGTTGAACTGGTGATTCAGTACTGCCGTGAGCACATCCCCGGCATCGTCGCCGTCAAACCCGAAGCGGGCTTCCTGCTGTGGCTCGACTGCACTGGACTGGGACTGAGCCACGATGAGGTCGTTTCGCTCTTCCGCGACAAGGCAGGCCTGGCCATGAATGAGGGTTCGATGTTTGGCGAGGCTGGCAAGTGCCACATGCGCTTCAATATGGGCAGTCCCCGCAGCGTCATCCTGCAGGCCATGCAGCAACTCGAAGCAGCGGTCAACTCCTTGTAATCCAGTATACTTAATATTAAAAATTATCGCCTGCAATATACTGAATTGCAGACGATAATTTTCTATTATTTCAGTAGTAAGTTACTTAACCAGAACTTTCTTACCATTGTGGAGGTAGAGACCAGCAGGCAGGTTGTTGGCATCCATCGGCTGACCCATCAGGTTGTAGTAAGGACCATCCTTTTCGGCGGCAGCAGTTACCTCGGCCACGCCACTGGGATTCTCGCTGTAGAGATAGTCAATCTTGGTCACGGGCAGTTCAACATTGGTTCCGCAACCCAGCATGGCGGTTGCATCAGGGAAGTCTTCGCCCTGGGCATACTGCTCAAAACCAGTCCAGTTGTTGGTATATACCATGCCCTTGCCACGAATGCCAGAGGTATAGAACGGAGCATAGTCTGAACCCATGGTGCAGTTGTCATCATCCAGCGCGTCAAACACGATAGTCATCAACAGGCTCTTGCCAGGAGATACAGCAAAGGGAGCATCAGCCAGATCAAAGAAGATTTCCTCGTCCTCGTAATAGATATCCAGCATGTTGTAGGTCACCTCAAACTCAAGAACTGGATTGTCGAAGGTGAAGAACTGTTTAACGCCCTCGACCACGGCAAATGCAGTCTCATCAATCTCCTGGAGGTACAGTTTCACGTTACGGGTAATGTCCTCATAAGCACCAGCGTTAGTAAACTTGAAGGAGATGCCAGTCACCATGGCATCGCGCTTGTCCTGCAAGTCGGCGAGCTCGTCGGCAGTGTAGATAAGCTGGGCTCCGGTATGAGCCAGATAGAAGTTGGTGGGAGCCATGTCAAAATATGAGCCGTTGTAAATTTCGTTGGCATCCTCATAATCACCAACAAACAGGGTTCCGCTTACAGCAGAATCGGCTTGAGCGGACAATGACATCGCAGCCATAGCTGCGAGAATCAGGTAGAACTTTTTCATGTCGTTTAAATTTTTTTGGTTAATACTAAATTTGATTATACTTGTTACAGAGGGTTGTATCTCTATATATAAATATACTTGTCCGGTTATATAATCATTGAACAGTGATGCAAAATTACTAACAATTTTCTATTCCCAACGGGTTAAATACATTTTTTTTAGTAAGTTTGCGCTTTGAATATGTCATTCCTCTAAATACGATTAAATATGTCCCAGATAAAAAGTCCGCATCCCCTTATAGCCTGCATACCCCTTGTTGTGCTCATCGGTCTGCTGGCCATCGTGATCACGCTGTTCGGCAGCGACTCGTTGAGTGGTGGCAGCCAGATAGCCCTGATCATGGGCATGGCAGTGTGTGTGCTGATTTCGATGGCCTATTACCATGTGCCCTGGAGCGCGTTCGAGAAACAGTTCGCACGGACTATGGGTGGCATATTCATCACACTGCTCATCCTGCTGACTGTGGGTATGCTGTCAGGGTCATGGATGGTGAGCGGTGTTGTGCCCTCACTCATCTATTATGGTATTAAAATTCTGTCACCGCAGTTTTTTCTCGTGAGCGCATGCGCCATCTGTGCCTTGGTGTCACTGCTATCGGGCAGCTCGTGGACAACAATCGCGACCATCGGTGTGGCACTGTTGGGCATCGGCCAGGCATTAGGCATATCGGAGGCATGGACTGCTGGAGCCATCATCTCGGGGGCCTACTTCGGTGACAAGATGTCTCCGCTGAGCGACACCACTATCCTCGCTTCATCGGCAGTCAGGGTGGATATCTTTGAACACATCCGATACATGATGCACACCACAGTTCCCACCATCAGCATCACCCTGCTCATCTTCCTGGTCGCTGGCCTTGGTCATGGCGGCAGCGGTGAACTGCATGTCGAAGAATTCACCCAGGGACTGACGTCAACTTTCAATATCTCGGCATGGACACTGCTGGTTCCCGTTTTGACGGGTGTCCTCATAGCCAAGAAAGTGCCTTCGGCCATTGTGCTGTTTGCTTCGTCTATCGCGGCCGGCATTACCGCGCTGGTGCTGCAACCCCACTTGTTGAGCGAAATCGCTGCCGATACCTCGCTAAGCACTCCCGCAGCCCTTACCAAGGGGCTTGCCATCACTTTCTATGGGTCGACGGCCATCCAGACAGGCAGTGAAGCCCTTAATGACCTGGTATCAACTGGTGGTATGGCCGGAATGCTCAACACCATCTGGCTCATCATTTGTGCCATGTGTTTTGGCGCGGCAATGGTGGCCAGCGGCATGATTCAGAGCATTACAGGAGTGATTGTCAGCTGGATACGCACGCGTTTCAGCCTTGTTTCCTCGACAGTTGCCACGGGCCTGCTGATGAACATCGCCACCGGTGACCAGTTCATCAGCATCGTATTGTCGGCCGACATGTTCCGTGGGGTCTATGAGCGGGAAGGTTATGAGCCTCGACTCTTGAGCCGCACCACCGAGGATGCCGTGACAGTAACCTCGGTTCTTGTGCCGTGGAACACGTGCGGCATGACCCAAGCAACCGTCCTTGGGGTCCCCACCCTCGTCTATCTCCCCTACTGCTTCTTTAATATCCTGAGTCCGTTGATGACCATGCTGGTTGCCGCACTGGGCTGGAAAATCAAGCGGAATAAACCTGAAGAGAAAGCCGTTGTTGACGAAGAGGTTCAGCGAAGCAACCAGTAAGCGTTTTCTTTGAGTTTGTTCATCAAGGCCGGTTCCAAGTCAGGATGAACTTCAATCCATTGCCTCACGATGGCTTTGGCCTCATTGCTATTGTGACCCGAAAGCAAACCTGAGAGCCAATAACCCGGGAAGAAAATGTCGCCCGTACGCTGCACATCCTCAAGGGCATCAAGCCCCTGAACGATATAGCGGTTGCTGAAAGGCTCCCTCGTCGGGTCGTTGAGCAACGCCAGCATATCCCGTGCCCAGGGCTCGACACGGCGGTTCTCGGCCCGTAACAGCTCGTTGAACAGTTGCTGCTGCACTTGCGTGTCGGGATTGCAGGCGCGGGAGATGAAATCAAACTCACGCCGCTGATCTTCATTCTTCAGGCGCTCACGTTGCACTTCAAGAACCTGTTGCCACTGCTGCGGCAACATGATGGAAAGGTGATAGGCCATACGCATATAGTCGCGCTGATTCAGGAAAGTAGCGTTCTGCTTTTCCCAGATGCCATACAGCTTGTTCAAGACTTTGGGTGATACGGCATTGAGCGAGAGTTGGCGCAACAACGTCTGGCGAACAGATTGCAACCTGTGCTGTTGAAACAATTTATACAGGCGCTGCTCTATAGCGGCTCGATCTTTGCGGTCAAGGCATGTCATCACGTCGCCTATGTAGCGGCATGTTGTCGAAGCGATCAGTTCGTTGTTCTCATGCTCAAGAAACTTGAGCAGCACCTTTGCGAGGTCGCTTGCGGTGATGTTGCTCAGATGGAAGTTCTCATAGAGGTTGAGCACTGCGGCATAACGAGCCAGGTCATTGTCGGCCATCGTTTCCCAGGCCTTGGACATCCTTGCAATGCCTTCACGATCAAGTTTAAACTGGCCATAGCCCTCGGCGTTGCTGTTGACAAACAGGCCCTTGCCATAACTCAAGTCGAGCAAATAGTCGTAGTCTTTCATATAGATGGGATGCTGGCAAAACCTGCCGTTCTCATCAAGATAGCCGATGTCAAAGCCTTGTTTCCATACCAGATGACGGCCGTAGGGGTCGTACTGTACCACACGGACAGCGTCGAGCATATGGACGCCCGAGGATATGACCGGCATTCCTTTCTGCTTCACCCACACATCGCTGAAGGATTGCGCGCTGTGCTCAGGGTTAAAACGGTCGAGTTCGACAATCAGGTCATCCCACGAAGCATTGCTGTAGGCATAACGGCTGAGGTAGCAGCGCAGGCCCTCACGCAAGGCGTCGGCGCCCTTGTCCTGTTCGAGTTTGCTCATCATGATGGGCGCCTTGTGGTAGATGATGTTGCCATAGAGCAAGCCTGCCTTATTCAGGTTGTCTAACGGCTGCTGAATGGGGTGCGTTCCCTGGGTGCGGTCGGTAGCGAGAGCCAACGGGTAATGCGACTTGATGAAGGCCAGGTCATGGTTAATCCCGGGGAACTGCTCACGCGATATTTTATCGGCCATGAAGTTGGCATACACTTCCTTGGTCCACACGTCATCAAACCATCTCATTGTCACCAGGTCACCAAACCACATGTGAGCCGTCTCGTGCGCTATCAAATTGAGACGTGACATCTCCTCGTCGGGAGTCGGCTCAGGTCCAAGAAAAATGCGTTGGTCATTGAACTGAATGCAGCCTGGATGTTCCATGCCTCCGAACTGATAGCCCGGCAGCACGACAAAACCATAGTGTTCAAAGGGGTACGGAATGCCAGTATAGTCCTCCATCCACCGCAACGACAAGGCCACCTGGTCAAACACGATGGGCAGTTGGGCCACCTTGACAGAATCTGTCTCGCGATAGAATGCCGTCAACAAGCGACCGTCACGCGTGGCGGTCTTCACGCCGAAACTTCCTGCCGTAAATGAAAACAGATAGGTTGGAATAGGTTTACGCGTCTGGTTGCTGATACTCACCCACCCCTCTGGAATGTTCAGTTTCAAGCCAAAAACCGCCTTCAAATCCGGTTGGTCAAAGCACGGGAATGCGCTACGGGCATGGTCGGGAACAAACAAGGTGTACATGTAGTCCTCGTTGCGGTTCAGGGCCTTGTCACCGCTATAACCGCCAATCGTAACCGAATTCCTGCCTTGCACAAGAAATTGTGAGGGTATCACAACGTGCTCGTTGAGGACAACAGTCTTCATGGTCTGTCCATTAACAACCAATTCCCGGGACAGTTGAGACGCTTCGCCCTGGAAGTCAATCTGCAGGTCTTCTTCACCCGACCAATTGAACGATAATGTTTCCTCAAATGAGACAGGCTTTGTCTTCAGGGCTGGCACAGTGAACGTGAGGCTGTAATTCACGTCACTGATGTGGGCCGAGCGATAGATGGCCAGTTCATGGGACACACCATCGACAACAGGGATAGCAGCAAGCACCTCAAGGGACGTCAACGCCGCGAGTAAAGCAAAATAAAAATAAATAACAGACCGTTTCATGACTATTCCATTAATAAGAACACTGGCGGAGGGGCTACAGTCTGCATCCTCCTCAGTAAAGTTTTATCATTACGGCAAAGGTAATCATTTTCTTGGAAAATAATGGTCATCAGTGATTTCTCAATGAAAAACCCCTGCCTGGCAACGCGCCAAACAGGGGCAATTCTGCTAAGATTATTGTATTACTATGAAACAGCTCTAAGGGATGGGATTACATCATGCCGCCCATGCCGCCACCCATGCCGGGGCCTCCAGCGGGCATTGCGGGCTCGGGCTCTTTCTTCTCGGCGATGACACACTCGGTGGTGAGGAACATACCGGCGATGCTGGCTGCGTTCTCCAGAGCGATACGGGCCACCTTGGCGGGATCGATAACACCCGTCTCAAACAGGTTCTCGAAATTCTCGGTACGGGCGTTGTAGCCAAAGTCGCCCTCACCTTCCTTCACGCGGTTAACGACAACAGCACCTTCCAGACCAGCGTTGGCGACGATCTGGCGCAGGGGCTCCTCGATGGCGCGCTGGATGATGTGGATACCAGTGGTCTCGTCATCGTTGTCACCCTTCAAGCCCTCGAGATCCTTGAGGCAACGGATGTAGGCGGTGCCACCACCAGGAACGATACCCTCGGCGACAGCTGCGCGGGTTGCACTCAGTGCGTCGTCCACGCGGTCCTTCTTCTCCTTCATCTCGACCTCGCTGGGAGCGCCGATGTAGAGGACTGCCACGCCACCTGCCATCTTGGCCAGACGCTCCTGCAGTTTCTCCTTGTCATAGGTTGACTTGGTATTCTCAATCTGGACACGGATCTGAGCGATGCGGTCGGCAATCATATCCTTGTTACCAGCGCCATTGACGATGGTGGTGTTCTCCTTGTCAACAGTGACCTTCTCGGCAGTACCCAGCATATCGAGGGTAGCCTTCTCGAGGGTCAGACCGGTCTCCTCGCTGATGACGGTGCCACCAGTAAGGATAGCGATATCCTGCAACATCTCCTTGCGGCGGTCGCCAAAGCCGGGAGCCTTAACGGCACAAACCTCGAGAGAGCCACGCAGACGGTTAACTACCAACGATGCGAGGGCCTCGCCGTCAACATCCTCGGCAATGATGAGCATGGGGCGATGAGCCTGCACTGCACCCTGCAGCAAGGGAAGGATATCCTTCAAGCCCGAAATCTTCTTGTCAAAGATAAGGATGTAGGGACGCTCCATCTCACATGCCATCTTGTCGGCATTGGTGACAAAATAGGGCGAGATGTAGCCACGGTCAAACTGCATACCCTCGACCACGTCAACGCGGGTCTCGGTACCCTTGGCCTCCTCGACGGTGATCACGCCGTCCTGTTTTACTTTCTTCATGGCCTCGGCAATGAGCTGGCCGATGGCATCGTCGTTGTTGGCGCTGATGCGTGCCACATTCTCAATCTTGCCAAAGTCGTCACCCACTTCCTGGGCCTGATTCTTGATACCTTCAACAACGACCTTGACAGCCTTGTCGATACCACGCTTCACATCCATGGGGTTGGCACCTGCAGCCACATTCTTGAGGCCCTCGGTGATAATGGCCTGGGCGAGAACGGTTGCGGTGGTGGTGCCGTCACCTGCATCGTCGTTGGTCTTGCTGGCAACCTCCTTAACAAGCTGTGCACCGATGTTCTGGAATTCGTCTTCGAGTTCCACTTCACGGGCAACGGTAACACCGTCCTTGGTGATATGAGGTGCACCATACTTCTTGTCAACGATGACATTACGGCCCTTAGGACCTAACGTCACCTTAACGGCGTCGCTCAACTGGTCAACGCCTTTCTTCAACTCTTCACGAGCCTTGATATCAAATTTGATTAACTTTGCCATATTCTTTTTTTTAGTTTTTTAGTCGTAAGTAAGATTTCTGTTGGCGAATGCCTCTTTAAACTTTAAACACTAAACTCTAAACTGCGAGCGCAGCGAGCATTAGTCCATGACGATGGCCAGGATGTCGTTCTGACGCATCATGAGCAGTTTTTCACCGTCGATTTCAATCTCATTGCCTGCATACTTGCCATAGAGCACAGTATCACCGGGCTTTACAATCATTTCCTCGTCCTTGGTGCCATTGCCTGCTGCACGAACGATGCCCTTGAGGGGCTTTTCCTTTGCGCTGTCGGGGATGATAATACCGCCAACAACTTCCTCTGCCTTAGCCGGTTCAACGAGAACACGGTCATTTAATGGTTTAATAGTCATGATTTTTTTAATGATTTATATGTTAGTTTGAATTTTATGTTAATTTCTCGCTCTGCAAAACTGCAACGAGTGTGCCAACGGCCAAAAGCCGACATCATCAAGACAATTTGTCACCCCACCCTGCCAATTTGGACAAAACGATGTGACCGCACCCCTATCACACAGGGCACGGTCACATTATTAAATACTTATGTTGAATGAATTATTTCCTGATGATTTGGCCAATCTTGCTGGTGAGTTTGTCGCCCAGGACATTGCGCGCCAGTTGCTTGAGAGAGCCCGTGCTGTCGGCAAGCGTGGTGCGCACCAGTCGTATGGCATCGCTCTCGTCATCAGAGTCGGTAAAGACCTCCAGCACGACAGGACGCTGCTTGGGCTCAGGGCTGAAGAAACTGTCACAGACGGCAAGATATTCTTCCTTGCTGGTAGCGCACATGTACTCAAAACCCAGATCCTGGGCATAGTGCTTGACCAGTTCGGGTGACTTGTTGCCAAAATGTCCTGCTGCCGCCATAAACTTGTCACCGTCCTCGCCAAAACGTGAGGCAGGATGGTCGGAGTTATGGAACTCGGTGCCACGGCCATTGTTAATGAGCATGATACGCACATTATTGCCCACATGACGGTTACCCAGCACGTTAAGGTCGTAGAAGAATGCCAGGTCCCCCACCACGGCGAAACACAGTCTATCAGTATTGACCAGCGAAGCGCCAATGAGGGTGGACACATCACCATCGATGCCAAATCCGCCCACGTTGCAGGCCGTAGTCACACTCTTGGGCAAGTCAAAATAGCTCCAGCATCGCAATGAGTTGAGGATTCCGACGTGCAGCACCGAGCCTTCGGGCAATCGGTTGACGCTGTTACGGGCAATCCACACGTTGGAGAAGGGGAACTCGGGAAGGGCGGCAAGTGCTTGCTTGTGATAGTTCAGGCAAGTGTCGAGATAAGACCGGCGGGGAGTTGCCTCGCTTTGGGCATAGTGGTTGAAGAAGGTCACCTCCTCCATCTCAAACACATAGGTCAATTTCTTGAATCGGTCACGTAACTCCCCATCGGGGTTCACACGCCAGACGTTGTCGGGAACCAGGTTGTCCATCGAGTAGTCACCACTCACCTCCCCGATGTGGATCATGAGATTGGGACATATAGGCTCCTTGCCCCAGTCAAACTGGGACGCCAACAAGGCGGGGTGGTACTCATACTCGCCATGATAGCCACTCGTGAGATCGCCAAACACGACCGCATTATGGCTGGCGCAGAAGGCATCAACCGCCTGGGTCAATTCCTTGCCAAACGGCTGGTGGGCACCGACAAAAATGCCGATTTTCCCCTCGGTAGGCAAGGCAGGGAATTCATCATGTGGCATGATGCGGCGTATCACTCTTGCAGGAGGCAGTTCACGCAGTGAGAAGTCCTGATTATAACCCGTTTCCAGGTTAATGTGAACCGGGCCACCGCCATGATGGCGCAGGGCAAGCAACGCCCTGTTGGCTTTGATTTCACAATCCCACTCCTCTTCGCTGTTACGCACCATGTTGAGCAGGATGGTCTCATGCACGGTGTCGGCCTGCTGGAGCGAACGGTCAATGACCTGAGGCACAAGATGTCCCACCCTGACGGGATTTTGGGTCGATGTGACAGCAAGAACGGGCAGCTTGCGGTAATGGGCTTCGGTCAGGCCTGAGATATAGTTGCGGGAAGCGGTGGCGCCTGTGCAGCTCAACACGACAGGTTCGCCGCTCTCACTGGCGATGCCACAGGCAATATAGGCTGCCGAGCGTTCATCCACCGACGAGAACACCTTGAAGTAAGGGTCATTCTGGACACTCGCCACAAAGTTGATATTGGTTGTGCCAGGCGATGCTATCACATACCTGATACCGTGGGCCTTGAGCAATGCAACAAGAATCTGCACGTTACGCTCTGCTGAATAGAATTTGTCCATATTGAGTTTTCCGTTATTTCCGTTTTGTTTGTGTTATTCAGTGTACACCGTATTCTTTCACTTCCACCTTGCATTGACAGTGTTGCCATTATTGCAAGTGATGATTTGTCCTGAGATGCAACCCGATGCATCCGATAGCAGGAAAGCTGCCACCTCGGCCATTTCTTCGGGCAGATATGCCCTGCCGCCCACATTGTAGCTACAATTCAGGTTTTCATCGGCATTGAAACCGGTCATGGCCGATGCGGTCACGCCTGGTGCGATGGCATTGACACGGATACCCTGCTTGGCATAGAGATAGGCAAGGCCCTGCACAAGGCTATTGACAGCTGCCTTGGTCA
The DNA here is from genome assembly GCA_900318335.1 of uncultured Prevotellaceae bacterium. Lineage (GTDB taxonomy): Bacteria > Bacteroidota > Bacteroidia > Bacteroidales > Muribaculaceae > Sodaliphilus. Next base: position 17,087 of record ONKF01000009.1, read on the forward strand.
AACCATAGGGACGAATATCGGCTGTCTCGCCTGTCTCAGAGGACACAAAGAGCACCTGACCTTTAACCTGGTTCTGCTCCATATATGCCAGCACCCTTTGTGAGAGGAAAAACGGCCCTTTCAGGTTGGTGGCCACTTGCTGGTCAAATCCCTCGGGTGTCACCGTCTGGAACGACTCGTGCAATGAAATCCCGGCATTATTCACCAGGCAATCGATTCCGCCCAGTTTATCATTAGCATGGCTGACAAAAGCGTCAAAGTCCTCAGTACGAGTCACATCAAGGGGGAGCATCTCGCAGCCCAATTCCGAAGAAATCTGTTTCAACTTATCCTCGTTACGGCCAGTGATCAGAACCTTGGCCCCCTCTGCTACAAACCGTTTGGCCATGGCCTGTCCGATGCCACCAGTTCCCCCAGTCACGACAATGCGCTTACCGTCGAGCCTCCTGTCCGGATTCAGACAAGAGACTTGGGCTATAGTCACCTGTGGCCGCCTAACTGCCCTCTTTATCAGTTCTATGAATCCCATATCCAATGAAATTTTTCATTTAAAACACTTTTCGATCTTGCTCCACAGCCACTTGCGCGGTTGGTCAACAATAATCGCGATCACAAACAGTGACAGCACCAGCAGCAACATGGCTGCCGAGTAATACCAGATGTCATGTGTATAAAACAGGTTATAGCAGTAACCCTTCAAATACCTGAAGCTCACCAGCTCATCGGCATGAATCAGATACACAGCAAAACTGGATGCGCCGACAAAGTTAATGATTTTTGAACGCACTTTCAACTTTGTGAAGAACAAGCTGAAGTAAACCGAGGAAATCATTATAAACGGTGAGTTGTAAAGGAACAATTTACCATTGTGGTGCCATAGTGAAGGTGCCACATGGGCTGCCACCATCACCACAATTGGAGTCAGAATCGAAATAGCCAGATAGATGAGCATATCCCATTTCTTGTCCAGTGAGAACCACTTGCAGCCATGCACCCTGATATACCTCGCTATCAGGTAGATGACCATGAAATGCAGCAACGAATACCCCCCGTCAAAAAGCAGGTAATCGACAAACCAGCCAAAGATGAGGTCGAGGGCAATAAAAAACCATATTGTCCTGCGCGCCACAACCTTAGTGGCATTATCGATAAAGGTATTCAGTATCGGAGACAACAGGTACAGGGCGATATAACAAGCCAGGAACCAATAATCAAAGAAATTGGAATGGGCGATAAACCCCTTTATATCAAAGGGTATTATGCCCGCAGCGCAGAATGAGAAATAGAGCAGGAAGCTATAAAAAAGAATCTGGAACAACAAGTTTGCAAAGCCCTTGACCGATTGCCTGATAGAGAACCATCCCGAGATGAAAACGAAGCAATTCACACAGACGATGGCAAAAGACTCGACCAGATACTGGCCCGAAGCCTTGAGAAATTCAGTCCTGCAGAAGTCGAGTGACGGTTCTCCCAGCGCCCAGAAGTCGGTATGGACCAGGACCACCATTGCCATGGCAATAATCCTGAGCAATTCCACTCCCGATAGCCTCGTTTCCCTTGATGTACCCATTCTGTTTCAGTCCAATTTTAATTAAACATCATCTCATGCAACTCACTGTACCGGATAAGGGCTACGGCTTGAAGTATTGCGGCGCAGAATCCACTTGGCCACCTTCTTAATCGCAGCCATGATGATGTGGGGCGACTCGTGCAGCCACGCCGCAAGATAAGACGGCATCGGATAGTTCATCCGCTTAGCCAACTCATAATTATCGTTGGCATAGATGTCGCTCTTGCGGTGCAGGACGGTAAAACACTTGTAGGCATAGCTCTGAGCGTAATACTTCTCCTTATCAAATATCTCACTGAAATCGTCAATCCGACCAAAGATTTCAAGCGCCAGCAGGGTGCGTTTACACTTGTGGCAAACTGAGCAATTATTGGCGGTCGTGATGTCTCCCACACACACGTTCAGATGCCTCTGCATTACCGGGTAATCGAGCAAGCGTTGCGTCTTGTCGCTACGACGGAATTGGGCACCGTCAGAAATCACCTCAAGCGTCTCGGTGCCGAGCATCATCTCGTTGCACAGGTCGGTCACCGAACCATAGTCCAATTTGGTGAGATGGGTAATTTCCCAGTAGGAGTAGTCATAGGCCGTGTAGTATTTATCCAACACCTTCTCAAAAACCAGAATGCCAGTGGCGCGGCACAGCATACCAGCGTTGTACTCCCATTCATATTGGTAAAAGTCAAACAGGTTGGAGTCCATCGGCACAAACGGCAATCCCAATTCTTGGGCACAAGGCAAGAGGAAGTCATAGCGTGTGTGGAATTTCCGCCTGGCTTTCTCAGTGCCTCCGCCATGAGAGCCCACGTTAAAGAAAAACAGAGCCGACAGTTTGTAATCGGGTTTCTCCTCGTTGACAAACCTGTCAAATAACGTGGAAAAAGCATCAATTCCTGCCGAGAAGCCTGTGCCGACAAGGTGATTGGTCTTGACTGTGTTGGCAAATCCCGCTACCTCGACTTTCACTTCATGCAATTCGGGCAGGAACGCCCTTTCACATGGCTGCACGTAGTGGGTGACGTTGTCATAGAGTTTCTCGCTGACGCAGCCCTCCACCTTGATATCATGCCCGTAGAACATGGCAGGGAACAACATGGCCACAAGGAATGCATCGTAAACGTCATCGGTCAGCCAGTCGCTAAATTGCACTGGCACCGAGAACCATAATTGCTTACTCTGCGAGAATGGACAGTCCACGTCACACACTATGCGATACTCCTGTGATTCAGGCAGATGTTCTTTCCTTAAATTAGAAACCCGTATCATGACTTTTTAAGATGTAATCTCTCAACAATGATGTTTTTAATAAACTGCCGCTCGGGAACGGTCATGCCGGCTTTCCAGATAAACGGCAGTACCAGTGCCTCAAAGGCGATTGTAAAGGCTATCAACTTCAAGAAGGTGTCATTCCCGACAAACAACAGATAGACCAATGAAATCAGACAGCCAAAAACCAGAATGGGTATAATCCTTGTCACAAACATCCTGAAGTAACGCTTGATGTCGAAATCAAGCAGTTTCTTGCTCTGATGAATCAACAGCACCACGACAAAGAACTTGAACAAAATGGCCAATACAAATACCGACTCTGGCGCCATACCCATTTTCAGCGCCAAGTAAGAGCAGATGACATTCAAGAAATACAAGATGGTGAGCACGACCTCATAGGTCTTGATCTTGCTCGTGGCCAACACTGCCGTATAGAGCGGAGTGGTGAAACAATCTATGAAGGTATAAACAAGGATCAGGTTGGCAAAGTTCACCGCATGGTCAGGCACCTCGACGAGCCACACGTCAAGCAGGGTGCGCGTGTTGTTGATGAGCGGGAATATCAGGATGACCGTCAAGAAGAACGAGAACTTGGTGCTCTTGACAAGCAGGTCGTTCAAGCGGCCCACCTCATCAGAGGCATAGGACTTGGTAATCTGTGGCTGGACCGCGGTCATGAATCCGCTGATGAAGCGGGTCACCACGCCATTGACCTGCATAGCCACGCCCTGGGCAGCATTGACTACTGGGCCGAAGAAGATGTTCAGCAGCATCACGACACCCTCGTCCTTGAGCACCACAGCGGCATTGCCGATGAAAGTCCAACCCACAAACATGGAGATTTCCTTCACTATCTTTCGGTCGAGGGCAGGACGCGCCTTGCACTCGGGGAACTTGACCGCACAGTAGAAGAAATAGATCGCTTGATATATCACACTGGTGATGAATCCCAGGATTGAATAAAACACGAGTTTATCAATGGGCGAGATATAGAGCAGGACGACGATGAGCAGCTTGATGACGACATCGAGGATGCTCAAATAGGCAAAAGTCGTCATCTTCTCGTGGGAAATCACCGACGCGCCATAGGGTACCGCAAACAGCGAGAGCGAGAAGCAGGCAATTGAGCAATGCAGCGCCCATTGGGCCGCGTGCATGCGCTCGGCAGGGATATTCAACTTGGTGTTGAGGAACCACATCGCCAGTATCTCACAGATAATGAACATGGCGATTGCAAGCAGGATGTGGATAGCGCTGACGGTGGCAAACGTCTTCTTCAACTGGGCAAAGTCGCCGCGTCCCAACTCATAGGTCAAGTAACGGCTCGTGGAAACCGACAGGGAACCCGACAGGATAGTGAACATGCCCACAAGTCCTCCGACCACGCTATAGATGCCATAATCAACAACGCCCAGCACGGCAAGCACCAGTCGGCTCGTGTAGAGCGTGACGAGCATGACCACAATCATGCGGATGTAAAGCATGACTGTGTTCTTGGCAATGCGTCGGTTACTGCTCTGTTGCCCCTCCATGGCTTATTGCATCTTTTTCACTTGCATAAATTGCAAATGTAGTCAGAATCGATGACACGACAAAAAGATTTGCCGAAATTTTCCCCATCCCGGGCGTTTTTGGGGCTCACGGTACCGTTGCCACACGGCGAATTGCATAGCGTTAGAGACAATATATTTGGCTGTAACAGGAAAAATGACTAAGTTTGCACCCTCAAAACAACATGATTCAAGAAATGAAGATTATTGCTCAGATTGCACTTGCCGCGATTGTGGCATTGCTGATGACCGCCTGTGGCGGCAACGATACAACTTACCAGTACAAGACGCAATATCTGCCCGTGCAACTCGTGGGCAGTGAGAAGTGGAGCATCCTCGACATCAACTCGGGCGAGGTGGTCGCCAAGGATGCGTTTGACAATGCACCGTCGCCTGTTGTTGACGGCATGTTCTATGTGAAGAACAACGAGGGGAGTTACGACTACTATGACGTGAGTGCTCCCACCCAGCCCGTGGCTGGCCACTATGGCAGCGTGACCTCCTTCAGCGACGACGGCGTGGCCGTCGCCAGCCGTGTGGGCGGTTCGTTGTGCGTCATCAACCGCAAGGGCGAGGTTGTCAAGGAGTTGCCCAAGGACGTGTCACAGTGCTCAATGTTTGCCCGTGGCATGGCTGCATTCCAGAACGACAACGGCTCGTGGGGCTTTATCAACGCAAGCGGCGACACGATTGTGCCCGCCAATTACAATAGCGTGAACCTGTTCCTGTATGACGACTATGCTGTGGTCATCGATGCCGTCCAGCCAAGCGACAGCATCCTGAACTTCAGTGTCATCAACAAGAGCGGTAAGGTGATGTTCACCGCTGCCAGCAACGAGTACCAGCCTGTGCAGCCTTACTTCATCAACGGAGTCCTGCCCGTCATCAAGGGTGACACGATCGTGTGCCTCAACCCGGACGGCAAGGAGGTGCCCAACCCCATCGACGACAAGCAGAAGGTTGAGAAAGGCGGATATGCCGATTTCTCCCGCACTCCGTCAGGTGACTATATTGTTTTTAAGGACAAGAAAACCGGATTGGTGGACAAGGCAAACAATGTGCTCATTCCCATCGAGCACGACAACCTTATCGACATCAATGGTGACCGCCTGATTGCTGTTGACGGCGACACCTACCACATCGTGGACCGCAACGGTAAGGCCGTTGGCAACGCCAAGTTCAACGATGCCCACGTGAGTGAGGACAACCCCTATGCCGCACGTGGCTTCATTGACACCGACCTTGCTGCAGCAGCCATGATGATGATGTTTGACGAAACCAACTGCTGCGGTGCTACTGCTACCACCACGCTCATGGACATGAACGGGATGGTGGGTACCGACGCCCGCATGTATGTCGGCAACAACACCCTGATGTTGCCCCAGGGACCCTACATGATTCAATATGTGTTTGATCGCGAAGTTGCATCGGCCAATGCCGACAGCACCAGCGCCGAGTTCAACTACGACGCACGCGTGAAATGTGTCATCATGTCGCTCAACGTCAAGCACTGCCCGTCGAGCACCGAGCCCGCCATCGTCAACAAGGTGGAGAGCCGTCTGGGCACCAAGGGGTTTGTCCTTGCGAGAGACGGCATCTTCTGCAGCGATTACCAGACGGCCATGACTCTGGGCTACGACAAGGGTATCGTCAACGCCATCTACTACATGCGCTTCAACGAGTCTGTTCCTCAAAGCAAGAACAAGAGAAACTAAAAACACTTAATGCATGAGTGCGGATGCCCCTTTAAACTGTAAACTTTAAACTTTAAACTATAAGCATATATGTATTACGTACAAAAGACACTCGAGATTTCATCGGCCCACATGCTGTACCTCGACCATAACAGCAAGTGTGAGAATCTGCATGGCCACAACTGGATTGTGAACGTCTATTGCAAGGCCGAAGAGTTGGACGACAATGGCATGGTCACCGATTTCACTATTATCAAGGAGATGGTGCATGGCAAACTTGACCACCGCAACCTGAACGAGGTGCTTGACTTCAATCCCACGGCCGAGAACATTGCCCGTTGGATCGTCGATACCATCCCCAACTGCTACCGCGCCGACGTGCGCGAAAGCGCCAACAACCTGGCCATCTACATCAAGGACGAATAGGAGTTAGGAGTTAGGAGTTGGCATCCGCCAACTTGGGACTAAGGACTAAAAACTAGGATGTACAAAGTCAACGAGATCTTCCAGTCGCTGCAAGGTGAGGGCTATAACACAGGAACCGCCAGCGTGTTCATCAGGCTGAGCGGCTGCAACCTGCGTTGCTCTTTCTGTGACACACGGCACGAGGAAGGCACGATGATGTCACTGCCCGAAATCGTGGAAGAGGTCATGCAATATCCACTTGCACCGCTCATCGTGCTCACGGGCGGTGAGCCGTCGTTGTGGATTGATGAGGATTTTGTGTCGGGGCTCAAACAGATGACAGGCAAACGCATTGCCATCGAGACCAACGGCACCCATTCCCTGCCAAGCAACCTCGACTGGGTAACATTTTCTCCAAAAACAGGCCTCGGCAACAGCGGCAACATTCCTGTGGTGCTCACCCATTGTGACGAACTCAAGGTGGTGTATTTGGGACAAGACTTGTCACAGTATGACAGCATTCAAACTAATCACCGCTACCTGCAACCTTGCTGGGTGAGCGATGAGAATCAACGCTTCAACAACATGCGGGCCACAGTCCAGGCTGTCCTAGAAAACCCCCAGTGGCGGCTCTCGCTCCAAACTCACCGCATCCTAGGCATCCAGTAAAGATATCAGAGAAAAAAGAAGAGTTAATAGTTCTCGGAGATGATTCCGGCTATTAACTCTTTTATTTGTCGTTATAATGACCGTAAGAGGTAAGTATCAGCACCAAGACCTCATCTTCAAAGATGCGATAAATCATTCTGTGCTTCTTGGTGATTTCACGACTCCAGCGGCCCTCGGGCTTTCCCTTCAATGGTTCAGGATGCCCAGTCCCTGTCTTAGGGTGTTCACGCAACTCGTCAATAAAACGCAATGCTTTCTTAAAAGCCTTAGGTTCGCTCTTAGCAAGACGGGCCAACCCCTCATTGGCTAAATCGGTAAACCTCAGTTCATACATCATACCCACTTCTCTTAAGCATGTCTTCCACAGATTCGCCAGGCTTCAAAGTCGTAAATTGCCCTTGACGATATTGTTCTTCGGCCTCTTCAACACGTGAAAAGAACTCTTCTTCGGTCATCAAGGTTGTGTCTTTCTGTTTCTCGGCAACAACGCGACGCAGATATTTGGCCACACGCTTGAGCAGATTCTCATCTTCAGCAACAATACTCAAATTGCGGAGCACTTCAGCATTTAATTCAGCAGTAGTCATAATCTTAGTATTTTATTGAGTGCAAAGATATGTTTTCTTTCTGAAAAATGCAAAAACCAAGCCATAAACCTTGACACATGCACTGCCAACAACGCTAATCAATCCCTTCCGCTAAACTACAAGCGTAATTATGGATTCCATTCATTTCATTCTCTTTAGTACAATTTGAATGAAATCAACAAACGAAAAACTCCCACATCATCGCAAAGAAACATCCGCACTCCCTCGATTGGAATGCGGATGTTTCTTTAACCTTTAAACTCTAAACTGCGAGCGCAGCGAGCATATTACTGACGACCCGAGAGGACGACGTCGCGGCTGGTCTTGGCGATAAGGCCTTGCAGCACCTTGCCGGGACCCAGTTCCTCGGCTTCGGTCATGCCGTCGGCTACCATGTTGGCAACGATGTGGCTCCAACGTACGGGAGCGGTGAGCTGTTGCAGCAGGTTGGCCTTGATTTCGGCAGGATCGGTGTGGGGCTTAGCGTCCACGTCCTGATAGATGGGGCAAACGGGAGCCGAGAAGTCAGCAGCCTCGATAGCCTCGGCCAGTTCGGCACGGGCGGGCTCCATTAGGGGCGAGTGGAAAGCGCCACCCACCTTGAGGGGCAACGCGCGGCGAGCGCCAGCCTCCTTGAATTTCTCACAAGCGGCCTCGATAGCGGCAATCTCACCCGAGATGACCACCTGACCGGGGCAGTTATAGTTGGCAGGAACACAGATGCCATCGATCGAGGCACAGATTTCCTCCACCTTAGCATCGTCCATACCGATGATGGCAGCCATCGTCGAGGGAGCGGCCTCACAAGCCTTCTGCATGGCCAGGGCACGTGCCTCGACCAATTTCAAGCCCTGCTCAAAGGGCAGTGCGCCAGCAGCCACCAGTGCCGAGAATTCACCCAGCGAGTGTCCAGCCACCATGTCGGGCTTGAACTCATCACCCATCGTGAGGGCGAGAATTACTGAATGCAGGAATACGGCGGGCTGAGTGACCTTGGTCTGCTTCAGGTCGTCCTCGGTGCCTTCAAACATGAGATCTGTGATGCGGAAACCCAGCACCTCATTGGCTTTTTCAAACAATTCTTTGGCCTGAGGGTTGTTGTCATACAGTTCCTTGCCCATACCGACAAACTGTGCGCCCTGACCAGGGAATACGAATGCTTTCATTGTCTTGTTATTTTAGTAGTTAATGATGTTTCTTTATCTCAAAACGGCTGCAAAGATAATCATTTTTAGTGAATAGTGAACAGTTAATAGAGAATAGTTTAATCAACTAACCAGCAAAAACAACACAATTAATTGATTATCAGCCAACTATCAACTATTATCTATTAACTCTTAACTATTAACTATGCCAAGTATTCCGTAGTGTCGTCAATGCCGGCATCCCGCAAGGCTTGACGCCTCTCGGTGCAGGTGCCGCAGGTGCCACAATGCTTCTCGCCGCCCTTGTAACAGGAGTAGGTCTCGCTGTAGTCCAGCCCCAGGGCCGCACCGTGGCGGGCGATGTCGGCTTTGGTCAAGTCGGTATAGGGGGCATAAACCTTAACGCCCTCGTAGGTACCCGTCATCATCGCAGTGCTCATCGCCTCGATAAAAGGTGAGCGGCAGTCGGGATAGATGGAATGGTCCCCCGCATGATTGGCAATCATGACACGCCTCAGGCCGTTGCTCTCGGCAATGCCGCAGGCGATAGCCAGCATGATGCCGTTGCGGAAGGGCACCACCGTCGATTTCATGTTCTCGTCATTATAGTTGCCATCGGGGATAGCGTCGGCACTCTCGAGCAAGGCGCTCTTGAAGTATTTGTGCATGAAATCCAGAGGAATTATCAGGTGCTTGATGCCCAAGCGCTTACAGTGCATGATGGCACAACGGCGCTCACGGCCGTTCTGGGTGCTACCGTAGTCAAAGGTGATAGCCAAGGCAATCTCGTCCTTGTACTCATAGAGCATGGTCGTCGAGTCCATGCCGCCAGATGTGATAATAACAGCGTCTTTCTTAGCCATGGTTATCTCAATCGTTATGGAAGTTGCTGATAAGGCGCATGCGCACCATGTCCTGATGGTCGCTGTCGCCATAGTTGGCAAACGGCTTGATGCTGATGCCACCGCGCGGGTTGAACAGGCCGATAACCTCAAGGTACTTGGGATCCATCAACTTGACCAGGTCTTTCATGATGATATTCACACAATCCTCATGGAAGTCACCATGGTTGCGGAAACTGAACAGGTAGAGTTTCAGGCTCTTGCTCTCGACCATGCGCACGCGGGGGATATAATTGATAATGATGTGACCGAAGTCGGGCTGACCCGTCTTGGGGCACAGCGAGGTGAACTCGGGACAATCGAGCGTCACCACATATTCATTCTCGGGGTGCTTGTTCTCGAAGGTCTCAAGCACGTCGGGACGGTAGTCAAACTCATATTGCGTGCCCTGGTTGCCCAACAGGGTCACGCCCTCGAGTTCTTTATCACTTCTTGACATAAATCTACTGTTTTTTACGTTATTAGGACTGCAAAGGTAGTAAAAAAAACGCACTCACGAGCCATCTTATGAACGCCAGGCTCACTTGAGCAGCAAGTCGAGGGCAAATCGGGCTGCCTCATTGCCCTGTGGCTGCAACCGGTCGAGGCTCTGTAATCCCGCCAGTCGCACTTGCTCGTCAATGTCATCACTGCAGTTGGTGAGCAGGTGACGGCTGTAAGCGACGGTGAACTCGGGATGCCCCTGGAAAGTGATGACCTGGGTGCCCATCCTGAATGACTCGTTCTCGCAGAAGTCGCTGATGGCGCAACGCGTGGCACCCTGTGGGAGCCTCATCACCTGGTCATGATGGCTATAGAGCAGGTGCATCTTTCCTTGTGGGAAATAGGGTTTCATCTCATCGTCAAGGACACGTGAAGCCCTGATTCCGGTTCCGAAGCCGCCATCATACTTACTCACTTCTCCGCCCAATGCCCGTGCAATCAACTGATGCCCAAAGCACACGCCCATCATTTTCGCTCCACGGCTATAGGCTTTTTCAATCCACTGCATCAGAGCCACAATCCAAGGCTTGTCATCATAAGCCGAATCGAGGCTGCCTGGAATGATGTAAAGTTCTCCGCTATTGATTTCGGCAGGCAATTCCCCTTGCCACGACTGGAAAACACGATAGCTTGCCTGCTCGCCGACTGCAGCGAACAAATCAAAAAACAAGGACTCGTAATTGGGGATAAACGACGGCAGGCGCCCCGGGAATGTGTCACACAACAATATGTTGATGCGGGTCATAATTCGTCGATTTCCTCACCGGTGCGCTCCATGATGCTGGCAGCCAGACCGTCGGCAGTCTGGATGATGGTCACAAGGGGATAAAGCTTGCGGGCCGCGTCATAGTTGCGCACGTCCTCATAGCTGTTCTGGTTCACGCCCCATGCGCCCATGTGCCAGCGGATGGCCAGCATCTCGTCATCATTGAGAGCCAGTCCACTGCACAGCAGCAGCGTGAGCGATTTCTCGCCATGACCCATCGGGAAACTCTTGTAGGTGATTTTATAGCCCTCGGCATCTTCCCAAATGCCAAGCGCGTTCTTGCGTTTCTTGACCGAGCGCTTGTAGATGTCACACTTGCACACGTCGTGCAACAGGCTGGCCAGGATGATGCTGTCGCGCTTCACCTCATGCTCCAGGCTGGGTTCAATAGCCTTCATCGCTTCCCACACGGCAAGCGCGGCCTTACATGTATTGAGCGAGTGCTTAGCCAAGCCGCCCTCGGTATTCAGGTGGTGTCCTGCCGAAGCCGGGGCAGTGAAAAATCCCCACTCCTCCAGATCACCTATCACGTCCTCGAGACCGTCACGCCCTGTCGAACGCAACAACTCGAGTATTTCTTCTTTACAATCCTTATTACTGGTTTTCATATTAACTCGCTTTGCTCGTAGTTTAAAGTTTAAAGAAGCATCCGCCCCCTCATTTCTTATCCCTCGAAGGCTTATATCCGTGTTCACGGCGGTACTTGCGGACATCGCGGAACAGGTCGGTGGCGTACACAAAATTGTTCAGGTCGTCGTTGTCCACGTCATAAATCTCGTCCTTAGTGCCAATCCAGCCCACATGGCCCTTGTTGATAAACACGATATTCTCGCCGATTCCCATCACCGAGTTCATATCATGGGTATTGATGATGGTCGTGATGCCAAACTCGTGGGTGATATCGCTCAGCAACTCATCAATCACGATCGAGGTTTTGGGGTCGAGGCCCGAGTTGGGCTCATCACAGAACAGGTACTTGGGATTCAACGCGATGGCACGTGCGATGGCACAACGCTTCTGCATACCTCCCGACAATTCGCTGGGATACTTGTTCTCACTACCCGTGAGGTTCACGCGGTCGATACAGAATTGGGCTCGATCCTTTATCTCGCCTGCACTCATCTGGCTGAACATGATTAACGGGAACATCACATTACCCATCACCGTCTCGCTGTCAAACAGGGCACTGCCCTGGAACAGCATACCGATTTCCTTGCGCAGTTCCTTGCGCTGCTTGCGGTCCATCTTGGTAATGTCACGGTTATCGTATAGGATTTCGCCCTGATCGGGGTCAAACAGGCCCACGATATTCTTAATCAGCACCGTCTTGCCCGAACCCGACTGGCCGATGATGAGGTTGGTCTTGCCGTCATAGAGCTTGGCATTGATGTCAAACAACACCTGGCGCGGACCTGTCTCTTCCTTGAATGTCTTGGATAAATGCTTAACTTCAATCATGATGTCACAGTAATAACAGGGTTAAAATGACGTCGGCCACAAGAATCATGATGTTGCTGACAACTACAGTATCGGTACTGGCCTTGCCCACCTCGACCGAGCCACCCTGTACCGCGTAGCCATAGTAGCAGGCAATGGTGGACATCAGGAAAGCGAATACCAGCGACTTGATTAACGCGAACCACACATACCACTCAATAAACAATGACTGGATGCCAAACAGATACGTGTCCGGTTCGACTATCCCCGTGATGACACAGATGAGCCAGCCGCCAAACAAGCTCGTCGCCATACAGATGACAACCAGGAACGGCAGGATGGTAATCAGGGCAAGGATCTTGGGCAGTGCCAGGAAATTGGCGCTGTTGATACCCATGATATCGAGGGCGTCAATCTGTTCGGTAGCCCTCATGGTACCTATCTCGCTGGCGATGTTTGAACCTATCTTGCCCGACAGGATCAGGCACAGGATGGTGGATGAGAACTCCAGCAGGATAATCTCGCGGGTTGTCAAGCCCACCGTATAGCGGGGCAACAACGGGTTGGAGATATTCAGCTTAATCAGGATGGTACACAATGAGCCGATGAACAGCGACACAATGATAATCAACGGTATCGAGTCAATACCCAGTTTGCCTATTTCATCGAGGTAGCGTTTGAAGAAAACCTTCCACTTGTCAGGGATGGCCATGACCCTCCACATGAACATGCAGTAGTCTCCAAACTTATCGAGCATTTTAGTCAAAAACATATCTTTCGTAATATTACAACCTGCAAAAATACAAAAAATAGTGCAAGTCGAGCACAGATTCCACTAAAACTTGTTTTTTGATTGGTGGCAGCGAGTGCACACACATGGGAAAAGACGGGAAACGGACTATAGCAGGGCGCTCTCGTCGATGAGATTGTTGAGCATGGCATAGACGGTAAGGCCGGCCACACTCTTGATACCCGTCTTGCGGGTGATGTTCTTGCGGTGGCTGATCACAGTGTGGATACTCACGTTGAGTGCTTCGGCCACCTCCTTATTGGTCTTGCCTTGGGCCAGCTGAATCAGGACGGCAGTCTCGCGCTTAGTGAGCTCATAGTTGTTCTGATTGTGCTGCTCGGCAACGGGTGATGCCTGGGCAAGGGTCTCAATAATGACTGTGCGGCCGTCACGTATCTCTACCACGCCGTCATACCCCTTGAGCACCTCTCGCTCGACATACTGGTAGACCAGCGCCACGACGGCCACATGATACTCGCTACGCAACGACGACACGCTCTTGTTGAGCAACGTCGGGTTGATCAGCACGACATCTGGATGCGTGGCGATGATACGTTCCTCGATATGGTCGGCGCTCACTTCGGGCTCCAGGAGCTTGAAGCGCGACTGGCTCTCGAGGATGGTTTTCAGCCCTTCGACGATCACCTCCGACGGTTCAACGATGAGTAAACGCTGTTTCATGACAGAATGGCTTTTTCGAGGTGATGTACCAGCGGCACCATGATTTTTTCCTCAATAAAGGTATGCTTCTTGAGATCCTCGCTCAATCTCAAGATATCGTAAACCACATCCAGCACGTTGTCGTCATCGACTTGGGGAGGCAGGTACTTGAAGACAATGTTCAGCAAGTCATCAAGCTTGCCCTCGATATCACTGTGTGTCTGCAGGAATTCGTTGATGCCGTAGGTCTTGTCACGCTCACCGGCCATGAGGGCACGGATGTGAGGAAACACGTCAAGCTCCTCATGCAGGAAATGGGCCTCGACCTCTTGCTTATACTGATTAAAGAAGCTGATGAACACCTTGCCGATGGGACCATTCAGTTCCTGAGCAATGGAATCCAAGTGGCGCTCGATGTGAGGCAGTCGCTTCTCGACATAGTACTTGTGCGACTTCTCGAGATAGGGCACGAGACCTGTCATGTCGGTACCCAGGATTGTCGCTGTCGAGGGCACATAGTTGTTGAAGGTATAGACGTTGCAGATGAGCAGGAAGAATGAGGTATCCACTCCACTGGCCTCACACACGTCGGCAATGGAACGGTCACCGAAGCCCAACGAGATACCTAACCGGGTAAGTAACGAGAGTAATGACGGATGAGCGGTAATCAGGTCGCTCAGGCGGCTCTCACTCGAGAAAAGCCGAGACTTGAAATCTTTCATTGACTGTTTACTATTTTTAATTTCAGGGGAACAAAGGTAGCAATAATTCTCCACTCCCACAAATCATTTCCACAACCCACCGTAAATCATACGCTCGCTGATGTCCCATGCCCGCCGCTGGTGCGGGGTCAAGGCGGTACTGTCGCCAATGACCGACATATTGCGCGGAAATATCGTACCCTTCACGGGATAGCGCAGGATACTGTGGCCCAGCCCTTTCCAGAAATAGGCATTAGCGCCCATCACATCGAGCAACGTGGGAAAAACGTCCACCTGGCCGATAACGGGCTCATATCGGAGCGTGGTGTCACACCCGGCGACAATCAAGGGAATGCCCCAGTCATCGGGGGTGGCTATGCTGTCATGGCGCCCCTCGACGCGATTGAGATAGACCTGGGTGTGGTCGCTCACGATAGCCACCACGGTGTTACGTGACAGCCCCAACCGATGCAGGTCATCCATCAAGGCTCCGATACAACTGTCGGTCAGGTTCACACAATTCAGGTAACCACGGGCCTCGGCATTAAGGGTGTCGCTTGAGGTAATCCAAGAGCGGCGCACCTTGTCCTCGGGATAAGGGGTGTGCATGGTCATAGTCACCATCTCGAGGAAGAAGGGCTGACGCAACTGGGGAATCAATCGGGCCGCAAAATCGGTCAAGGCCGCGTCATCCACATTGCCATGGCGGGCAAAGGCCCCGTCGGCCATCAGGTGTTCGCGGGTATAAAGGGTGTCAAACCCGTATGTTCTCGACGTGACATTCTGGTTCCAGTTGACGCCAGGAGTGCAGATGATCTCACGGCAGTCATAGCCCTCAAGAGCCGCCGCCAGTGACGGGTAACGGGCATCGCCCCAATTAACGGCGACAGCACCATCGCGTAATGGCAAGAGCCCTGTATTGTATATGAAATGGGCATCGCTGGAATGACCATGACTGGTCTGGAACATGACATGAGGGGCATAGATGACACTGTCATTGGCAATCAAACGGTTGAGCACAGGAGTCACTTCACGGCCTTCAACGGTCATGCCGATGGGCCACGTGTGCAAAGACTCGACAATAACCAGAATCAAGTTGCGACCAGTTGTGCTGCAATAGCGGTTATCGGTGTACCGCGGGCAGTCCTCATCGAGGAACCGCTGAATCTCAGCCCGTTCCTCGTTGCTCAAGTCATGGCTCTTGAAAGCATCATGCAACGTGAACACGCCATAGGGTATCAAGCCATTTTGGGCAAAATAGCGGCAATTACCGAAGTTGTGCAGGAAACGTGTCTTGTAATCCTCACCAATTTTGACATAACCCAAGAGAGCGAACGCGGCACATGCCAGCAATGTGTAGCCAAACCGCTTGAAGGCTATTTTATTCTCATGGGCACGGCGGGCCAACAAGCCGACTACAATCAGCAAGAGATAGGGCACCAGGATGAGTAAATCCTGCCAGCGCAACAGGGCCAGAGTGCTTGATGCCAAAGTGGAATTGACATTCTGGGTCAAGGTCAGGCTGCGCCAGGGCATCAGGTCGTCATAGGCGCGGCAGTAGCACGTCTGCATCAAGCACCAGATGGTGAGCAGTGTCAATGGTATCCACACCAACCAGCGCCAACGCCGCCTCAACAGCCAGTAGGGAGACAAGAGCAAGAGGGCATTGGCTACCGAAATGGCTACCACATGCCACTCGCTGAACAGCCGCCCCACCCCACCCAACTGGGTATCGAGGGCAACGATAAAGCACTGCCATGCGGCCACGGCAACACACAACATGAAAAACAGCGTGCCGTATCGCTCAATATGTACGTCCCATTTCTTCACTGTCTTTCAATAAGGGTTGGTTATCGGTTGAATCTGATACCGGCGGAACTGAAATTTACAGGCGCTTGATAATATGGGAAACCACGCCCCACACCTGGAAATTGCTCTCGTCGCTGACCTTCAGCTCGGGGAACTTGGCATTGGCTGGAGTCAAGTAGACGCCATCATCACGCACACTCAGGCGCTTGACGGTGAAATCACCGTCCACAAAGCAGACGGCAATATTCCCGTCATGAGGCGTGAGCGAGCGGTCGATAATCAACAGGTCGCCCTCGTTGATTCCCGCATCCACCATCGAGTTTCCTATCACGCGCGCACAGAAGGTGGCGGCAGGATTGGTGATAAGCGCACGGTTCAGGTCGATACTGTCGGCATATTCTCCCTGGGCGGGGCTGGGGAAACCAGCCTGCACACGAGACTCAAAGAACTGCAATCCGGCAGTCTGTTCTTCTACAACAGGCTTAACCTCTGTTATTTTGGTTTCGTCTTGCATCTCACACTTTTACTATCAGTCCATCGTAAGCCAGTTCCACTCCTGGCGGCAGACGCCGGGGAGAATCGGCATGAAATCCCATGCCGTCACTCATGTGAATGAGGTAAGCGCGGCCAGGCTTTACACGGTTGATGATGTCGAGCGTCTCGTCCAGGCACATGTGTGACAGGTGCTCCTCTATCCTCAACGAGTTGATGACAAGCAGAGGCACACCCTTGAGGCGCTCCACCACGTCATCGCCAATGACCTTAGCATCGGTGATATAGGCCAGCGGGCCGATACGAAAGCCATAGATGGGCAACTTATAGTGCATCACAGGGAGAGGCTCCACACGCACGCCCTCGACCAGAAATGGCTTGTCGTCGATGATATGCTCCTCAAATTGAGCCACTCCAGGATAAGGATTTGTGGCAAAGCAATAAGGGATGCGCTTGTGCAGGTTATCCAGCACATCGGCACGGGCATAAACCGGGAACGGACGCTCAAAGCAATAAGTCCTGAGGTCATCCAAGCCGGCCACATGGTCATAGTGGATGTGGGTCAACAGGACAGCATCCAGGTTGTCATCGCTGGCACGGAGCATCTGGGTACGGAAATCCGGGCCGCAATCGATGAGAATCCTCGCACCCTGATAACGGACGATGGCCGAGGTGCGCAATCGATGGTCACGGGGGTCATTACTATAGCACACGGGACACTTGCACCGCAGCATGGGCACACCTGTTGATGTCCCGGTCCCAAGGAATTCTATTTCTAATGTAGTCAGCATAACTAAGTTACCTCCTGAATTGCCGCAGCAGGCCATCCACAAAGTAAAGGTAGGTCCCGCCATCGTAATACCAATATTCCCTCATGCCCCGCTGGTCAGGAATCTCATTGATTCGTTTGGGCGATCCCATGGCCAGGCCGCATTCCACCTTAGTCATGCCCTCTGCCACCTCGCCACGCGTGATTTTCAGCCAGTTTTCAGCGGAGATATCGGGATAGGCAGCATGGGGGTCATTGGCAACAAACAGGGCGTCAAAGTCCCGGCCATGCATTGTCGAGGCATTGTCACTCATCCACACCATCGCCTTCTCACGGGTGTCGATAGTGGTGAACAGCACCCGCAACGGCATGACGGCATTGCCAGGCAACACGCTGTCGATGTGGACCTTAATATAGTGGCGGCCGTTTTTCATCTGCTCGGTTTCACGGTCATACCAGATGGAGGTGCGGATATAGAAATCCTTTCCTTGAATCTGGTTGGCAATGAAATCGACCATGTCCAGATCGATGAGCATGGGCAGCGAAAAGCCCTGATGGGCGGCCTCAACAGGCTTGCCATAGCGGTAAACGAGCCGCTGGCCGCTGGCTTGGTCAATAAACCGGATATCCACATTGCGGTTATCTCCAGTGAACAGGCCGCTGCTCACCATGCCATCATAGCTTAGCACATGATGCGCCAAATGCAGTGAGTCCAGGTCATGACCCGAGTACAGGAGCATCTGGCGGACTTGGTCATCGGCAACCCAGAAGCGTTTGCCGATTTTCCATGCAGCAAGTGAATCGGTATAGGCGTCAAGGGTCACGGTGGCCTGCTTGCTGTCCACCCGCTCGATGACCTTGCGGACATCCTTGTCGGTGACATGCTCGGTCATCTCGATACCCGTGCCACAAGCGGTCATGAGGACACACATGATCATCCCCACCACCGCATGGCGACTGACTCCCGTTACCCGATGCAACCGCTGCTGCATGAATGATTGTTATTTCTTCTTCCCTTCGAGGACTTTGTCAACGCTCTTGGTGACTGCATCGATGCCGACACCACCCTCAAGAGCGTCCTTCATCACATCCTCGATGGCTTCCTTCTTATCCTGGCCACCCTGGACCTTGAGCGAAGTGATGTAAGGGGCATTGCGCTCACGCGATTCCTTGAGCGCGTCACGGAATGCGGCAATAGCTGCCGAGTCGCCTGTAGCCACAACCTCATCTTCAATGGCTTGGATGCTGTCCTCGTAAATCAGGACAGCTGCCGAATCCTGTTTCTCGCACAGTTCATCGAGATGTTTTGCCATCTGCTCACCCTTAGCCTTGTAATCCTGGTTAGTACAGCTCATCAATGACAGGGTTGCGATAGTTGCAATCAATAAAATGTATTTCTTCATAATTGTCTGGTTATTTTGTTGGTTTATTTACTGTTGTTTATTCATTGCCTCGCGCAGGGCCGTAGCCAACTGGTCGGGGCAGGACGTGTTCTTGTACCCGCAGCGGATGCCCTGGAGCTTGCCAATGATTTCCTCGGCCTTCATGCCGCGCACGAGTGTGGAAATGCCTTGCAGGTTGCCATGGCAGCCGCCATAGAATTGCACATCACGCAGGATGCCCTGCTCATCGATGTCAAAATCAATTTGGGACGAGCATGTGCCTTGGGTATAATAAGTATATTTCATTCTAAGCTAATCCTTAATTAAATCCATCAATTTCCTGAAATCGAGCAGCCTCAACTCATTACTGTCGTAATCCAAGATATCCTGTTCACACAACTTGTCGAGCGAGGAGACCAATGTTGTGCGCTGGGTGCTCAACAGGGTACACAGGTCCTTCTGCTTATACCGCAGCGAGATGTCGGCAGCACCAGGAACGATGAGCATATCCACCAATATAGCCAAGCGCTCGGCAACCGAACCGTCCCTGATGGACAAGGCCGATGCCATGCCTCGCTGACTACCTGACGAGAGGTAGTTCAAGATGTTGAACAGAAACACCTTGTCACTGTTGATCATCTTGATGTAATCGCTCTTGCGCAACTGGAGGATACCGCAGGGGCCATCGGCAAATGCGGCATAAGGATAAACGGTTTCACGCCCAAACAGATATTCAGGCGCAAGGACATTGGGAGTTGACAGCGTCTGCGACAGCGAGACCTTTAAGTGGGCACATGGCGTCTCGAGACGAACCTTACCCGACACGATAAAACGGATGTGGGTGCAGGCGTCACCCGCAGCGAGAATCTGCTCACCATTGCGGTACTTGAGGAAATGGAATGGGAGTTTCTCGACCAGCAGTGTGATGCTGTCGGCGCTAACGCCTTGAAAGAGCGGCAACTGCATCAGCTGTTCATACATACTGTTCATAATCGTGCTGTCTCGTATTTCAGTTTGTCAATCAGCCTAATTGTTCTATCACCTGCTCGACAGTCAGGGACTGCTGCTCACCGGTCACCATGTTCTTGAGGGTGATGGTGCCATTCTGCACCTCATCGGTCCCGACAATAGCGACGTAGGGAATCTGACGGTCGTTAGCGTAGTTCATCTGCTTCTTCATCTTGGCGCTGTCGGGATACAGT
Organism: uncultured Prevotellaceae bacterium; assembly: GCA_900318335.1. Lineage (GTDB taxonomy): Bacteria > Bacteroidota > Bacteroidia > Bacteroidales > Muribaculaceae > Sodaliphilus. The sequence continues at coordinate 37,369 of ONKF01000009.1, forward strand.
TCTGCACTGATTCTAGCACGGCGCAATGCCATGATGTGGTTCAACGACGTCGAGGCTTCCTGCTCTCCGAAGTTGACAAACATCACACGTGCCGTTGCCATCGTGTCGGCAGGATACAGGTCGAGCGCATTGAGCACGTCATAAATGCGGTCGGCACCAAAACTGATGCCCACGCCCGACAATCCAGGCATGCCAAACACGCCCGTCAGGTTATCATAACGGCCACCTCCGGTGATGCTGCCGATAGCCACATCCAGGGCCTTGACCTCAAGGATTGTGCCCGTGTAGTAGTTCAAGCCGCGGGCCAGAGAAACGTCAAGTTCCACATGGGCACGGGTGCCGAGCTGAGACACGTGGTCGAGAACATAGCGCATCTCTTCGATGCCCTTCATGCCCACCTCGCTGCTTGCCAGCATTCCGGCAAGGGATGTGAGACGCTCCTCGTTTGTGCCATCGAGCGCCAACAGGGGTTGAAGGGTGGCAACAGCCTCTTCGCTCAAGCCTTTCTCCTTCAACTCGGCATTGACGTTATCAATACCGATTTTGTCGAGCTTGTCGATAGCTACGGTAATATCCACAATCTTGTCGGCAGCACCGATGATCTCGGCAATGCCGCTCAGGATTTTACGGTTGTTCAGTTTGATGGCAACGTTGATATTGAAGCGGTTAAACACCTCATCAATCATGGTCACCAGCTCCACCTCGTTGAAAAGGGAATCACTGCCCACGATGTCGGCATCACACTGATAGAACTCACGGTAGCGGCCTTTCTGGGGACGGTCGGCACGCCACACGGGCTGCACCTGATAGCGCTTGAAAGGCATCTGCAGGTCGTTGCGGTGCTGCACCACATAGCGAGCAAACGGCACCGTCAAATCATAGCGAAGACCTTTCTCGCTGATTTTTGTCGTCAAGTGCAATGAGTCATGTGACGTCAACAGGTCATCGGGAGCATCCTTCAGATAGTCACCGCTATTCAGAATCTTAAACAGCAGCTTATCGCCCTCCTCGCCATACTTACCCATCAGCGTGGACAGGTTCTCGATAGCGGGGGTTTCAATCTGCTGAAAGCCGTAGAGCAGGAATACGTCCTTAATTGTATTAAAAATATAGTTACGGCGCGCCATCTCTATGGGAGAGAAATCGCGCGTACCTTTAGGAATCGATGGTTTTTGTGCCATTTCTAGTTTTTACTTCTTTGTATTGGGATGTTGTGTTTTGGATTATCTGCGGTTTCCACCAAAAATCATTAAAATATAATATAATAATGTAGCCAATGAGCCAATGGCAGCGACAACATAGGTATAGGCTGCGGCATGGAGGGCGTCCTTGGCATACTCCAGCTGCTGACCGCTAACGATGCCCGAGCCCTGGAGCCATTGGATAGCCCGGCGGCTTGCATCCACCTCAACCGGCAGGGTCACAAAGCTGAACAGCACCGTGCAGGCAAACAATGCGATAGCGATATACAAGGGAATCGGAGTCCACTGTGCAACCACAATACCGGCAAGCAGCAGCCACTGGATGGTGTTGGAGGCAAAGGACACAAGGGGCACCATCTTGGTGCGGAGCTGCAACATGCTATAGCCCACCTTGTGCTGCACAGCATGACCACACTCATGAGCAGCAACGGCAGCAGCGGCAATACTGTTGGTGCCATAAACAGGCTCACTCAGGTTTACCGTCCTGTTGGCAGGATTGAAGTGGTCAGTCAGCTGGCCGCTCACGCTGGTCACCTGCACATCGCCACAACCATTCTGCTGCAACATCGCCATTGCTATGTCACGGCCTGCCATGGGTACACCTAAAGGCACCTTGCTGTACTTTGCGAATTTTGATTTGAGGGAGTTCTGAACAATGAAGCTCAGGATAAATACACCTCCCATTAAAATCCAGATAAACATATTGATTACATTTTTTAGTGATTATTTTTATTTTTCATGTCCTAAACGCAACAGTTGGCACGAAAATTGTGACTGAATTCGCTGGACAAAATTCCGCACCGCAAAGTTAAAGAAAAAATGTGCAAGTCGAATACAAAAACAAAATATTATTTAGATTTTGTTGAAACTCAGCCAACTTTAATGAATTTTGACCGCAAAAATGCCCAAACGGGTACTAAAAGTGCTAAAAAATGAAAATTAGGCCAAAAAAAATTTGCTAATTCAAAAATAGCCGTTACTTTTGCGGCGTTGAATTTATCGTTTTATTATTAATTTTTTAAATCAAAAAGTTGTTTTATTATGAAGAAGTATTTATTGATCTTTGCAGCTGTTGCTGCCGTTGCTTTTGTTGGTTGCAAGACTGAGACCAAGCCCGCTGAGGAAGTTGCTCCCGAGCAGACCGAAGAGGTAGCTCCCACCGTTGAGAGCGTTGCTGCCGACCTGCTGAATTGCGCTGACGAGGCTAGCGCTGTTACCCTGCTCGATGGCCTGAAGGAGAAAGCTCAGGCTCTCCTCGATGGTGGCGACCAGGCTGGTTACTTCAACATCATCAACATCATCAAGACCGTTTGGGAGAACAACAAGGATGCCATCCTCGCTAAGATCCCGACCCTGGCCGAGAAGATGACCAATTACATTGATGTTCCCGAGAACCTGAAGGCTGGTTTTGCTGATTTCGTAGCAAAGCAGGCTGCTGAGAAGGTTGGTCAGGCTGTTGACGCTGCCGTTGACGCTGCTGGCGAGAAGGTTGACGCCGCTAAGGACGCCGTTAAGGATGCCGCTGGTGACGCCGTTGACGCCGCTAAGGAGAAAGGCGCTGAGGCTGCTCAGGCTGTAGCTGACGAGCTCAAGAAGTAATCTGAGAAAACAAGATTAATCCTTTATACAAATCAGGGCTGGCTCTTTCTGAGTCAGCCCTGATTGTCTATTGATGGCCACGGCAGGAGACATGGCAAGCATAAACGCACTTGCTCCCTACCCTCGACCTAACTGATAGGCCAGGCGCTCGTCACCATTAAGCAGGTAGATAACGCCGCAATAGGTGAAGCCATAGCGGTCGATGACATGGCGCATGATCACATTGTCGCGATGGGTGTCGATGCGCAGATTTCTTGCCACATCCAAGCAATAGTCCATCACGTCATTAAACACGCCATGACTGCCGACACTACTGGCCAAGCGATGTACCACATAATAGGGCTTGTCGTCAAGCCACTGGCCCTCATAAATCTCTTTGTATGTCGGCTCCGGGCCAGGGATAAAGGCGAATGAGGCCACAATCACCCCACCCTCTTCCACACACAGGAAACAGTGCCCGTTGTGGATGTCATCCTCGATGGTCTCACGGCTGGGATAGCCATCAGTCCACTGGTTCATGTTGCCGCTCGAGCGCATGATGCCTCGTGCCTCGTCAACGAGTCGCATTATCACAGGCACATCCTCGAGCACAGCTTTTCTAATCATCCTTTTCATAACAATATGGCTTCTAATCAGTTCATTCAGTGGGGGCTATGCCATCACGGCGCATCATGGCGTCGATGCGGGGTTCGCGGCCTCTGAATCGTTTGTAAAGCGTCATCGGAGCCTCGGTGCCGCCACGCGAGAGGACATTCTCGAGCCACGAGCGGGCTGTGGCTGGGTTAAAAATGCCGTCCTCCTTAAACTTGTCAAAGGCGTCACACTCAATCATCTCGGCCCACTTGTAGCCATAATAGCCTGCCGCATAGCCACCTGAGAAGATGTGAGTGAAATGGGTTGACATGATACAACCCTCGACAGGTTCAAAGGCCTGCACATCCTTGGCCGCATGATGCTCAAACGTGAAATCGTCGCCCTGGTAAGGCTCCATGATGCTGTGCCAAGCCATGTCAATATAGCCAAATCCCAACTGGCGCACACAAGCATAAGCAGCAGCATACTGCGAAGAAGCCAATAGACGGTCAATCAATTCCTGTGGCACTGGCTCACCCGTCTGGTAATGACGTGCGAAGCTATCAAGGAACTCACGCTCATAGACGTAGTTCTCGTTGAACTGCGACGGGACCTCAACAAAGTCACGATAGACGTTGGTGCCCGACAACGACTGGTACTTGCAGCGGGACAGCAACTGGTGCAACGCGTGTCCAAACTCGTGCATGAAGGTCTCGACCTCACGCACGGTGAGCAACGAGGGCTTGGTGTAGGTGGGACGGGTAAAGTTCATTGTCAAGGTCACCAACGGGCGCACATCATTGCCGCTATCATCGATATACTGCTCACGGAAACTTGTCATCCAGGCCCCACTCTGCTTGGTGGCACGCGGGAAGAAATCAACATAGAGCATGCCTACCGCCTTGCCATCCTCATCGGTCACATCATAGACCTCGACCTCGGGATGGAAGACTTGTGCGTCATGGTTGGGCACGAAACGAAGGCCATACATCCGGGTAGCGAAGCCAAATACGCCCTTGGTCACCTGGCTCAGCTCGAAATACGGCCTCAAGAGCTCGTCGTTGATGTCAAACATCGAGTCTTTCTCCTTGTTGCTGTAGTAGCTGTAATCCCACGGCATGATTTCCACGGGCTTGCCCTCAACCCCACTGGCAAACGCGGTCAATCGCTTCATCTCATTGCGCTCCACAGGCAGATAGGCGTCACGCAGCTGGTTCAGCATGTCATAGACGGCCTCAGGCTTCTGGGCCATCGTGTGCTGCAACTTATACTCTGCATAGCACTTGCATCCCATCAGGCGGGCAATCTCCAGGCGGGTGTTGGCGATGTCACGCAACACGTCAAGATTGCAGTACTCACCACTGGTGCACTGACGGTTATACATCAAGTACAACTTCTCGCGCAAGTCACGGCGGTCACTGTATTTCATGAAGGGGACATAGCTGGGAGCGTCCAGAGTTACCAGCCAGGCGTCCTCGCGCCCCTTATTCTTTGCGGCTTGTTTGGCCGCATCGAGTGCACTCTCGGGCAGGCCACTCAGGTCATCGGCAGTGAGCCACAACTCATATTGTGAAGTTTCCTTGAGTGCATTCTGGTCAAACTTCAAGGTCAACTCGGTCAAGCGCTTAGAGAGTTCACGATAGCGGTCGCGGTCGGCACCTTGCAGATTGGCACCGCTACGCACAAATCCGTCGTAGGTCTCACGCATCAGCATCCTGTCTTCCACATCATAGCGCTCAGCATCAAAGTGGTCATGAACATGTTTCACGCGTTGCCACAACTGCTCATTGAGCGTGATGCTGTTGAAGTGCTCGCTCATCACGGGCGCCATGCGCTCGCTGATTGCCATCAACTCGTCATCGGCATTGGCCGACAGCATGGGGTAAAACACGCCGAGCACACGATTCAACATCGCGCCGGCACGTTCTAACGCAACAATGGTATTCTCGAATGTCGCCTCTTCTCCACTCTGGGCTATCGCCTGAACCTCGGCATCATGTTCCTTAATGCCCTGACGGATAGCTGGCTCAAAATCAGCGTTAGTGATGCGGTCAAACGGAATCGCCCCACCTGTTGTCTTGAATGGCTTGTAAAATATATTGTTCTCTATCATGTTGACTATAATAATAATTCAAGTGATTATTGTAAATTGAACAATCCCTCAAGGGGTGTCCACACATTATTCCAGTTCCACCACCGTGATGCCGGCTCCACCGAATTGCACATGCTCGTCACGGTAGGACTTCACGCCGTTCACACTATGTAGATACTCGCGGATTGCGACCTTCAGGGCTCCCGTTCCTGTACCGTGCAGGATGCGCACCCGCTGGGCACTGAACTGGATAGCATCGTCGATAAAATAGGTAATGGCCTGCAATGCCTCATCGGCGCGCATACCGCGAACATCGATATCGGGCTTGAAATTCAACTGGCGGGCACGTATCTCGTCGGTCGTGCTGCGGCCAAGCGACTCGGCTTTGGGCATCTTCTCCTTGCGCATGGTTCGCTCCACCTTGTCGGCCTCGATGCGGGTTTTGATGTTACCAAAAGCAACCAGCGCATATTTCTCATCAATGCTGATGAGTGTCCCCACGGTTGTCGTGCCCTTGAGCACTACATTATCGCCGGCCTGCAAGGGGCGGTCTTTGGCAACCGACTGGGAGGCCGCTTTTTTCTTGGGTGGTTTGCGGTGGGCCTTATCTTTGGGTGTGAGTTCCTTCAGGCGGGTGGGCACTTCGGGTTCCTCGGCATTGAGGCGTTGCTTGAATTCGTCGAGCTGGCGCCGCAATTCCTTGGTGCGCTCCTTCTCGGCCTGTTCCCGACGTATTTCCTTGATGGTACGCTCAATCTGGGCATTGCTGCCTTGCAGGATTTCCTGGGCCTCAGCTCGGGCATCATGAATGATCTGGCGATGCTCAGCACGAATGTTGTCCAGACGCTCGTCATAGCTGGCAATCATCTGGTCAAGACGTTTCTCCTTAGCCCTGATATCCTGGCGCTTGTTCTCCCAGTAACGGCGGTCACGCACGATATCAAGCAGATACTTGTCCATATTGATATAGTCGCTACCCACAATCTCGCTCGCCTTGTCGATGACCTGCTGCGGCAACCCAGTCTTACGGGCAATCTCGATGGCAAACGAACTGCCCGGATAACCTATCGATAACTGGAACAGGGGCTGCATGCGCTGGCGGTCATAGAGCATTGCTCCGTTGATCACGCCGTCGGCTTCGTCGGCAAAATGCTTCAGATTCTGGTAGTGGGTCGTTACCACACCCATTACCTGATGCTCATTGAGCTGCTCGAGAATCGATTGGGCAATGGCACCGCCTATCTGGGGCTCGGTGCCGCTACCCATCTCATCGATCAGGATGAGGGTCTCCTTGCCGCCCTTAGACAGGAACAACTTCATGTTCTGCAAGTGGCTGCTATAGGTACTCAAGTCATTCTCGATACTCTGCTGGTCGCCGATGTCGATAAAGATGTCGCGGAAGATACCCATGTGGGAATTATCCCTTAATGTGGGCAACAAGCCACATTGCATCATGTATTGAACCACTCCCACGGTCTTGAGGCACACCGACTTGCCACCGGCATTGGGGCCGGAAATCACCAGGATGCGGTCCTGCTTATTCAGGTTGATGTTGAGCGGCACCACCTCTTTTCCCTGGGCCCGTAACGACAGCATCAGCGCGGGATGAATGGCTGTGTACCACTCAATGACGGGTTTGCGGTCCACATGGCACAACTGTGCTCCCACATCGCGTGCAAACAATGCCTTGGCACGGATAAAGTCCAATTGCCCCAATGTTTCCAGCACGCCTGCCAGTTCATCGAGGTGGGGACGGATCTGGTCGGTCACCTCGGTGAGAATGCGGATAATCTCACGTGCGATCTCGGCTTCGGTCTCGCGGATGCGGTTATTGGCCTCGACGATGGCATCAGGCTCAATAAACACGGTCTTTCCCGTCGCACTCTCATCGTGGACGATACCGTGCAGTTTACGCTTGTTCATAGCACTCACGGGCAACACCAAGCGGCCGTCGCGCAACGACGGTTGCACGTCGTTGTCCAAAATGCCATCCTGCTTGCCCTGGCTGATAATGCGGCGCAAGGTGCCGTTGATGCTGCTGGTAACACGGGCGATGGCCGTGCGCAGTTCCTGCAAGTGGGGAGATGCGGTGTCCTTGATATTGCCCGCCTTGTCGAGCACGTGCCCGATAGCGGCGCTCAGTTCAGGGAAAGCCTGCATGCCACCAGTCAACTCACGCAGCCGCGGATAGGGTGTGCCGCCCTCGCCATCGGTGGCGAAGAAACGGACCACCTGACCCACGGTCACCAACAGGCGTTGCAGGTCAAACAGCCTTTCGGCCGACAGGAAGGTGCCTGGTGTGGAAATCTCCTTGAGAACGACACGCAGGTCGAAGTAATAGCTCAAGGGGAACTCCCTACCCGTCTGCACAATAGACAAGAATTCGTTGGTCTCTTCCAACCAGCGGATAACCTCGTCACGGCGGGTCGAAAAACGCAGCCGGGGCACATTGGCAGCTCCTAACGAACTAACACAATGACGCTCCAGCTCACGCCTCACGGCATCAAAGCCTATTTTGCTCTCAAAATTTGAGGGATAAATCATAGCACAAAGGTAGTCATTTTTCCTCATTCAGCGAAATAATGTAGAAAATTGGCCATATCGCAATAGATTCAAATTAATCTGCTTTTGTTTTTGACTTGCAGAAATATTTTATAATTTTGCCGCAATAATCGGGAATCCCTTTCCCGGTTATAACATCATCAATCAAATCTTATCTATCCGATTCTGGAAAAAACTACGCCCCGTCGACGGTTTCCATGCCAGCAACGGGGCACTTTTTTTGCATTTTGTCATTCCAAATTGCCCTACTTTCAAAAATAATGATTACATTTGCAAGTTATATTCTTAGAAAAAGTAATTAACCTAATATATTAATAACTAACTCAACTGTATGAAGAAATTATTTTTAGCACTGCTCGCTTCGGCTATCGCTATTAACGTCATGGCCGACGACAAGGTTGTCGTTCCCGACAGCACTGGTTTCAAGTTCACCGACACCAAGGTTATCCGCCACACTCCCGTCAAGGACCAGAACAAGTCCGGTACGTGCTGGTGCTACTCGACCAACTCCTTCTTTGAGAACGAGATCCTGCGCCTCACCGGCAAGGAGGTTCACCTGAGCGAGGGTTTTGTCGTTAACCACTGCTATTATGACAAGGCCATTAAGTACATCCGCATGGATGGCACCATCAACTTCGCCGAAGGTGGCGCTGCCGAGGATGTGCCCTACGTATGGCGCAAATACGGTATGGTGCCCAACGAGGTGTACACCGGCATGACCTATGGTGACAAGAAGTTCGACACCAGCGAGCTGACCGCTTTGCTGAAAGGTTACGTTGGCACCATCAACAAGAACAGTCGCGGCAAGCTCACTCCCGCCTGGATGGACGGTCTGAAGGGCATTCTCGACGGTTACATGGGCAAGATGCCAGAGACCTTCGTCTATGAGGGCAAGACCTACACCCCGCAGACTTGGGCTGCCAGCCTGGGCCTGAACATGGACGATTATGTACCCATCGCATCGTTCACCCACCACCCCTACTATCAGCCCTTCGTCCTTGAGGTGGCCGACAACTGGTTGTGGTCCAGCTATCAGAACGTACCCATCGACGAGCTGCTCGAGATTGCCAACTATGCTATCGACAACGGCTACAGCATCGCTTGGGGCTCTGACGTGAGCGAGAAAGGCTTCAAGTGGCGCAATGGCTATGCTATCCTGCCCGTCAAGAAAGAGGTTCCCGATGCAGCCGGTACCGACATGGCACGCTGGGCTCAGCTGAGCGACAAGGACCGTGAGGCCGAACTTTGGGACATCAAGGGCCCGGTAAAAGAGCAGTGGGTAACCCCTGAAGAACGTCAGGAGATGTTCGACAACAAGGAGACCACCGACGACCATGGTATGGTTATCATGGGCAAGGCTGTTGACCAGGAAGGCAACAAGTACTTTAAGGTACAGAACAGCTGGGACACCAACCAGCTCTATGAAGGCTACTTCTACTGCAGCGAGGCCTTCTTCCGTGCCAAGACTTTGAACATCCTCGTTCACAAGGATGCCATCCCCGCCAAGATTGCCAAGAAGATGGGTATCAAGAAGTAATTCCATCTCTTAGCAAAAGCGAAAGACCATCGAGGCCTGCAAACATGTCGGTTTGCGGGCCTCCGTGTTTATTTGCGGCAGACACGGTATTGACATTTGCTAATAATGTATTAACTTTGCATGCAGTAACTTCAATATTGACCCGATCATGATAACCGACCGACTTGACCACGCACGACGCAGCGTGCCTGCCATTTTAGCAATTATCGGCTTTGCAATACTTGCTATACTGCTCACCTCGTGGGACTCCTACCTGTATGACCTGTGGCAACACCACGATGTCATCTGGTTCTACGCCTGTGGGAAGGCATGGATGAACGGCATGACACCCTATGTCGATTTTGCTGACAGCAAGGGACCTCTGCTGTGGCTCATCTATGGTATCGGTTACCTGTTGAGTCCCCACGATTACGTGGGATGTTTCTGGATAGGGTGCGTGCTCTATGCCGTCATTTTTTACTACTGCTACAAGTGCGCGCTCATTTTCACGCGCGACGTGCGCCTCTCGCTGGTTGCAGTGGTGCTGTCGGCATTGTTCTTCCTCAGCTATTTTACCCACATCGAGGTGCGCACCGAGGACTTCTGCTATCCTGCTATGTTGGCCGTACTCTACAGGTTCATGCGACACACTTTCCTCCACGAGGAGAGCCGCCGCTTTGCCCGTCAGTCAGCCATTGTGCTTGGAGTGGCATTAGGCTATACTTTTCTTATCAAGTACAGCTGCACGCTCATGCTCGCCATCTTCATCCCCTACTTTTGCATCGTGGTGCCAAGCCGATGCAGCTACTCCGTCTGGCGAGCCATTGGGTGGTGCATCCTCGCTGCTGTGCTCACTATCCTGCCAATGGTCATCGTCCTGGCTGTACAGGGATGCCTGGGTGAATTCATTAACGAGTATTTCCTGGTTACGGCCAGCACATTTGACAACATGAACGGCACGTGGATTACCGCCAGGGGGGTGTTGATGATGTTCTTAGGCAAGCGCCTGGCCATCTTCTCCCTGCTCATGATTGCGGGCATGATTTTGTACTTGATGCGCGCCACAACCCACCGCATTTGGGCCGTGTTAGCCTTTATCTGGTTTTTAGCTGTCATCATGCTCAACGGTACAGATGCCATCTACTTCAACGTCCTCTCGGTATTCACCGTGCTTTTTGCCGGAATCATCGCACAGTTGCTTGGGCGCTGGTTCCACCACTGGGCCGTCATCCTGCCGTTGGCCATAGCCGTTCTTGCCCCATTGTTCTACATGACCGACCGTTCGTCGTTGTTCAACAGCCGCACCCCGCAGCAGGAAGCCTGGCACTACTACGCCAATCTGATGCAACAATATGACAAGCCCCGCACGCTCTACCTGATGTGCCATGACCATGGCGAAGGCGTTCCCAGCGAGGCTCTACCCGCATGTAAGTATTGGAGCCTGCAAGTGGGTTACACCCAAGAAATGCTCAATGACCAACTTGATGCCGTCAAGCAGCACCGCAGCGACGTCGTCTTTGTCATGTCTGACAACGCCGAGATGGTCGCACTTCTCGATGCCACGGGCTATCACCGCTATGACTTCACCGACGCTGGTATCGGTGATAAGCAGTACCCGCGCTATATCCTCTACAGCCGCCGTCCGTGTGACACCAAAGCCTTCAAGGTTCCCTCTCCCACTGACATCTTGCTGAAACGCCACAAACTTTCATGAACAGTCATCATTACACCAAATCAAGGAAAACGCTTCACTGTTCACCAAAAAAGTATTACCTTTGTAGTATCTAATTAACTCACATTATTAACAACAATACAACTTATCAAATCAATGAAAGCATTAAACACCGATAAGGCACCCGCTGCCATTGGACCTTACAGCCAAGCTATCCGCACTGGTAACATCGTATTCGTATCGGGCCAGCTGCCCATCATCCCCGAGACCGGAGCATTCCCCGAGGGTGGTATCAAGGAACAGACCCACCAGAGCCTTAAGAATGCCCGGGCTATCCTCCAGAGCGAGGGTCTCGACCTCAAGGACGTGGTTAAGACCACGGTATTCCTCAGCGACATCGCCAACTTCGGCCCCATGAATGAGGTTTACGCCGAGTATTTCACCGCCCCCTATCCTGCACGCTGCGCTTTTGCCGTCAAGGACCTCCCCAAGGGTGCCCTCGTCGAGATCGAGCTCATTGCCGAGGCTCTCTAAGCATTCACGAGCAATTACTGCCCCCATTATATTATAGAAGCGCCATCAACCGATTGGCGCTTCTTTTTTTACCCAAATCCATCAAGTCTTTTTTCCTCCCATCATCTATTCTCGGAATATCTGTTCTCTATTATCCAAAAAAATGCTATCTTTGCAGTTCCAAAAATCAGGTAAAAAACATTTTAAGGTAAAATTTCTATTATGGCAAAGAAAGCTTTATTGATGATATTGGACGGCTGGGGTGAGGGCCCCAACGGTCAGAGCAACGCGATTTACAGTACTCCCACTCCCTATCTTGACTTCCTGCGCGCAGCCTATCCCCACAGCACGCTCAAGGCGTGTGGCGAGGATGTGGGTCTGCCCGATGGCCAGATGGGTAACAGCGAGGTGGGTCACCTGAACATTGGTGGCGGCCGCGTGGTTTATCAGGACCTGGTGAAAATCAACAAGAGCATCCAGGATGGTTCCATCATGAAGAACCCCGAGATTGTCAATGCCTACACCTATGCCAAGGAGCATGGCAAGGCACTGCACATCATGGGACTGACAAGTACCGGTGGAGTACACAGCTCACAGGACCACTTGATGGCACTGTGCGACATCGCTAAGGAATACGGTCTGGAACGGGTGTATGTTCACTGCTTTATGGATGGCCGTGACACCGATCCCGAGAGTGGCAAGGGATTTGTCAACACTGTTGCTGAGCACTGCAAGCAGAGTGCGGGAACAGTCGCCACCGTCATTGGACGCTACTATGCTATGGACCGCAACAACAACTGGGACCGCATTAAGGTGGCATACGATATGCTGACCGCTGGAGAGGGCAAGAAGAGCGATGACATGGTTAGAGCCATCCAGGAATCCTATGACGAAGGCGTGACCGATGAGTTCATCAAGCCCATCGTCAACTCTACCGTCGATGGCCGCATCCAGGAGGGTGACGTGGTGATTTTCTTCAACTTCAGGAATGACCGCGCCAAGCAGATTACCATCGCTTTGACCCAGAAGGATATGCCTGAAGAGGGCATGAAGATTATCCCCGGCCTACAGTATTACTGCATGACCCCCTATGATCCTACCTTCAAGGACATGCATATTCTTTTCCCCAAGGAGAATGTGGACAACACGCTGTCAGAATACCTGTCGAGTCAAGGCAAGCGTCAGTTACACATTGCCGAGACCGAGAAATATGCTCACGTGACCTTCTTCTTCAGCGGCGGTCGCGAACAGCCATTCGACGGCGAGGACCGTATCCTGGTTCCCTCACCCGATGTGGCTACCTATGACCTGAAGCCTGAGATGAGCGCCTATGAGGTACGCGACAAGTTGGTGGCTGCCATCCGTGAGGACAAGTATGACTTTATCGTGGTCAATTATGCCAACGGCGACATGGTGGGACACACGGGTGTATATGGTGCTATCACCCAGGCAGTCAAGGCTGTTGACCGCTGCGTGCACGACACCGTCGAGGCGGCCCGCGCCACTGGCTATGAGGTAATCATCATCGCCGACCACGGCAACGCCGACCACGCCATCAACAGTGACGGTACTCCCAACACTGCCCACTCATTGAATCCTGTGCCCATCATCTACGTCACTGAGGACCCCGAGCTCATCATCAACACCGGCCGCCTGGCCGATGTGGCGCCCTCGATTCTGCAGATCATGGGACTGCCCCAACCCAAGGAGATGACTGGCCACGGCCTGATTGACGTGACAAAGTGACCATAGCCAACAAACCATAGAAATCCGCCAGCGCAGCCATTGTTGCACTGGCGGATTTTATAATCAAGGATATCAATAGGTCAATAAGCTATTTCACGCCCGGTGACTAAAGCATCGATAAGGATGGTTGCATCAGCTATATCGACATTCCCGTCACAATCGACGTCGGCATTCAGTAATTGGATCGATGAAACACTGTCGCCCAACAGGTAGTCAATGAGCGCCGTCAGATCCTTGATACCGACATCACCATCATGATCAACGTCACCAAGCAAGAAACCCATCCTGTCCAAGACACTTCTCATGCCTGCCATGGCATCTATCTTGCCGTTAGGGCCAAAATGGGCCGCATTGGCTCCCGTGGTGAAACTGTCATGGATAGCGGTTTCGGCTATGATTTCCTTGACCTGACGGACACAGAGGGTGGGATTAGCCTGTAACCACAGGGCGATGATACCCGCTACAGTGGGTGCTGCCATCGATGTGCCGGTCATCACACCCCAATAGCTGCCGTCATCGGTCTTCATGACAGTGGCAACATTATTGTTGGCAAAATAGGAATAACGGCTACCAGCAGCCACAACGTCAAAGCCCGGAGCACATATAGTGGGCAATGCGACACCAGTGGGGCCATAACCTGCGGCCTGATAGGACGAGAATGATGTGATATCTCCTACAGTTTGCGTCCTATCAGTAACAATACTATTCTGGAAATAGGAATAATAGCTATTGCGTGCGGCAAATGCTCCAGCCGAGATAATAGAATCGTTGACAGCATAGGTACCTATCGAACACAAATCATTGCCTGGAGTATAATAAAAAGCAGACTGGAGTGAAGTAAGGCCGGCACCTATCATTACAGGGTTATCGTAGGTACCGAAACTGCAAGAGGAGTTGCATACCCAAGCATCGGCTTCACAGGTCAAGTCATCAGCCTGTGGAAAGGCTGTCATTCCTATAGCATAACGACTCACCTTTCTACCATTGACCGTTGTGTATTGTTGCGACATCAGGTTACGCAACGAGACACTCAACAACGATTTCTTGCCATCAGATGAGGTCTTGCGGGTCACCTTGATATAGGCGACAGTGTCGGTCGAGGACTCATAACTGTAAAAATCTTTCAGGTCCGAGGCATTGAGTTGGATAGCGTCATTGTATATTGGCGACTCCCAAACGATTCTTCCAGTAGTCTTGTCCAAGACATGAAACTTGAAATCAAATCGTTTCCACTGGGTGCGCATCCACAGCTCGGCCTGGAAAGACTTATAATAATAAGTGGAGTCCATACTGCTTGACGGTTTACAGTAGAACAATAAGTTCAGCGGGTTCTTAGTGGAAATCTGTTTATAGGCATAGAAATCACGACCTGCTGTATTTCCTGCCGCAATCACAAAGATACGTCCCGGTCCAGTAACCTGGGCAATGGCCTTGGACAAATAATCATTGCCATCATGCTGGCCTCCAGGAACACTGATACTCAAACTCATAACACACGGCTTACCCACGCTGTCGGCATAACACTTGATATAGCGAGCGCAATTGGCCAGTTCCACTACCGACAAGCTGCCGTCAGTTCTGGAAACGGGACACAGGATGATGTCGGCAGCGGGAGCCATGCCTCCATAACCATTGACGATGGAGCCAGCGGCGATACTTGCGGTATGAGTGCCGTGGGTGCCCGTGTTGTCATCGGTTGTCAACGAGTAAATCTCATCACCCATAAAGACCGAACCTGGCAATTTGGAATTCCTGTAATAGACAGGGTGTCCCGTGCTGACCTGGGTATCATAAACCCTGACAATGCGTGTTTTGTTCACGTTGTCATTGGACCTGAAAGCACGATGCTGGAAATCAAATCCCTTATCGATAACACCGATGATGACGCCCTTGCCGTTGAAATTGTGAGGCAAGCCATTCTGTTTCCCGTTGATGACTTGACCGGCATGGGTCACGCTCATCGTTGAATCGGTACATAATTCAGCCCTGAGGCTTACTTCGACGTCGTTTACTCCAGGCAGTGCCGATACTGCAGCCAAGCGCTCGAGAGGAATCTGTGCCGTGACAAAGCCATCAAAAAGGCTGTTGACAATAACCCCCTGACTCTCTAAGGCATCAAGCGTGCGCTCATTATCGATGGCAATGAACGCATCCACCATTTCCACACCATCAATTAAGCGTGGCGACACATAGCGGTTATACTGGTTCATCCCTGATTTACCGCTCCACATCTGTTCCTCAAAAAAATCCTGGACAGATGATGGTAACACTCTTTGGGCTAAACTGTTTGCATAGCACAAGAGCACAAAGAGAGAGAACAAATAAAATACTTTTCTCATATGATCTTTTTTATATTTCAATTTTAATTGTATCAAATCGATGTCTATGCCATATATCATGCCGGTTCATCTCCTGATGGCCCCAGAATCAAATCAATCATTGCACCGATATCCTTGATCGAAATGAAACCATCCAGATTCACATCGGCTGCCGGTGAAACAAACACCAGCAGATTCTCTCCTAACAGATAATCAATCAAGACCGAAAGATCTTTAATAGAGAACTTGCCATCGCCATTCACGTCACCCAACATAAAGTTAGGATTGTTATTAATCAGATACACGGCTCCTCCCAGAGCATTGATCTTGCCATTAGGTCCAAATCGAGGTGAAGTGTAAGTATAATTGTCCTTGATAGCAGTCCGGGCCATAAGATCCTTGATCTGCTGCACTGATAGATCGGGCTGAATCTGCAGCCACTGCGCGATGATACCAGCCACAGTCGGTGCAGCCATTGATGTGCCCGTCATTACACCCCACAAGCTACCGTTATCAGACCTCATCACCAGGTCGCGGTGAACAAGATTAGTCTGGAAATAAGAATAACGGCTACCTGCAGCTATTACGTCAAAACCTGGAGCAGTAATTGTGGGCAATGCGACACCAGTGGGGCCAAATCCTGCCATCTCGTAACTCGATGCTCCATAGATTGCACCCACGGTTCCGGTTGGGTCTATCACAACCGAGTCGCGATTTAACGAGTAGAAGGTATTACGAGCCACATAGGCACCAGCCGAAATCACCGAATCACAAACGGCATAACTGTTAATCGAGCAATTATTATCAGGAACTGCATAGAAATTATTATGCACAATCGTAACCACACTGCTGTCTTCGGTAATAGAGTCGGAATACACAGGACCTATCATCCGGCCAAAGCGGCCATTACTCGAACCCATCCAGGCATCCACATAATTCTCGGCACCCTCATTTTCAGGGTAAACACTGAGTCCTAACCTGTAATTGCTGACAAAACGTCCAGAAGGTTCAACATAGTAGGACTTGGATCTCATATTGAATAGGCTCACATTCATGTAGTATCTGCTGGAATTAGCATCCTGCATCAGATGGGCCTGAATCATGCTCATATTACTTAACGCCGGGTCTGGTCCATAAAACTCTCCGAAATCATCAGCAGTAAATATACCTGACATACCTACGGGTTCACTTTCCCAAACAATGCGGTTGGTCCTCTTGTCAAAAACATGAAACTTTACTTTCAGACGATTACCGGTGCCACGGGTCCAAACGTTAAAGGACTCATTGAGATAATAGTAGTTGTTATCGGTTTGAGAATAAAAGTAGTCAACGAGGATATTCAGCGGTTTGTCGGATGTGGATGGGCCATGCACATAATAAGGCAAGCTACCGCTATTGCCAGCAGCCATCACAAAGATACGTCCAGGTCCCACCAGGTTCTTGACCGCCCTCGAAATGTAGTCCTTGCCATCGTGAGACCCCAGGTTGGTACTCATGCTCACATTGATGACACAGGGTTTATTCACACTGTCGGCATAAGCAAAGATGTACTTGATGCAATTCACAACCTCAGTCTCCGAGACACCGGAATTCAGAGTGCGCGACGAACACAAAACGATGTCGGCACCAGGGGCCATGCCGCCATAGCCGTTCACATGGGTGCCGGCAGCGATACTGGCCACGTGAGTGCCATGAGCCCCATTGGCATCATAGGTCATTGTATCAATCTGCTCTCCCATAAAAACAGATCCTGGCAATGTCCTGCCTTCCACAACTGCTGGACTTCCCTTAGTGTTCATGGGGTCATATACCCTGACGATACGTGTCTGGCTCTGGTCTCCTGCACTCTTGAAAGTCTCGTGCTGGTAATCAAACCCTCCGTCAATCACACCTATGATCACGCCACTTCCATCATAAGCCTGGGGCAGTCCGTTTGCTATTCCATCCAGCAATTGTCCGGCATGGGTGACACGCAGTGTGCTATCGGTGCACAGGTCCATATATCCACTTATCTGCACATCGTTCACTCCGCCAAGCTGCGATACACTGGTCAGGACATTCAAGGGAATGCGCGCTGTGACAAAACCGTCAAATGCACAATTCACCTCAACCCCCATTGACTGCAGGACATCAATCACAGCATTATTGTCAATACCGATAAAGGCATCAACCATCATGACACCATCCACTTTGCTTGGTAGCACAAATTGGGACCTCATCAGCGGTGATGATAAGACAGCCTTGTCGGTCACGCGATCCCTGACTTGCATCTGACCCAGGAATTGCGGGATATTACCTTGCTTGAACTCATCTCCGAACTGGGCATAACCGATGCCCAATGACATAAAAGCGATAAAGGCAAATAATAATTTTTTCATGATTCGGTAATAATTTTAGTCTACGACTTACAAAGGTAAACATTCTTCTATATTTCGCCAAACTACTCGTGTCGGTCACACTGGTGATCAGTTACTCAAAATCATATCAATGAGAAACGTGATATCGGTGATAGTGATTGACTCGTCTTGATTGACATCGGCATTTAAGAAGTTGAAGTGCTCCAATTCACTGCCCAAGACGTAATCAATGAGTGCAGTCACATCATTGATGGCCACATTCCCATCATCGTTCACATCTCCCAGGATGATAACGGGTTGGGGCTCAATCACCTCCAGCCTGAAGGCAAGGTTATCCAGGTCGAAAGTTATCAGATATTCATCCCCGTTGCCAGTGAAGTAATAAGAATAGTCATTGGCACGCTTTGCGGTAGCATAAGTGACATCTGTGGTGATGGTTGTAGTGGCCGCTGGGCCATAACGGTAAGTCCCATTGAATGCTGTCCAATCATTGTTCCACAAGTCGGGGCCACCATCGGCAAACACAAAGTAGATGGGGGCGCTGATTGTCAGCGTGTCCACATAGGTTCCATTACCCAGGTTGGTCATTTTGCTCATGGGTTCGGTCAGGCTCCATGCGCCCTCACCGCCCACGATATAGATGCTGGCGCTGTCAGTGGGTTCAACGGGGTCGTCACCGCCGCCGTCAAGGAAAGCGGGCATTTCTAACAAGGCATCCATTAACTGACCGTTCTGGTTGTCCCACCAGCCACAGTTGTACCAATCGGTAGTCACATGGTTACTGTAATTGATGCCATATTCGTTGGCCTCCGGGAACCACCAGTAAAGGCCATTCACTCGGCTGTGGGCATTGAGCATCGTAATCAAATCGGCTGCAAACGCCTTCTGCCCTGCTTCGGTGGCAGGCCATGTGGACTGCAGGTCATATGAGGCATCCGAGGGATAGTAAGCATGAGGATAACCAGTCTCAACAATCTGAATCTTCTTGGCCGGATAGGACGTCTCGAGCGTCGTGAGCAAATCATCAAGCACACTGAGGCCACCATGCCAGTAAGGATAATAACTGAGACCGATAATATCAAAATCGGTTGTATAGTTCCTAAGCGTCTGGTAGAAAGAGATCACGTTTGTCACACGACCCATCTCGGTATGAACAACGATCTTGGCAGCGGGACACATCTCGCGACAAGCCTTAATGCCCTGCTTGAGATAGTTCGCAAAATTCTCAAAGGTACCGTTACCGTAATTGGCACCACTGGGGTAACAATGCCCTGTGGGCCATAACATGCCATAGGTCACCTCGTTACCGACCTGAATGAAATCGGGCTTGGCACCAGCGGCTATCATGGCAGCGAGTACCCGCCTGGTATAGTTATAGACACTATCGCCCAGGGCGCTCGCCACTGTCCATGACGAGGGGGTGGAATGCTGACCCGGATCCGTCCAGGTGTCGCTGTAATGGATATCAAGCAGGAAATCAAATCCTGCGGTCTTGATGCGCTGGCCCAGGGCGATGACATAGGGCAAATCCTGGCACACACCTTGGCCCTGATGCTCGGCACTGGCCTGGGAAGGATCGACAAACAGGCGAACACGCATTGCGTTCAACCCCATTGTTTTCAGGTAGTTGAGCATATTGGTAATCCTCTTACCATTCTCATCGTAATAAATGGCACCACGTTGCTCATATTTTGTAAGCAGGGAAATATCACCGCCCACATACCTGGAAGTGGCCGCATTGCTGATAGAGCACGTCAGCAGCATGCAAGCAAACAAATAGTATAATCTTTTCATCACATGGAAGTTTTTATTGATATAATGCAAAATTAACTCATAATCATTAAATTAGCCTAATCCTGCTGACTTTTTAACACTATTTGCAGAAAAGCCAGCATTCCCGACCCGTCGGTCAAGCATGCAGGATTTTATAGATAAGCTCCTTGAGCAAAGCATACTGATCTTGACGCGATCCGATTCCCTTGCTTCTCGTATCACATTCCCTCAAGAACCCGATAATGTTGACCAGCGAGCGGGTATTGTACATGCGGGTGGCATCCAGGAACTTACGGGCTCTCCACTGGCTGCGGGTGCCTACCAGCGCCATGATAGCATCTGGAGACTTGTCGCGTGCGGTCGCTGCAAGCAACACGCTCGAGAAGAACGAGAATAGCATCGCTACACTTATCATGGACGGGTTATTCTTAGGGTTACGCTCAAAGTAGTCCACGATGCGGAAGGCCTTGGCAGCATCACGCCGTGCAAGGGCGTCTTCAAGCTCAAAATTGTTGAAGTCCTTGCTGATGCCGATGTTCTGCTCTATGAGCAAGGGGGTGATGTTGTTGTCGTTGGCAAGCATCGACAGCTTGTCGAGTTCGCTGAATAAGCGGGCGATATCGGTCCCGATGTGGTCGGCAAGCATGCTGGTGGCCTTGTTATCGATATTGCAGCCCAAGGAATTGGCATAATTGACAATAAGCGTTTCAAGCTCACGCCCTTCACGTACTTTATTGGAGTCAAAAATGACACCGGTTTTAGCGGCCTTGAGCGCATCGGCAAACGGTTTGCTCTTAAGCGTCTCACCCTTGATGCAAATCACCAGGATGGTAGAGGGAAGAGGTTTTTCGGCATAGGTAGAGAACAAGTCCAAGTCATTCTTGTGACCTGGCTGCTTAGGGATGAGCTGTGCCTCACGCACGACGATAACCTTGTACTGGGAGAAGGCGGGATACTGCTGGCAGGCACTGATCACCTCACGAACATTTGCCGTGTTACCATAGAAGAGTGACAAGTTGAAGTCGCGCTGGTCCTGGGTCAACGCGGTGTCAATGATGAGCTGCTGCAGGCGGTCGATATAATAGGGTTCCTCGCCTTGCAGGATATAGATGTTCCTGAACTTGCCGCCCTTGATTTCTTTAGTCAGCGAAGTATAAGTTACCGTTTCTCGTTTAACTGCCATTGCTTTGATATCATTAATGGGAAGTGTAGAAATCGGTGATACGGACAATCGCACGCGAGCACACGGGACAGAACTGAGAAACCTCATTGATTTTCATGCGGCACTCCTGAGCGGGACGATAAACACCCTTGGACTGGTATCCCCCACCCTCAAACACGCCCACACGCTGAGTGGCAGCATCGAGCAGGCGCTGTTCCTTTTCATTGGTGATCTTGCGGTAGTTGGGAACCTTGGGGTCGGCGGGTGTAGGAACCGGAGTACCCTTGGGCATCATGTCGGCCCACTTGCTCTGGAAATCGACAAGCGTCGTCAGGTTAGGCTCCCAGGGCTCAGTATCGGCAGGATACATCGACTCATAGGCGTCGTCATAGAAGTATTCATCGCCAAGACCCGCATAAGCATGGCCAAACTCATGAACCAGGACCTGATGGAAAGTGGGATGGTCACTGGTGGTGACGGTAATTTGGTTATAGATGCCGCCACCGCCATAGGTGTCGCTGTTGACCAAGACGATAATGTGCTCAAAGGGCACACCTGACAGCACATCATACAGGCGGTGAATATCCTGGGTCATCAGGTAACGGTCGCTATAGAAGGTGTCGTAGTGGGTGCCAACAGGCGTCGAACTCCAGCGGCCCAAATGAGGCACACTGGGACCGCTCGTCAGTGACTCGGCAGCCACTGCCACGACATTGAATCTATTCTTCAACGAGGTGAATGGCTCATGGGCAAACAGCGCATCCACCACACGCTGGCAGTCGCTGTAGAATTTACCCATTTGGGCTCGGGTGTAGCCCTCGGCCACAATGGCAAGATCGATGCACTCGGTGATGTCGGGTTCTCCGTCCAAGGGGCCTTCAGTAGGCATATAGTCACGCTTGCCAGGCTGGTCTGCCGCTTTCTCGGCGATCGGCAAGGTTTTGCCTTTCCAGATGTAATGATACGGTATGCCGTTGTCGCCTATCTGCTTAATGAGAATGTCTGCGGGGTCCACCGTGTGGGTCATCGACCCCACCACCTTGCCATGGAAGTCGGTGAGCGAAACGGTCACATCTACGGGCTGCTTGGGCATCGGCACATTGTAGCTGGCGGCAAAGGCCTTGTTGACCTTGGTGGCCTCCTCGGTAGCCTGCCATTCCTGGAACAGGGTCGAGAATGTGTGGACAAATAGGGTTGTGCCGCTGGCATGGTCCTTGACGGTAATCTGGCCATTGCCTTTCAATGGGACATCGGCAAGGCGGCTTTTTCGACCTGCCCAGCGGGGAGTGGAGCACATCTGCTCCAGGTAAATCTGCTGGTCATGGTTATTGCCGGCAAAGATATAATCGAGCCGCAACGTGCGGTCCACAAAGTATTCGTCAAACTGTTGCGCGCTTGCAGCAAGGCTAAGCAAGGCTATAGAAAGTGAAAAAAGTAATCTTTTCATTGTACTCATTATTTTTCTTGCAAAGATAGTCATTTTTTAGAGAATATGGAAGGGATAATGGAGAATAGACATGGCATTGACTATTATTTGCCTATGTTCTTTAGCCTGAAAGTTTTCATTCATTCATTTGGCTCTTCATCCGACTTGCAGTAATTTTGCCCAGTTAATCATCATGAATTAGGTATGGTGGAGTTGAATTTGCCCGAATATGAGTACAAGGTGAAAAAGCGGGAGGATGGCTCGTGGGCCATCTGGGACCGGCTGCGCGAGCGCTGGGTCTCGTTAACACCCGAGGAATGGGTACGGCAGCACTTTGTCGAGATGCTGATCAGCGACAAGGGGTTTCCAGCCGCACTCATGGGCAATGAGGTGTCGTTGACCCAGAATGGCATTGCCCGCCGCTGTGACACCGTGGTGGCCGACCGCACTGGACAGCCATTGGTCATCGTGGAGTACAAGGCACCGAGCATCAATGTGACGCAGAAGACCTTTGACCAGATTGTGCGTTACAACATGGTACTGCATGCACGTTACCTGATTGTGAGCAACGGCCTGCAGCACTATTGTTGCCGCATCGATTACGACACCGCCAGCTACAGCTTTTTGGAAGACATCCCCCATTACAATGACCTGTAAGGGCAACTGTACAGCAGCGTTTTTGAATAACGGTTTAATATCTCAAACAACTTCTTAATAACTCTTGTGTTGTTTGATAAAATGATGAAAAAGTAGTATCTTTGCACAACCATGAATGAGAATTATCTGGAGAAACTGAATGAGCAGCAGCGGGTGGCAGTCGAGTATTGCGACGGGCCACAGCTCGTTATTGCCGGTGCGGGGTCGGGCAAGACTCGTGTGCTGACCTACAAAATTGTGCACCTGCTGCACGAGGGTTACGAGCCCTGGCGCATCATGGCGCTGACGTTCACCAACAAGGCCGCACGCGAGATGCGCGAGCGCATTGAGCCGCTGGCCGGACCGGAGGTTGCCGCACAGTTATGGATGGGCACCTTCCATTCCATATTCTCTCGCCTGTTGCGCCGTAATGCCGAGCGCATCGGGTTCAAGCCAGACTTCACCATCTACGACCAGAGTGACTCCCGCTCACTCATCAAGCTCATTGTCAAGGATATGGGGCTTGATGACAAGGTATATAAGCCCGCCACGATTCAGAACCAGATCAGCAATGCCAAGAATGCCCTGATCACGCCCGACGACTATGCCCGCAACCAGGGGCTAATCGATGCCGACCGCAATGCCCAGCGTCCCGAGACTGTGGCCATCTATCGCGCATACTGGAACCGCTGCCGCATTGCCGGAGCGATGGACTTTGACGATCTGCTGCTTTACACCAACATCCTGTTGCGTGATAACGAGGACGTTCTGGAAAGGTATCAGGAGTTTTTCCGATATATCCTTGTGGACGAGTATCAGGACACAAACTTCTCGCAGCACCTGATTGTGCACCAACTGAGTAAACGTTACAACCGGCTGTGTGTCGTGGGAGATGATGCCCAGAGCATCTATAGCTTCCGCGGCGCCAACATCGACAACATCCTGAGGCTGCAACGCTTCTATCCCGATATCAAGACCTTCAAACTCGAGCGCAATTACCGTTCCACCCAGACCATCACCGATGCCGCCAACAGCCTCATCGAGAAAAACAAGGGTCAGATTGCCAAACATCTGTTCAGCAAGAACCAGGTGGGCGAGAAAATCCCGGTCATCAGGTGCTTCAGCGATTATGAGGAGGCCTATGTCGTTGCCAACCAGATTGCTGCCCTCAAGGCGCGCCAGGGCGACAGCTACGAGGACTATGCCGTGCTCTACCGCACCAATGCTCAGTCCCGTGTCCTCGAGGAGGCCCTGAGCAACGGTGGACGCCGCGATAAGCACGGTAATATGCGCAACGCGATTCCCTACCGCATCTATGGCGGACTGTCTTTCTACCAGCGCAAGGAGGTGAAAGACGCCATCTGCTATTTCAGGCTCGTTATCAATCCAGATGACGACGAGGCCGTCAGGCGTGTCATCAACTACCCCACCCGCGGCATCGGCGACACGACTGTGGGCAAGATTAACCACTGCGCCACCCAGAATGGGGTGAGCATGTGGCAAGTGATGACCCACCCAGAGCAGTATGAGCTGAACGTCAACCGAGGCACCCTGGCCAAATTAGAGGGCTTCAGCACTCTGATCAACGGTCTGATAGAACTGAATCAGAGCGGCAGTGACGCCTTGACAGTGGCCCGGGAAACAATCAAGCGTTCCCGCATCAAGAGTATTCTCATGGGTGACAACACACCCGAGAACATCAGCCGCATCGAGAACCTCGACGAGTTGATGAACGCGGTGAGCGACTTCCAGCAAGGCAAGGAGGAAAGCGGCGACGAGCATTGCCAGATTGGCGACTTCCTGGCCGAGACCTCATTGCTCACCGATCAGGACATGAATGACCCTGATGGCGAGAAAGTCACCCTGATGACGGTTCATGCCGCCAAGGGACTGGAATTCCGTAATGTCATCATCGTAGGCGTGGAAGAAGACCTGTTCCCCAGTGCCATGAGCATGGACTCGATCTACCAGATTGAGGAGGAACGGCGACTGCTGTATGTCGCCATCACCCGAGCCGAAGTGAACTGCGTCATCACCTATGCCACGTCACGCTACCACAATGGCCAGACCAAGTCATGTGTGATGAGCCGTTTCCTGCGCGACATCTCGCCCGAATATCTGCTGATGGGCAGCACCAACTCGGCACCCGTTCCGTCCCGCAAACGTAACCGATGGGACGATGACTTCGATGATACTCCCCGACCCGCCCCCGCAAGTCGGGCAAGACCCTCGATAACTCCCAGCCCATCGACGCCACCGAGGACCCCCATGCCACCGAGACCCACAGCTCCCACTCCACCACCGGCCAATGCAAGCGGTAACTTTACTATCCACACCGCCGAAGAGTTGAGCGTGGGGTGCGAGATTCTGCACCAGCGTTTCGGTCACGGCACTGTTGCCGGAATTGACACCAGTGGCAGCGATGCAAAAATCGACGTCACCTTCAATGACGGGCAGACCCGCAAACTGTTATTAAAATTCGCAAAATTTGAAATATTGTAATCATCATGACCGACTACAAAACACCATATTATATCGTGTATGAGGAAAAGCTGCGCAAGAACATTGAGTTGATTACCGGTGTTGCACAGCGCACTGGAGTGGACATCATCATGGCCTTCAAGGCCAATGCCTTGTGGCGCACGTTTGACGTGTTCAGGGAATACGGCATCGAGTCCACTGCCAGTTCTATCAACGAGATGCTGCTGGCCAACGACGAGCTCAAGTGCCGCACCCACACCTATTGCCCGGCCTATACCGACGATACGATCGACGCCTATATCGCAGGCAGTTCCCACATCACGTTTAACTCGGTAGAGCAATACAAGCGCTTTGCCGACAAGGTGAAGCAGCACAATATGGACTGGCCTGGAGAACAGGTGAGTTGCGGCTTGAGGGTCAACCCGATGTGCTCGGTCATCGAGACCGATATCTATAATCCCTGCTGCCCGGGATCACGATTTGGTGTGCTTGCCAGCGACCTCAAGGAGTTGCCCGAGGGCATCGAGGGTTTCCACTTCCATGCCTTGTGCGAGAGCACGAGTTTTGACTTGGAGAAGGTATTGTTGGCATTGAAGCAGCAATTTGGCCATTTTCTGCCCCGCCTCAAGTGGCTCAATATGGGCGGCGGCCACCTGATGACCCGCAAGGGATATAATATCGGCCATCTGGAACAGGTGTTGGGCGCATTCCAGGGTGCTTACCCCAACCTGCAGCTCATCCTTGAGCCTGGCAGCGCCTGGTGCTGGCAGACGGGCGACCTCGAGGCCTCGGTAGTCGATGTCGTGACCAACAGTGGCATCAGCACAGCGATTGTGGATGTGTCATTTGCCTGCCACATGCCCGATTGCCTGGAGATGCCCTATCAACCTAAAATCAGCCAAGCCCTCGACGAGGTGGATCCGATGAAGCCCACTTACCGCATGGGCGGCAATTCGTGCCTGAGTGGTGATTACGTGGGTGACTGGAGCTTTGAAAAGCCGCTCAAACGCGGTGACCGCATCACATTTGAGGACATGAACCACTACACCACCGTCAAGACCAACATGTTTAACGGTATACAACATCCGTCTATCCTTTACAAAAGAATAGACGGAACTATAGAAGTGCTGCGGGAATTTGATTACATCGACTACAAGACCCGCATGAGCTAAAGCTTAAGAAATCAGGATTTTCCTGCCCCAATCGGGTATCAGCGGCCAGAATGGGCTACACCATAGCCCACTAAGTGGTCGTAACGGGCACCCAGGGGATGGTCATATACCTTGACAAGGTATTCGTTGACCGTCTCAAAGTGGTCACCCTCGATGCGGCCGGTCTGACCCGTGGTAGTGCCATCAGGAACCCAGAGGTACATATAATTATAGGCACCCTGCTTGAGCAACAGCTCGGCAGTGTAGCAACCTGAGCTTGCATCATATTTCATGATGGACTGTGACGCGGGATAACCCTCATTGAACTCGCCGTAGAGCCACACGTTGCCGCCATTGAGTTTGCCATAGGTGTTCAAGGTGAAGTGAGTGATCATGTAATCGGCCTGTAGGGCGTTCTCGCCATAGGCTTCGGCATTGCGGATGGTGAAACGGCCAAATTGGGTCTGGTCATAGAGATACTGCATCTCGTTGCGAGGCTCATCGACCATCAGGGTGGCATGATACATGGGGTCGTAATAACGGATGGACTGCACGCCCATATTCAGGTTGTGGGCATTGACTGTCTCAAAACGGCGGAACTCGTTACCGGCGGGGAAAATCAGGTCGCGGTTGTGATCATAGGTCACGTAGTCCACTCCCACCATCATGGGACGGCGAACCACCACCGAATTGTCTTGACGTGAGTTCTGGGTGACCTCGCAGATAAACTCGCTATAAGGATCCTTGATCTGGTTGGGCTTGTACCGCACATCGAACGACACCTGCTGGAAACGGTTATTATACTCGATATCAGTGCGTGAAGTGACCTCGGGTAGCACGCTCACCGTGCCCTCACACACCGAGAAGCGCGTCTGGAACAGAAGCTTGTCGGGATCATCCTGTTCATAGACCGTGAGCAGGTAGTTACCGCTCACGAGAAACTCCATGTCGGCATTGGGGAGGATGAACTGGTAATTGTAATAATGCACATAGGTCGCCTCGCTTTGGGCATAGTCATCGATGTCGGCATAGTTAAAACCAGAAACATACTCGCTCTCGACCAGTTGAGACGGTTGCCAGTCGGCATTACAATGGGTCACACTGTAGCGCAGGTAGTGCACATCATAATCCAGATAATCAAAATTGACAAGCAGTCGCTGGTCCCCTCCCATCATGAGGATTGGCGGGATGTACATGTTGTTGGCAAGACACACCTTGAGTGAACGAACATTGTTGTCAAAGATGCGCACTTGGGTGTCTACTGCACGCTGAGCCACTGCGGCAAGGGCAATCATGCCGACGCACAGTATTGTGATTATTCTATTCCATTTATTCATAGCAAGTTTCCAGTTTTTTTGTAAGACATGAAAACACGCGACTGGTTTAACGCAGGAGCAGATATACGGTATAGGCCACATAGGCGCCAAAGAAGATGACGCCCTCGATGCGGTCAAACTTGTCCTTCTTAAATGTAAGAACAACCACATAGAGCATGATAGCCGACACAAACATCACCGCATAGTCCCATATATTGATATCACGGAACTCCAACGGCTTAACTGTCGATGCGGTACCCAATATAAACATCAAGTTGAACAGGTTGCTGCCGATGACGTTTCCAAGGGCCAACTGGGGGTTCTTCTTGGAAGCGGCGATGACGGCAGTGACCAGTTCTGGCAGAGAAGTGCCCACAGCGACAATGGTGATGGCGATTACCGCCTCGCTCATGCCCCATGCGCGAGCCAGATTCTTGGCACTGTCAAGGAACAGGTTTCCACCATAGATGAGGCCGGCCAGCGAAACGATGGCGATGCCCCACAGGAGCAAAGGATTCTTGCCCGTTAACGAGGAAGAGGCCTCCTCGTCGGCTTCCTCGATAGCCTTCATGGGATTCTTGCCCTTCTGGACAACCACCCAACCCATGTAGGTGACGAAGCAGGTCAACAATACCAGACCGTCCAGGCGATTGAGTGAATTCTTGGAGAATCCCGGCAGAATCGTGTCATTGGCAATCAGGGCAACAAATATCGTTGCGATGATCAGGAACGGGATGTCACGATGACGTTGCAGCCGCTCGATGGCAAACGGGTAAATCATTGCGGTGACACCGAGGATAAGGAAGATGTTGGCGATATTGGAGCCGATAACATTTCCCATGGCGATGTCTCCGCTATCACTCAACGCCGATGACACCGAGACAAACAGTTCGGGTGCACTGGTGCCGATGCCCACGATAGTAAGTCCAATGATGAAATTGGAAATCTTGGCACGCTGGGCAATGGCCACCGACGAGTCAACAAGATAGTTGGCAGCGAGCAACAGCAACCCCAGACCGACTACAAGAAGGATATAATCCATATTCTATTGATAAAAGAAAGGATGTGCCATAATGCAAGGTCCTATCAGGAAACCAGAGGCTAATTATGACACATCCTCAACAATTTAAATTCTATTTAAGGGCCTCACGCATGGCAACCATAGCATCCTCGAGACCTTGAGGATTGCGGCCACCAGCCTGAGCGAAGTGAGGCTGACCGCCACCACCGCCCTGGATGCACTTGGCTGCGCCACGCACGATGTTGCCGGCGTTCTTGCCTGCCTTGACGAGATCCTCGGTGAGCATCACAGTCAACATGGGCTTGCCCTCATATTCGGTGGCGGCAAGGAATGCGGTTGCCGGCTGGCAATCGGCCTTGATGGCGAGGGCGACACCCCTGACGACATCAGGCAGGCGATTACCAGTGAGAGTAATCACATGAATGCCGTTTTCCTCCTTGGCCTCGGCAATGAGCTGCTTGGACAGAATGGATATGCGCTGCTTCATGAATTCATCGACCTGCTTCTTGAGGTCGGCATTCTCGGCAAGTGACTTATTGAGTGCCGCAATGGCATCGGGAGCGTTGTTCAACATCTCCTTGATGTGTCCCAACGTGTCCTGAACGGTATCGAGCATTTCCTCGACACGGGCACCAGTGACGGCTTCGATACGGCGGATGCCGGCGGCAATACTGCTCTCGCTGACGATGCGCACCATGCCGATATTACCCGTGTTGTTCACGTGGGTACCACCACACAGCTCGACCGAATCGCCATACTTGATGACACGCACACGGTCGCCATACTTCTCGCCGAAGAGAGCCATAGCACCCATCTGCTTGGCTTCATCGATGGGCACCTCGCGATGCTCTTCACGAGGAATGGCGTTGCGGATCATCTTATTGGCCAGATGCTCCACCTGACGGATTTCCTCGGGAGTCACCTTGCGGAAGTGCGAGAAGTCAAAGCGCAACGAGACGGGGTCAACATAGGAACCCTTCTGCTCAACATGTGTACCCAGCACTTGACGCAGGGCAGAATGGAGCAAGTGGGTTGCGGTGTGGTTGCACTCGATGGCATGACGAGCCTCGAGGTCGATAGCGGCATGGAAGGTCGCATTGACATCGGTGGGCAACTTGGCGGTGATGTGCACGGGCAGGTTGTTCTCGCGCTTGGTGTATTCCACCTCGATGACCTCGTCACCATTGGTGAGCGTGCCGCGGTCACCTACCTGACCACCCATCTCGGCATAGAACGGGGTGCGGTCCAGCACAATCTGATAGAATGACTTGTTCTTCTGGGTCACTTTGCGGTAACGCAGGATGTTCACGTCACACTCGGTGAGGTCATAGCCCACAAACTCGGTAACGCCGTCCTTGAGTTCCACCCAGTCGGTAGCCTCGACGGCTGCAGCGTTGCGGGCACGTTCCTTCTGTTTCTGCATCTCGACATTGAATTCCTCCTCGTTGACGGTCATTCCGTTCTCACGCAGGATGAGTTCGGTCAAGTCGAGCGGGAAGCCGAAGGTATCATAGAGCGTGAACGCCTCCTTACCATCGACAACGGTCTTGCCAGCGCCCTTGGTGTCGGCAATGACCTTCTCGATGAGTTTCATACCGGTATCCAGCGTGCGCAGGAAGGCGTCTTCCTCCTCCTTAGTCACGTGCTTGATGAGGTCGGCTTGAGCCTTAATCTCGGGATAGGCCTCGCCCATGCCCTCGATAAGGGTATCGATGAGACGATACATGAAGGCCTCCTTGAAGCCCAGGAAAGTGTAACCGTAGCGCACAGCACGACGCAGGATGCGACGGATAACGTAACCTGCCTTAGCATTGCTGGGCAGCTGTCCGTCGGCTATCGAGAAGGCGATGGTGCGCACGTGGTCGGCAACAACACGCATGGCAACGTCAACGTCCTTGTTGTCACCATATTTCTTGCCGCACATCTCACCCAGCTTGCCGATGAGGGGCTGGAAGACGTCGGTATCATAATTGGATTTCTTGCCTTGCAGGGCCATGCACAGGCGCTCGAGGCCCATACCGGTATCAATCACCTTGTTGGGCAGGGGCTCCAGCGAGCCGTCGACCTTGCGGTTGTACTGCATGAACACGAGGTTCCAGATCTCGATGACCAGCGGATGATCCTTGTTGACGAGCGACACACCGGGCACAGCAGCCTTTTCCTCGTCGCTACGCAAGTCGATATGAATCTCACTGCAAGGACCGCAGGGACCGGTATCACCCATTTCCCAGAAGTTGTCATGGGCATTGCCGTTGAGGATGTGGTCCTTGGGCAGATGGGCTTCCCAGAACTTGGCAGCCTCATCGTCACGGCTCACACCGATACTCTCATCACCCTCAAACACGGTAGCATACAGATTCTTGGGGTCGAGCTTGTAAACATTGACCAGCAAGTCCCATGCCCAGTCAATGGCCTCATGCTTGAAGTAGTCGCCAAACGACCAGTTGCCCAGCATCTCAAACATGGTGTGATGGTAGGTGTCGTGGCCCACCTCTTCCAGGTCATTGTGCTTGCCGCTAACGCGAAGGCACTTCTGGGAGTCGGCAGCACGGCGCCACTGGGCATCCTTGTTACCGAGGATGATGTCCTTGAACTGGTTCATTCCGGCATTGGTAAACATGAGGGTAGGATCGTCCTTGATTACCATGGGAGCCGAAGGCACGATGTGGTGGCCATGCTCCTCAAAGTAACGCTTGAACGTCTCGCGGATTTCATTTGCAGTCAGCATAATATTTTGTGTTAATATGTTATTAATGTTCGATTTTTGTTGCAAAGTCTAAACTAATTGTTTACCTTTGCGGTGTTATAAACAACCTGCAAAGTTAATTATTTCCATTAATTTATGCAAGACCATGCGTGAACTGGATAAAAAATTCTACAAGATTGGTGATGTTTCGGAGATTTTAGGCATCCCCGAATCTACCTTGCGCTACTGGGAGACGCAATTCACCATCATCAAGCCCAAGCGTAACAAGAAGAACATCCGTTACTACACCCCCAATGATATCGAGATCATCAGCAAGGTGTATTACCTCGTCAAGGAGAAGGGTTTGAAGCTGGATGCCGCCCAGGCACAGATACGCCACAACCGTGACGGCGTGGACAAGCGTTTTGACGCCATCGAGCAGCTCAAGAACATCAAGGAACAGCTCATGGGCTTCCAGCGAACGCTTGATGAAGTTTTCCCTGACGTCCCGGCAGCCAGGTAAACCACTACTTGCCAATCCATTCCACCGATATTTAATCAGGCGGTCGCCCCATGAGCAACCGCCTGATTTTCTTTCAATTCTCCCATGAATACATGAAAAAAGGCTGGCGACGCGCGGTCACTGCGCATCGCCAGTCAAAAAATGAATTTTATAAACGTAATTTCTGGGTTGAAATCAATTGTAATCCGATCAGAACCTCACGCCCAGGGTGAGTGAGACGCGATGGTTACGGTCCTTCACATCGGCGCTCACGTTGGGCTCATAGCCAAACTCGTCGTTGATGGGCGAGAAGGCATTGTAAACGCTATTGCGCATCTTGTGGACATAGGACAGGTCGGTGTAGAATCCCTTGTAGCGATAGCCCACGCCGCAGGTGAGGTACTGCACACTGTTGTCATACTGATAGGCAGGGTTAGTGCCCACGGTAGCGATGTTGTAGTCATACTTGTCAACACCGTCCTCGACCTGGGTGGTCTTGTAGCTGTAACCTGCACGCAAGCTGAAGCTGGGATTGACGCGGTACTCTGCACCCAGGCGGAAGATGTGCGAGGGCTTGAAGTAATACTTGACATTGTCGGTCACGTCGGGATAATTGTTACCTCGGTCATCACCGATGCGCATGGTCTGGTTGGCCACATACTCGTAGTCGAAGCTCACGATACCTCTCGTGCCAATCACACCAGCCAAACTGCCCATGAAGCGCCACGGCGTGCTGATGGTGTAGGAACCGCTATAGTTGTAACCATCGTTGCTCTCCTTCGAGGCATTGTAAAGCAGGTTGCTGTACTGATAGCCCTTGAGTGAAGTGCTCACACGGTAAGTGTCGCGCATATCATAGTAGGTGGGCGTATGGAAAGCGGCACCGACACGCAGGAACTGGTTGGGACGCCAGATGAGGCCTAACTTGAAGTTCACACCAGTGCCCTTGGTATGCAGGTAGTTATAGATGCCCCAGTCGGCCGAGGTGTGATCGTTGCTAATGTCACTGTAGAGCAGGTCCTCATCATCCATCATGATGTAAGGATTCTCCAACTCCTCCTCATAGGCCTGGAAACTGGTGTAATCCAGATCGAGGATGCCAAAATCGAGTCCCCAATACACCTTGTCGGCAAAGTTGCCACCGAAGGCGATATTATACTCGTCGGCATGGCCTCTCTCTTCCACCTCATAGTAACCATCGCCCCAGGTTCCCTCGCCAAAGAGGCCCTGCATCATGCCGTCACCACGGTCGTTGATGATACCAACATAACCATTGGTCCTGGTGGGCATGTCAAACATGGTCACGGCTGCCCAGGGAGCATAACCGTCAAAGTATGGGTTGTAATTATCGCCGTAGAGCAAGTCCTCGACATCCAGTTGGGGAACGTTGACAAACTCGTCGGCAACAAAGTTACTCATCGAGGTGGGGATATCGGCTACACCACCCACGTAGTGACGGTTGTAGGAATGCAGACGGTTGTAAGAGAAACCGAAGTTCAGGTTGGGCAATGTCTCGTTATCCAAACGTATGGCTCCGATATAGCCCACGTTGTTGACATTAAAATTGGTCTGATTCATCTTATCCACGCCAGCCTTAGTGCTATTGAAATCCAGGCTGAGGGTGATACCCAGGTCGGAACTGCGATAGACTCCGATACCACCGGGGTTCTGGGTCAGGACTGAGAGATCGCCTCCCAGTGCTCCGAAGGCCCCAGCCATCGACTGGAATCGCGAGGTGCCACGGAGCTCGGTTTGTGACATCTGCAGGACATCAAATGCGTCCTGTGCGTTTATCATAAGAGGAAGTCCGCACAACAGCAGGGCAAAAACTTTCTTCTTCATTATCTTCAAAGTATTATTTGGTTACAGGTATATTCAACTAACACTAATAAATGTAGCAGAATGTGCGTGTGTGAAATTGCTCCGGTTAGCGACGATGTCCTCCGCCACCCGATGATCCACCATGGCTACCGCCACCACCGCCACTGCTGTGTGAGCCGCCGCCAAAGGAGCCGCTGCTGCCACTGCTGCGTGAACCGCCATAGGACGATGAGCTGCTGCTACTGCTGCGCGAACCGCCGTAAGACGAACCGCTGCTGCGTGAGCCGCCGTAGGACGATGAGCCGCTATAGGAACGGTTGCCACCATAGGATGAACCGCCGCTGTAGGAACGGGTGCCGCCCGACGAAGACTGGCGAGTGGTTACACCAGACGATGTGCCACGGGTTGTTACACCCGATGTGCCACGGGTTGTTACGCCACCTGAACGGGTAGTCACGCCGCCTGAAGTGCGGTATCCGCCATTGCGTGAGGTTGCGGTACTGGTGCGGCCTGTGGTCGAGGTGCCCACACGTGTGCCACGATTACCGTCGTTGCTGCGGGGCGAGATGCCATTGCGGCCACCGTCAGGATTGTTGAATGAGCGAGTGCGGCCATTGCGGTTGCCAGCGGTGCCTACGCGACCGCCCCTGTTACGCCAACCGTAGTTGCCATCGGCAGTATATCCTCCAGGACGAGCGGGAGAAGTGCCCCAGTGCCAGTTGTTCCAGCCCCAATGGGTATCCCATCCGTGAGGACCCCCGTAGTATCCCCAGTAACCCCAGGGACGCCATGAACTCCAGTGCCAGAGCATCGGGCCATGCCAGCGCCAGCCGTAATAGCCAAAGTAATAGGGGCTATACCAGTCTGAATACCAAGGATCAAACCATGTGTAGTAGAAACGGGAATAATAGGGATAACTCCATCCCCATCCATAGGGAGCATAGCTCCATTCACTGCCGATAATCAGATTGATCGTGGGGGACTCGTCATAGTAGAGCTCCACCAGATCCTCGTCATCGCTCAGGATAACAATATCGGGGTTGTAGAAGCGCTCGATGCGGCGGGTGTTGGCAAATGCCTCATCATAGATCGAGTCACCATCAAAATAGATGGTGTCGCCATTGATGTCCACCTCAAACGTGGGCTCATCATAACCACCACGGCGGTTATACTCGTCTTCATCACGCTCAACGCGGTAATTACTCTGAGCTGCCACCTTATACTTCTCGGGAACGTCGCCATAGACCGCAGTCGTCTTGGCTGGGGTCTCGGCCTTGATAGCCTTGACTGTCTTAGCGTTCTTGGACTTGGAAGCATCGTAATAAATGTCATCATAGTCCTGGGCTTGAACCAAGCCGGCTCCTAACGCAATCAAGCCTAATAGTGTGAAAATTCGGTACTTCATAATAATTACGTTTTAAAAATTCATTAATAATCTTCTCTGTCTTTTAGACCAAAATCTTTTAAAAAAGTTTAAGAACAATGCAAATTCTTTTTAAAAGCGCTGCAAGTTATAAAGTAAAATGATGTCGATGCCTCTTTTTTCAGTGAAAAAATGCTAAACACATTCATTTTTAACTTTGTAGCGCTCGTTCATGGGCAAAAACCGTGCCAATGGCACAAAATGCGGCAGAATGGGGCGCGAAGCTTGCCGGCATGCCGTTTTTTAACTATTTTTGTGCCACAATTGCAATATGGCAAGAGAAAAAGTTTTCAGATTCAAGCAATTTGCAGTGGTGAACGACCGCACGGCGATGAAGGTGGGCACCGATGGGGTCCTGCTGGGCGCCTGGTGTCCGGTAGAGGGCATGAAGCGGGTGCTCGACGTGGGCACCGGCTGCGGCGTCATAGCCTTGATGGTTGCCCAGCGCAACAGCGAGGCCCTCATCACCGGCATCGACATCGATCATAACGCTATCGAGGAAGCATCACTCAACATGGAGCGATCGCCATGGAAGGAGCGGCTGACCGCTCTGGAACGCGATTTCAACGACATGGAACCGGCAGAAGACTATGACCTGATTGTCTCTAACCCACCCTTTTTTACCAACGGAGTTCTGCCCACCGGCGACTCACGCACAGTGGCCCGTCACACCCAGTCGCTGACCTATCGGCAACTCATCGAGGGAGCCGTTAAGCTGCTGACAGCCCGTGGCACGCTGGCGCTCATTTCCCCCACCGATGCCGAGGGCGACATCATCGAGGCAGCGGCTTTCGCCTCACTTCCCGTGCGGTGCGTCACGCGGGTAATACCCGTCGAGGGGGCGCCACCCAAGCGCACCCTGTGGCAGTTATCGCGCGACAATTCATCCTACCGCGAGGACACACTCACCATTGCTCACGGTGACGGCTCTTTCACTCGAGAATATGTCGAGTTGACCGGAGCATTTTACCTGAAGATGTGATGCACGTGAATACAAAAACAAAAGTCCCGCGACAGTAAATGTCAATCGGGACCTATATGTTCTGTGTCTAGTGATGCTTCGTCAGCAGTTCGGCACAAGGTTGTTGAAGTGTTTTATTATTAAGAAAAAGTCAGTTTTATTTCGTTTGAAGCAGTTATTCTTCATTGAACTCGCTATATTGACTAACAAAAGAAAGAAAAGTTTAATCCACATCCGATATTTAACACTCATTAACATTCATATCCCCATTTGATGGCAAATATCCCCATAAATGGGGATAAAAAAAGCGGGAAAACATCATTTTTAGTGATTGTGGTAGTGTCTGGGATAGTGTATTTTTGCAAACTGGAAAATAATACATACACGTAATGATGACAGATAAAGACAAAAAAGATATAACGCCCCGTCTGCTCGACAATGAGCCTGTGGGTATGACCGTGCAGGTAGTGCGTGTGATGGGCGACGGCGCTTTCCGCCAGCGACTGCTCGAGATGGGCTTCGTTCGTGGCGCTCGCGTGACCGTAATCAAGAACGCCCCGCTCAAGGACCCCGTGGAATACATGATTATGGGATCCCACATCTCGTTAAGGCACAGCGAGGCCGCTCAGGTCGAAGTGACTGATAAGGATGCCGACTTCTGTGACATGGAGGATGCCTATAACGGCATTGTCGAGACCGAGGTAGCGGGCATGGACCCGATGAGCGACAATGTACTGCGCGTGGTGCTCATCGGTAACCCCAACTGCGGCAAGACGTCCCTGTTCAACAATGTTACCGGAGCCAAGGAGAAAGTGGGCAACTACGGTGGTGTCACCGTCGACAGCAAGGAGGGCTGGTTCAGCATCGGCGGACGCAAGGTACAACTCGTTGACCTGCCCGGCACCTACTCCCTGACCGAGTACTCTCCCGAGGAGATGTATGTGCGCACCTACATCCGCGACAACCACCCCGACGCCATCCTCAACATCGTGGATGCCGGCAACCTGGAGCGCAACCTGTACCTGACCACTCAGGTCATGGATATGAATATACCCATGGTGGTAGCCTTGAACATGTGGGACGAGCTGGAAAAGAGCGGTGACAAACTCGACATCGAGATGATGAGCCGTCTGCTGGGTGCACGCATGGTACCACTCACGGCCTATAACGGCCACGGTGTGAAAGAAGTGCTTGAAGCGACAATGGAAACCATCGAGGAGAGCGAGAAGGAAACCAAGCATCACAATGTGAACTATGGCCCGCTCATCGAGGACTGCCTCAAGGAACTTGGAGCCATGTGCCCCGAGCTGGACCGGTACACGGTGCTCAAGATTATTGAGAACGACCAGCACGCAGTCGAGTTAGTCAACAGCCAAGACAATGCCGAACTGGTGAAAAAGACTGCCACCGACATGCGCCAGCGCATCGAGCGCGACTTTAACGACGACATCGTGAGCATCATCACCGACCTCAAATACGGATTTGTGCGCGGTGCCTTGGCCGAAGCGCTGACCCCCAACCCCGACAGGGCCACAGGAGAGACCAAGCCGGGCTATTCCTTTGACCGCCTGCTCACCAACCGCTGGCTGGCGCTCCCCATCCTGCTGGTGCTGATGTGGCTGATGTTTGAAGCCACATTCACTCTGGGCGCCTACCCGCAGGAATGGATTGAGAACGGCATCGGCTGGTTAGGCCAATGGATAGGCAAAGCACTGCCCGACGGCATCCTGCGGGACTTGATTGTCGATGGCATCATCGGCGGCGTGGGAGGCGTTCTCGTGTTCCTCCCGCAGATTCTGATCCTGTTTTTCTTCATCTCGCTGTTGGAGGATAGCGGCTACATGGCTCGAGCCGCGTTTATCGTCGACCGCATCATGCACCGCGTGGGCCTGCATGGCAAGTCGTTTATCCCCTACCTCATCGGCTTTGGATGCGGAGTGCCCGCCATCATGGCGACCCGTACGCTCGAGAACCGCCGTGACCGCCTGGTGACCATTCTGACCGTGCCATTCATGTCGTGCTCGGCCCGACTGCCGGCCTACCTGCTGCTGGTGGCCGCATTCTTTACCGCCAAGCAAGGCCTGATCCTGATGAGTATCTATCTGATTGGTATCCTTGTGGCAGCCATCACCGCCATCATCATGAGCAAGACTTTCCTGAAGCATGACAAAACGCAATTTGTGATGGAGTTGCCGCCCTACCGCAAACCCACGGCCCGCAACGCCACCATCCACATGTGGAGCAAGGGCAAGCAATATCTGCAGAAGATGGCCACCATTATCCTTGCCGCCTCGATCATCGTGTGGGCGCTGGGCTACTTCCCCCGCCATGAGGGACAGACGCCCCAAGAGCAGATTGAGAACTCCTACATGGGACAGATGGGTAAGGCCATCGAGCCCGTCGTTGCTCCGCTGGGATTCAACTGGCAGATGGGTGTGAGTGTGCTCACGGGTGCTGCGGCCAAGGAGATTGTCGTTTCGACGATGGGTGTACTCTACACGGGCGAGGCCGACGCCACCGAGGAGAGTGCGTCGCTCAAGGAAAAGCTGCAAACGGCGACAAAGCCCAACGGCGAGCACGTCTTTGACCCGATAGTAGCCTACTCGTTCATGCTGTTCATCCTGCTATATTTCCCGTGCATTGCGGCACTTGCCGCCATCAAGCGGGAAGCCGGCACCAAGTGGATGATCTTTGAGATTTTCTATACCACTGGTGTGGCTTGGCTCATCTCGTTCATCTTCTATCAAGTGGCAAGGATGTTTTAATCACCGGAACTTAAGGATTATGACGACATCAACGATTATACAGACGATAGTAGTGCTCGGCATCGTGGCTGTGGCACTGGTGTATGTGCTCAGGCGGGTTATAAAAACAAGCCGCGGCCACGGGGACTGTGGCTGCGGTTGTGGTAAGGATTGCCAGTGCAAGAATAAGCCCGGCAAGAAGTATTAGCCGAAAAGAAAACGGAACGAGTCCTCGACTCGGGCGACCTCTACCACACGGATGGTCCATGCGTCGCGCTTCACGCCCTTGAGATTGTTCTTGGGGATAATGATGGTCTCGAAACCGAGTTTCTGGGCCTCGATGACCCGTTGCTCGCAGCGTGTGACCTGACGGATCTCACCCGAGAGGCCTACCTCGCCGGCGAAGCACACATTATTATTAATAGCCATATCAACGTTAGACGACAAAATCGCACTGATGACAGCCAGATCGAGAGCGGGGTCGTTGACCTTGATGCCTCCCACGATGTTGAGGAAAACATCCTTCTGAGCCAACTTGAAGCCCAACCGCTTTTCCAGAACAGCCAGGAGCATGTTCATGCGTCGCTGGTCAAATCCAGTCACCGAGCGCTGGGCGGTACCATAGGCCGCGGTGCTCACCAGTGCCTGCACCTCGATAAGGAAAGGCCTCATCCCGTCGATAGTCACACCGATTGCCGTTCCTGACAAGTCGCCGTCCCTATCGCTCAGCAACAGTTCACTGGGATTGGTCACTTCCCTCAATCCATCCTCCTTCATTTCATAAATGCCTATCTCGCTGGTGTTGCCAAAGCGGTTCTTGATGGGCCGCAGGATACGGTACAGGTAATTGCGGTCGCCCTCAAACTGGATGACGGCATCGACAATGTGCTCCAGCACCTTGGGGCCTGCGATGCTGCCCTCTTTATTGATATGGCCGATGAGGATGACGGGAGTGTAAGTCTCCTTGGCATACCGCTGGAAAGCGGCGGCACACTCGCGCACCTGGGTCACACTGCCGGGGGCACTCTCCAGCTGCTCGCTCGCGATAGTCTGGATAGAGTCCACAATGATAAGCCCGGGCAGGAATGACCGGATGCTGTTGAAGATGTTGTCAAGCGAGGTTTCACACAACAGGTAGCACTCACAGTCCATGCGCCCCCCAGCGATGCGGTCGGCACGCATGCGCAGCTGTTGAGGGCTTTCCTCACCCGAGACGTACAGCACACGACGGGAGCGGATGCGCAGCACGTTCTGCAAGACCAAGGTGGATTTGCCGATACCCGGCTCGCCGCCCAGCAGCACAATGCTGCCCGGGACGAGTCCTCCGCCCAGCACGCGGTTCAGCTCATTACTGGGCAGGTTGATACGGGGCTGGTCCTCGGCGTGTATCTCCGAGATTTTGACGGGCTCGAGGGTCTTGTGCCCACCCGTCTCGGCCACGGCATATCGCATGGACGACGACTTGGGGGCTTTGGGCTCCTCAATATAGGTGTTCCACTCACCGCATGCGGGGCACTTGCCAAGCCACTTGGGTGACTCGTTGCCGCAATTCTTGCAGAAGAATGTGGTCTTTGCTTGCTGCTTGGCCATTTCGGTTATCGGTTTTAGCGTCTGAAGAACTCGCTGATGGTGATGGCGGCGGCTACTCCCACATTGAGGGATTCACTGCCAGCGGTCTTGGCCTTGGGGATAAGCAGGCGGCTATTGACATGCTTGGCGACCTTGGCGCCGATGCCCTGGCCCTCGTTGCCGAACACGACAAATCCCTTCTTGCCCAACTCGCTCTTGTAGATGTCCTTTCCATCAAGGAAGGTGCCATAGATGGGCAGGTCGGGAAACTCCTCAAACAATTCCTCCAGGTCACCGTAGTGCACCTTGACCCGGGCGATAGCACCCATGGTGGCTTGAACGACCTTGTGGTTATAGACATCCACTGTGGTGCGGCTGGCAAAGATGTCACGGATACCGAACCAGTCGGCAAGACGTATAATCGTGCCCAGGTTACCCGGGTCCTGGATGTTGTCGAGAACGATGTTGAGGCTTGAAGCAACGCGCTCACTGTCAATGGTGTCAACTGGCTTCTCATAGACGGCGATGACATCGCTGGGGGTATCAAACTGCGAGATACGCGCCATCTGCTGGCCATTGGCAAACACGATCTTGTCATAGTGCTCGGCCGTGCCGCACTGGTCATACCACGAGCGCTTGGCGATGAGCCAGCGGCAGTTGAAGTGCTGCCACGTGTCACGCACACACTTGGTTCCCTCGGCCACAAACAGGCCTTCGTCATCTCGGTATTTCTTGGCAGCCAGGCTTTTCACCACCTTCAGGATGCCGTTGTTCATGTCCATCATAAGGCTTCATTCTCTCGTTGCGCCACGAGTTCGTTGAACCGCAGCAGGATTGTACAAAACTCCTCGCTCAGCAGAGCGATGGCAGGCTGTGAAATCTCATTGGGCACATCCCACACGGCCGATGCGATGGGGCCAGCGATGGCTGCAAGGGTATCGGCATCGGCTGCAAGCGACACGGCCAGACGGATGACATCCTCATAGTCCTTGCCCTCCAGGTAACACGTGAGAGCCTCGGGGACCGTGGTCTGGCACAGTTCGTTGAAGGTATATGTTGGACGGATCTGCTCAAGGGTTCGGCTCAGGTCATATCCGATTTCCTGCTCCACATAGTCACGGATTTCCTGCTTGCTCTTACCCTTGCGTGCCATGTAAATGGCCACTGCAGTGGCTTGGGCTCCCTTGATTCCCTCGGGGTGGTTGTGAGTCACCTCGGCCGAAATCCGGGCTAACGTCAATGCTTCTTCGAGCGACCGCGCATAGTAACCCACAGGACTCACACGCATTGCCGATCCGTTGCCATAGGAATTATACGGCTGAGGATTCCTCGTACCAATCCATCGGGCAAACCGGCCACCATAGCCGCGGTTATCATACCGGGTACACAGGTCCTGCATGATGGCTACCAGTCGCTCGTGGGTGTGCTGCTCATCATCAAGCAGCCACTGTGCGTTGGCTATCGTGAGTACCGTGTCATCGGTAAAAGTGCTCTCGGGCCTGAACAACTCGAAGTTGTAGTCCCTTGTCGGGTTAAACTCGTATGCCGACCCAATGACATCGCCGGCAATAGCTCCAATAATTCCTTTCATAGTACTATTATGTTTTGAGATTACAAATTTACAACTTATTCGCCAATCATGGTTCAATCAGGGGCACAATAATTTTCAAGAAGCCCAGGGGATGAGGTACTGGGCGCCCACGCGGGGAGCGGCAGTGGGGATTGTCGCAGCAGCGCGGCGCATGGTGGCAAGCGCTGTCACATCACGCCATCCCTGGGTGCAGTTGCGCACCGTCAGCACAGCCATGCCCACATAGCGGCCTGCAAGGTCAAGCAAGGCACGCCTAACGGCCTCAAGACTGTTAAAGTTGGATCCATTCACACTAGCAAGACGACGCCCGTTGCACTCAAGCGTTGCACAGATGCGGTCGCCCAGATTCACGATGTTGCTGATGTTCTTGTTCATAATCATTCCTCCTTGTTTTTCTTTTACACTGCAAAGGTAGAATGAGCAAGTGCCAAATCTTGGCACCCCAATCACAACAAAGCATAAAAAGCCAGCCTCGTATTTTTCTTAAAGAAATTGATGCATTAAACGAAATAATCATTACTTTTGTAAACTATTGATGGTCCAATGTGTCTAAATATTGAAATTATTAACCAATTTATACGAATCATTATGGAAACGGAAACATTAGACAACCTGAGTCGAGGTGAACGGTTCGAGATGCTCAAGAAAATGTGTAAATCAAGAACAATAATGCATATCACTATCTTGGCTATGGTGGCTGTGCTGTTCTCGATCCTGGTATTCAAGATGTACTCTGGG
Organism: uncultured Prevotellaceae bacterium; assembly: GCA_900318335.1. Classification (GTDB taxonomy): domain Bacteria; phylum Bacteroidota; class Bacteroidia; order Bacteroidales; family Muribaculaceae; genus Sodaliphilus. The sequence goes on from ONKF01000009.1 coordinate 80,520, forward strand.
CCAAGGCCATTTGATACTAAAGACATGATAAGCTTCGTGATTTGGTTGGTTATTGGTTGCATAGCGGGATGGTTCGGTCTGTACAACTACCGGTTTAAAAAGAAAATTGACGACCTTGAAACTCCAGAGCAGCTATTGTCTTGGTTTAGAAAGAATTCTCTAATCGAAAAAATAGCTGGAAATGCCGGCTGGCTTCTAATAATTGTTGAAAGCGTCATACATGTAAATCTGTTTTCGATTATTGAGGCGGTAGTAGCATTCGTGATTATTTTAGTCCTTACCATCAAGAGTTATGGCCCCTGGTATCGCAAAGAGAAGGAGATCATAGAACAGCTGCAAGAACTCATTGAGAAGTAATGACATCTTCTTTTATCGCCATCATAGTTGAACAACTTATTTCCCTCGACTAAGGTTCCTCATGGACCGACAATATTCAAAATGAGATATTATTATGGCAGATTTTCAAGAACCTCAGACGGTGAACGATGAACAGCACTTGCAGGAGTTGCGAGAGCGCATTAACGCAAAGGCCGAGAATTTGGTCAAATGGCATAATACACAAGGCAGGAAGAAGCATTGGGAGTTTATTACTGTATGGATCATTTTGATCGCAATTCTTATTGCGGTCGAAGTATATAGCTATGTCAAGAATGATTTATGGGAATATAACGTCTGGTGCGGCATTTTCATCGTTGCGGCATTTATTGTAGATCGTATCCATACCCTGATTATGCAGCGCTATCTCACAAGAATGAAAAACGCAAATAAAGCGCCACAGTATTTAAGGGAAGTGAAGCGGTTGATAACTACCCATAAATTGCGACTATGTATCCCCTATCCTGTTGCGGTACTTTGCGCTTGTTTTGTCTGGTATGGACCAGATTCCTGGCCATACGCGCTTTTCATGAATAGCTCGTTAGTTATAGGTGCGATTTGGGGTGCGTGGATGCGTAACTGGTTTCTTGATGATGATTTTTGTTTTGACGTCGATGAACTTGGAGAAATGATTAATCAAAAGAGCGCCACTTAATGCCATTTCCCATCTTAATCGGTTGAGCAACTTTTCTAAAATTATAAAAGTCTGGCGAATACCAGCGCCTCATGAACAATAAATCACCAAAAAATGAACGCAAGTAAAATAATAATCGCATTTATCCTACGTTAATCAGTAGTGTTAATCAGTAGTATTTAATATGTAAACAAGGGTAATGAAATGAGAAAATTAAAGTTTTTAGGTTTTATCCTAATATTGTTCACATTGTTCTCCTTGGCATCCTGCGGTGACGATGATGTCAAGAGTATTGACTCAAGTAAACTTGAGGGCATTTGGACACAAGTATTTGATAGTA